>CAMWCA010000011.1 GCA_947172705.1 uncultured Lachnospiraceae bacterium
GGAATTCATCATTTAATATTTCCAGTTTTGTTGAAATCTGCTTCAGTGCAGAACTATAAATTAAAATGACTTCCTTCCAGCTATCTATGTCGCTGTCCCGCCCTGCCTTTAGTTCCATTTCATTACCGCCTTACTTATGTATTCCTTCTCCCGCTGATTCAAAATTCTCAGTCCACCTCCCCCTACAGCTTATGACTATTGTACCATACTTTTACCGCAAATGTACATTATTCACAACTTTTTTATTAATTTTTAATGTTTATTGTCTATTTTAATGATGTTGTGAAGTTCTCCTTCCTCTGTTATAATAAACAGCGGAGAAAATGATATAAAAATGGAGAAGATCATGTTTCGTTTATGGGCAAAAATTTTTAAAGACAATCGTATGCTGCAGGATACCGTCATCTGTGATGACAGTACTGATACCCGCACCCACAAAGTATTTCATGCAATTGACCAGATCTGTTATACCTTTGACCTGGGCAAGCCGATCTGGCTGGATTCTACAATTCAGGAGTTTAAGCGTCATGATAAAGTTCGATTTACGCAGGATCATTTCATGGAAAGCATAGACTTTGATTATCTTGAAATTCATGTTATAGAAGAAGACTGATTCGTTCTTAATATATATGCTCAGATCTCTGGTTTATGAAGAGATCTGAGCATTTTTTACGATAAACCTGCCCGCAAAGCACAGCCGCGTTTGTTTGTATAATTTTGATTGACACAAGACATTATATGTAGTAGTATTACAATATATTAAACATAGTATTTAAAACTACTTGTTGTGTTTTGTGTAAAAGGAGGCTCTACTATGCAAATTACAATACGTGAACCTGGAAGCGCCATCACCCATTTCATCGGCATGATGATGGCAGTTTTTGCCGCAGTCCCGCTTCTGATAAAAGCCGCTCTTTCTTCCGGTCACAGCGCTTTGCTGGCGCTCAGTATTTTTTGCCTCAGCATGGTCCTGCTATACGGAGCCAGCGCCACCTATCATTCCTTGAATATCAGCGGAAAGGTGCTCCAGCTTTTTCGTAAGCTTGACCATATGATGATCTTTGTGCTGATTGCCGGTTCTTACACACCGGTATGCCTGATTGTCCTGGGCGGCAGTCTGGGCTATACCCTGTTTGCCGTAGTATGGGGGATCGCTCTGTTTGGCATGGTTTTGAAGGCTTGCTGGATCACCTGTCCTAAGTGGTTTTCCTCTGTTATCTACATTGCAATGGGCTGGGTCTGCCTCGCCGTGTTTGGTCCCTTATGGAACGTACTTCCTCATGCAGCATTTGGATGGCTTTTGGCAGGAGGCATTATCTACACCATCGGCGGCGTAATCTACGCCCTCAAGCTTCCTGTTTTCAACGGAAAACATGCCTTTTTCGGCTCTCACGAAATTTTCCATTTGTTCGTCATGGGCGGAAGCATCTGCCATTTTATCTTCATGTTTTTATACGTAGCATAATTTTTCAGCAAAAAGGATGCACTCCCTTTCCAGGCATAAGCCTTCCGAAAGAGAATGCATCCTTTTTTTCATAAGCCGGCTCACAATGCGCGGCGTTCATTTCTGTTCTTTTACTTATTATTCTTCGTAGCCGTTAGGGTTATTACTCTGCCATCTCCAGGAGTCCGCACACATATCCTTAATCCCGTACTGCGCCTCCCAGCCAAGTTCTCTTTTTGCCTTTGCCGCGTCGGAATAGCAGGTTGCAATATCCCCCGGGCGTCTTTCCTTGATCGCATAAGGGATCTTTACCCCTGTCGCTTCCTCAAAGTTCTTTACAATGTCAAGGACGCTGTAGCCCACACCTGTTCCCAAGTTATAAATGCAGAGCCCCGCCTTTTCCTCGATCTTTTTCAGCGCTTTCACATGTCCTATGGCAAGATCCACTACATGGATATAGTCTCTCACGCCGGTTCCGTCATGGGTATCATAGTCGTTTCCGAATACTCCCAGCTCCTTCAATTTCCCTACGGCAACCTGGGTAATATAAGGCATCAGGTTGTTGGGAATGCCGTTGGGGTTTTCTCCTATGGTACCGCTCTTATGTGCGCCAATGGGATTGAAGTAGCGCAGCAGGATCACATTCCATTCCGGATCTGCCTTCTGCATGTCCGACAGAATCTGCTCCAGCATGGACTTGGTCCAGCCATAAGGATTGGTGCACTGCCCCTTGGGGCACTCCTCTGTGATTGGAATGATTGCCGGATCTCCGTAAACGGTTGCAGAGGAAGAAAAGATTATATTTTTCACTCCGTGCTGCCTCATCACATCCACCAAAGTCAGGGTTCCAGCAATATTGTTCTCGTAATACTCCCAGGGCTTTTGCACCGATTCCCCTACCGCCTTCAAGCCTGCAAAATGAATACAGGAATCAATGCTCTCCTTCCGGAAAATATCGTTTAACGCATCTCTGTCAAGAATATCCGCCTTATAAAAGGTAACGGGTTTTCCGGTGATTTTCTCTACTCTCTGCAAGCTTTTTTCGCTGGAATTGCTTAAATTGTCCACCACTACAACATCGTACCCTGCATTTTGTAATTCAACCACTGTATGGCTGCCTATATATCCGGCGCCGCCTGTAACCAGAATTGCCATTTTGCTGCCTCCTTATGATCTTTACTTGTTTTATTGTTTCAACCTGTATTCATTTTATCCGGTATAATACAGGTTCCGCAAGATAATAATGTTACTCAAACCTGTTAAAATGTTAAATGGTTAAAGCTCTATTCCATTTTCTGCACAGAGCGCCCTGGCGCTTTCTACGGAATCAATGCCCGTTGCGTTTTTAATGGGCGCAAATTCTCTGTTCCGTTCCACCTCAAAGGGAAGGCAGCTGTCCAGTTCATGGATCATATCAAGAACCAGCTGTTCAAACTTATAACCGTTGGGAGACTGGGGCTTTATCTTCTCTCCCTTTTCATCCAAATAGGGAATCTTTTTCTCCACAATGTGGAGGGGAAGATTTTTCTCCCGGATCTTTTCCAGATCCTGGATCTTAAACAGATAATTTAAAATCACGCCAAAGTAATATGCAGGATCTCCGTTTTCATCTTTGGCGTTCATCAGCTCTTCTGTGAGTTCATAATATTCCACGATGGAAGGTCTTCCGTCCTCCGAGCACATCACTCCGATCTTCTCATCGGGTGCGCACTTACGCACTACCTTTGCCCCCACCGCGCACTGGTTGGCAATCACGGCTCCCACAAAGCAGGGATCGGCAATTCTCTGAAGCACATTGTCCACGGCGAAAACGTTCAGCCATTCCACGCCGTCCTTCATTGCTTTCTGGGCAACGCCCCATTTATACATGGAGGAATACCAGCCGCCGTTTCCGTTGGGCGAGGTTGAGATCTTCCATTTCTCTTCCATATAAACCTTTCCCTGATAATCGCATGCCGGCGCCATCTCCTGCATGAAAAAGGTCACGTATTCCTTCTGGTATCCGAAGAATTCATGCTCCGTTAAAAACCTTACCGTTGCCTGATGATTTTTATCGCTGGTCATCACGTAAAGAGGAACCCACGCTCCGGCTTCCTTCACCACCTCCAGCAGATTTTCGATCAAACGCTGGAAGATGTAGACCTCCTTCGTAAGCCCGATATTATACATCCCTTTGGGATCGTCTGACCCCAGCCGGGTTCCCATGCCTCCGGCAAGCAGCACGGCTCCCACCTTTCCCTTTTGAACCGCCTCAAGACCGATCGCCCGGAACTCGTTTTCCTTCTCCCGAATCTGAGGCAGTTGCATTGCCGCCAAAGGGGTAATCTCTCCTCTGACATTTTCCCCTTTCTTATCCCCTAAGGAGGATAACACCCCAAAATCCGTAGCCTCGATCTGGGTCAGTAAAAGCTCCTTCTGTTCTTCTGTTAATTCCTCATAATACTGCATTACATGCTCCTGCCCTGCGGCAGCCAGCTTTTCCATTGCCTGTTGATAATCCATAATCCAACCCTCTGTCTCTTTCCAAAGAATGTGATGCCACAGCCATTCTTCTGCCTGTAGCCTGTTACATATTATTATAAAGATTTCCTTCCTGTTGCGCAACCATTTCCGCCGCCATCCGCCATGCTATAATATATCGCCATACACGGACACTGTTCCTTACAAGCTGTTTCCTTGCTTTTCATATAAAGAAGTCGTTAAGATCTCGTTAAACTGTCGTTAAGAATCCCCTCCGTCTCTTCATATGGCAAAAAGTTTTTGATAAGATAGGCAGGACAACAATCCATAAGGAGGTGCCAATACAATATGAACATCGGTCTTTTGCTTATCACCATAGTCGGCGGGGCTGCAGGTCTTTTATCCACTTTGTATCTTGTTCTTTCTCTTCCAGCTGTCATCGTATGGAAGATCTACCGCAGGATACATCTGGGAATACCCATCACCAAATAATCTTTGCCGCATATATTAATCAAAAATGCGGCAGGAATATTTATGGAAATATATGTAGTAAAGGAAGGGGATACTGTAGATTCCATTGCCCAGCGTTATGGAGTCCCGGTATCCTCCGTTATTTTTGATAATCAATTGTCCTATCCTTATCCACTGGCTGTGGGGCAGGCACTGCTTTTATCAACGGAAGGCGAAACCATGCCTTCCTATTCTGCCTATGTAAATGGATATGCTTATCCCTATATCAATCAGGAAGTGTTGGAGGAGACGTTGCCATTCCTCTCGTCACTGTCCGTTTTTTCTTATGGGTTCACACCAGAAGGAGAACTTGTTCCTCCCAGAGCAGACGACTCTTTCATGATTCGCAGCGCCCTTGAACAGGGTGTCCGCCCTATTCTTACTCTGACCCCCTTAGGTCCTGACGGAAATTTTAATAATACGCTGATTTCCGCTCTTGTAAACAACGAAGCAGCCAGATCCAACCTGCTTTCCAATCTTCTGAACACCCTTTCCGAAAAAGGCTTCCAGGGCGTTAACATTGATTTTGAATATATCCTGGCCGAAGACCGCATCCCCTTTGCTGATTTTGTAGCGCAGACCAGGGACTTTCTTTCTCCTCTCGGATACCCTGTGTCCGTAGCCCTTGTCCCCAAGACCTCCGACAACCAGAGCGGACTGCTCTATGGTGGAATGGATTACGGTCTTCTGGGAAACGCCGCCGACAGTGTATTACTTATGACCTATGAATGGGGATACACATATGGTCCGCCCATGGCGGTAGCCCCTGTCAATAAGGTCAGAGAAGTGGTAGACTACGCCGTCACCCGCATTGATCCTGCCAAAATCGACCTGGGTATTCCCAACTATGGCTATGACTGGACCCTGCCCTACGTGAGAGGCTCCTCCGCCGCAAGAACCATCAGCAACCTGGAAGCAGTCCAGATTGCCATTGCTGCAGGCGTTCCCATTGAGTTTGATGAGGTCGCCATGTCTCCTTTCTTCCATTATGAAAAAGATGGGCTTCTCCATGAAGTATGGTTTGAAGATGTGAGAAGCTACCGGGAAAAGTTTGCCCTGCTTCCCCTATATGCCCTAAGAGGTATGGGCTACTGGCAGATCATGCGCTTTTTCCGTCCCAACTGGCTGCTCCTGGAAAACACCTTCCAGATCAGGAAATAGGCATAACGCCAGGAAATACATTTCGCACCAACATCAGGATAAGTATTGCGCCCGGCAGTATCGGGGGCAATGCTTATCCTATGTTGGTGCAAAATGTAATCGCCGGAAACATGCTCTGTTTCCGGCGTCTTTTCTATGACAGCTGAATACCTTCGTCCACCGTATCGTCTTTCACAACTCCAAAATCGCACAATACCCAGCTATATATGCCTGTGGTCACAACGCTGTCGCAATATTCACATTTGCCAAAGGATGTACCCTTAAGAGGCGCTCCACAGTTGGGACATACAAATCCTCTTTCCTTCTCTTCCGGGCTTCCGGTTTTCATGTCCTTTGAGCGCATAAAGGTCATCTTGTAATACATATTCCACCTGGTGGTCTTATTGCCAAGAATGATCTCCCCGGTAGCCTCCTTTACCTGATAATCGATCATGCTTGCCGCCATATAAAGGGTCAGATATTCATATGCCTTATCTCTTCTGTATGCAGTCAGATAAGCCGTGTTGACACTGATTCTTTCCAGATGATTGACAATACCGTCTTCTATCTTTTTCTGAATCTGACGCTGGGTCTGCTGATACAGATTCTGATGCAGCACCCCTCTTACGGGGGTAAGATCACGCCGTTCCCATGCCATCTGAATATCCATATAAACCTGTTTCGCAAAGGAAAGGAAATCCGGGGCTGTAAACATGGGATCTCTTTCCCGAATGATCCTGCTGATCTCTTCCGTACGATCCGGCAGTTTTCCGTTTCGCCGCTGAACAGATGAGCCGGTAGCTGTACCCGGACTTCGGAATTTTGCCCTCTGTCTGGTCTCATAAATGGCAAGCACTATAACCACGAAAACTACAATAACGGCTACAGAACTGCCGCCCCCGGAACTGCCATCATAATCATACCAGCTGTCGCCTCCGCTGCCGTAATCACTGCTGTAACCGCCGCCATAGCCGCCGCTGTCATAATCGTTAAAATCTCCAAAACCTGCCCTGGCATCCATTCCCCACAGCGAAAGCCAGACCATTACCGCGATTCCAATTACTCCAATCAGGATTCTCTTTCTTCTTTTGTTCATTTTTCCTCCATTCCGAAGCGTTTTACGCGGAGGAAGGCGAGCGAAATGTCAGATTTCGCTCTGCCATATTAGAATTTGTGACGCTCCGGCACAAATTCTTGGTTGATAAAATCAGCTATCAAGCTGATTTTTCAACCTTTCCACCTTTTTTTACCCCACAGGAAGAATCTCCCTGAAATAACGGATAAAATTCCCTCCCATAATCCCTTTCACTTCTTCCGGCTCCATTCCCCTCTGCAGCAGCGCCGCACTCACCAGCGGTACCTGACTGTGATCCAAAAGGCAGTCGTCTCTGTCCGTATACCGCTCCCCTTTCAACGCCGCCCTTGCCCTTCCATAGGAATCGCACAGATCAAATCCATATCCTACATGCCCGCTTCCTGCCAGCTTTGTCTCATACTCTATATGGCGGCAAAGCATTTCCAGATGGTTTCCCTCCAGGGAACCTGCAATGTATTTACAGCCGTTCATCCCCATAACGCCGCCCTGCCCTGCTAACGCCCTGATCTGCTGATCTGTCAGATTTCGATAGCTGTCATAAACCTGCCTGCTGCCGGAATGGGTTGCCGTAAAGCTTCTCTCTGCTATCCGGCACACCTCCTCAAATCCCTGGTCATTTAAGTGGCTGACGTCCAGAAACATGGACAATTCCTCCAGCCTTTTGACCGCCTGTACGCCGATTTTGGAAAGTCCCCCAGAAATCTGCCTGTGCTCCAACGCTTTACAGCATCCCATTCCAAGCGCATTGGGTCTGCTCCATGTAAGGGAAGCCCCTCTGACCCCCAGCCGATACAATTCCGACAGTTTTTCCAGATCCTCGCCTATGCAGTCCAATCCTTCCATATACAATAGAATGCCAATGCCATCTCCTTCCAGAAGATCCTCCAGATCCTTCCTGCTTTCCACCAGTGTAACCTCTGCAAGCTCTTTCACATCCTCCTTCAGCGCTCTGATCTGCTCCAGCGCACTTTCCCATCCGTGCTCCAGATTACTGGTTTCCACATAAACTGATGAGACCACCAGTCTGATCCCTCCGGCGCGGAAGTACGGTAGATAATGCTTCTCTACAATGTCTTTTTCCCCACCCTGTCTTCTTAAAAGAATTTCACCTGCAAGATCCAGATGGGCGTCCACCGCCGGATTGCTTCGGTGTAATTTCATCGCCTCATCAATGGCATTGTCTGTAATTTTAAGATCCATGCTGCCTCCTTCGATATTTTTTTACGAACGCCTCCTCTGCGAGTCGGCTCATCGTAAGAAAAAAGGCGCACTGAAAATTCCAATGCACCTTATTTTGCCCTTTCTTTCACTATATGCAGTAAGCCGCCGTTTTTTACTTTTCCAGTTCCACTGTTTTCAGCAGTTCTTTGATCTCCTCCACGCTGAGCCACTCTTTATTGTTGCCGGAGCTATAAGAAAATCCATCTTCTACCTTCCGTCCACTTAAATTGATCTTCTGTTTATCGTTCCAGACCACCTGGGGATACACGATAAAGTGTTTGTCATATTCATATGTGGTGGCGGAATCCTCCACTGTTACCATGATCTCATGAAGTTTTTCCCCCGGACGGATGCCGATCTCCGGCATCTTACAGCCGGGCAGCATTGCTTCAGCCAGGTCCGTCACCTTAAAGGATGGAATTTTACTGATAAAGGTTTCCCCGCCGGTTGCCTCCTCCAGTGCCTTGATTACCAACTCCACTCCCTCTGTCAGGCTGATCCAGAAGCGGGTCATGCGGTAATCGGTGATGGGAAGCTCCTTCCCTCCATTCTTGATGATATTGTGGAATACCGGAATAATAGATCCCCGGCTTCCCGCTACATTTCCGTAACGTACAATGGAAAAGTTAATATCCTTTGCCCCTGCGTAGGCATTTGCCGCAATAAACAGCTTGTCTGACACCAGCTTGGTTCCGCCGTACAGATTCACCGGATTTACCGCCTTATCGGTGGAAAGCGCAACTACCTTTTTCACCCCTGAATCCAGCGCCGCATCGATCACGTTCTGAGCGCCGTGGATATTGGTCTTGATCGCTTCATTGGGATTGTATTCACACGCCGGAACCTGCTTTAAAGCTGCGGCGTGAATCACGTAATCTACACCCTCAAAGGCTCTTTTAAGCCTTTCCTTATCTCTCACATCGCCTATGAAAAATCTCAGCTTGTCCTTGTACTCTTTAAACTCATTTTCCATTATAAACTGTTTAAATTCATCTCTGGAGTAAATAATGACCTTCCTGGGATTGTAATTTGTAAGCACATACTTGGTAAAACATTTACCAAATGAGCCGGTGCCTCCGGTGATCAGAATCGTTTGGTTATCCAACAACATGAAAATTCCTCCATTGATTTTGTAATTGAAAAAGGGGGTTTGCCCTTTCCGAACATCATATCATAAATCCACGGGTACAGCAATGTTTTATTCTTGGCTGCATGAAACCATAACATCCAATACAAAATCCCCGTTTTCCGTATAACATGTCATCGTCCCGTTCAGTCTCTCCGCCGCCTCGTTTATGGTAATAAGCCCGAAACCATGATCATACCCTTCCTTATCCGTAGTCGGTATCGTCCCCGACTCCACGTACAGATCATCCCTGCAGCGGTTCCTGATCCTGAGCATAAGATAGCCCTTATTATAACGCATATGCAGGGAAACTTGCCGCTTCTCCACAGCAAGCCCCTTTAAAGCATCGCAGGCGTTTTCCAGCCCGTTGGCGAGGATCTGACACAGCTCCATATGAGGCAGTTCCTCCTTTCCGATCTGTATATTCCTCTTAAAATCCGCCCCCATTGCCTCCAATTTCCCGGCATAGTGAACCAGTACCGCATTCAGGTATGGGTTAACGCAAAGCTGTTCTGACAAGGCGTCCACCTCTGTCTCTATTCCCTTTAAATATGCCACTGCCTCTTTGGTTTTATCTGCGGCGAGCAGCCCCAAAAGTGTAACCGTATATCCTTTCATGTCATGCTTCATCTTCCGGATACGCTGTTGGTTATCCAGCTGCGCCTCCAGCATATTCTTCTGTTCCTGTAAAACACGCTCACCCTGCTGCTTCCGGTGAAGCAAAAGCTGCCGATAAAGCGCCATAAGAATCGTCGCATAGGTCATGGGCATCAGAATCAGTACCAATATAAAAGCCGGAAGCTCCTGCTCTCTTGCGGTAATGACCACCGGAAAATTTGCCAAAACAGCGAGCAAAACATAGTAAAGCGCCGTCATTCCTGCAAATACGCCCCACCCTTTCGGCACAGCCTCCTGCAGCTCCTTATAGGGTTTTCTGATATACCGCACCGCCACCCATTCAACCAGTGGGAACAGCGTCAGCCTGCCAATGAACATCAGAATAAATTGTTCTCCCCCCAAATAATAATCTACTATATTGGTTACCACAATAATCCACAAGGCAACCGTATCCGCCAGGCAAAAGGTAAAGAAAAATCTTCCGTTTCTATCCTTTGAAATAAACCAGAAAAACACCAGGCTGGGCAGAGTACACGTTAATATAAAGACCTTCCCCATAACGCCCGCCCCGTAGAGCGCCACCCCTGCCACATTCAGAAAAATCACTGCTCCCATTGAAATTCCCGTAAGAATAAACGTCTTTTTCCTGGAATAGCGGGAACGATACAACAGCATAAACAGAATCAATATATGGAACAAAGACCACAAAACAGATAAATCCCTGAATATTGTCATGTAATCGTTCCTCCTTTGCGCATATCTTTGTCTGTACCGTACACATTGCCTGCATGTACAGTATACCATATATCCCGGCTCCCGCCATCCTGATTTTAAACCGGACTCATTTATTCTTTTTCATCATCCTTGGATAAGACCACCGCCACAATGCCGCAGCAAATTCCTGCCACCGCATAGACGATCCAGGTAATTCTCCACGCGTTCGTGCTAAAGCTCCAGATCAGAAAAATGATCGTCGCCACCAGCATAATACATCCGCAGATCTTTCCTTTCAACTCATCCCTCTTCCTTCTTTCAGGAGAGGGATTTGTCTCTTTATTGTAGCCTTCAATATCATATTTTGACTTCTGCATTCCGGCATATACCAGAGTAGAAACTCCTGCAGTAAGCATAAGCAGAAAAAATCCGGATATAAATTCCTCCTTTATTTCCTCCGCCACTTCATAACCAATAAGTACAAAAAGCACACTGATCAAAATGATGCCGATCCCTACCGCAATTCTTACCGTGAATTTCTGGTAGGCGCGCTCTTTCTCCTCGTCCCCGTAGAAATTCTGAATCACCGGGTTTTTCTGGCGAAATCTTTCATTCTGCATTCCCATAACTACAAAGATCATAACGGCTATGATCAGAAAAACAAAAAATGCCGCCGTACTTAAAGATTCGCTGATCCCCATGCCAGCAAGCATCGTCATAACGCTGAGTCCAAGAAGAATCAGCCCTACCCCAGCCGTAATCATTTTGATAAATCGGTTTTGGAATCGGTCGTAACCACACACATCCTCTGCAAAATCACTGCTTACGTCTCCCTGCATCAGGGTATCCATATTGCATTGAAACATACTGCAGATCTGTAAAAGTTTATCCATTTCGGGATAGCTTGTTCCGGATTCCCACTTGGAAACGGATTGTCTGGATACCTCCAGCTGTTCCGCCAGTTGCTCCTGGGTGATCTCCTTCTGTTTTCTTAAAAACTGTAAATTTTCTCCAAAGCTCATTTTTTCTCCTCCATTTCAACCGCTTTTTTCCGGTCAGTTCATCCGACCCGCCTCATTTACATCTCTTATTTTGCGGTTGCGCGAGGGCAACTCCAACCAATTTTGTGGTGCTTTTAAGGTTTTTCACGTATATTTTCAGTTGCGCGTGTCACTTTAGCTCATACAAAGTCCACAACCCCTTCTCCATTTCCACCTCACAGCTGCTGAGTCTGGGATTTACATTTAAGAGCATCTCCAGGGATGCCTCCCCGTTCTCATGGTCAGCCACGTAAACCAGTAAACGATCGCTTTCCAAAATACTTTCATCATCGATGGGCTCCTGATTCCCCTGGCTTGCCAGATATACCTTTTCATACTCCATCAATTCATCCGCCAGCCACCAGATATGGTCGGCAGAGGCTTCATTGTAGAAAACCACTACCGTATCCTCCTTATGCTCCTGTACAAAGGACATTGCTTCCTTCTCCTCTTCGTACAGGAAAAACACTCTGCCGCCTTTCAACGCCAATCCTTCCGTCAGCAATAAAACCATGCCAAATATCCCGGCGAGAATCCACATTCCCATTTTTTCCTTTTTTCCGTTGACAAATGGTTCCACTATCCCAGTAAATGCCGCCCACGCTCCATACAAAAGAAGGAACAGCAGCAATCCGTAAACGGGAAGCTGATAACGGTTGGAGGTTTCCCCCAAAAGCAGCGCAGTTTTGGAAACGGTAAAAAAATAACCGGCGCAGGCAAATAAAATCATACCCCATGCCGCTCCAGAAGAAGAAACATTTCTTTTTCCCCTTTTCCGCAGATACCCAAGGGTCACGGCAAGAAGGCAGATCCCAAGAAGCCACCAGCTTAATGTGCCATTCATCACATAATCGTCAAATAATCCATAAAAGAACCGGAGCCGTTCCCAGGTATTGGACACATCGCTGAATTCGCTGACCGCCTCCGTTCCCCTGTAGCCTCTTAAAATATGGGACATGCTTGCCGGATAATACAGCACTGCTCCCACAAAGCCCACCCCGCAAGCCCCTCCGTAGGCAAGCAGTTCTTTCACCTTCCTGTTTTTGATCAGCCAGAAGCAAAAGGCAAGTCCCAGGAAAAAGTGAAAAATAATATAATAATACTGGGTCAGAAATCCCAGAAAAACCGTCAATGCAAGGGGCAGAAAAAAGGTTACGATCCTAAAATCCCCTTTTTTCAGAACGCGAAGGTGCAGCCCAAGGCAAAGAAGAATAAAGAAAGTCAGCCATTGATACATCCGGATAAACATCACTCCTGAAATCACCGCGCTGGAGAATCCCCATCCAAGGCAGGTGAGGAAAGCGATCAGCCGCCCTTTGTTCCTTGTCTTTTCTTTTTCCTTCTCCTTTTCCATAACCTTCTCCCTACAGGTCACAGCGGTATATACGCCATAGGCGAGAAGCCAGAAAGAACCTGCGTATCCGATCAGGTTTACGCCGATCCCCAGCCATTTGCTGAACACTCCCGGGAAAAGGGAACATGCCGTATGAAAAAGGTAATAATAAAAAGGGGGATGCACATCCCAGGACTGCATCTGCTTTACTACATTGTAGCGAAAACCTTCTCCCGGCAGCACCACAAAATCGTTTCTAAGCTCGTCCCGCTCCAGCCACTGCCTGTCGTTTACAAAAAGCCCCGCCGTCTTGTTACTGGAATAATAGGTATACAGCTCATCCTCATGGAACCCCGCTTTCCGATTCCCATAGTAGATCAAGACCAGCAGCTGCACTCCAAGCAGCAAAGCCATAATCACTATAAATATAAAATTTTGTTTCTTTGACGATACAGTATTCATTCCTGCTTCCCTTTTAATATCCTGTGCACTCTTCTTGCAAGCTTGGGAGACGTGCCTAAAATCAATAAATATTTTTTGTTCTTTTTGGTCAGATAAGGCGATTGGCGCACATCCCGTTTATGTGCTTTCAGATACTTTTTAACCTGAACATAAAATTCATTTTTCCCATTCATCATGGAAATAGGAATATGAAGCATATAGTCCAGACGCTGGATCAGCCCGAACCGCATCGCCTCCGGCAAAAGCGCCGGATATTCTCTGCCCACGATCTCATAGACCCGGTCTGCATTTCTCACAATATCTGTAAAAACCCGGGGAAATTCCTCCCTGTTTCGGGTTCTGGTATTACTGCCATAGCGATAATATACATGATAGTCCTGATCCGGCAGGATCGCAACCCCGGTAACCTTTGGAAGCAGCCTCACCAGCAGGTGGAAATCCTCGTTCAACTCTCCTTCCGGGAACCGCTCCTCCTGTAACAGGGACGCATGGATCAACTTGGTGCAAAAGGAACAGTCTCCTTTGTGCAAAAGCAGCTCCCGCATAAAGTGCTGGCAATCCCACAATTCCGGTTCCTCCGGAGGCTGGCACACATCCGGCATCCGGTTGCCCTGCTCGTCGATCTCATCCCGGGAGATCTGCACCATCATAAGCCCTTCTCCCAGCGCTACCGCAAGAAGTTTTTCATACATCCGAGGCTCGATGAAGTCGTCGCTGTCCACAAATCCTATGTATTCTCCTCTCGCCTTGGAAATTCCCAGATTTCTCGCCGAGGAAGAGCCTCCGTTTTCTTTGTGGAAGACCCGGACTCTTTTATCTTCCAGCGCCATTTTCTCCGCAAGGGCGCCGCTGTTATCGGTAGAGCCATCGTCCACCAATATGATCTCTATATTGCGATAGGTCTGTCTTCGTATGGAATTCACGCACCTTGGAAGCAGATCTATGATGTTATAAACCGGCACGATCACGCTGATCAGAACCGGCTTTCCGGTACTTTCCATTGAATTCCTCTCCTTTCCGAATCCTTTTTCATCCACTCCACCATTTTCCCTGGTCTGATCACAGGAGCGGCGCTTAAAGGTCCCTCCCCTGGCGGCTCCACTCTTCCTTCCATAAGACCTTCCAGCATACGGAGCAGTTCCTTTGCCCCGTTCTCCCCATTCCAGCTATTAACAATGGTCCAGTATGCCTTTCTGCCCATCATTTTTCTCTCCATAGGGCGGTCCAGCAGATACCGCACTGCCTTCTCCATTTCGTTGTAATCATTATCAGGATAGACCATGCCGTTTTCCTTTTGCCGGATCAGGTAAGGCACGGCGCCTGCCTGTACATTGGCAACCACCGCACAGCCGCTGTTCATTTCCTCATTCACCACAGCGCCCCAGCCCTCTAAATGGCTGCTGGTAAATACGGCAATATGGCACTTTGCCATAATGTCCCTGGTTTCCTCAGGGCTTTTGAATCCATGGAAGGTAATCATTTTTTCCAATCCCCGGGTCCGACAGTTTTTTCGCAGCTCTTCCTCCAGCTCTCCGCCGCCGATCATATGAATATGGATCTTCCGATCCCGGTTCCATGACTGCAATTCTTTTCTGTTTAGCGCCTCTCCCAGGCGAAGCATATATTCCGGATGCTTCAATGGAATAAACCGTCCCGCCCATACAATATTGGTCAAACGGTTCTCATCTCCTTTTATCTCATCCAGCTCTTCCTCCGAATAATATCTGGTTTCCGGAAAGTAACCCCATTTAAACATCTTATCAGGATAAGCGCCGATCAGGTGGAAATCAGAAGCCACATAGGCGCCTGCGCAGAGAAGATAAACAGGCTGGTTCCGGTATCTGGTATGCTCCCTGTATTTATGCCGCAAGCCTCTGGGGGACAATGCCTTCCACTGCCCTTCCCTGTATATCCGTTCACTGATGCGCACTGTCAGTTTGCCCGCATTTAAACGCGCCTGCACCAGATCCTCCCTTTCGCTCCATCCTGCAAGCAGCACATCGCTTTCCATAATCAAACGTCTGCACCGCTCTTCCTCCTCATACAAACGGCACACATAGGGCAGCTTTTCCCCTTCCGGGCTCCATCCCATATTAAGCCGCTCCTGCTCCATGGGCATGGTCTGAATAAAATGATAGTCCTCCCCCAGCAGCTTATAGCAGGCATTGGAAAAGGGGATCTGATGATGATTGATATAATTGGATATAAAGGTAACCCTCATCCCTTTGCTTCCTCCCCTATGGCATCGTAAATCTCTAACAATCTTAAATAATTTTTCTCCCCATCATGCACCAGCCTGGCCCTTCTCCTTGCCCCTTCTGAAATGCGCTGGGCAAGGCAGCATCCACTTTCATCTCTTCTTCTATCCCACAGCAATTTGATCTTTTCCGCCATCTGACCTACGTCTCCCGGAGGAAACAAAAGCCCGTCCTCCCCCTCTGCAATCATATCCGGAATGCCTCCCGCCCGGGAAGCCGCCACCGGGACTCCCAAAAGCTGCGCTTCTCCTACTGTATTAGGGGAATTCTCCAAGACAGAAGCGCACACAAATACACTGCTTTTCAGAAACCGCTCCTTCATTTCCCCTGCGTCCAGTTTTCCCGTCATAACCACATGTTCTTCCAGATGCTTACGCTTCATCAGCTTCAGAAGATATTTTCCATAAGCAGAAAGCTTCAGCTTTTCCTTCAAAGAATGATGCTCCACTATACTATTCCCTGCCACATAAAGCTTTAAATCCGGATATTCCGGCAAAAGCAGCGCCGCCGCCGCCAGCACAAAATGCATCCCCTTTAAAGGATAATCTCCCTGGGCAAGAAAAATACTGTGTTCCAGACACTTTTCAAGCTCCCATTTTCCCTGGTAAAATTCCCCTCTCAGCGTCTCATTCATGGGATAATATCTTGCCTCAGGATTGATTTTTGCCGTACCTTCACGGTCAAACCGGGTCCTGCCTGTAATATTGCCGCAGCCCAGTATCACCTTCTTTTCTCTCTCTCCCCGACATCGGAACTTTTCCTGCTGCTGCCTGATGGAATCCCTTCGCACCAGATCCCTGAAGGTGACTTTTTTCTGTACCTGTCCGGGCAGCCCTGCCATATAAACCTCTGCAATCTCTCCGCAAAGCCCCTGTATCCCCACCAACGTTCTCCCTGGGTTCCCAAAAGCCCTTACCGCCGCCAGCGCATGGGGAAACTCGGTTCCAAAAATATGAACCAGATCCGGTTTGAAATCCTCCAAAATCCAGGCAAAGTCTTTCTCCAGACCTTCATCATAAACCTCAGGCCTTCCCAAATCCTCTGCAAAAGCATAGCAGCAGGTATTTCCCACCGTGAAACTCCTTACCCGTTCCGTGCCTTTTCCCTGCACCTCTCCAAGCGCTTCCCCTCCCACAGGAAAACAGACACCCAGCCGGAAAGGCGCATCCTCCTTCTGCACTCTCTCAAAAATGCCGGAAAGCCATCCCTCACGGTTGCTGTAAGGAAGCTTCAATTCCCGCCCGATTGCAGGAATCATAATATTGCAAACCCATAAAACCTTTTTCATCTCTTTCATCTTTTTTGACCTTTTCCGGCATAAACAATTTCCTTCAAGCGGTTGTAAACCCCTGCCGTCTTTTCATTTTCCGCGATCTTCGTGCGAAGAGGCGAAAGTGTAAGCAGCAGGATCATTTTAAAGCGAAACCGCTGCCCTCCCGTCATATACTTCCCTGTGATCTCCCTGTGCTCCTTTGCGGAAACCTTCCTGTTTTCCCTGGTTTCCGAAAAACCTCCTCCTTCGTAATCAGCAATCAACATATCTCCATATGCAAACACCAGCTTTTCCCTTTTCTGCCCCACAAAAAAGCACCACAAAAACTGCTCATAATCCGCCCTTACCAGATACCCCGTATCAAAAGGATGCTCCCCGAAAATCCTCCGGGAATAAAAACACGCCTGATGACAGGGCACATTCCGATAACACCCAAAAGCGTCCATCCGGGGATTGGAGGCAACCCTCTGCCCGGTCAGCCGCTCATAAATATCGCCGTAAAAAATTCCCTCTTCCGCTCCCCTGCTCTCTATAAATTCCCGCATTTTTTCCAGAACATCAGACCCATAAAACCGATCCCCGCAATTCAGAAAATAGAGATACCTTCCTTCCGCTTCCTCCGCCGCCTGGTTCATGGCGTCATAAATACCGCCATCCTTCCTTTCTATCACCCGAAGCCTGCGCCCCTCTCCCTTTTCCCATTCCTTCTCCAAATCATAAGCACAGGCAAGTGCTCCGTCTGATGAGCCTCCATCCTTTACGACCACTTCAAATTCCTGAAATGTCTGCATGTTAATGCTTTCCAACGTTTTTTTCAGTTTATCCCCTGGATTCAGGCAAACCACCAGAATCGAAAAATATGGATTCATTCAATTACTCCTTTTTTATTCATGCACCTGCTAACCTCAGTTTACGTCTGACAAAATGGGTACCATATCATGAAACATAAAGGTTTCATAGGGTAGAATGCGTAATCCGTCGTTTCCTGCTTTCATAAGAATAAAGACTGCAAAGTAAAGGATTGCCGCGCCTATGACTCCTGCCGTAAGAAGTTTCCTCAGCTTAGAATTTTCTATGCCTGCAAGGAGCGCAGGCAGGAAAAAAATATGGGTGATGGTCAGGTAATAGCCGATTCTAGAGATGATGGGCAGGAAGGAACAGCACACGTACATCGCCAGAGCGCCTAAATTGCAGTAAAAGTAAAAGCGGTTGCGCTTATTATCTTTTATGGTTTTTTGGTAACAGATCAGGGAGAGGAGCAAAACGGCGGTACAGCGGGCTATGTTCACCAGACTGGTGCCTCCTTCCAGATATTCCGTGTCCTCATAGGTAGGATAAAGGAAAATTACCACCTTTAAATAGAAATCCTGAAGAAAAAAGAAGGTGCTGCAAAAAACTGCCGCCAGGGCAAGCTGCCACTTTTTCCATGCCAGGGAAGCCAGGATATACAGCGGGAGCACCACCAGAATAGATTTGTGAAGGGTAGCGCCCAGCAATACCAGCAGCACAAATTTCATCCATTCCTTTCGCAGCACATAGGGAATGGCAAGCACCGCAAGGGCAAGCGCCAGATAGTAGCGCACGGTGTTGAAAGATTGAAAATAGTAGCCCAATGCCATAAACAGAAAAAAACTAAAACCAAAGGAATCCGCCTGTCTGTATATGGCGATCAGAAAAAACAGGATCGTAAAGAAAGCAAAAAAAGCAAACACCAGCAGGTAATTTTCAAAGCCGCTGATCTCATAAAGGAACTTTACGATCCAATTAAAACCAAATTCTGTGGGTACGAAGGCGTCACAGTTAATTAAATGCATAAATTCCACGTATTTTGCATAGTCGTTTCCCACGTTCAGCCGGCACGCTGCAAGGGAGAATAAAAGCAGAAAAACAGATACCAGACAAAGTCTGTTCAGTATCTGCTGCCTGCTTACCGTATTTCTTTCATGTTTACAGCGGTTATCCACGACAAGTCCCAACAAAACCGTCACTGCCGCCACTATTACGTATAAAATCATAGTCTCTCCTGCTTCCGGAAGCTTTCTCCCTGAAGACCATTCCTGTCCTTTCCTTCTCTGATTCCCTGCTTCATCATCCCATATGCAGATTTCAGGGAGGTTTCTTTTAACAGTTCTCCCCTGTGGGCATACAGAAAACGCAGGGAAAATAATTTGGCAAGGCTGCCGTAAAGATGATGATAAAGCACGCCTCTGTCCGTAAAGAACTTCCGGTTATATCCCTGAAACCAGGTGGACTCCCGGTAAACTTCCTCACCCAGCTCCGCTGTGGCACGATACAGATGCAGCCCTTTCTTCAGGCAGTCATGTAAAAACAGGCTGTCCTCTCCGTTGCTGTATCTTGCTCCTCCTCCGAATAACAGGGAAAAGCTTACGTTGGCACGGCGCAGGGATTCTATTCTTGCCGCCACTGCATAGGTGGGATACCTGCCGTAATTATACCATCTGATCCTCCCCTGTTTCCTGTTATAATAAGTGGCGCGGCGAGGATCTACCTTAAAGTTGAAGCTGATTACATCTGCATCTTCATTCTGTTCAAACGCGCTGCACACCATTTTTTCGTATTCCGGATAAAAGACAATATCCTCATCAGAAAACAGGCAAAGCTCCCCATCTGCATGCATAAGAGCAGTATTTCTGTTTAAACCTACTCCCCGCTCCGCCATGGAAAAGCACCGGATCGTTCTTCCTCTGTGGGAATATTCCTGATAGGCAAAATGGTCGCACTGATTTACAATAACTGCTTCTGTCTGCAAATTCATTTTTTCTGCCAGGCGGCTTACATCCTGATTCACCGCCGCCACCAGTACCTGCAATCTCATAGCTTCCTCAATTCTCCCAAACACCCTTCTCAGGATGCAAAGTAGCGATTTAAAAATTCCTCATCCGCCTGGGCGATCAACATTCCCAGCACCTTACAATCCTGATTTTTCAGGAGGGTCAGGATTCGGGAACACTTCCTTCCTGTATCTGTCCCAAAAGGAAGCAGCAGAATTACACCCCCTGCTTCTCTGATCATTCTGCATTCTTCTTCCCCTAAAACACTGCCGTTGAAAGCCAAAATATCCCACTCACTGTTTTTTTCAGGGAACTCTTCTTTTACCTCTCTGTTCCAGCTAAACCCTTCCTCTTCCGGCGCTGTGCCTGTAAACGCCTCCAATCCTTCACTGCTTAATAATCTTTCCAGCTCCAGCCTGCGGGTGTCCCCATGGTCCGCCATGTCCACAATGGCAAAGGTTCGCCCTTCTCCCATTGCATAGCGAATATTTGCCTTCAATTCTCTTGCATAGGGCTGCAGCCCCTTTTGGTTTTTGGTCAATATGCCAAGCGCCTTATACGGATATCTTTTTTCGATATCCTCCTGCACATATACCGATTCGTCCAGCGCATAGCTGCACAGAATACCCAAAAGCGCCAGTGTCCCCAGAATAATCGCTCCGGTAACGCAGGCAGATGTGGTTCTGTCGTCCCAATAGACTCTTTCCGGAACGCCTGAGCGGATTACCTTGATCTGCTCCAGTTCTTCATCATCCCTTGCATACTCCCGCAGCCCTGTCTCCACTGCATTTCTGATCTCCCGGACAACCTTTTCATTTTCTCCCCTTACAGTAACCGTGAGAAGCCTGATATCTGATAAAATTTCCGCAGTGGTAGCTTCGCATACCTGCTCCTTTTCATACCCTGGCAGCCCCTTCATTACCAGTTCCATAATGGGATCTGTATCCAGCAGATCGTTCCAGGTATAACCGTTGTAATACTGGTAGACCTCCCCGCTTTCATCATGGCCAAAACTGATATACAGTTTGGACACCGCTTTATATTCCACCGGCATTTTCATGGAACGCACTACCTGATAAACAACGCCTCCGCAGGTGGCGCCCAAAACAGCAAGCACCACGACAAGCCATATCCGCCGCTGCAGATACAGCATCAGCCGTTTCAGGTCCATTCCTCTGTTCAGATATTCTTCATTCTTTTCCATCTTCATCGTCTAAGCATTCTCCCGCTTTTAAGGTCTTCATTGCCGTTACCTGTGTTGTTTCAACGCCCTCTGTGCTTTCCGGCTTGAACAGGATCTTCAGCGTCAAAAGCATCAGCCTCAAATCCAGCCATACCGAATAATTTTCAATATACGTGAGATCCAATTTCAATTTATCATAAGGCGTTGTATTATACTTTCCGTAAACCTGTGCATAACCGGCAAGCCCTGCCTTTACCTTCATCCGAAAAACAAACTCCGGCATATCCTCCACATACTGTTCAATAATTTCAGGTCGCTCCGGTCTGGGACCGATAAAGGTCATATCCCCTATTAAAATATTGAAAAGCTGCGGCAGCTCATCGATCCGCACTGCCCTGATAAATTTCCCGATAGGCGTAACCCGGTTGTCATCCTTGGCGGCAAGTCTTGCCACACCGTCCTTTTCCGCATCCACCCGCATGCTTCTGAATTTCATAATCCGAAATTTTCTGCCTCCGATGGTACAGCGCACCTGTTTATACAGCACCGGGCCTCCGTCATAGCACTTGATCAAAATTGCCGTAACAAGCATCAGCGGTGAAGTAATGACTAGAAGAATCAACGCACATACAATATCGATGAGACGCTTCGTCAACCTCTGCTCTACCGTCAATGCATACTCCCGGGTCATAAAGATAGGCGTATCAAAAAGATGCAATTGATCAGATCCCTTGATCAGAACATCCGGTATTTTAGGCATCATATAAACCCGAATGGATCTGCTGTAGCAATATTTGATTAGGTGGTTTCTTTCCTCCGTATGAATATCCCACAGTACCACTGCGCCGTACCCCTGATCCATCTCCTGTTCCAGCTTCATCAAGCCTTCTTTAATATCCATACATTTTGTAATGTTATATTTATCCTTGCGGGAGGCAAACTTCTGAAGGATATCCTCAATATCCCTCTCTCCGTGTATCAAAAGCATCTCCCGGGGGGGAAATACTTTCCGATAGACAACATTACAGATACTCGACCATACAATGGCGATCAAAAGCTGCACCATGGTGGCGCCTGCAAAATAGTCCACCGGCACCAGCCAGTTATGCATCAAGGAAAGCTGAAAGTATGTAAACACATTTACGATCAGCAGGGAAAACAATTGGGCAAAAAAGATATCCAGTGACTTCAGGTAACCGATCTTCAATCCGTCATAAGTCTTGGTGAAAAAAAACAATAAAATGAGATATAAACCAATAATCAAAATATGTCCATTCCGCTCATACTTCAATCCACGGTTAAAATTATTGATAATGGGATAATAATATTCCAGCCATATATATCCATAAACCACCACCTGCATGAGCAAGCCCACATAGCTCAACCATAATGCAATGATTTTTTTCAGAGATTCTAAACGTTTCACTTGTATTCCTCCTGCACGGGAAGCCCCTTTCCCATTGCCTGTTTACAACCTTCTAAGGGTAGCGCGCAGCGCCCAGAAAAACAGGTTATAGCAGCTTTTCCACAGGGAAAGCTTTTCTTCCTTTCGATACAGATTCCAGATTCTTCTCACCGCTTCCACCTTGTTGGAGGATAAAGACTTTGCAGGTCTGCGGTAGATGGTCAGCACCTGGTCAAGCCCACAGGCATCGAAACGCCGCAAGATCCTCCACCAGGTCGCCGTATCCTCGCTTTTCACCTCCGGCATCCGTATCAGTTCCCACCCGGTAAGCCTCGTATCCAATAAAACGGTACTGGTAAAAATAATGGTTCTGGAAAGTGCCTGGCGATACCTCAGGACAGGGGGGACATGTACGATCTTTCCCGTTCTTCTCGCTTTTTCATCGCCAAATTCATAAGCAGTAAATACAAACGCTGCTTTCTTTTCCTTCATAAAGGCAAGCTCTTTTTCCAGCTTGTCCGGCATCCACACGTCATCTGCATCCAGAAAAGCAACGTACCTGCCTTTCGCCGCTTCCATTCCTGTGTTTCTTGCCCTGGCGGCGCCTTCGTTCACCTTTTTCCGGATTAACCTGATATTGGTATTGTCTCCTGTAATTGCCTTTTCAATGCGTGAGGCACTATCATCCTCAGAGCAGTCGTCTACCAGAATCAGTTCCCACTCCCCATAGGTTTGGGCGCGAACCATTTCTATGGTTTCTTCTATATAAGCGCCGGCGTTGTACACCGGCACCACAATGCTGATCAGATCCTCCTGCCCTTTCATTTAAATTTCCTCTTTCACAAGATAGATTGGTCTTCTTTTCACTTCCATATACGTTTTGGCAAGATATTGCCCTACGATCCCCAGACAGAACAGCTGCACGCCGCTGATCAGGGAAATGATACACACCAGCGACGGCCACCCCGAGGTAGGATCTCCAAAGATCGCTTTC
This sequence comes from uncultured Lachnospiraceae bacterium, assembly GCA_947172705.1. Lineage (GTDB taxonomy): Bacteria > Bacillota > Clostridia > Lachnospirales > Lachnospiraceae > Suilimivivens. The sequence continues at coordinate 23,070 of CAMWCA010000011.1, forward strand.
CTGACAATGGTAAAAATAATCAATGCAAAAGCCGCAAGGCAAAACAGTACGCCCATAAAAGCGGCAAAGGCAAGAGGCGCCGTAGAAAACGCCGTCACCCCATCCAGAGAATAAAGAAACAGCTTCCAGAAGGACCACTTGGTTTCCCCCTTCTTTCGCTCAATGTTTTCAAATTCAAGCCATTTGGTTTCAAATCCCACCCAGCCAAAGATTCCTTTACTGAATCGGTTGTACTCAGGCATAGACAGGATCGCGTCAACCACCTGCCGTGTCATAAGACGATAATCTCTTGCTCCGTCCATAATTTCCGTTTTGGAGATCTTCTTCATCATGCGGTAAAAGATCCTGGCAAAAAAAGAACGGACAGGTGGCTCACCCTTACGGGTAACTCTTCTGGTTGCCACTGAATCATACCCCTGCTCCAAATAACGGTACATTTCAGGCAGCAGCGACGGAGGATCCTGAAGATCCGCATCCAAAAAGACCACATAATCTCCTTTTGCCTTCTCCATTCCTGCATAGATCGCGGCTTCCTTTCCGAAATTCCTGGAAAAGGAAAGCAGATGAACGCGGCTGTCCTTTTGAACCAGCTTTTTTACCTCTGATGCCGTGCAGTCCCGGGAACCGTCGTTGATGTACCACAGCTCCAACTCTATTTCTTTTTCCTTAAAGAACGCTTCATTCTTCATAAATTCCTGATAGAAATCCACTATATTCTCTTCTTCATTATAGCAGGGCACAATCCCACTGAGTCGTTTCACGCTTCCTTTACCTCATACTTAAGCATATTTCCTTTATTTTATCACACAAATACAAATCACACAAATATAAATCAAAAAACCGCTTCTGCAGTCTTCTGCGAAAGCGGTTCTCTGATCCGGCATGTTTTTCTCCCAACATGCCCTCATTTCTTATTCATTTTGTCTGTGCCGTAGCACGGCTTCTCTGGCCTTATAAAGCAACAGCAACAATGCGCTGAGCATTACTGCCATGATAATACCATAACAGTATTGGCTCTTTCCTATTCCAAGCCCTAAGGAAATAACTCCCTCCAGCACCAGGATGATTCTGGTTCTTCTTTTGAATACCACCGTCTCTTTTTCGGAAATAGGCTTATTTTCATCCGCCAGAGGCGCAAGAAAAAAAACCACGGCAATCGCTGCCACAAATAAGATCCATATGCCTGGAATGATTTTTCCCCCTTGAAGAATACACTTTATGATCAAAAGCATTGCCGTCAGCAGGGTACAGGATTCCAGATAGCAGCTTATGTAGCCTCTTGCGTGATACCCTCCCGCATAGGAGCGAAGGGGAATAAATGCCGCAAATAAGATCACCCCGTGCCACCACATACCAAGCAGATAACTTATGGTCAATGTGGTAGCTATGTTGATCATCATGGCAAACGCCGACTCGATCGCTACTGTATACAGTTCCACATACTTTTCCTGGATAGCTCCGTTTTCCGCAAATCTCAGTGCAATTCTTCTGAAAATGCCATTAATCATGCTTTCTGAAATCATTTATCTCTTCAGGCAGCTTAGGCTGATGCACAAAGAAAAAGCAGGTGTACAGGGGCATAAGGAAAATAAATCCTGTCAAAGCAGTTACAGCTGCTTTTAAAAATGAATTTGTAATTTTTTTCATGCTTTCAATCTCTCCTTTTTATTTTACATCATAAGCCTTTCTCCGCCCCAACTTATATAGTTATGTCAAAAACAAACCCTCTGCTCGTCAAAATTAGCTTTCTTTATACATATATGTAAATATTTTGACACCAAATTCACCTTCCGCACCATAAATCGTCATCTTTCCGTCATATTTTTTGACAATCTCCTCCACTTCCTTCAATCCAAGGCCATGATGAATGCGGTCTTCCTTTGTTGTCAGGAACTTGTCCTCTCTGTTTTGAATTCTTTTTCCTTCATAGGGATTATAAATTTCAAAGAGAAATCCGGTAGCGTTGGTCTTAAGCACAAACCGAATCTTCCTTTTCTCCAATGCCAGTTCCCTGACTGCTTCCATTGCATTATCAAACAGGTTGCCGATCAAAATATTTAATTCCATATTGCTGATTGCAACCTCACCGGCTGTTTTGATCTCTTTTTCCACCTGGATCTGGTATTCTCTGGCAAGCTCCATCTTATAATTTAAAATAGAATCAATACCGATATTCCCTGTATTGATCACATCCCCCTGCTGCTTGATCCGCCCCAGCCGTTCCTGATAATGGTTCAACAGTTGTCCATACTGTTCCTTTTCCAGATAGCCCATTTCCAGGGCACAGCTATTTGCCATATCATGGCGCATCCTGCGCAGCTTCAGCCATTGCTTTTCAAACTCTTCGTACCGCAGACGGTAATATTCATTTTGCTGCCTGATCAGTTCGTTTTCCATATGCTCCATGGCATGAGTCTGTATTTTCTGGTACAAATAGTAAGTTGCCAGATTGATAATCAGCAGCACCCCTAAAATTACAATCCTGGCAAAGTCGATTCGGTTCTGCGCATCCCACCATATGGCATAACAGATAATAATACTCCCCACAGGTGCCAAAAAGATCTCCGTCCATTCCGCTATCCCAATTTTGATCTGAGGCTTTTTTGCGGAAATTGCCGTAATGACCTTCACAAAAACAAAGCACATCAGCTTAGACAGGGCATTTGCCATATGCCGGAAGGTATGCTCCCCGTTATACCTATACCCTTCCCTGGTAAACATATCCAGGATTTTGAGCAAAAATACCGTAATGCCTTCCGCTATGACCCCCAGCGCCACTACGAGGAATGCAAGCACTATTTTCGTTCCTGCGCTTCCATTATAAAACAGACACAGCGTCAGAAAACAGATAATGCTGGTGCATACATTGCTGACCAGCGCGTTGCTTATAAACAGATAACTGCTCACGTTCCACAACACAAAGCATACGCTCCATCCCAAAAATAAAAGCAGCTTGCTTTTGTATTTGACTCCCAGCAGCTGCTTATATAAAATATGTAATGTAAATATGAAAAAAATGTCCATCATCCAGGCAAAAATTTGTGTTTCCATTTGCATCACCTGCCAACCAACTGTACTTTAGTTTTCTTCCTCCAACAGCATCATGTGAATTTCCCGTATTTTCTTTCTGTTTTCCTTGCTGATATACAACGACTGCCCATTGAACAGCACCAGTTCTTTATAGTGAAATTCCTTTACATATTTCATGTTCACCAGATAAGACTGATGAATGCGCAAAAAACGGTGATCCTTTTCCTCCAGCTCCTTTTGCACATTTCCCAGCTTGCCGTAAAAAGTATATTTCTGCTCCCTGCACACCACATGAATCTGCCTGCTTTCACTATAAAAGTAAATAATATCGCTCAGCAGAAGGCTATATCTCGTTTTATTAATATTGAAAGTAAAGGTTTCTATATCCTGCCTTTTCATCCGCATAAAAGAATCCATGGTTTCTTCCAGCTTCCTGGGGTGAATCGGCTTGCTCAGAAAATGAAAGGGATGCACCTCATAAGCTTTCTTGTAATAATCTTCATATTGCGACACAAAAATAAGACTGGTAATAAAATCCTTCTCCCTGATCTTTGCCGCCGTCTCCAGACCATTCATCTTGTCCATTTCCACGTCCAAAAATATGATGTCAAAGGCACCATTCACATCAATACAGGATAAAAGGGGAATCCCATTATCAAATTTCCGGATCTTAATGTTATTTCCCGTGTTGGTCGCCCAAACCTGGAGACTCCATTCCAAATCCTCCGCATACCTTGGCTCATCCTCACATATGGCTATCTTTAACATTCCAATCACCTCTTATGCTATAATAGAAAAATCTGCTCTCTGTAACTTTTAATGTAAGTCTTCCTGATTCTTCTGTAAAGCACCTTCCATGGACAGCAATTGGAATCTTAGTTCAAGCAAGCCTCCTGCACTTAGGGTTCTCCGTCCTCTTTTATGTTCTGCTTAAGCAGTTTATAAATATAATTATAATTGCGCAAAAACTCCGGTAAAATCCTGATCTCCGTATCTGAAAAATCCTCAATAATACCTGCAATCTCATCACTGTAAATAGTTCTGCTTCCCGTTTTCATGCTTCCGCACAAAAGCTCATCCACCGAACAGTTAAGTATATTGGCGATCGTCACCAGCTTGTCCAAGCCTATCTTACTTCTGGCATTTTCCACATTGCTGATATGCTGTGTGGATAAATCCGCCCTTGCGGCAAGCTCCGCCTGAGACATTTTCAGTTCTTCTCGTCTACGCTTTATTCTGATTCCCAGGTCTTTATAATCTATCTTCACCAATATCCTCCCAGCTCAAATATATAACCCTGAAAATATTTTATAAAAACATGGGGCATTCTGGAATCAATCACATAAATAGTTCATTTCTGCAATTATATTATTTGCAAATTTTTTTGCATTTATTCGACTTGTACGTTTAAAAACAGGGCATGGGATAGCGTACAGCGCTTCGCATGCCCTGTTTTTAAGCATAGAAAAAAGCCGCTGCCTGACAGATAATTGGTCTGCTATTGCAACGGCTTCTTTATGTAAAATAACTTTTATTCCTCCTGTTCTCTTTCAGCGGCATACCTTTGCAGGTTTGCCTTTGCCTGATGATATTCTTCAACAGTAGTTCCAATACTTTCACATGCTTTTCCCAGATCCAGTTTTAAATTTTTCATAATGGATTCTATGTTTCGGATCAAAAGACAAGCATGCTCTTCGTTACGTCCTTCGTTACGTCCTTCAATGCGCCCCTCCAGCCGTCCCTCGTCTCTTGCATATACGAGTTCTTCCCATTTCTGCATATATTTCACCCCCATCTTTTCTGAAAGCCTGATTTTCTTAACCCGCTCATGGATCAACTTGATCTTACCGCTGGTCGTCCTGCCTGCAACCTGATCCGTGGATGAGCTGATATACTCCATAAAATCCAGAAATTCCTGTGAAAAATCCTCCCGGTTGGTTCCCCTGGTATTAATGAATACTCTCATGGCACCATCTTCCAGACACAGCTCCGGACATTCCCGGCAGGTTCCCTCAAAGGTATATTTATACAGTTTCTTCCCAAACAGGTCAAAGGGCGCTATCATAATAAAACAGCTGTCGTTAAGCAGGTTGAAATCTGCACTGCCAGGCTCCAAAAGGGATACATCCATCTGCGCCTGGTAATATCGGCTTCGCTTTTTGAGATTGCCGGTGTCCTTCTTTTGCATTTCCGTGTAGTAGATCTTTCCCTGCTGATCCATGCTCACCACATCCAGCCGGATCTCCCGGAGCAGGGGCGAAACCCGCAGTTCCTTTTCTGTTTCCGGCTGCTTCAGCAGCTGTATTTCCTCGTCAAGCAGAATACTCACCGCCGCCTGATAGGCTTCCTGATCCTCCATGGTTTCATCGAAGAGAAACCGGTCTTCCAGATTCAAATTTTGTAGTTTTGCAGTTACATTGTTCGTCATACACTTTCCTCCTTGCCACAGGAAAATGTACAAACGCATTCACAATAAATCCGTACAGACGACCGTCTATCCCGTATTCCTTACATTTCCTGCCATATTGTAATTCATTGGATTTAAAAGCAGGATTTCAAGAATTGAGAATAGATACTACAGAAGCGGCAAGCCGCCAATAGAAATCGTTTGCTTTATATGTATCATATCATAATATAATTGCTATTTCAAGCATAGCTTTCATAAAAAATAAGCGTTTTTCCGTTAAATCATCATAGATCAAATCTATATCAGGGAATGTGACAGAACCCATATGTGCCAATGCCTGCCTCTTTTAACCTCCCAATACCAATCGGCGTGATGCCTAGCGCAATACCATGCTCTGTCACATTCCCTGATACCCCCTAAATGACCACCTCAAATTTAAACATTGTTTTTAAAAGACAACAGGCAGAGAATACTCTCTGCCCATAAATAGAAATGATTTTAAGAAGGTTTCACTTAGCACTTTTTATTATACATAAAAAACCTCCCCGTGACCGTTTATGTAATAATTAGCATAGCTGGATGTAACTTTTAGCATTCTTCTTCCATAAAACTGATATAAAACTGCAACATTTTCTCTTTTTTGTCCCGGCTGACCGGAAGGATGTCTCCATTCCGCATCATCACACGGCTGGGAAAAAACTGCTCGATCTGTCTTCCATTGATGAGATAGGATTGATGGATTCTGATAAATTGATTGCTGTAGCCCTCCAGTACCTGTTCAAGCTGATCTAGCTTTTCATAAAAGGCATATTCCCTGCCGCTTTCCATCCTGATTTTGATAACGCGCTTTTCACTGGCAAAATAGAGCACTTCCCCCAAAGAAATATTAACCGTTTTTCGATTACACCTGAAAAGGAAGCTTTCATGGGAAACTCTCTGTTCCCTTACGATTTTATCCAGCACATCGTATACCTTCTCCTGCGCCACCGGCTTCTCAATAAACTGGCAGGGATAGATCTGAAACATCTGCTTAAAATATCCCTCATACTGGGACACAAAGACAACGCTGAGCAGCCTGTTTCTTTCCCTGAGCCTGGCTGCCGTCTCCATCCCGTCCATCCCTTCCAGCTCCACATCCATAAATACTGCCGTAAAATCTCCCGCCGCTTCCTGATCGAACAGAACCTCCTCTCCTTTGGCAAATTTTTTTAACTGTACATTGACCTGCCTTTGGCATGCCCAGCTTTCAATGGCTTCCGTCAACTTTTCCACGCAAACCGGAAGATCATCGCACACCGCTATTCTTAACATAAATTCCCCTTTCCTGAATATCAAAAATGACTGTAAGCCTTTACCTGCCTTACAGTCATTTCAAAACACAAAACTTATCCGCCGATGTTTCCGCTAAAAAATAAGAACCCCGACAGTCACCAAAATATTAAGAAGCCACAAAACGATCGCTGCGATCACGCCTATGGTACATAAGATCTTACCTGCTTTCGCCATTCCCGACTTGCTGGAACCTGATCCCATTCTCGCCCTGCCATATCCCACAACAGCAAGTAAAATACTGATCAGGGGAATGATAAACGCACAAGCCAGACTTAAAATACCCAGAATCAACGCCTGCATTGCTGCAGAGCTGTTATCCACAGTCTGTACCGGAATGGGCTGGGTTCCCTGCTCTCCTTGTCCCTGTTCAAATTGCTGTCCCTCCGGAATATCCTGCTGCAGTGCGGTAAACAACTGTTCCAGACTGCTCTTGTAAGGCTTTTTCTGGAGCGTCCCTACGAACCCGTCCAGATTCCACTCGCCTCCGCCGCTGCCCTTCAACCATGCCTCTAAATGCAAAGTACCGTTTATGTAAGACCATTTGAGGAACTTGTATCCCTCCAACATGGCATCTCCCGCACGGTAAGCGGGTTCCCCCTTCCAATCTGACATTGCAAACTGATTTTTCTGAAGATAATCGTTCATCATAAAGTTTACAAAATCATCGGGCTTGTTCAAAACCATATCTTTTACATATCTTGCCATTTTCCCTCTCCTTCATAAGAATAATCTTGATTTCATAAATAAATTATCATATTTTCTCTTCTGTGACAACCGCTGTTTTTATTTTCACATTTATGCACAAATTGCAGCAGTAAAATTTATCTATTTTTTCTTTATTCTATGTAACCATGGCTACTTGATTATTTTTCCGGGCACGCTATAATACTAGATATGGGTTCTTAAACCCATACAAAGTACAAGATATAGGAGTGGATTGAATGAACATTATCAAACGAAGCGGCATGGAAGTCACCTTTGACGCCATCAAAATTGAAGACGCTGTGAAAAAGGCAAACGCCAGCGTCCAGGAAAGCGACCGTCTTTCCAATGATCAGATCAAAACGGTAGTGGATAATGTAACAGCATTGTGTTGTAACATGAAGCACAGCCCTAATGTAGAAGAAATACAGGATATGGTGGAAGAAGAAATTATGAAGCAGCAGACCTACAAGCTTGCTTCCAATTATATTACCTACCGCTATAAAAGAGAGCTTGTTCGAAAATCCAACTCTACAGATGAACAGATCCTATCCCTGCTGGAATGCAATAACGAAGAGGTTTTGCAGGAAAATTCCAACAAAAATCCTGTTGTCAATAGTGTGCAGCGGGACTATATGGCAGGGGAAGTAAGCAAAGATATCACCAGGCGTTTTCTCCTTCCCGCAGATATTGTGGAGGCGCATGAAAAAGGGCTGATCCATTTTCACGATGCAGATTATTTTGCCCAGCATATGCATAACTGCTGCCTGGTAAACCTGGAAGATATGCTTCAGAACGGCACCATCATCAGCGAAACCATGATTGAGAAGCCCCGCAGCTTCTCCACCGCATGCAACATTGCCACCCAAGCGATCGCCCAGATCGCCAGCTCCCAGTATGGCGGGCAAAGCATTACCCTGTCCCATCTTGCCCCCTTCGTTCAGGTCAGCCGGGAAAAATTCCGCCGGGAGGTTCGTCAGGAGTTTGAAGCACAGGAGATGGAAATCACAGACGATTTAGTCGCAAACATTGCAGAAATGCGGGTAAAGCGCGAGATCCGTCAGGGCGTTCAGATGATTCAGTATCAGGTGATTACCCTCATGACCACCAACGGACAGGCGCCTTTTGTCACTGTATTCATGTATTTAAACGAAGTACCGGAAGGACAGACCCGAGATGACCTTGCCCTGATCATAAAAGAAATGCTTCTTCAGAGAATTCAGGGCGTTAAAAACGAACAAGGCGTTTATATCACCCCTGCTTTTCCTAAATTGATTTATGTGCTGGAAGAAAACAACATTTCTCCGGATTCCAAATACTGGGAGCTTACCCGTCTTGCCGCTAAATGCACCGCCAAACGGATGGTTCCGGATTATATTTCCGAAAAGATCATCAAAAAGCTGAAAAAAGGCAACTGTTATCCCTGCATGGGCTGCCGTTCTTTTCTCACGGTATATGAGGATGAGAAGGGCGTACCTAAATTTTACGGAAGGTTTAATCAGGGCGTGGTTACCTTAAATTTGGTAGATGTCGCCTGCTCCTCGGGCAAAGACTTTGATAAATTCTGGCAGATCATGGACGAACGCCTTACCCTTTGTCGGCGGGCGTTGATGTGCCGTCATGAGCGTCTTAAGGGAACTCCCTCCGATGTGGCGCCCATCCTGTGGCAGAATGGCGCTCTTGCGCGGTTGAAAAAGGGCGAAACCATTGACAGGCTTCTCTATGGCGGTTATTCTACCATTTCTCTGGGTTATGCAGGCTTATGTGAATGCGTACGCTATATGACGGGAAAATCCCATACCGATCCGGCTGCAACTCCCTTTGCTTTGGAGGTAATGCATCACTTAAACGATGCATGTAAAAAATGGGAAGCTGAAACAAACATTGCTTTCAGTCTTTACGGAACTCCTTTGGAGTCCACCACCTACAAATTTTCCAAATGCCTTCAGAAGCGTTTCGGGCTTATCCCCGATGTAACCGACAAAAATTACATCACCAACAGCTACCATGTCCACGTAACGGAACCCATCAACGCTTTTGACAAGCTCAGCTTTGAAGCGCAGTTCCAGGAGCTTTCCCCGGGAGGTGCCATCAGCTATGTGGAAGTACCCAATATGCAGAACAACCTGGATGCCGTTCTTGCCATTATGCAACATATTTACGATCATATTATGTATGCAGAGCTTAACACCAAGAGCGACTATTGCCAGCGTTGCGGGTACGACGGCGAGATCCGTATCATAGAAGACGAGCATCATAAACTGGTCTGGGAATGCCCCAAATGCGGAAATCGGGATCAAAATACCATGAACGTTGCAAGACGGACCTGCGGTTATATCGGAACTCAGTTCTGGAATCAGGGACGCACCCAGGAGATCAAAGAACGGGTTATGCACTTATAAGCACACTCCTCATGTTTGGCAGGAAAGAAGGAGATTAACATGAAATACGCGGATATCAAGTATTATGATATTGCAAACGGGCTGGGGGTAAGAACCAGCCTGTTTGTTTCGGGCTGCACCCACAGATGCAAGGGGTGCTTTAATGAAATTGCCTGGGATTTCAACTATGGAAAGGATTTTACAGAAGAAACCATAAAAGAGATATTGGACTCCCTCACCCCCAACTATATTCAGGGCTTATCCCTTCTTGGGGGAGAGCCCATGGAGCCTTCCTCCCAGCGGGCGCTCCTCCCCCTGCTCAGGCAGATGAAAACTCGTTTTCCCAAAAAGGACGTCTGGTGCTATACCGGTTATACCTACGAGACCGATCTTCTGGATTCCAATGGAAAAGCCCACTGTGAGGTCACAGATGAGCTTTTAAGTTACATCGATATTCTGGTAGACGGGGAGTTTGACCTGTCCCTCCACGATATCAGTTTGAAATTCCGTGGAAGCCAAAACCAGCGGATTCTTCAGATCCACCGGGAAGGCTGCCCTGAATTGCCCTTAGACAACTAAGCAAGACCGGATCTTCTATAGGCATACCGGAAAACCAGCAGAGCAATTATCATATTCATACCGATTACCATTGTATTTTCAAAGCTTACATGAAACCGGTCAAGGGTTCCTATCTGCCCCAGTAAAACCCCCACCTGCTGGGAATAGGCAAATCTTGCCGCTTTTTTGATGGTTTCATTAAAATTGGCAAGCATGGGAAGAAAAGCAAAAATCAGCATCACCGGCACCATCAACGAAGTCGCCATCATCTGATTCCGGCTTAAAGTGCCGATTGCCGCGCCGATCAAAAGGGAGGTTAAAATCCCCACTGCCATAACCCCTAAAAACACGGCAAGACCTTTTCCCCGATAATTTCCTGCCATTCCCAAAACCAGCGCGCCCGCTATACAGGCAAACCAGATATAGCTTCCAACTCCCAGCAGATATTCCACCGGCTTTACACCGGACATCATCAAGACCCGAAGGGTATTCTTTTCTTTTTCCTCCGCTATCACTGCGGCGACGCTGACAAGAGGCGCCATCCCCACATACATAGCCGAAAACATATTGGCAAAATAACCCGATGGCAGCCCATCCACTTTGATCGCCTTTTCCATGATCATTGCCATCACCGGAAACATCACAAACTGAATGAGGGTTTCTTTATTTTTTAGCGTATCCTTGATCTGCTTCCAAAAAACTGCCGCTATATGTTTGATCATTTATTCAAATCTCCTTCCTGTCAATTCCATAAACACAGTCTCCAGACTGGGTTCCGTAGAATGAATTGTTTCCAGTCTTTCCTCCTCCAGATATTCTTTTACCGTCTCCGCCGCCTTTCTGTCGTTGGGCAGTTCCAGCTGCTTTCCATCGTAAAGCCGTATCAACAGCTTTTTCTGATGGTTATACCGTCTGCATACCTCCTCAGGTTCACCATACTCTACAATGCTGCCCTCGTTCAACAGCGCTACATGATTGCAAAGCTTATACGCCTCCTCCATATTATGGGTGGTCAAAAAAACGGTGGCTCCCCTGTTTTGCTCTTCCAGTATCAGTTTATGGATCTCCGCTGCAGTTGCCGGATCCAGACCGGTGGTGGGCTCATCCAGAAAAATCACTTCCGGTTCCGCCAGAAATGCCCTTGCAAGAGAAAGTCTGCTGCGCATCCCCTTGGACAGTTTCATTGCAGGACATTTCCTGTCCTCAAACAGCCCTGTTTTCTTCAAAGCCTTTTCCACCCGCTTTTCCTCCACATCGTATATTTTGGTAAACAGCTTCAAATTATCGTAACAGGATAATCTCTCATATAGACCAAATTGATCCATCATCATACCAAGCCTTTGATGTACCTCCTGCAGTTTTCTTGTATTTTTGCCCAAAAGCAGCGCCTCTCCCCCGGTCTGATCCAATTGCCCTGTAAGTATTTTGATCAGGGTCGTTTTCCCCGCCCCGGAGGGTCCCAACAGTCCAAAGATCTCTCCCTTATGGATCTTCAAGTCGATTCCTCTCAACACCTCTTTTTCTGCAAATCTCTGCACAATATGATTCATTTCAATTGCATATTCCACCCGCTTCTCCTCCTTAAATCCTTTCCTGTTCCACCTGGTTTTTCAGCCTTTCCAGCGCTTCCTCCATCCGTTTGTTTTCCATCCGCCCCTTTAACAGCGTCACTGCAAGACTGACTGCAAAGCTGATGCCAAAGGAAAGGAAAAACATCGTCCAGCAAAGCCAGTTCCCAATGGGAAACCACTGAAAGCTCCAAATATAAACCCCTATCACCACAAGCACAGAACCGACCATGCCACAGGTTCTGAAAGGAATCCCTTTATTCTTTATAATAATATCCGTGAAAAACAAAAAGCGTATCAGTACGATCCATACCGCCACAGATAAAAACTGCAGCATTGTGCTGACCTGAATGCCTTCCTTTCCCAGCGCAAAAATAGTGGAAAACCCTTTTGAATCCTCTCCAAATAGAATGCAGAAAACATTCAGCATCACAACAGAAAATCCAAATATTTTCATAACCTGTTCCATATAATCAATGATCGTTTTTCTCTCTTCCATCTATTTCACCCCCAGTTTCTTTTTCAATTCTTCTGCATACCCTCTGGAAACCATAAGCTGTTCTCCATTTTCCAGTGTAACTCTGATCTTTCTGTTAATATCCGGCTTTAAGGACTTAATATAACGAAGCTGTACCAGGCAGGATTTGCTTGCCCTGAAAAAACCGCATTCACATAACTGCCCTTCCAGTTCATACAGCTTCAGCCTGGACTCATAAACACCTTCACCCGTATAAATAAAGGTTTTTCGATCCACAGCATCAATATAGATCACCCTGGACACATCCAGTAAATAAATCTCCTCTCCTTTCATGGCTGTTAACTGTCTGTCCAGAATCCGCAGGGTAGCAAGGATCTTTTCGATTTCCGGCGTCAACCTGCTGCAGGAGATCATGACCTCCGTATCCTTTACATTTTCGTCTACATGAATTTCTATTTTCAAAGTATCCCTCCCTCTTTCTGTTCAAAAACATAGCATACCCCATATGCGTAAGCAAGATGCCTGCGCACATGTTGCCTGTATGGATACGTCAAATGCCCAAACCACAGCAGCGAATACCATTTTCCCAGGACAGCGTATGCGAAAAAGCGCCGCTCATCGCCTCTCAGACGATTTCGCGGCACTCCTTATGATGCTATATATCGATATAAAGCGGATACCGTATCCTGAAAAACGATCCCTGCTTTTTCTGCCTTTTGGGTGTTCATCAGCATATTCCGTACCGCACCCGTTTCCTGACAGCAGATCAGCTCTTTCTTTCCCAGTAGCGTAAATACCTGCCTGATCATCTCATACATATTGCCTGTGTATGTACTCCCAAAATTGTATCTTCCCGGTAAAAGCTTCCAGGCCTTCTCCATATTTTCAATCACTTCCCGAATATCCGTGATTCCCCTGCTTGTATTCTGAAAGATCTGCTGCCTCTGCCCTTCCCGAAAGGCTGTTTTCAAGTTTTCCGCAAACATTCCCTTCTGCTTTTCCAAATCTTCTTTCCCCGGCACATCATACAACAGGGTAAGCCGCAGAATAACGCTGTCCGGATTTTCATTCAGGCAGACATTCTCCGCCTGCAGCTTGTGCTGTCCATAAACGGGCAGGGGATTTAACCTCCCCTCTTCCCTGTGGGGCAGATAGTAGGTTTCTGCATTTTCCCTGGTCTGCTTTTCTATATAAACCTGATCTGAACTGCAAAAGACCATTCTTGTATGAGATCTGGCGCAATACCGGGCAAGGATCTGGGTTCCCTGTACATTGACCCTAAAAGACTTTTCAGGATTATTCTCACATTCTCCCACATCGGAAACTGCGCCGCAGTGAATCGCCACCTCCGGTTTAAATTCCCCAAAAACTGCTCCCACCTGTTCCTCACAAGTAAAGTCCAGATTTTCACGACATGCGGCATAAACCTCATGCTCTTTCTCATAAGCCTTTACCAGCCTTTTCCCAAGGTATCCCTTTGCTCCTGTAATCAATAGTCTCATCCCAAATTTCCTCCACCCTGTCTTTTCTTAATCCTTATGATCACCCTGCAAAAGCTTACGTAAACAGGCTAAGCTGCTCATAAGTCTCCTTTTCAGGAAGCGTATGAAGATAAGTAAAAAGGGAATCCATATCGCTTACGATCCCATGTTCCCTGCATGTACTGTGAAACAACTTCATCAGTTCACCGTTTTTATCGCTTCCGATCTCATAGGCATGACCATATTTACGCTGATATACTTCCTTTAAGTCCGGAAAATGCCGATCCAACGCCTGATAAAAATACTCCCTGTTTCCTTCCCGCAAGGTAAGCCCAATGCCAAAGCAGATGATTCCGTAAACCTTTGCGCGAATACAGTAAGCCAAAATTCCTTCCACGTTTTCCCTGTTGGCATTAATAAAAGGAAGAAAAGGCGACATCCAAACCACCGTGGGAATCCCATTGTCCTGAAAAACCTGCAATGCCTCAAACCGCTCTCTGGTAGTAGAAACTTCAGGTTCCAAAATCCTGCACAAATCCTCATCATAAGTGGTCAGCGTCATCTGTACCACACATTTTGCCTTTTCATTGATGCTTTTCAATAAATCCAGATCCCTCAAAATTCTGTTCGACTTGGTCTGAACCGCAACCCCAAATCCATACCGCTCTATGATCTCCAGACATTTCCTGGTCAACCCCAGCTGCTCCTCACAGTGCATATAGGGATCGCACATGGCTCCTGTTCCGATCATGCACTTTTTCCGCTTGGAACGCAACGCCTTCTCAAGAAGCTCCGGCGCATTCTGCTTTACCTCTATATCCTCAAAAGCATGGTTCATCTGATAGCACCTGCTGCGGCTGTCGCAGTAAATACAGCCATGGGTACAGCCCCTGTATAAATTCATGCCGTTTTTCGCCGATAAAATTCCCTTTGCGTTTACGAAGTGCATTTTTCCCTCCATCCCCAAGCGTTCATGCTGGTTTCCTCATTATAAATTTAAAAAATTACCCTGTCAACGCCGCCCCATTTCTTATCCGAAGAATTGGTGACAGTTCGTTATGAGAATTGTACTTGCAAACGGCGTATGCTATACTGAAAAAAAGTCTTATCAGAGGAGGGATCTCAAAAAATGCACAGGATTCATATAAACGGGCGAACGTATCGTCAGATCGTGGCACTGTTGTTGACGGCAGGTCTTTTGAGCGCATGCACGGCACAAAAGACACCGGAAAATATGGGTGACACAGGTCAGAGCGCCACAGTTCCGGAACAGGAGCATACAACGTCTACAGATTGGGAACGACCGTCATTAATAGAAAATACGGCGGACGCCGTTTCGGTGGCGCCCTGTCTGGAGCCCTATACGATTGCGGCAGATCTGAGTAATGTGGGAAATATCGGACAATTTTATTTTGAAGATGAAGCCATATCAAAGCTTGCCCAAAACGGCTTTGTGGTATGTTCTGATGCAGGGTATGAGTTTTTTGAGGTTTATGAAAATAACAGATACAGCCTGATCCCGAATTTCGTAACGGTAGATTCTCTCATGCATACTTACCACTTATATTTCAGTCACCTTCTGAAAAATATTGAAAAAGATTATCTGTCGGAGCGTCTTACAGAACTGAGCCTGCGGATGCTGGAAAACAGTACCTCACAGTATGAGCAATTAAAGGGAAGCGAATGGGAAAGCGCGGCAAAGCGCAATGTTGCGTTTTTTGGCGTGGGAGCCGGGCTTCTTGACGATAATGCGACGGTGACGGAAGATGCCGCGGATATTGTCCTGAGTGAGACCGCACTGATAGAAAAAGCGGAGGGTATTGCATATTCCGGAATAACAGGGGACGAGGAGGATTATACCCAGTACAAGCCTCGTGGCTATTATGAAGGTGACCATACTCTTGAACAGTATTTCAAGGCTATGATGTGGTATGGCAGAATCCACTTTGCCCAGGAAGCGGAAGACCTGGACAGAAGCGCGCTTTTGATGACCCTGGCGCTTTCGGAGGACGCACAGGCTTATGAACTGTGGCAGTCCATTTATGCCGTAACCTCGTTTTTTGCAGGCACCAGCGACGATATGGGCGTGTGCGAATATGCTCCTGCTATCCGCGAGGCATATGGCGATAGCGTTACGTTGGAGGATTTGATTTCCCGGAAAGAAGGGTTCGGGAAATTTCATAAACTGACCGCCGCCCTTCCTGCGCCCCAGATCAATTCCATTCCTATCGTGCAGGGAGAGGACAATGTCATTCCCGGTTTTCGTTTTATGGGACAGCGTTTTTCCATAGACGCATCCATTATGCAGAAACTGATCTACAGCAACGTAAAGAAAAACAGCGCGGGAGACCTTCGTATGCTTCCGGACGTGCTGGACGTTCCGGCGGCGCTGGGCAGCGACAGCGCCCTCCGCATTCTGGAAGAGAGCGGTGCAACGGACTATGAGGGCTATCCCGAAAATATGGCTCTGCTACGGGAAAAACTTTCGGACGACAGCGATCCTCTGTGGTCTGCAAGCCTGTATTCCGGCTGGCTGCACACGCTCCGACCGCTGCTTACCGTGAAAGGCGAAGGCTATCCTGTATTTATGCAGAACGAAGAATGGGTGAAAAAAGATCTGGAATGCTTTGCGGGCAGTTTTACGGAATTGAAACATGACACAGTGCTTTATTCCAAGCAAGTGATCGCCGAAATGGGGGGCGGGGACGAAGACATTGACGACAGGGGCTATGTGGAACCAGAACCCCTTGTTTATAAGCGTTTTGTCCATCTGGCGGATGAGACGGCGCAAGGCTTAAAAGGATACGATATGTTAAGCACCACAGATGAAGAAAATCTGTCAAGGCTTTCCCAGATGGCGGATCAATTGCTGACCATATCGGTCAAAGAATTGCAAAACGAACTGCTGACAGAGGACGAATACGAATTTATAAGAACATATGGGGGCAGCATCGAACATTTCTGGTATGAAACTTTTAAAGATGAAACTACCCCTGAGGGAACCATCACTGCACAGGCATTTCCCGCTGCCCTTGTGGTGGATATTGCCACCGACCCCAACGGCACAGTATTGGAAGCGGCAACCGCGAATCCGTCGGCAATTTACGTTGCCGTGAATATTGACGGAAACATCAGGATCGCAAGGGGAAGCGTATACACCTTTTATCAATTTCCCTGGTCCATTGAGGATCGGCTGACAGATACCAAATGGCGGCAGTTAATGGGTATTTCCCTGGATGAAGACGGAAACTTTAATTTCGGTAAAAAACCTTTTGCCCAGCCGGATTGGACAGAAAGCTATCGTTATCAATATGAATTGGAATATGAGTAAAAAAAGAAAAACAATTACTGCCGTAGCGGTCATTTTGACTACATTTGCCGGGGCAGGAGCCGTCCTATTTCTTTTGTGGAGGGGCGGCTTCTTTTTGCCGCGCTGGATCACCTGGGAAAGCGGCAGTTTTTATGGGAATGCCCACCCAGGTCAGAACCCCTGGGAAATACAACTGGAGCAAAAAGCGGTCAGCATTTTACGGAACGGTGATCTTTTATGGTCTTCTTCTAAGGAGCTCCAAGTGCAGTCCGTTCTATCCGGCGATATTGACGGCGACGGGGAGGAAGAACTGATCCTGCTCTGCTGGAAAACCGGACGCTATGGCAGGCACAGACCCTTCTGGGTCGAAAAGGATGAACCTGGTTGGTCACAGCATATTTTCGTCTATGAATACGATTCTGAAAAAATAAAACCCAAATGGATGTCTTCCTATATCGGGCAGGACGTAAGTAAAATATGTATCGATTCCTCCCTGCCCCCCTTTGACCGTCTCTGGCTGACAGCTCCTGACGGCTCCAGCAGCAGGTGGGTGTGGAATTCCTGGGGCTTTGCCAAAGAAGATACGGATGTATCCTTTGTGGCGTTTGGCGATAACCTGATCCATGAACCCATCTACAGATATGGATTGACCACCGGCTCCTTTGACTTTCTCTTTGAAAATTTTCGAGATATCCTGGCACAGACCGATATCTGCATGATCAATCAGGAAACGCCCCTTACGGACGATCCGCACATGTACGGGGACTATCCCCGGTTTGGCACGCCCATTCAGGTGGGAGAAGCGATCTCCGATGTCGGTTTTGACGTGGTGACCTGCGCCACCAATCACGCTCTGGACAGGGGCGCGGCGGGCATTCAAACCACAAAAGACTTTTTTGAAAGGCATGATATTGTCTGTCTTGGTATCCAGAAAAAGGAGGAAAAAGAGGATAGACCTTATGAAGTAATCACCAAAAACGGAATCCGTTTCGCCATGTTCAATTATACTTATGGAACCAATGGGATCAGAATACCGGCTGAAAATCCCCACATGGTTCATTTATTAAAAGACGAGGAGAAGATTCGGAAAGATCTGATCAGCGCCCGCCAGGATGCGGACGTGGTTCTTGTCTTCGCCCATTGGGGCACGGAATATGAGGAAAAACCGGATATCCTTCAAGAAAAATGGACTCAAATATTTCTGGAAAGTAAAGTAGACGTGGTCATCGGCACACATCCCCACGCGCTTCAGCCCCATACCATTTTACAGGGAAATGATGATCATCAGATGCTAATCTATTATTCCCTTGGAAATTTCATCAGCGCTCAGGATGAGAAATCCTGTGTGAAGGGCGGCATGGCGGAATTCACCATATCCAGAACCCCGGAAGGGTGTAAAATTTCCTCATACGGACTGCGTCCGCTGACGATCACAAGGCGGGAAGACGGTCAGTATACGGTGGATTTCCAGTCTACTGTTTACTTTTAAAACTTCAACCTGTAAAATAACAGTATGATATGGGTGTCAAAAGCCCTGGCTGCGGAATGCTCCGCACAATGGAAGGCGCACAACTTTTTTGTGCAGATTGCCAGGTGCACTCCGCAGCCAGGGCTTTTGACACCCACATCATAGTATAAAAGATAAAGGAGGACGCTTTTTTGTACGAATGCCCAAATTGCGGCGGTAATCTGAAATTTGACATTGCAACCCAGCAACTCAAATGCGATTATTGCCTCACTCAAAAAGATCCCTACGAAATAACCAAAGAAAAAGACGCCGAAGAAAACAATCTCTTCGACGTAACCGTTTTTACCTGCCCCCAGTGCGGTGGGGAAATCTTAAGCACCGACACTTCCATTGCGGAATTCTGCAGCTTTTGCGGCGCTTCCACTATTCTCACCAGCCGCATCAGACAGGAGAAAAGACCTTCCTACATTATCCCCTTTCAGCAGACCAAAGCGGCATGTAAGCAGGCATATATTGCCAAAATGCGTCGGGCTATTTTTGCACCTGATGAATTAAAGCACGAAAAGTACATCGACGGCTTCCGGGGGATCTATATTCCTTACTGGGCTTACTCTGTTTCTCAAAAGGGCAGCGTCCATCTCAAAGGAGAAAAAACCTATCGAAAGGGAGATTATGTTTATACGGATCATTACGACTTAAGCGGCGACATCGATGCAGGCTATCATGATCTTTCTTATGACGCTTCCTCCTCCTTTTCCGATACCATCAGCGAAAAGATCGCCCCTTTCGATGTGAAGGGAACCAAGCGCTTTACCCCTTCCTTTTTAAGTGGTTTTTATGCGGACACGGCAGATGTGGACAGTCGTCTGTACCGCAATGACGTCATCCGGCTTGCCAATGCCACCAGTCTGGATGCCATCAGAAAGCAGGCGGAGTTCAGAGACGTCACCATAACTGATAAAAAAACCGCCCCTTCTCTCTCCAACACCTTACATACTGTCTGCCCTTCTCCGGAGCGTACCCTTTATCCGGTCTGGTTTATGTCCTACCGAAAAGGCGACCGGGTGGCATACGCTACGGTAAATGGACAGACAGGAAAAGTTGCCGCCGATATTCCCATCGATATTCGAAAATACCTGCTCGGCACTATATTGCTTGCTCTTCCTGTTTTTTTGCTGTTGAATTTCCTTTTTACCTTTAAACCTGCCTTTACCCTTGTTTTATCTCTCCTGCTGGCTGTCTTTACCCTGGTTCTGTATCTGGTGGAAATTAATCAGATCTGCCGCCAGGACTTGCGGACAGAGGATCGGGGCTTTCAATTTAAACAGTTTTCCAACGAAACAGACAGCGAGGGGAAAAATCACGGAAAAGAAAAGATTCCCCCCACAGAGTTTCTTAAATATGGCAAAGGATTCCTGGGTTCCTTGATAGCGATCCTTCTTGCCATTTGGATTTTTATTTTCAATCCTGTATCGGACTTGTGGTATTACGGAGGCGCCATCGCCTCCTTGGCAGGGGTTCTCTCCACCGTTATGGCTATCATTCAAAAATACAATGTCCTTGCCACCAGGAAACTGCCTCAATTTGACAGAAAAGGAGGTGACGACCGTGCTTAAAAGAATAAAGAAAATTCCACTTATACTTTTACTGATCGGCTGCTTTTGCTTCCCTCAAACCGTCCATGCAGAAACGGAAGATGAGCTTGCTCTCGACCCTATTGTCTGGGAAAACCCGGAAACAGGCTACAAAGTCTTTTTAGAGGATGACGCACAGCTTTTAAGCCCTGAAAACCGCACCCAGCTTGCAGCAGAAATGCAGCAGATCACCGCCTACGGAAACGTGGTGTTTAAATCCATTTCCTACAACAGCTACTCTGCCTCTTTCTATGCAGGGGATTTTTATCATGATACCTTTGGACAGTCAAGCGGCACCCTCTTTTTGATCGATATGGATAACAGAGAAATTTATATTTTCAGCGATGGGGCTGTGTACAAAACCATCACTACCTCATATGCAAATACCATTACAGACAACGTATACGGTTACGCTTCCAGAGGCGATTATTATGGCTGTGCTTCCAACGCCTACCAGCAGATCCATTCTCTCCTTGCAGGCAGAAAAATTGCGCAGCCTATGAAATACATCAACAACGCCTTGCTTGCGCTGATCTTTGCCGCGTTGATCAACTATTTTCTGGCAAAGCTTCTGTCGGCAAACGCGGCAAAACCATCCTCCTCCGAAATTCTGTCTGCAATTTCTACTAAATTTACCTTTTCCAATCCCCGGAAGCAGAAAATCAGTCAGGATAAAATCTACCGTCCTCTCAGCAGTAGCAGCAGTAGTAGCAGTAGTCACCACAGCAGCGGAAGCCATCGCAGCAGTGGCAGTCACAGAAGCAGCGGAGGACACCGTAGCGGCGGAGGCGGAGGACACCGTTTCTAACCTCCGGAGAATCGAGACATTTGGGTATAGCTCATACCGCGCAAAAACGCTTCAAAAGCCTGCTTGCATTGGCATTTGAAGCGTTTTTATTAATCCATATAATGTTTCAGTATCTGCATAAGCCTGTTCATATCAAGGGGCTTTGCAATATGTTCATTCATGCCGCATTCCTTACTGCGCTGAATATCCTCTGAAAAAGCATCCGCAGTCATGGCTATGATGGGTAAGTCTGCATCCTTTCTGTCTAAAGCACGAATCTTCTGAGTCGCTTCATACCCGTTCATAACCGGCATTCGGATATCCATCAAAATAATATCATAGAAACCAACCTCCGACTGGCTGAATTTTTCCAGACAGATTTTTCCGTTTTCCGCTCTCTCCAGTTGGAAGCCAACCTCACTTAAAATCGCCTCGGCAATTTCCCAGTTCAAATCGTTATCTTCTGCAAGTAAAATACGTTTTCCATGGAATTGTACTTCTTCCTTCCTGCCTTCCTCCTTTTCTTCCTCTTCCCCTAACATATACGGTTTCAGTCCCAGATATAAGTTCGATTTAAACAAGGGCTTTGAAATGAATCCCTGTGCTCCCGCTTCTTTTGCCTCATCCTCAATATCACTCCAGTCATAAGCGGAAATAATTAAAATAGGAACATCGTCTCCTAAATGCTTTCTCATTTCCTTTGCTGTCTCTAAACCATTCATATCCGGCATTTTCCAATCCAGAAGCACAATCTGATAATCATCGTTATCCGTATGATGCTTTTCCACCATCTGAATGGCTGTATGTCCGTTTAATGCCCACTCTGCGGCAACTCCAATCTCCCTTAAGGAAAGTACTGCGCTGTGACACAGATCCTGATCATCGTCCACCACCAACATTTTCCAGGGAGGAAGCATCATGTTTTCCTCCTCCACGGTAGCTCTCTCAAAATCCAGTGTAATATGGAAATCGGTTCCTTTACCCGGTTCGCTCTGAAGCTCTATGCTTCCCTCCATAAGATCCACGATCGCCTTTGTAATCGCCATGCCCAGACCAGAGCCTTCTGTCTTATCTACCTGTTCCTTCTTTTCTCTGACAAACTTTTCAAATACATCCTGTTGGAATTCCGGTGTCATTCCGATGCCATTGTCCTTTACGCGGAAGTGGCAGCGCACATAATTGCTTCCCTTAGGAGAATCCTCCTGTTCCATATAAACCTTAATTTCTCCGTTTTCCGGCGTAAACTTGATCGCATTGGATAAAAGATTAATCAATACCTGGCTCAACCGAACATTATCACAGTGGACATTTTCCGTTTGAACCTTTTGAATAGAAATATCAAAATGCTGATTTTTCGCTTTTACCTGGGGCTGCGCTATATTTACAATATTATTCATGGTATCCCGAAGGGAAACCAACTGCATATTCAGGGACAGCTTTCCGCTTTCAATTTTGGACATATCCAATACATCGTTGATCAAGCCAAGTAGATGTTTACTGGACAATGCAATTTTTCCCAGGCAGTCCCTTACCCTCATGGTATCGTTGATATTCGCCTGGGCAATTGCCGTCATTCCCACAATCCCGTTCATAGGAGTACGGATATCATGGCTCATGCTGGAAAGGAACTCGCTCTTTGCTTTATTGGCACGGACAGCCTCCCGCTCTGCGGCATTCAGTTCGGCAAGCTGCTTCTGGGACATCCAGAAATATAAAACGAAAATTCCCAGAATCGCCGCAAGTATAATGCCGGCAGCTGTCAGCATTCTAAGCTGACGCTGATTTCCCAAACGTAAAACCACCTCATTCAGCAAGCCATCCGGCATAATCGATAAAAGATACCATTCCGAATGCTGAAGATGTGATAAATACAGATGCTGGTGTTGATCCTTTATCATAATGACGGTACTGTAATTTTCCCGATTTTGCATAGCCGTTTCCATTTCCTGCACGTATTGCTCCGGCTTTTTCCCATTGTATTCCTGATATTCTTCTCTGATACGCTCAAAATAGCTATCCCGGAATGCCTCGCTGCTTCTGATGATAAAATCGCCGTCTTTGTTAATAATATGCGAAAATAAAATCGCTTCTTCCTCATCCAGGGCAAGCATTTGCGACAGGGAATCCATAGGTATGCCGATCACCAGCATATCGCTGACACCGCCGTTTTTCATAGGGTAGGCCACCTCTTTTCCAAGCAAGAAGAGTTTTTCCCCCTGTGTATTAACGCCGCTGCTAATCCGCATATCGCTTTTTTCCAGCATTTCCAGCAATTCGCTCTGGTTGTTCACCTCTATGGGTTCTCCATAAAGGTTGTCATGCTTCCCATCTTTCGTATAAAGCCCCAGGTACCTGAAGTCTCTGATCTCGGCTGACAGCATCAATTCTTCTCTCAGTCTTTTGGCATCCCCAAGCTCCAAAAGATTCTCCGACTCAATACGCCTCACAACACCATCCACCTGTGCAAGATGCAGGTCAATAACCGCTTCGAATTTCCGCTGAAGCTGATTGCTCATCTCCGACATATAAATGTTACTGATCTCATTGATTGCCGCATCACTTCGATTGCTCATTTCTACGCCAAGCCACAAAAACACAATGGTTCCTAATATAATAAGACCAATGATGCTGACAAATAAAAACCTTTTCGTCCTTCTTCCTATATTGCTGCCTTTCATCATACTACCTCATTCATAACAGTTCTTTCGACACATATATGTAAAATTATAATTGGCGTTCTCAAAAAAGTCAATTCTGTTACACAAAAAACACCCTCCCACCAAACATTTCTGTCTGGCAGAAGGGTATTTCCACTACTCCAGCATAAAGGAACCGGATTAATCTAAAAATTCAACCTCACCACTGTCAATATGATAAACAGCGCCGCAGACTTTCAAACTTTCTTCCGGTATTCCTAGATTTTCCTTAATGGAAGCCACACTTCTCTCCACGTTCAAACGGCATGCCCGAAGCTCATCCTTTTCTTCTCCGATCGCTTTGAGAATCTCATCGGTTATGTACTTAATGTAGCCTTCCGGCGCGCTGGTAATTGCTGCTCCCACAGCGCCGCAATGCTCATGTCCCAATACCACTACCAGCTTACATCCCAGATGATCTGCCGCATATTCCACGCTGCCCAGCTGGTGCTTGTCCATCACATTACCTGCCACACGAATCACAAATAATTCTCCGATTCCCGCTGAAAAGATCCCCTCAGGAATCACTCTGGAATCCGAACAGGTCACAACAATGGCATAGGGCGACTGTCCATTGTCACAGGTATCCTGCCTGATCCGCTGTGAAATATCACCCGGATTGGTTGTCGCGGTGAGATAGCGCTTGTTTCCTTCTTTTAATTTCTCCAATGCCTCCGCTGCGGATAAATTTTCTTTGTGCATAGTTTCCTCCGTTTCTGTCTCTCCGACTCTTTTCTTATATACGAAGTATACCATAGTCCCTTTCAAAATTCACCCATTTTCGTTTAGGAATTTCCCTGATGCTTTACCTGCGTTCTATTTCAATGTATATAAGCGCTTAAAGTAAAAACATCGTCGACCCCATAACGTCCCAGATCCCATAGATAAGTTGCTTCAAAGCCCTGGGAAAGGAGAAGGGCAGCCACCGTTCCGCTGGTGCGTCCGCCGATCAGACAGGTGCACCTGGAAAGCAGCGCCAATGCCGTCAGATATTCCATATTCTTTTCATGTATGTCAATATGGCAATCGATATTGGTTTGATTGATCGTATCCTTTAAATCAGACTCATAATATATTTCCTGAGTTGTCAGCAGCTTGTCCCCCAGCCTGCTTTGAAAGGCATTTCGTATTTCCCGGTCTTCTGTGGCAAGATAACAATACTGGCACTGATAACGCTCCATAAACTCATCTGTCTTTGCCAAGACAGCCTCCAGGGACGGCTGAACAGGATGATTATAGGGGCGTATATTCGTATAATCTGTTCCCCTGCATAAAACGCCAAGAATTCTTTTTCCGGAACCAAAGGGCAGCCTGCCGGCAATGTTTTCAATCTTTCCCGCCAATTCATCGGAAAACGGCATATAGGTCTTCATCATCCCTCTCCAGAATGCCATAAAAGCTGGATTCATCAGGCTGTCCATCTGATAATTAGGCATAAAAGCCGGAATTCCTTCCAACCGCTTTACTTCACTTCCGCTCATTCCTGCTCCAAGATCTTCTCCCATAGGCTGCCTGAAATAAAGTTCCCATGCATTTTGCCCATAGGCTTTGCTCAACGATGTAAAAACATTATCGGCATTCACTGTGTCAATTACAGGAATATACCCGTTGTTAAGGCTCAAGGCAATCTGTCCCAGATTCGTTATAATATGGGAGGCAATACCCGGAACTCCGTCGTTGCGCCTGATCAGGCAATATTTTCTGCGATATCGGATGGTTTCCATCAGCATCTCATCCAAAATAGCCGTAAAACGATCCGGAAACTCCTTTTCCTCCCCGCCACTTAAAAGTTCTGCAATTTGCTGTTCCAAAATCCCTCCGCCAATTTCCAGAGAACGGTACAGAATATTCAAATTGTTTAAAAGCTGCATATATTGGGAATAAACGGATGTTTCCACCCTTTCCTCCATGTTTCCTGCCATTTCGTTCAGAAAGCATTGTTTCACTTCTTTTCCTGCACTGAACAGTTCATTTGCAATCTCTTCCCGTGTCATCTCCCTATCCCTTCCCTTGCTGGTTCCTCATACTTTTATGCAGATCAGTAACCCCAAATTTCATAAGCCGTATATTCACGGTCAAAGTGATACCCCAGCTTTTGGGCAAGCCCCACCGACCATTTATTTTGAGCGTCCCAGCTGGCATACCAGCCTCGTTCCAGGCATTCCAAAATCAGCTTTGCCGCACAAATATAGGCAAGCCCCTGCCTGCGGTATTCCTCTTTGGTGTCCACTTCCACTTCTATCCCCTCACAATACCCTGTATAGGAGCAGGCGCCGGATACCGGTTCCCCGTCCTTCAAAATCACAGCGCCCAGACCATGCTTTTGATACAATTCATAGTTTTCATATTGCGCTGTCCAATCCCTGCACCATTTGTTCTCTTTGCAGCGATAAAACAGCTCTTCATCTAGCATTTTCAAAGAGTATCCCGCCGGCAGGCCATCCACTGCCTTCTGAAGCTTTTCCCTGTCAAATATACCCGGCTCCTTTTTGATAGCATAGCGGATAACTTTCTTTGCTTTTTCAGGGTAACAGCTTTCTATCATCTCCGCCCACCTTTCATTTTGCGGAACCATAATCACAAAATCCTGCCCGCACCACCCAGGCTTATAAAGAGTCAGCTCCCGGTTGGGCTCTCCCGCAAAATAACAAAAATCTCCCAGAAGCGCCATTACACTGGCAGGCTCCTCCTCCGAGTCCCCATAGAGCTTTCCCATAACCTGCTGAAGGCAGGACCATATCAGGGTCTCCTGCCAATTTCCAAATAGAGCCGCCGCTTTTTCCATATTCTTTACTTCAAAGATCATTTTTTCCTCCCCGTATCCTGATACAACAAAATGTCCCCTGTTCTGACCACATTCCCTTCTGAGGGAAGCACCACTGCTCCCCTGCGCACAAAGGCAATCACATCAATGCCGTACCCTTCCTCGATCGCCTGTATGGACCGATCTGCAAAGGAACTTTCCTCATCTACCGTAACGCTCACCGTTCCCCGTACATTGCCAGGCTTTTTGCCCCTGTTCTGAATCTGTGTATACTGCTCCACAAAACCGGCGGAAATAATACCTGTAGGAATCGCCACCGCCCCGACCCCCAAGAAGGAAATGAATATTGCCATTACCCTTCCCAGCGCCGTTATGGGATAAATATCTCCGTATCCCACCGTCAAAATCGTTGAGATACTCCACCACATACCCGAAAAAGCATTGTTAAACACCTCCGGCTGCACCTCATGCTCCGCACTGTACATGCATAAAGACGATGCCAGCATAAGGATTAAAATAATAAAAACCGATGAGATGATCTGGTTTCTTTTTTCATATAAGACAGACGTAATCACATGAAAGGAATCATAATAAGCATTAATTCTAAACAGGTGAAAAATTCTCACCACCCGCAGCATTCGAAACGCCACAAACCCCGACAAAAAGAAAAAAGGCAAGATCGTAAAAAGATCCACGATCCCGTCAAAGGAAGTCAAAAACCGCAGCACGGCTCCTTTCCTGTCCCTGTCAGGAAAAAGGTATTCCGCAGTCCAGATCCGAAGCCCGTACTCTATGCAAAAAATCACCACAGTAACCGCCTCAAGGATCTTAAACATCGGCGTATACTGCTGCAATTCCTCAAAGGTTTCCATAAACAAAACCCCAATGTTGACCAAAATCACCGCAACAATAAAAATGTCAAAAGCTCTGCTTATGAAATCTTCCCTTTTCCCAATCTGGATAATATCAAAAATTCTCTTCTTCCTTTTCTCCATCTCGCATTCCTCGCCCATTACCCCCATTATACAAAAGCCCAACCATAATTACTAGAAATTTTTTCCCGGTTACATTTTACCCCGCTGCACAGGCACGCCATTATAAAGGACGGGACAGGGGTCAGCAGGCGGTGGGGCAAAATGTAACCAGTCAACCCTATATTGCCATAAGTTCCTTTTCGGTCTTCTTATTTCCTCTCTTTCTTTTGTCGATATATATAGTAACTTATAAAAACAGGAAACGGAGTTCCGGGTGGGTTATTTATATGAATATGATCGCAGGTGTACGCACTTCCAGTGTGAGAAAAAATACTTATAAAAGCAGGAGCAGTTCTACAGGTCGTTCCATGTCTGTTGCGAAGCCGCAGGCAAAAAAGCCAAAGCGTTTATATTACAATTTCAAGCAGATCTCTACTATGATCTTGCAGTCCAAAAAATCTTCCACTGCAAGAAAAGTGGTTTCCAAAGCGTTTATCAAGGTTATGACTCTGCGTACAAAATATCGGACAGGAGTTTATGACGACCGTGAGGTTGGGCATGCTCTTATTCATGCCCAGCAGCTTGTACGGGTTGCCAAGAAGAAAATGAAACATCTTATGGAGGAGGAACGCGCCGGTAAAAGGGGCGGTATCTGCGAAGGTGAATTAGAGGAAGAAAACACTGAACTGGAGCTGGAAGAACTGAATGAAGACTATGATCCCAAGCTCACCGAGGAAGCCATGAAAAAACTGATGCAGGAGCTTCAGCAGCAGATCGAAGAACTGGAGCGCGCCATCATGGAAGAGAGCGGGCTGGATGATCTATCGGAAGAACTGATGGAATTTGGCGGCGATATGGATCCAGCCGATCTGGATCTTTTAAAGAAAAAACACCGCGCCCAGGAGCTTCGGGATATCATGGAAGCGGATATGAAATATCTTAAGGCAATGTTTGACAAGCTTGCCCGGGAAAAACAGGAGAATTCCTCCGGCGGCCGCAGCAGCGACAATTCCCGCTGCGAAAGTGTTTCCCTGGAACTGGGCGGTACGGACGTGCCGGTTGATCCTGCTTCCGTGCCGGTTGCCGCTGAAGGCGGAAATCTGGATGTAATGGCATAAAACTACCTGTAAATGAAAGTAAAAATAACACAGACTGTTTCATGAAATAGTAAACATGGCTCATGACAGTCTGTTTTTTTTGTGCTAAAATTTGTTAAGAAGCGGAAAGGGAGGTAGACAGCATGGGCGACATAAACATCGATCGTATTTTAATTGAAAATAATGAATTGATCCATTTCATGGATGAAATGCCCGGCGGCTTTTTTATTTACCGCGCAAACGATACTGAAGAAATCATTTACGCCAACAAGGCGCTGCTTCGTATTTTTCAGTGCGATACTTTGGAGGATTTTCAGGCGCTGACCGGAAACTCCTTTAAAGGGCTGGTATACCCCGAGGATCTGGATGCAGTAGAGCAAAGCATCCAGGAACAGATCGCTAACAGCAAATATGATCTTGATTATGTGGAATATCGTATTCTACGCAAGGATGGGCAGATCCGCTGGATTGAAGATTATGGTCATTTTATTCACAGCGAAAGCTCTGGCGATTTCTTTTATGTGTTTGTGGGCGATGCAACCGAAAAGAAAAACCGGCTTCTTGCCGAAAAAGCATCCATTAACCAGGAATATCTGCGCCGTCTCGAAGTGATCGAAGGTCTCAGCGTTAATTATGAGTCTATTCTCTACATCGATCTGGATACCAATCAGGCGCTGCCCTACCGCCTCAGTTGTCGTACCAGAAAACAATTTCAACAGCGCTTTCAGGTTCGGGAATTTCTCTGGTTTAACACTGATTACACCAATACCTGGGTGCATCCTGATGACCGGGAAATGATTTTTCAAATGACCTCTCCGGAATATATTCGGGAAAAACTGTCCTCCTGCAAGACCTATTACGCCAACTATCGTGTCTGCTGCAATGAAAAGATTCAATACATGCAGCTCCGTATTGTAAACGTGGGCAGTACAGACCATATTTCCCAGATCGTTCTGGGGCATCGCAGTGTGGATGAAGAAATTCAACGTGAAATGGAACAAAAACAGATCCTGGAAAAAGCTCTTGGGAATGCAAATCTTGCAATTGTTGCCAAGAATTCTTTTCTTGCCAACATGTCCCACGATATGCGTACCCCTCTAAACGCCATTTTCGGTTATACAAATCTGGCGCAGAAGAGCAGTCAGGATCCCTACCTTCTTCAGGAATATCTCTCTAAGATCGAAACTGCCGGAAAGCAGCTTTTAGATTTGATCAATAAGGTATTGGAACTATCATGGCTGGAATCCAATGATGTAGAACTTGCCCATTCACCCTGCAGTCTTTTCGACCTTACGAAAGAGCTCCACCGCTACCTTGCTCCTTCCGCTGCCTCAAAAAATATTACATTTTCGCTCCGTGCAGATATGCTAAAGCATCCTGAGGTTTACACCGATCCCGATAAACTACGGCAGATCCTTTTATATATTACCAGCAACGCCATCACCTACACGAACCCCGGCGGCAGTGTCACCTTAACCGCCTCGGAACCGGAGGTTCTTCCAAATGGTTACGCCCTCTATCAATTTGAAATCAAAGATACCGGCATCGGTATCAAGGAAGATTTCCTGACCCATATTTTTGAACCCTTTGAGCGTGAAAAAAACACCACTCTCAGCGGTATTCACGGCACAGGGCTTGGGCTTACCATTGCCAAAAATCTGGTAGATATGATGGGAGGCTCCATAAAAATTGACAGCGCCGTCCACAAAGGCAGCACATTTACGGTCAGCATAACCATGCAGGTCCAGGACACTGCCGTTAAAATACCCCAGGCAGCACATGCTGTTCCCTTTTGTCCGGGCAATCAGAAAATACTGTTAGTAGAGGACAATGAAATCAATCTAGAGATCGAATCAGAAATTCTACAGGCTCAGGGATTTCAGGTAGATACAGCTGTCAACGGCGGCATTGCCCTTGAAATGCTTTCCAACGTACCGCCCGATGAATATACTCTGATTCTGATGGACATTCAGATGCCCGTCATGAACGGTTGGCAGACTGCCGCTGCCATACGGGCACTGGAAGATCCTGTGCTCTCCCAGATTCCCATTATCGCTCTGTCTGCAAACGCATTTGAAAGTGATAAACGTTCCTCGTTAGAGAGCGGTATGAATGCTCACTTAACAAAACCCATTAATACGGTGCAGCTTTTGGAAACCATCTCTCATATACTGAAACCTTCCAAAATCGGCTGACAAAACGGTCACCATAATAAATATCCTTTTCTTATCAATAAAATATGTGCGCGGAATGATCCTTATCCGCGCACAAGCTTTATCTCCGTTGCCTCTGTAAATTTTTCCGCCCATTCTTTCGTACAGAAAAGCACAATCACTCCCTGTCCTCCGTCATCGGTAATATAAAAATATTTTTCAGATTCGGTTTCTCTGAGGAGACCGTTTAAAATGCCCAGAACATCCGAATCGATCCAGTCATAGTACACCTTCATATCCCACTCGTACTCCTGACCTTCCCAGGTAAGCCTGACAGTTATCTTCCCCCGTCCCTTTTCCCAGTTTACATCTTCCAGATCCTCTTCTATCTCATTGATTCCGTCCAAGAAACTGCCTTCTGCCAGTGCCAGCATACCTTCCAGTATATGTATATAATCTGTACTCAAATCCCAGCCTTCAAAATCAAACCAAAATACTTCTCCCGTGCCTTCCGAAAAATTTCCCTCTTCATCTATATATCCCCAGGCAAGGTTCAGTAAAAGGGTCAGATAAACTTCCTTTTCCGCTATCCCAGAGGACAGGGAATCTTCCAGATCTTCCTGTACGGATCTGACAATCCCTTCCGGTACAGTCAATCCCAAAGAGCGCAGGGTTTCCGCCTGCTGTTCTACGGAATCGTAAACCTGCTGTTCTTCCCCTACAGGCATCCCGCTCTCATATTCCTCCCCTTCCTCTGTATTCTCATACACATTCCAGGTCTCCTGTAGAGCAGTCTCAATGGTGCGGCAGAATGCATGTAAAAGCATCAGCAGAATCACCAGCAGACAAAGGAACCATCCCGGCAGACTGGTTCTCCTTTGCTGTCTTATCTGAACCAGTCCTTTTCGTCTCCCCAGTTCCTGTAACGCCCATATGCTTTCCCAGCTCTGGAAGCATTCTCTGGGAATCATAGCCGCGCTTTTTTTGTCTTTTCGGAACAGGTAAAAGGCAAATTCTCCTTCCACCATCCAGCCCATTTCTCTCCACGGATAAAACCAGGAGAAACCGTCAGGTGACCGCTGGGTTATTCCCTCCTCCGATAAGGTTATCCTCCATGCTCCTTCAAAGCCTCTTTGTATTCCCGGCTGCTTCGCCTGACGCCTGATGGGTCTTTCCGGATTTCGAAACAGCATGACCAGAAAGCATGGCAGGGAAAACAGCAAACTCAGCACCACAGCCTGCCAAAGGCTTCTTTCTATGACATATACACTGAAAAAGAACAGCCCTTCCAGACAGCAAAAACAAAGCAGGCTTATCCCCAACAGCCTTGGTATTCCCAGCGTACTTCCATTTACTGTTTCTATAAAGCCTTTACGAAAACGCACCCACTTTTCTTCGTTTAGCGTATAGGTAAAAGAAACAGGCAAACAACTCTTTTCATTATTTTCCATCCCCATCCCCCTTATCCGTCAACAGCTCACCTTCAGAAGCTGTGCCTTCCCGTGAATCTTCATTGCAACAGAATCCGCCGGCACAAAAATACAGTCCCCCTTAAAGAAATGAATTTCTTCATGTTCCCCAAAGAAGATGGTGCCGCACCCGCCGATACACAGCAACGCCTGGAAGGAAAGGCTATTGGTTTGAAATCCCACCATTTCCCGCAGCCGCTCCGTATTGATCAGCATCCGTTCTACCTGAAAATATTTGCAGCGGCAGAGAAACTCCGTTGCGCAGCCCGGACGATACCGCAGCACCCGCAGTCCCTGACGGGGTGGCGGGCTTTCCTTTAAATTCGCTACCGCAAGCGCCTTGTCCACACACAGTTCTCTCTTTTGTCCGTTTTTATCTATGCGGTCATAGTCGTACAGCCTGTAGGTCAAATTGGAACTTTCCTGTATTTCCGCAATCAGCGCTCCCGCTCCCACGGCATGAATCGTACCTGCCTCAATATAAAAAACATCGTCCTTTCTGATGGGTACCTTCTGGAGATACTTCTCCACCCTTCCCTGCCGGATTTCCCTGCGCAGGGTTTCCCCGTCTACATCATGGGACAGCCCATAAACCAATTGGGCATCCCGCGCCGCATCCAGCACGTACCAGAACTCTGTTTTTCCCAGAGAACCATTTTCATATTTCATGGCATAGGCATCGTCCGGGTGTACCTGTACGGAAAGATCCTTGTTAGCGTCAATAAATTTAATGAGGATGGGCAGTTCCCCTTTTGTCCTGGGATGAGAACCCAAATAGCCCGGATGCTTCTCCAGCACTTCCTTCAACGTGTATCCTTCATAGGTTCCGCTTGCCACCGTGCTTGGTCCGTCCGGATGGGTGGAGCACTCCCATGTCTCCGCCAACGGCTGCATATCAATGCCCTTGGCAAAGTCATCATTCAGCCGGCTGCCTCCCCACAGATAATCCATTCCTGCGGGCTTTAGTAAAAAGGGATTATTCAAGTGGATATTTTTGTTTGTCATGGACGCTGATCTCCTTGCCCAGCTGCACTTCAATGAGTTTCAATTCGGTTTCCGCAATAATGGTGTGGCGGCAGCCTGCCTGCATGGTGATCACATCCCCTGTTGTGACCTCCTGCTCCATGCCGTCCACAATGGTACGCCCTTCGCCTGCAATTACCACCCACACCTCATCTCTGTTCTTATGACTGTGGTAATTCATCTGATGACCGGGGTTTAAAGTAACCTTGATGGTCATGCTTCCTGCCTCCACATCCAGCACCCGGAAGCTTCCCCAGGATTTCTCAGCAAACATGATCTGCTGGTCGATACTGTCCACAAAAGGCTTAATGTAACTGGACTGCTCCTTATCGGAAACCAAAATTCCTTCGGGGCTTGCGGAGATCACCACATCCTGCAGTCCCATGGCAAGCACCGGCACATCCAGTTCGTTGATAATATGAACGTTGCTGCAATTCTCGTTCATCATTGCCTCGCCTATGCTGGGCTCTCCCATTGCCTCCGTGAGGGTGTTCCAGGTTCCCAGATCCTTCCACTGTCCGCTAAACCGCATCACTTCAATGTGAGGTTCTTTCTCAACCACCGCATAGTCAAAGCTGATTTTCGTTAAGGTATCGTATTTGGCAAACAGATCCTGATAATCCGTAAAGTCGATCAGTTCATGTGCCTTATCCAGCACATAATTTAGTTTGTAGGCAAATACCCCGCCATTCCACAAAGCCCCCTTGGAAATGTATTCCTCCGCCGTCTTTGCATCGGGCTTTTCCTTAAAAGAAGCTACCCTGCTTACATCTTCCCCGCTTTCCGGAATAATATAGCCGTATTTCTCGCTGGGATAGGTAGGTTCAATTCCCATCAATACCAGATTCGCCTGGCTCTCAGCCGCACGTCTGCTCAGTTCCGTAAGCTTTTCAAAATAGTCCTCCTCCACGTAAGGATCCACCGGGCAGACCACCACCGGCTCTTCCCCTGAAATTCCCTGAACATCATGCAAATAAGCGCTTACCAGCGCGATCGCCGGAAAGGTATCCCTGCGGCAGGGTTCCACGGAAATTCCCACTTCTTCCCCCAATTGATTATGGATCGCCGACACCTGGGTCTTTGAAGTTGCAATGGTCACATTGGCATCCTTGTCCACACTGCGGATCTGACGGTATACCCGCTGCACCATGGACTCATAGGAGCCTTCCTCCGTCTTAAATAGTTTAATAAACTGCTTGGAGCGGATATCGTTGGACAAAGGCCACAGCCTCTTTCCCGAACCGCCGGATAATAAAACAATGTTCATCTGGATTCCCTGCTTTCTTTCAATCATTTATCTCAAATAAGAATGATGTGGGTGTCAAAAGCCCTGGCTGTAAAGTGCGCCTGGCAATCTGCACAAAAAAGTTGTGCGCCTTCCATTGTGCAGGACATTCCGATGAGCCTCTGAAAGCGAAAATCGTGTTCAGCAGAGGCTTCCACGATTTTTGAGTCTCATCTCCATCGCACAAAAGTCAGTTGCACGAACTCTTTTTGTGCAGATTGCCAGGCGCACTTTACAGCCAGGGCTTTTGACACCCACATCTAAGAATAACACGAATACAAAAATAAGAAAAGCTTCCCCTATGCAATGGGACCAAAAAAGTTCTCATGAAGGGCAATCTCATAGTTCAGTCCCCTGCCTTCCGGGAAATACGCGCCTTTTAAAACTGCAAATCCAAAGCTGTCTGTGGCTCCATTTTCACCGTCCATCATGGTAATTATCACCGCAGCGTTCAGTGTCCCATCTGTATAGTCAATCATCTCATCGGTCATTTTCCGAAGCTTCTCTTCAATGATCCGCCGCTGTGCCCCCCGTTCTTCCTCGTCCTTACTCTGGTAGTCAGCATACACATACACCTGAAACAGATAGGGGAATTCCTCACATACCTTCTCCCATTGAAGCTGAGGAAAATCGACATGCTCCTGCAAGTGATAACCCATTCTCTCTTTGATCATAACCTGGGTTTTGGGCTCCTCCACCATGGAAAACTGCCGGTACCTGCCAAATCTGAAAGCGCTGTCTTCCTCTCTGATTTCCGGAAGCATTTCCAATGCTTTATTCCAGAACTGCCCATAATATTCCTCTATCAACTCTGAAAAATAAGAGTCTATGGTTTTCCCCATCTGCTC
The DNA here is from genome assembly GCA_947172705.1 of uncultured Lachnospiraceae bacterium. Classification (GTDB taxonomy): domain Bacteria; phylum Bacillota; class Clostridia; order Lachnospirales; family Lachnospiraceae; genus Suilimivivens. Next base: position 58,515 of record CAMWCA010000011.1, read on the forward strand.
TTTGGGGTCTCCTCCTCCGGGCAGATTGGTAAAAGTAAAAATATGCTCTTCGCCGTCCCTATCTTCCCATGTCAGTTCCCACTGAGTATAATGGGTGACGATCTCTACCTGCTCATGTTCCTCGAAAAAACGCCTTTCTTTTTCAACACCAGGCGAAAGTTTATATTCCTCCCCAAAGCAGGCGGTAAGCTCATATCTGCAGATCTCATCCATAGCTTCCTCGTATTCTTCCACTCTCTCATGAGCGCATCCGCTCAGAAGGCAAAGGGACAGGAAACAAAATATCAACTTTCCACATAATGAATTAGAACGTCTTTCACACATAAATACTGCTCCGTAATAGTATTTCCATAAGTTCTGGTTCCCCGATATTTCCCTTCCAGTTCAAAGTGCACCCCTGAAGGCTTGCTCCCCGGCAAAATAAGCGCGCTGTAAAGAGCGCTGATCCCGGGCATGGCATATCGCAGCATTTCATTATATGCATACTGCTTATAATTCAAATTTTTCAGATCCTGATAATACTTGGAATCAAAGATATAAACGATATTGCCGTCCGCCCCGTAGTGATCCAGTTCAATTTCAAATTGATTGGAAGATCCATCTATCAAATACCTTACCTTCTGAAATTCTACCGCTGAACGTTTCTGAGCCGGATCGAAAAGAATCCGGTTGGTTTTGGGATCAAAACCTTTAAAATAGGTATTTAAATATTCGTTTACGGCTTCCTCCCACACCAGGTTAAAATAATCTACCTTTACATGCAGGCTTCCCCCTGTACTCTTTGCGGGATATTCCTCAAAGAAGGAAATCATATGGTCAAGCAGTTCTTTTGAGCTATCCTTGTAAACAGACCTTTTGATTTCATGAAGTCTGCGCACCGTAAATTCAATATGGTCTAAATAAGGGAATCCCCCTGTTTGATATCCTGTTCCCGGCAGAGAAAGAAAGCAGGAGAAAAAACGAATGGTATCATCTATGATATACGCCATACAGTCTGTAATAAAACTGGCGTATGTGTTTTTCTTTTTGATATACAGCGGCGAATAGATCAGATTTCCGTCGCTGATCAAAAGCTGGGCTTTCTGTATGGTCTTTTTCCAGGATACCTTGCCTGAAAACCCCGGTTTAATCAGTTCTTCCTGCTCCTGATAAAGCCCGTATTTTCGATAATACTGATAGACGCCATAAAAAGCGTAAAAAGGATAATCAGAGTAGAAATTATTTTCATGCCCCATATAGGAATCCGCTTTTGCCTTTTTCCCTTCCTGGCTGCTGTATTTCATGATGGCATGATATAAAAGCCTGACATCTTCCTCCCGAAAATCATCTGTTCTGTTGCAAACTTCCAGATCAGCGGCAGAAAAATAATGCTTGGGAAAAACTGCCAGAATTCTTTTATCTTTAAACACAAACCCTGTAAAATCGTATACATAGCGCTTATTTCTCTTATCGTATCTGTAATCTTCAGGCACCAGTGCAAAAAAATCCATGATTTCCTTGGACAGCCCTTCTCCGTCCTGACCATATACCACATAAGAATTCATTACACCGGGCTCCTTTCTTCAAAATCAAAGGGCATTCCTTTTCCACAGCTGAATACATTCAAAAAACGTATCGCTGAAAACAGGCTCATCCCACTCAAATCTGTCATAAAGGTCTGAAAAGCTGTGCACATCAGATGCAAACAGCTGTACCTTGCTTTTGTAGGAGATCTTGTGCACATCCTCCCACAGATAATGGAGCAGCTTATCCCTGATCTTATCCTTATGCTCCTGATTGGACGCTGCCGGATCAAACTCTATAAAAAACTGTCCCAGCTGCTTATCCTCCCCCAGATCCAGCCATCTTTCATCACAGATAAATTTATTCAACACGCCGTATAGATCGATCCAGTTTACAGTCTCCACTCCGGTACTGGTGTACAACTCCAGATCCACGCTGTTCTCATAGGGTCCTCCCTCCGGAACCGGCTTAGTGCTTACATATGCCCAGTCAAATCTTCTCTTAAATGCCGTATCCATCGCAAAAACATTCTGGTCGCTGGTATTTACTGTTCCCACAATAGACAGGTTTGCCGGTATTTTGATTTTATCATCGGGAATGGCGATAATATCTTTAGCAATCAGTTCATGGGAGATAAAATATCGGCTGTAGCCCTTGTTGATTCCTGTCTTTTCCCTGTCCAACAACTGAAACAGATCCCCAAATATGGCGGCACAGTTTCCCCTTGACATTTCCTCCAGAATTAAAAAAACTTCCTTTGAGGTATCCTGATACGCCTTCTCCATCGCACGGGTGAAAATGCCTTTGGAAAAGGAATAAGTGATCGTCCCCGCCGCGCTTCCGGATCTCACCACCGTGGGAAGCAACTGCCCCACAAAATCACTGTAGCTGTATTCCGGATGAAAGGTAGTCCTGAAAATCTGATCCTCCGGGATATGATGGTTCTTTAAATATTCATGAATTTGAAAGCTTTTTCCGGTACCCGGCGCCCCATAGTAGATAACCTGCATCTTCTCTCCCTCCTGAAATTCGTTTTCCTGAGAATGTTTCTAAAATCGGTTCACATATTTTCTGAACACATCCAGGGTTTTATTTCCCCTTTTCAGCACATCAAACCTTGTCATATCGCACCGATAACCTTCTTGTACCGCCAGATACAACGCCGCATACGCCCGCAGCACAAACCAGTAGGGTTCATTGTTCACCGTCACTCCATCTTTTAACCGATCAGGCAGAAAATAAATGACCTTCCCTGGGATATCCAGCTCAAAATATCCATTGACGCCCTGTTTATTATTTTTCTTCAACATTTTATCATATTCTGCCACAGACTGAACCCCCGGCGACATGCCGCTGTCCTCCAGCACCTTTTCAACGTCCCTGTCAAAGAGATCCACATAGCCAAACCCAAGGAGCATACCGCTTAACACATTCACCGCCATTGCGCCGGTAAAGTTGACCTCATTCATGTTGATCACAAAAATGGGACGATTGGACAGACGGTTGTCCCTACTGTCTGAAATTGTCTCCATGATGCTGGACAAAGGCGGGAAGATCTGCTGTGCCAGAACGCCGGAGCGAGTTTCGTATTTAGGCGGAATAACGGTAATATATCCGTCGCAGATCCCATCCTCATCTTCCAGAATTCCAAAGTAAGTAGAACTCCCCTTGTCAATAATCACCTGTTCTCTGAATTCCCAGCCTGTTAACTCAAGCTTGGGATAGGTTTTATTCAGCTTCGTAATGGCAGTGTCCATCACTTCCCCCTGATCGCTCAATCCTATTGCCGCCCATGCTGCCTTTGTACTTGACGGTACACGACTCAGCACCTTTTCAAATTCAGCAGGTAATATCAGTTTGTGTTTCATGCTCTCTTTCCTCATCTGTTATTAATAGTTTTTAATCAGAACTTCATCCTTAGCATACCGCCAGCCGCTGGTTCCCGCCTCTATCACCTGATAATTGTGCTCAACGATCCACTTGGTAAGCAGGTTGTGGGTCTTATCCTTGTGCTTTAATACATTGGACAAAATAAACCGATAACCCTTTGCATCCAGCATTGTAAGGATCTTCAGCAGCTCCGCTTCCTCCTCGCTGCCCCATCCCTTCATGCCTCTTTTACCATCGTTATAGGTGGCGCTGGTGATAAAGTACGGCGGGTCAAAATAAAATACTGTATCCTCCGGATAGCTTTCCCACTCTAATGCCGTATAATCCACGTTCAACAACTCAGTCCTTTCCGTCCTGGATTTGAAATTGAGAATGCGGCTTCTGATATCCTCGCTGTAGCCTGCAACCCCTACCGGCGTATTAAACTTATGATCCCCGTTAAATCTCAGCATATTTTGGAAAGAGTACATATGCAGCACATACAGCATCGCCACATCCGGCGCTGCATTGTAAGCTTCCCGCAGTTTAATATATTTCTCTTTATCCGCTTTTTCCAACTGATACTGGTGAATGATCCCCTCCACCCTTTCGATGATCTCCTGGCGATCCGTATGGAGCAGCCATTCCATGATCTCATATACAAAGGGATTCAGTTCATTGTAAACCACTTTGTCCATCGCCAGCACATTGGCTCCCACGTTAAAGGCTCCTCCCATGGCATCCACAAAGGTTCCCACATGAGGCGGCAGCTGTGTCAGAATTTTAGGTAACAGCATATCCTTGCTTCCGGAATAGTTTAAAGGCGATTTATGCAGGTTCATATCCTTTTCAAAATACAGGATCACCTCATTTAATTTGTTGCCGTTGCTTTTATTGCTGGAGCGGTGGTTCTGATATTCTCGGTAATCAAAATGCTCCACGTGAACCACTCCGTTTACGGCAAATTTTTGCGCCAGCTGACACAGCTCCTCCAAGGGCACCAGTCCCTGATTGCTGTAGCTGACCAGCACATGTTTAAAGTTAATTTGCCGGAACAGATCCTCAAAACTCATCCGGGCATTCGCCCGCTGGGCGTACAGGGAATTCCTGTCCCCTCTGCCTCTCTTTCCCCCCACCCCCTTGATATTGGGGCAGTCATATTTTGTCAATGTCTCAAGCATATGGTATGCCGATACATACTGGGTGACTGTATAAGGGGGATCTATGTATGCAATATCGCCGCTGATATTTCTCACCAGCTGATTGGTATCCATGTTGAAGATCTCATTCTGCCCATAGAGACTGCCCTCACACATTTCCAGAGGCTGTATCTCAAATCGTTTTTCCGCCCTGGAATCCCAAAATTTAAAATATGCTTCATAAGTGCCCGAGGTATTGGAGATCTTTGTCATGCTTTCCATCATGGATGCCAGTAAAAAGAAGTATTCCTTCTCGGAAATCACCTCATCCCGATAAAGCTCCTCTATCTTCAGCCGTATTCCGTCCAGCCGTATTCCGTTCTCCTCCGTAAAAAACATCCTGCCTGCCTTAGGCGTGTAATGATAGTAAATAAAATAGGATTCATCCGGTTGAAATTCCAGTTGATTCAGCCACTGAAATATATCATGCCGGTATCGTTTTTGAAATTGATCAAAGCCAGGAACTTTCTCATTTTCCAGTCTCGCCCGGTTCATCACATAAGAATAATAGAGAAAATCGTTGGACAGAATCTTGTATCTGTCCTTAAAATGATCGCCTACACAGCCTGTTCCTGCAAACAGATCCGCAAAAGTTTCTCCCTCAATGTGGTAGCGTTCGATCACTTCTTCGATGGCGGACAGTAATTTTACCTTACTTCCTAAGTATCGCATTTGGTTCACCTTTTCCTGAAGTTTATTAAGATAGTGGTTTTCATAATATAAGAATATCACTTTGTATGTACTATAAAACGGACTGTATGTGAGGGTTTGAGTAAAGCACAGAATCAGGACAGGGCATAACGGCGGCAGGGACGGGCTTTTGATTTGGGGCAGGCAGCGGGCGGGAC
>CAMWCA010000012.1 GCA_947172705.1 uncultured Lachnospiraceae bacterium
ATTGGCTGTGCTCCGCCGTGTCCGCTCACATCCCCTTTCTGCCTGACCCCGTATCCCAAACCCAGACGTAGGTGTGAAAAGTGACCTAAAAATTACAAATTTCCTGCCAAAAATGACAGAATCTGCAAGACGGCGCCAAAGATTACATCTGAACAGTCAAAAATGACATCTCTCATTTTGCGGCTTCTGATTTCTGCTATACTGATTTCAATGAAAGAGAGGTGCACATTATGTTATATGTAAAAAATCTTCACAAGGCTTACCAAAGCGGGAGCAAATCTTATCCTGTATTAAAAGGAATTAACTTATCGGTTGCGAATCAGGAATTTGTGGCGGTTATGGGTCCGTCAGGATCTGGAAAGAGCACACTGCTTAATTGTATTTCCTGTTATATCCCATTTGAGCAGGGAACCATTACCCTGGGAGGAAAAGAATTAAAAGGGCTTGATCAAAATGCGCTGGCAAAAATCCGCAATGAAAAGCTGGGCTTTGTTTTTCAGGACTTTATGCTTTTAGATGGACTGACGGTAAGAGAAAATATTCTGGTTCCCAGGATTATCCAAGGTAAAGTGGACAGGGAAGCAGAAAAGCTTGCAGATCAACTGATAGAGTTATTTGGAATTGATCACATTGCAGGGAAATATCCCGCAGATATTTCAGGAGGAGAACGGCAGCGGACAGCAGTTGCAAGAAGTTTGATCAATCAGCCCCTTTTGATTCTGGCAGATGAACCTACCGGAAACCTGGACAGTAAGTCCAGCCGTGCGGTTATTGAATCTTTTGAAAGCGCAAGGAATAAGCTGGGAGCTTCTATCTTTATGGTGACCCACGATAGCTTTGCCGCATCCTTCTGCGACCGGGTGATTCTTCTTAAGGACGGTGTAGTTTATGATACACTGGAAGCCGGTTCAGGGGCGGGAGAAAATAAAAGGAGCGAATTTCAGGATCGCCTGCTTGGCGCAATTCGTAAAATGAGCAGTATGGATGTGAAACCGGAGCAGGAAACAGCGGGAGGGATGTAAAATGATGACCATGAAAAGTCTGGAGAAAAAATTACAGAAAGAGGACAGAAAACAGGCGGCGCTTTATCTGTTCTGCAATTTTGTTTCTTTATTATTGATCACAGCATACTCCGCCATGATGTTTTCACCAACGGTGCTTTTGGTATTACCGGAAGGCGGGGACAGCCGCAAGCAAATGACTATGATTTTTGCGCTGGCAGTGTTTGGATGTGTTGTATTTACAGTTTATGCTTCCAGTCTTTTTTTCAGAAAAAAGGCGAAGCAGCTGGGGACGCTTATGGCACTGGGCGCTTCCGGGCGGCGGCTTCTTCCGGGGCTTCTCAGGGAGGTGCTTCTATTAAGTTCTGTCTCTTCCTTTGCAGGTGTTGTGGCTGGTTTCCCTTTTGTATGGCTGCTGTGGAACAGCTTTCGACTTTTGCTTACGGACAGTGCACAGATGGCATTGAAGCTGGATTTTAAATGCCTGTATTTATCAGCGCTTCTTTTTATGATTGTGGTTGCCTTTTCCTGCGGGATGGCTTACTGGTATCTGAAACGAACCAATATTATGGAAATCATGCATGAGGAACACAGAAATGAACCTGTAAAGGAATGGGGAACCTGGTGCGGTCCTGTGGGGATCTTGTTGGTTTTGGCAGGCGCTGTTTTGGGTTATATTGCCCCGGCTGTTTATATGACGCTTTTTAGCGCCTATTCTCCGGCATGGATCAACCTCTTCTATTTTCCGGTTTTCCCCGGACTTTATATGATCATGCTCCACACGGTGGTACATGGCTGGGGGAGGCGGAAAAAACAGCCCTATAAAAATCTCATTGCCAGAAGTATGATGAAATTTCAGGGGAAGCAGACAGTAAACAACCTGCTTGTGAGTACCGTGTTGATCATGGGCGGTGTATTTGCAATCTTCTATATTCCCATGTTATCGGTAGGAAGTATGATGGGAATTGAAGGGCGTACCTATGATTATGCATATCTTTACCGTGCAGACCAAAACGTTCCGGGAGAGCAGGAGATCGCTGCTCTTGCAGGGAAATATGATCTTGCGATCCGGGATTTTAAAAACGCGCCATATTTGTCTCTGGCAATGGACGGTATCGCGGAGGTAGAAGAAGATGGCGGAAAATTCCATTATGAGCATGTTGATTTTAAGGAAGAGGCAAGATTTCTTTCAGAAGATTCTTATGAGCTGCTTACAGGAGAAGAGGTCATGGTGGAGTCAGGGAGCTACCTGGCGGTCTGCAATACGGATGAGACGGGTTTGTATTATCTGAATTCCGGGACAGAAAAGCTTACGAATATGGTTACCTTTCAAAGCATTCCCGTGAATTTTGCCGGATATGCCCATTATGACATACTGACAGATCAGAAGGGGTATTATATATTGAATAATGAGGATTATGAAAAGATCAGGCAGGGGCTTACCCCTGATTGGATGGGAAGCATTGCTTTTTTCAATATGGATGGAAATGACAGCTATGCATTTGCCCAGGATTTCTTTTATACCCTGGTCGGTTCTTTTGGATCGGAGTGTGAGACGCCTGTTTATTATGATCGTGTAACAAAGTATCAGGTGGAGCAGGAGGGAGAGGTCTATTGGGGAGATACGGATCGAATGACCAGGATTAGTTTTTCAAGACCTGATGAAAGCGATTTCAGAATGTTTTGGGAATATATGCCTAAAAGCAGAATTCTGGATAAGATGGACTTTCTCAATACCTTTTCTGTATATCTGATGATGTTCCTGTTTATTGCGATTATTTGTTCTCTGGCGGCAATGATCATCAGTTATACACGCTGCATGACAATTGCCATCAATAATCAGTATGTGTTTGAAGATTTAAAAAGGCTTGGCGCTTCACCAGATTTCCTGGTCAAAGAAATCAAGGGACAGGCAGGACCGGTGTTCAGGATTCCTTCCATCGTGGGGATGTGTGGTATGTATCTTTTGTATATGCTGCTTATGATTGGAAATGATGGAAAGCTCACAGGCGGCGAGATTGGAGGAATGGGGGTATGCCTTCTGATCATTGGAGGATTGGCAGGCGTGTACTATCTGGTTTACAGGCGGACCCTGAGAAGCATGTGCAGACAGTTGGAAATCATATAAAAGAGGAAAATCATGTGGATGTGAGAGCGGCTCCGCCAGACTGGCGGGGCTGTTATTTTTTGTGGAAAGAGATTGTATTTTGTATGTTGCATTCTATTTATGATTGACATCAAAACAGGAGAAAAGATATAATATTTTTGCATCATATATATGCAATATAACAGGAGCAAGAATACAATAAAACTAAGAGAAGGTTATATTGTATTGACGTATTAGTATAAAAGTGGAGTGAAAATTAAGAATGAAGAAAAAGGGTCATGAAAAAAAGATAGATAGAGGACTTCCCTTGTTTTTTTCTATTATTCTTGTTTTTTTTATTTTGGGAGTAAGCGTCTTTTCTGTTTCCAAAAAGATTTCCAGGGAGATGTCCTCGTCAGCGATTCAAAATTTAAGTGAAAGCCTGGATCTGATCGCTTGTACCATAGAGGCAATCATAAATAAAGAAGCAGAGTATCAAAAGCTTATGGCGCAGGAGATCGCAAAGCTGGATAATCCGGAGGAATATATTTTGGATTATGTGAAATGCGATACGATGACCAAGGTAGCTCTCATTCGAAAGGGAGAAACAGAGGGTGTTTCAAATACAGGAGATATTTTTACGGAGGAAGAACTGGATTTTTCCTTTGGCGGTACAGCAGAGGATATTCAGATCTCCCAGTCGTATTTGAATTATATGGGAACATGGGCGTATACTATGAAATGCCCTGTTGTAAAGGACGGGCAGGAGATTGCATTTCTTTATGTAGAGTATATTTATGATTCTCTTGACCGGTCGCTGCCGGAAGGCTTTTATAATCAAAAGGCAATGCTTTACATTATGGATGCGAAGACCCAGAGATTTGTATTGAAGCCCAAGGGGATGGGGGAGCGGAACGCGGGACACCTGAACCTGAAAGATTTTTATCGGGCAAATGACATCCAGGAAGAAGCTCTTCGGGATCAGGTGGAGGATTGCCTGGAAAATGGGAATGATATTATGTTTTACCATGATATCAGAAATAAAGATTCCCTGAATTATATGTGGTCGGTAAATGATGGGAGAATCTATTTGATTGGCTATGTGCCGATTGAAGCAATACAACAGGAAGGACGAACCATAAATCAAAATATATTTATTGTGGTATTGATTATGCTGACGGCGTTTGTTGCATGCTGCCTTTTATATTATCTGAACCAGAGGCAGCAGCAGAAGGTTCGCAGGGAGCGGGAAGCAGAAAGGGAAATCAGTAACCGCAGGCTGGCGGAAGCATTGCATGCGGCTCAGATTGCAAGTAATTCAAAAACGACATTTCTTTCCAATATGTCCCATGATATCCGTACGCCCATGAATGCGGTTTTGGGCTTTACGACACTGCTTGCAAAGGATGCTGAGAATCCGGAAAAAGTGAGGGAATATACAAAGAAGATCATGGCTTCAGGGCAGCATCTTCTTAGCCTGATCAACGATATTTTGGATGTATCCAAAATTGAAAGTGGAAAGGTGGTCCTCACGGTGGAGAAGTTCACCTTGAGTGATCTTATTTCTTCCGTAGATGCGATTATCCGCCCCATGGCGGAGGCGAGAGAGCAGAAATTTTCCATTGAAGTGACAGGCATTAAGCATGAAAGCCTGTTGGGAGATGAGACGCGGATCAATCAGATTCTGATCAATCTCCTCTCAAATGCCGTAAAGTATACGCCGACTGGCGGAAGGATCTGGCTGCGCATTATTGGGCTTAAGCAGCGTTCTAACCAATACGAACATATCAGGATCGAAGTACAGGATAACGGGTACGGTATGACGCCGGAATATCTTGAGACAATTTTTGACGCATTTACCAGAGCAGAAAACAGTACAACGAATAAAGTGCAGGGTGCCGGACTGGGAATGGCGATTACGAAGAATATCATAGAACTTATGGGAGGAACCATTGACGTTTTCAGTGAGGTTAACCAGGGCAGCCTTTTCAGGGTGGATCTGGAATTCCGGATACCAGAAGGACAGGCGGACAGGCGATTTTGGATAGAAAAGGGGATCTCCCGTATTCTGGCAGTGGATGAAGAGATAGAAGAATGTGAGAATATTCAAACACTCATGAAGGATGCAGGGGTAGAAGTGGATATGGCGCACAGTATGGAAGAGGCGTTGTCCCTGCTCCAAAACAGAGGGGATGAGGCAGAGCAATATCAGGCGATTCTTCTGAATTGGAGTATTCCGGAAACTGGCGCTCTACAAGGGGCTAAAAGCATCAGAGAAATAGTGCAGGATACAGTGCCTATCGTTTTTTTGGCGGCTTATGATGAAGAAGGAGTGGAGCAGATCTACCAAATGCAAAACACAGGGCTTCTCGCCAAGCCTTTCTTTGCATCTGCGTTTAAAGAAAAAATAGTGGAAATGCAGGCGGAGAAAACATCAGGCGACGGCTTGGAGGCAGGGGATGACAATGGTCTTGAGGGAATGTGTTTCCTTGCGGCTGAAGATAATGAGATCAATGCAGAAATTTTGCAGGAAATTTTGTCTATGGAGAATGCCCGGTGTGAGATCGTTGAAAATGGTCAATTAGCAGTAGAACGGTTTCAAAATTCATACGAAGGGGAGTTTGATGCAATTTTAATGGATGTACAGATGCCGGTGATGAATGGATATGACGCAACCCGTGCCATCAGAGCTTTAGAACGCAGGGATGCAAAAGAGATCACCATTATCGCCATGACAGCCAATGCTTTCGTGGAAGATGAAAAGGAGGCTCTTGACGCAGGCATGAATGTCCATTTGGCAAAACCGATCAATATGGAGTTATTAAAGAAAGTGATTATGCAGTATACAAAAAGAAAGAATGAAAATGACTAGTCGTGTTGGAGAGAGTGGGTGAATCCATGAAAAATGATAAGAAAAGATCGATGGGAAGATTGGTCGCAGTATTTATGACCGCAATTATTGCTTTCACAATATCAGCATGTGGAAACAGGAAGGACTCAGACATAAATCTGATTACAAGAGAGGAAGAAAACGAAAGGGTTGTGAATCTGTTCAGCCCAATGGAAAAAACAGAGGCGGATGCGGAAAACATTGCAAGAAGCGCTGCTGATAAGACTATTGTGATGGCAGAAGAAAAGCTCGGGATAAAAGTCGGATATGTGACATATACGGCAGAGGATTATCAGGACAAAACATATGACGATGTGACTCTTGACAGGGCACGTAATAATATGGATGATATATATTTGCTTAATCCGGACACTCTTCGTACATTAGGCGAGGAAGGGAAACTGCGGGATCTTTCGGGGCTTGCCTGTGTAGACAATTTGAGGGATGTGGTGAAAGCGGCGAATATGGTAGACGGGAAATTGGTTGCCATTCCCCAGGAGGTGGTAGCGTATGGATTATTTATCAACAAAGACTTGTTTGATCAATATAATATTGCGCTGCCGGAAACGCCGGAGGATTTTCTGGAATGCTGCAGAACTTTTCAGGAAAACGGAATTGAGACGCCGGTGGGCGCCAATCGCTGGTGGCTGGAAACCTTTGTTTTAGCGCAGGCATATGCAGATCTGTATAACGGCGGAAATACAGAAGCGGAGATAGCGGCATTAAACAGTGGAGAGAGTAAATACAGTGACTATATGCGCCCTGGATTTGAATTTCTAAAGGAAATGATAGATCAGGGATACATTGATGCCGGGAAAGCCAGTGTGAGTGAGGCAATTGAAGGCGAGGGAGAGGATTTTATGGCACAGAAGACACCCATCGTCATGGCGTACTGGGGTGCGGCAAATGCGGAGACTGCATATGGAAAGCCGGATTTTGAATTGCTGGTCATTGGATTTCCCAGCAGCCGGGGACAGATGCCGGTTATGCCAATGACAGGTTTTGGAATTGGCATTGATGCGGAACATGGGGAGGATGCCATGAAAGCTTTGGACATTATGCTTTCTGATGAGGCGCTCCAGGTCTACGCGGAAACCAACAGGGTGATTTCTCCATCTCAAAATGTGGAAGTGGAATGTATTCCTGCTTTGAAACCTTTAAACGACAAAATTCAGGAGAATGTGTATGTTCTTGGTTCCAATGCAGGGATGAAGGTTGAACAGTGGGGAAATACGTGCCTGATCGTAAGAGATTTGTTAAATGGCGCCACGGTGGATGAATGCATGGCTGAATTTGACCGATTGCAGGAGGAAGCTTTAAGCAAATAAGTGCAGGTCAAAAAATAGAGTTAAAATATAAATTTTTCTTGCAAAAGGCACTCGGGTATGATAAAATAATTTGCGTTAGGTTATCACTTACGCGGGTGCCGCATACGATATAGTATAAGCGCCGGAAAGAAATGACGAGGCTCCATGGTCAAGCGGTTAAGACATCGCCCTTTCACGGCGGTAACACGGGTTCGATTCCCGTTGGAGTCATTGTAGTGCACAATTTTATATTTATGGCGCAGTAGCCAAGTGGTAAGGCAATGGTCTGCAACACCAGTACGCACCGGTTCAAATCCGGTCTGCGCCTCTCAAACAAGTGGGGATATTCAAGCTTTTGAATATCCCCATAAATTTTTGATCTGATAGTGAAGGGTATCGAAATCCCAGGACTTTTCACTGCGCTGGCGGCTGTTGGGATCGTTGACCAGAAAGCCGTTTTGATCGTAGCCATAGATTACAATAAAATGCCCGGTAGTGGTAAAGTCGCCCGGACGCATGGCACAGATGATCAGGTTTCCCCAGTCGAGATACTGCTTCATTGTCGCCTCGTCCAGCCCCAGCTCGCTTGCTTTTACGCCATAGGCGGACGTGCCTTCTGTCATAAGGGTCCAGGCGGTTCCTACGCCTTCTGTGTAATAGCCGTTATTCATGCTGTATGCGGCTAGGGCATCGGGGGTAGCGTCCTCGTTTCGGGTAAGGGCGTAAATAACCATGGACAGGCAGGTGGGACCGCAGCCGGAGATGCCGATCCTGCTTCCCCCATAAGGGGCGTATCCCCAACGGCTGTCCCATTGCAGGAAAAGGGGGAAGGCTTGCTCTTTGTCTGCTGCACTAACCCCTCCGTTTACGGAAGCGTCGGCGGTTAAAAAGTTTTTCACATATTCTGTAAGCTCTTGATTGGCGGCAAGAGAGATCAAAAGATCCTCCGGATAGTCTGCTCTATGGGCGTATATTTCGGCGATATCTGCATTTCCCTGAGCAAGTTGAAAAAGAGTCTCCTCCGCTTTGCTGTCTGCAAGAAGCCTCTCATGGTCGAGGCTGAGATTTTCTATATCCTGCTCTGAGAGAGAATCTTTTTCCATGGATTTTTTCCCATGAATCATTTCCACCGGGGTAATGGCAGTCTGGGAGGGTAAAGCGGACAGGGTTTTGGCAAATATTTCCTTGAAGGTAATTCCTCTGGAAAAAATAAGCAAAATACATACCAGAATCCCTGCCATGACGATATCGCAGGTAAATAGCAGAAGCTGATGCCGCAAAGTCTTTTTTCTTTGCCGTGCCGCCGTCTTTCTTTTTCTTTTCCGTTGTTTCTGGCTCATGAAGGTTCCTCTTTTGCTATAAATTTTCAAAACAAGGATAACATATTTTTATCTAAATAGACTCTAAAGATTTGATTAATTTATGGTATAATTTCTTAAGATATCTGATTTATAACATTTGTAAAAGCGCGTCGGCGTGGAGGATCATTATGAGATATTACATTGCAGATCTGCATTTTTTCCATGGGGCAATGAATAACCGCATGGATCACAGGGGCTTTGGAAGTGTGGAGGAAATGAACGAATATATGATTAAAAAGTGGAACGGAAAGGTGCGCAGCAGGGATGATGTGATCATTATTGGAGATCTGTCCTGGGGAGGCGGGGCGGATACCAGTACCCTTTTGGGGCGGTTGAACGGAAATCTGTATCTGGTTCAGGGCAATCATGACCGCTTTTTGAACAGTAAAGGGATGGAGCTTAACCGTTTTAAATGGATCAAGCCTTATGCTGAGCTGAGCGACCGGAAAAGGAAGGTGATCCTCTGCCATTATCCCATCATGTGCTATAATGGGCAGTACCGGCTGGATGAGAATGGGGAACCCAGGACGTATATGCTTTACGGTCATGTGCATGACACTCAGGATCAAAGGCTCTTGGAGCAGTTTCAGGAGATTACAAGGAATACAACGGTAACAGATGCGCAGGGAAACAGGCGGGAAATTCCCTGCAATATGATCAACTGTTTTTGCAAATATTCCGACTATGAACCCCTGACCCTGGACGAGTGGATCGTCTGTGATCGAAAGCGGAGGGAGAAGGCACAGGAAAAACTTTCGGAAGGGAGAGAAAATGGAGAATCAATACTTTAATGAAGCGTTGCAGAATTTTGTGCAGGATTTTGCCTACGGAGGAGCCATCCGGCATTTGGTTGATCTGGGATATGACACGGACAGGATTATAAAGGAATATCATTATCCTCTTTCCCGGGATACCATTGATAAAATCGTGGAGAAACATCTGGAAGAGAAGGAAAAGAGGGAAGGCTACAGCCAGCTGTAGCCCTCTCCCAGATAATCTTTCACATCAAATTTTTGGTCTTTGTAATAGTAATCTTTATCTTCATCTGTGATCTTGCGGATGATCCGGCAGGGATTTCCGGCAGCGATCACATTATCCGGAAGATTCTTTGTCACAACGCTTCCGGCGCCGATCACCACATTGTCGCCGATGGTAACGCCGGGAAGGATCACAGTGTTGCCGCCGATCCATACGTTGTCGCCGATGGAGACGGGAACGCCGTATTCATAACCCGAATTTCTTGCATCCGGATGAACGGGATGCCCGGCGGTATAGATAGAAACATTGGGTGCAATCTGTGCGTTTTTCCCGATAGTGACCTTGCCTGTATCCAATACGGTGAAGTTGTAATTGGCGAAGAAATTTTCACCTACTTCAATATTGCTTCCATAATCGCAGTGGAAAGGAGCGTTGATAAAAACGTTCTCGCCTGTTTTTCCCAGAATATCCTTTAAGGAAGCTGTGATCGCTTTCAGATCTGCGGGATCTAAGTGATTGAAACGGGCGATTTTCTTTTTGGTAACTGCCTGTTTGGAAAACAGTTCGTTGGTGGTCTTGTAGGGAAGCCCTGCAAGCATTCTTTTTTCCATATCCATGCGTTCCATCACCACAACCTGACAGGATTTCAGAGTGAGCTGGTCGCCTTCCAGCGAAAGCTCTTTCTGATTGTTCAGAAGAAGACGGCTGATGGAAGCATTTTCCAATGTCAAAGTTCTTTCTTCCTGACCAAAGTTGGCAAGTACGGCAATGGTCTGTTCCTCCGTCTTTCTTTCATAAGCAAAGATGAAAGGTTCGTTCTCAAAAAGAGGGGCAAAGGAACCGTAGGTAAATACCTCTCTGTAGGGTTCTGATTTGCGCAGGGCAAGAAGCTTTTTATAATAAGAGAGAACGGAAGCATTGTCTGCAAGCTGCGCCTTTACGTTGATGGTCTTGTAATTAGGATTTACTTTCAGCCAGGGCTGCGAAGAACTAAAGCCTGCGTTTTCGGAATCATCCCACTGCATGGGGGTCCTGGCATTGTCCCGGCTGTTGACACAGCAGATCTGCAATGCTTCTTCCGGCGTAAGACCAGCCTCCAGCGCCATCCGGTATTCGCCTCTGGTGCTGATATCATCGTAGTCTTCAATGGAATCCATGGGGCAGTTCTGCATGCCGATCTCCTGCCCCTGGTATAAAAATGGAATGCCACGCAACAATACGCTGACGGTTCCCAACATTTTGATACCCGCCGGATTTTGGGCGTAATCGGGAAGAAAACGGCTTGCGCCCCTGGGCTCATCATGGTTTTCGATGATATTGGCGAGAAAGCCTACATCCATGCACTCCCTTTGGGAGTGGAACAGAACGCGTCTGAAATCTTCAAATTGAACGGGCTTGCTGTCATACCATCCGTGCTCGCCCATGGTAAGAGAGTGGGCGGAAAAATCAAACATGGTGGAAAAGTGCCCATTTTCTCCTACAAATTCAATCAATTCGTCCTTTTTCATGTTGAAAACTTCCGCAACGGTGAAAGCATGGTATTTTTCAAAGGTATTTTTCTTAAGCGCTTCCAATAAATCCCCTACGCCGTTGACTTTTTCCACCATGCGCCATACGCTGGCAAGCCCGTCGGGACCGTCGGGGGGCAGATTGGTAAAGTCAGGGTCTTTTTTGATATTAATGATGGCGTCGATACGGAATCCGGCAACGCCTTTTTCCAGCCACCAGTTGATCATGGCATACAGTTCCTCTAAAAGTTTGGGATTATTCCAGTTAAAGTCCGGCTGTTCCTTTGCGAACATGTGGAAGTAATAGTAATCGCTGTCAGGTACTTTTTCCCAGGCGTTGCCGCCGAAGTAGGAGCGGTAATTGCTGGGGGGATTTCCATCCTTGCCTTTCCGGAAAAAGAAATAATCGCCGTATTCTCCCTCGGGGTCTTTTAATGCCTTTTGAAACCATTCATGTTTGTCGGAGCAGTGATTGATCACAAGATCCATGACGATATACATATCCCTTTTCTTTGCCTCGGCAAGCAGGGTGTCAAAATCCTCCATGGTACCGAAAAGCTCAGAGATCTGGTAGTAGTCGGAAATATCGTAGCCCTGATCTACAAAAGGAGACTGGTAGATGGGAGAAAGCCAGATGATGTCGATGCCCAGCTCCTTTAAGTAATCCAGCTTCCGGATCACGCCCCTGAGATCGCCGATGCCGTCGCCGTTTGTGTCATAAAAGCTTTTGGGATAAATTTGATAGGCAACTTTGTCATGCCACCATTGTTTTTTCATAATAATCCTCCATGCTGCCAACACCTGCAAATTTGGGCGTCAGCACAAATTTGTCTGTGAAAAATTTATTTTTCACAGTAACCTCCTGTGTAATATAATGTAAAAATAAATTGGTTCGAAAACAATAGTTCGTAACATTCAACTATAGTGACATTATATTATCTTAATAGAAGGAAATCTTGCTTGATATTCACTAGTTTATTGCACTATTTTGATGTTTTGCTTCTTTCCTGTATTGAGAAGGGGCAACGCCCTTTGCCTGTTTAAATTTTCGGATGAAATATCCTATATTGTCGAATCCGGCATCCTGGGCAATGGTTATGATCTTACGGTTGGTTTCCAGCAATGCCTCCGCCGCTTTTTCGATGCGGAGCTCATTGATGTATTCCGTGGTAGTTTTGCCCAGATTGTCCTTAAAGTACCGGCAGAAATATTGGGGATTCAAATTGACCAAAGAAGCCAGATCCTCCAACCGGATGGGGAAGGAATAGTTTTCTTTAATATAAGAAATAACTTTTTTCAAATTCTCGATTTGATGTTCATTTTCATTTTGGATGTTTTTTACGGGCTGGAGATAATGGTTTTCATAAAAAAGGGAAAGTATATCAAAAAGCAGCAGTTTGATCCGCAGGTATGAGGAGTTCTTTCTGATCTCATTTCCGGGGCTGCAGTCGTTCATTTCTTTGATTTTCTGTTTGATTTTCGTATAGTAATTTTCTACTTTGGGAAAAAGAGGGTCCGCGTGCTCGATTAGAACAGGCAAACGAAGCCGTCCGTCTATAAGGGGGCGGAGCAGCTTTGCCTGGATAGCGTCGTAATGTTCGAAGCTTAGAATATTCAGATTAAATACCACAGCGCTCTCCTCGCCTCCGGCAGAAAGGGACAGGGAATGAAGCTCCCCGGCGTGAACGCACATGATAGCGGGAGCGTGGATCAGAAGCTCCCTGGTGTTCAGCCATACGCTGAAGGTTCCCTCCTGGAAGTAAATGAATTCCATTTCTTCATGCCAGTGAAGCGGAACCTTCCAGTCGTTGGTTCCTTTCCACTCGTACAAAGCGAGGGGAAAGATTACAGTACCATGTCTGGCGTTTTCCTTTAGAGAATGCATATCCATTGTACAGCCCTCATTTTCGATGGAAATGTTACTATACTCAAGATAAGGGATGGAAAAAGGAATTGCAAGAAAAATTATCGGTCTTTCCTGGTGATCCACCAGATTGCAAATTTCCCGGAGGTTACGGCGACAGGCAGACCTCCCGGCGCCATGGTCCACTGACTGCCGATATAAAGGTTTTTGACGCCTTTCACGATTCCCTTTGCCCGGAAGGATTTTACGCCTTTTTTGGTAACAAAGCTCATGTATGCACCGTGGTAGGCATTGCAGTAGCGTTCGTAGGTGAGAGGGGTCCAGCAGTCAAGAAGCTCCATGTGCCCTTTCAGCTTTGGAAATTGCTGGTACAGCCGCTCTTCGATGATGTGAAGGAGAGCCTGTTTATGCGCCTGATAGGCATCGCCGGAAAGCTGTTTCCAATACAAAAAGTCCGCATCAAACTGAGCAAGATTGACCTGGAGTACCGTTTTCCCTTCCGGCGCAAAGGAGGGCTCATATTCAAAGCTTTTAACGGACATGCGTGCAGCTTCTGTTTGGGTGGCAGTAAAAGGCTCACAGTCAAAAAACACGGTTCCTTTCTCCTCATAGGCATTGCAGTCTACCACGAAGGCAGCCTGAAAACCGCTGAATAAAGGATAGGTATCGCTGTTTTCATAGCAGGAGCGCCACTTTTTATCCATATAATTTTTCCCAATAAGATGAGAAAACATTTCCATGGTGTCCACGGAGGAAACTACATAGTCCGCCCTGATCCGCTCTCCATTTTCCAGTTGGATTCCAATAGCGGTTTTATGTTCTATAAGGATTCGGGAAACAGGCGCATTGCAATACAGTTTTCCGCCCAGGGAGCGCAGCTTTTCCACCATACGGTTTACCATAGCAAGGGAGCCGCCCCTGGGAATTTCACCGTTGCCTGATGCAATTGTGGCGTAAGATACAAGAAAAGAGTTTGCCACATATTCTTTGGGCATATAATCGATAAAAAGCTTCTTTAAACCGGGATGGTGAAAACGGTTTGCAAGGTCTTCAAGGTCAATGGAACCATATTCCTTCATCACTTTAGGCATATTTGCCATGGAGGCTCCCAGACGGATATAATCCCTGATTCCCATAGCTTCCATGGGTTTTTCCGCAGGCATTTCACATTCCGATGCATAACGCACATGCTGAATAAATTTTTTGATCTCTTCCGTATCTTCAGGAGAAAGGCTGATCAGTTCCGCTTCTGTGCGATCCAGATCCTTCCATAGGGTAATCCGCTGCCCTTCGTAGATGCGGGAATAAAACACATCACAGTCTGCGAACTGTGTATTTTCATCCAGAGCGCCTACCGTTTCCCAGACCTTCCGAAGGGTGCTCCCCTTCCGGGTGCCTGTAAGCCAGTGAATACAGTTGTCAATATGACAGCCTTTTCGATTCCAGCCCATGCATTGACCTCCGGCAATGGGATTTTTCTCATAAATTTCCACTTCATAGCCGGCAAGACTTCCATAAATTCCGGCGGACAGACCGGCGATACCGCCGCCAACAATGATAATTTTCTTTTTCATTTTACCTCCATCTCGAAACGTTTTGTGCTTAAGGATAACCGTTCCTCCATGCAAAATTACGTGATTGATTATTCCACAGGGTTATTCTGCCCGAAGCATAGCTACCACCCACTCCGGCTCAGGGAGGGGAATGTCGGGATTCATAGCATATTGTTCCATCAGTCCATGAATACAGCACCAATACAGATTGGATAAGCTAAGGGGATCTCCGGCACGGACGGTTCCGTCTTTCTGCCCCTTTTCGACCCAGACGCAGCTGTTTTGAATGGTGTCCACGGAAACAGCCATTTTCCGAATATGCTCCGGTATGTCCTGCGCCCTTGCTATATGCGCCATAAAGACGAACATACGGGCAATAAAAGGATTCTGTTTCACATAGCCGAGTAACCGTGTGACAAAAAGGCGGAAGAAGTCCAGTCCCTTTTCTGCTTGGATTTCCATAGGCATCTGCATTCCTGTTACGCCAAAAGTGACCAGCTCTTCCAGAAGCTTTTCTTTGGTGGGAAAATAGTGAAAGAGAAGCCCTTCGCTGATTCCCGCCTGCTTTGAGATCTGGCTTGTTTTGGTGCCGTAATAGCCCTGCTGTACAAACAGGGTGAGGGCAGTGTCAAGAATTTGCTGTTTTCGGAGTTCCTTTTGTTCTTTGCGTGTCATGGTTACCTCCTGGGAAAGATGGATAGCAGGGGGCGTGATGAGGGGTTCTGTATGGTTGAACAGGGCGGCGCAGAAGGAACCGGGGTTGGAAGCGGATGTACAGCGGTAAGAGGGACTAAGTATCCCCGCAGAGGGATATTGTCAGCGACGCAAACAGCGCATTGATCCATCCATGGATCAGTTGCGCTTTCGTCGGACATCCTGTCCGCCGATTGCTGGGTGTGAAGGGGATACTAACTCCCTCTAACCGCTTCCCATATGCTTCCAACCCCGGTTCCTTCTGCGCCGTCCTGTTCAACCATACAGAACCCCTCATCACGCTTCGCTGACTGTTACGCTTTCTCTGTTAACAGTAGCATAACTTGGATAAAATTCATAGGGGGATTTACTCAACGAAAAAGAAATAAATAATCAATTAAATATAATTAAATTCATTAAAGCAATAATATATTAAGTGTTGCTTAAAATGACAAAAAAGATGTACTATACTTATAGAAGAGCAATAGTATGAATTTAGGAGATTTCGTTATGTTCCGCATATTGATTATAGAGGACGATAAAATTATTTCTGATAAAATGAAAAAGTATCTGGAGAAATGGGGCTATGAGGTAGAATGTGCCGTTGACTTTGCAGATGTGCTGGGGCATTTTAACCGCTTTGAACCTCAGCTTGTGCTGATGGACATTTCTCTTCCTTTTTATAATGGTTATTACTGGTGCGGGGAGATTCGGCGCAGTTCTCAGGTCCCCATTATTTTTATTTCCTCCGCTTCGGATAACATGAATATTGTGATGGCGGTCAATATGGGAGGGGACGACTTTATTGCAAAGCCTTTTGACCTGGAGATTTTGGCGGCGAAGGTGCAGGCTGTTTTGCGCAGAACCTATTCTTTTCAAAATTGGTCTTCTGTGTTGGAGTACAAGGGTTTCACATTGAATCTCAGCGATATGTCGGTTGCAAGTGAGGATAAAAGACTGGAACTGACCAAAAATGAATTCAGGATTTTACAGATCCTGTTTGAAAACGGGGGAAAGGTGGTTTCCCGGGAAAGCATTATGAAGCGGCTGTGGGATGACGAGTGCTTTGTGGATGATAATACCCTGACGGTAAATGTGAACCGTTTGAGAAAAAGGCTTGAGGAAGCGGGGATGAAAGAGATGATTACAACCAAAAAAGGAGTGGGGTATCAATTAAATGAATAAACGGATCTTGAAGGCATATTTAAAGGAACATATCCGCCCTGTGCTGTTTTATGGGATTAGTATTCTGCTTATGTTTGCCCTTGCCGGGCTGTATGAATATGAACAGGGAATGAAAAATATGTCCTATGGGCTTTGGCTGATCCTTTTCTTCGCAGCCCTGTGGGGGTTATATGATTATAGCCGCTATCGGAAGAAATGCCATAAGCTGGAGGATACAGTATCAAGGAGTATAGAAAGAGAAGCGCATATGCCGCCGGCGGAGAAGCTTCCGGAAGCGCTTTATCAGGAGATGATCGTCCGGGAAGAACAGGAAAAGCGCCTTTTGGTTACGGAATATGATGCTGCGAAACAGGACGCGGCGGACTACTATACCATGTGGATTCATCAGATCAAAACGCCCATTGCGGCAATGCGGCTTTTGCTGGAGGATCAGGAGGAGGACTCTCAGAGCTTTGCCCAAAAGCAGGCGAAGGAAGAGCTGTTTAAGATCGAGGAGTACGCGGAAATGGCGCTTCACTATGCAAGATTAGACAGTTTGTCTTCGGATCTGTTGTTTAAAAAGCAGGAGCTTTACAGTGTCATCAGACATGCGGTGAAAAAGTACGGAATTCTTTTTATCGGAAGCGGATTAAGCTTTTCCATGGAGGAGTTTTCCTGCCTTGCCGTGACAGATGAGAAATGGCTTTCTTTTGTGATAGAGCAGATTTTATCAAACGCCATAAAATATACCAAGACCGGAGGCATCCGGATCTACGGAGCGGATGAAGAGGGGAAAGAGCGTCAGGGAAGGGTTTCCTGTGTGGTCATTCAGGATACCGGGATGGGCATTCGGGAAGAGGATCTTCCACGTATCTTTGAGAGGGGTTTTACCGGATGTAACGGCAGGGCGGATCAGAAGGCGACAGGCATAGGGCTTTATCTGTGCCGTCAGATCATGGGCAGGCTTTCTCACGGAATCCGTGTGGAGTCCCGGGAGGGAGAGGGAACCAGGGTCATTCTGAAATTTGACCAGGAGAATGTGACAGAAATGTAAGTTTGAGGAAGGAAAATGTAAGCCGGATGCATGGCAGCGCATTTTCCTTTTTCTTATAATAAATGATGTGGATGTCAAAAGCCATGGCTGTGGAGTGCGCCTGGCAATTTGCACAAAAAAGTTGTGCGCCTTCCATTGTGCGGAGCATTCCGATGAGCCTCTGAAAACGAAAATCGTGTTCAGCAGAGGCTTCCACGATTTTTGAGTCTCATCTCCATCGCACAAAAGTCAGTTGCACGAACTCTTTTTGTGCAGATTGCCAGGCACACTCCGCAGCCAGGGCTTTTGACACCCACATCAATAAATCAAAAGAAATGAAATATGGAGGATCGAATCATATGGCGCTTTTGGAAGTAAAGAATATTAAAAAAATATATACCACACGGTTTGGCGCAGTGAAAGTGAACGCGTTAAACGATGTGAACTTTTCCGTGGAGGAAGGGGAATATGTGGCGATCATGGGGGAATCGGGTTCCGGCAAGACCACCTTGCTGAATATCCTTGCTTCGCTGGATAAACCCACCAGCGGGCAGGTGGTTCTGAAAGGGAGGGATTTCGCAAGGGTAAAGCCAAGGGAGCTTTGCGCTTTCCGGCGGGATCATCTGGGGTTTGTCTTTCAGGATTTTAATCTGCTGGATACTATGTCCTTAAGGGATAATATTTTTTTACCCCTGGTGCTTGCCGGGGCAGATCACGATGAGATGGAAAAGCGGTTGATCCCCCTTGCCCACAAGCTGGCGATTCTGGATCTTCTGGAAAAGTATCCTTACGAGGTATCAGGGGGGCAAAAGCAACGTGCCGCCGTCTGCCGCGCCCTGATCACACAGCCGGATATTGTGCTTGCGGACGAACCTACCGGGGCGCTGGATTCCAAAGCTTCCGGCAAACTTTTGAGCCTGTTTGGGGAGATCAACCGGGAGGGGCAGACCATTTTGATGGTGACCCACAGCATTCAGGCGGCAAGCCATGCAGGGCGCATTCTGTTTATCAAGGACGGATGTATTTTTCATCAAATTTACCGGGGAAGCAGGGACAAGGATACCATGTACCGGATGATCTCGGATACCCTTACCGTATTGCAGACGGAAAATGGTGAGAACATGGAAGAGGCTTCAGGAAGGGGGGAAGAAGCCCATGAATAAGTGGAAATTATTACCCTATATGGCACTGAAAGGTGTGGGGCAGAACGGGAGAGTTTACTATCCTTATATAGGAGCGGGCATCTTTTCCGTTTTTACCTTTTTTATTTTTTCCGCGATAGGTTATAATCAAAAACTGATCAGCGGGCTGCCCCGGGCGGCGTATGCCTGGATGATGCTGCAGATTGGCAAGGCGCTTCTTTGTATTATTCTGCTCCCTTTTTTGTATTATGCAAACAGCTTTTTGGTTAAAAGACGCACAAGAGAATTTGGCTTATACAGTATACTGGGATTGGAAAAGAGACATATCGGTATGCTTCTGTGCTTTGAAACGCTGGCAGTCTATGGACTTGTGACGGCAGGGGGCGTTGTCCTTGGGTGTGTGCTTTCCAAGCTGCTTTTTCTCCTGCTTCTTCGGGTTACAGGGCTGCCTTTGGATATTCAGTTTGTGTTTACCTGGGAGGCGTTTAAAGACACCGCGCTCTTTTTTGCAGTGGTCTTTTTCATCAATTTACTTTATGGGCTGTTTCAGGTAGGAAAGGCAAAACCGGTGGAGCTGCTTTCGGGAAGCAAAAAGGGAGAAAAAGAGCCTAAATGGATCGCAGTCTACGGCACTCTTGGAACAGTTTTGGTGGGAGCGGGGTATCGTATTTCTATTTGTTCAGAAGTAAACAGTATGATCTTCACGGATTTTTTCTGCGCAGTGTTTTTCGTGGTGGCAGGCACTTATCTGTTGTTTACTTCGGGCAGTATTTTCCTGTTAAGGGTGTTGAAAAAGAACAAGGGGTTTTATTATAAGCCGCAAAATTTTGTAACTGTCTCAGGGATGCTTTACAGAATGAAAAAGAATGCGGCAAGCCTCGCCAATATCTGTATTTTTTCCACCATGGTGATCATTACCCTTGTCTGTACCATCACCCTTTATCGGGGCTTGGACAGTATGGGTTACTATGCCTACCCTTATGACGCCAGTGCGGATTACGGAGCGGGAGATCTGGAACGGGAAAAGGTGGAGGAAAAGGTAAAGGAACTGGAAGAAAAATATGGGATCAGAGTGCTTAGGGCGGATGTGTATGATTTTATGAAGTTTTCCTGCGAATTAAAAGGTAATCAGTTTGAAACGGCTGGAGCTGACACGAAATTTGAGAATACTTATGGAGTATATTTGATTACGCTGGCGGACTACAATCGACTGGAGAAAGAAAATAAAACGTTGGAAAAAGGTCAGGCGCTGTTTTTATCGGAAGGAGAAGATCTGGGTTTGGACAGCATTGGATTTATGGGATTGGAATTGCCTGTAGCGGAAGAATTGGGGCATCTTTATCCTTTTCCCAAGTCGGGAAAGAGTAATTTTGGAACAGATTTTGTAATCGTAGTAAGGGATGAGGAGGAAAAGGACAAATGCGCCCGTGCCTTTGCGGAGAAAAACGGTATTGCCGATGCGGATGGCTTTGTGGAGAGCGGGTATCAGAAGGTTGGAATCCTGCTGGAAGGAGAGGACGATGAAAAGAAGGAATTTGTGGATGAACTGTTGGTCTGGATGCAGGGACAGGAGGGCTTCACAAAATGCAGAAACGGTATGGAAGGGCGAGAAGACACCAAGTCCATGTACGGCGGGCTTCTGTTTATCGGAATCTTATTCGGAATGATTTTCTTTATGTGCCTGCTGCTGATTATGTATTATAAGCAGATATCGGAAGGCTATGAAGATCAGGGCAGCTTTGCCATTATGCAGAAGGTAGGGATGAGTGACAGGGAGATCAGAGGAACGATCCACAGGCAGATCCTGATGGTGTTTTTACTGCCTTTGGGAGTTGCGCTGGCGCACACCTGCGCCGGGATGTTTATGGTGGATAATCTGATGGCGGCGCTGGATCTGTTTAACAGCAGAATGATGATCTGGTGGACGTTGTGGGTTTCGGTATTTTTTATCATTCTTTATGGGATATGCTATCTGGCGACGGCGAGGACTTATTATCGGATTGTGAAGTAGAGCGGTTTTTCTGTTTGACAGAAATTTGTATATTGGTTATAATATGCTTAACAAGGGAGCCGGAAGGTGAGTGCACTTCACCCGACCCGGCGTTATATTAAACTAAAAGAAATAGTCGTCTACTCTTCCAAAGTCAGGACGGCTATTTCTTATTTTTCAGACTCAAAATTGCAACGATTAGTAAGCCAATAGTAAGTATGATCTGCAATTCCTCATATGTACTCATAATAATCACCTCCTCCGATAGGTGCTCGGATCAGGTGAGAGCATGTCCCCCGACTCCCCAGGTAAGTATATTATATTGTCAATGTACGGAAGATAATCTATTTTAACATGACAGGATATGAGAGACAAAGGAAAATTCTATAAAATTTCAGATTCCTATTATTTTCTTAATATTAATTGTTTATGTGCCATTCTCCCCTGAAGGATGTTAGAATAACATCATAATTTACGACAAGGAGAAATGGCACATGTATTTTATTTTACTTTTATTGGGAATTATTTTTATTGGTTATTTTATATGTATTGCATTTTTTGTAGGGCACGGCACCAATTTCTTTTTTATATGGTTCTTTTTGGGAATTGGCGCCATCACAATGTCGGTGCTGGTTAAAAAAGGAATCTGGAGCGGATATGTTCCTCTGTGGCTTAGAAGAATTTTTACTATTCTGGTATGTGCCGGGGGCATTTTATTCCTTGTAGTGGAGGGGTTCATTATCAGCGGCTTTTCTCAAAAGGGACCGAATGGGCTGGACTATCTGGTGGTTTTAGGGGCGCAGATGAAAACCAGCGGACCTTCCAAAGCGCTGCAGTACAGACTGGATGAGGCGATCCGTTATTTAGAGGAAAATCCCGATACTCAGGTGATCGTATCAGGCGGTCAGGGACCGGACGAGCCTATGCCGGAGGCACAGGGAATGTATGATTATCTGGTGGAAAAAGGGATCTCCCCAGAGCGGATTCTGCTGGAAGATCAGTCGAAAAATACCTTCCAGAACCTGACCTTCTCGGCTGAGTACTTAAACAGGGAAAAGGACGCAGTGGGAATCGTGAGCAATAATTTCCATGTATTCCGCGCTACAAAGATTGCCAGGAAGGCAGGCTATCAGAGGGTATACGGCATTGCGGCGAAGGGGGAGCCTTTCTTACAGTTTAATAATATGATGCGGGAATTCTTTGGCGTGGCAAAAGATTTCCTGGTGGGTAATATGTGATGAAAATGATGCAATTATGATGCATGTCTCCTGTATAATAAAGTGGTATAAACTTTATTTTAGGAGGAAGCTGGTTTGGCGAAAGTAAAGGGCTTTATAAAAAGGCTGGGTTTAGCACTTTTTCTGCTGGTGGGCATAAGCTTTATTTTAAGCGGCGGTAAAAAGGAATTATTTTTTGTTGAAATGACAGTTCCGGAAAATGGCGCGGGCATTCATGAGAACAGAATCACTTATGCTGACGGTTACTATTATTATGCAAGCCAGATAGACCATTACTATATATATAAAGTGAAAGAGGATGGCAGCGATGCCCAATGCATTGCCAAACTGCACGGAGGAAATTTTTACGTGGAGGATGAGAAACTGTATTTTATCAATTACAGCGATCACGGGGGAATTTACCGGATGGGGACGGACGGCACAGGAATGGAAAAGCTGTGCGACCATGGGGAAGATATGCAGATTCTGGGAGACTATCTGTATTTTCGGGATGATTACAGAGAAAAATATGATAAATGCGGGTTCGCGGAAACAGAAGAAGATACATACGGACATGATTTTTTATATCGAATGAGAAAGGACGGAACAGACAGAGAACTGCTTTTGGGGGATGTATGCCAGTATGTGGTGGTCACCGGAAAGGCTGATGCAGGGCAGGGATCAGAAGACCTTTTACTGACCTGCCAACAGGGGGAAGAGGGCGCCAGTGTTTATCGATATACGCCTTTGGGAGGAGACAAGGAAGAAATTGCGCATTTTGATTTTAACGGTGAAATAGCCGTATATGGAGAGTTTATTTTTTGTTTTGAGGGACATGTGAACAGGGAAGGGAAGCTGTGTCGATATCATTTGGGAACGGAGGAAATGACTACGTGGCAAATTCCTCCCTGCCTGGATATTTGTATTCACAAAGGATATCTGTATCTGCTCAGGGACGAGAAGGAAGAGGAACTGGAGAAAATTACCCTGGAGAGGATGAAAATACAGGAAGATCAGTTTGAGACGATTTATGAGCGGTATTTTCATGGCAAGGGAACCGGGATGCAGGCTGATCTGTATGCCGCAGGAGAGAATGTTTTTCTGAGACAGTTTATTTCAACCAAACTGGGATGCGAATGGTTTCGAGTGTCTCAGGAGGGGAAGGTGTATGCGTGGGAAGACATTGCCAGTCTCCCATCTCCTATGCCTGCCCGGATGGTGGAATATGGGGAATTGGGAAGCGCTATATTTACGTTGGAGAGTACGAAGAATGCGCAGGCTTACATGGTAGAGAGCCTTACTTTTCAGGAATTCTACGGCAAAGATAAAAGGGGCATGGAAAGCAATCCCTATAGTGTCAATCTGCCCCAGTTTGCCAAGGGAATCGGAGAATTTGAGAAAATAAATCAATATTTTCAAAGTAATTTCCGGGATGCCGTGGCGGAAAAGGATACATTTTTTCAAAAAGTGAAAGAAGGCGAAGGGGAGCACAGTGTCTCATGGTATCAGAATGTGGATTTTAACTATGTTTACATAGGGAGGCATTATGTTACGGTGGGAAGATATGAAAGCGGTTACCTGGGAGGGAACAGGGATTGGGTTTCTCCTGATCCGGTTTCTTTTGACTGGGAGAGCGGAGAGGTAGTTTCATTGGAAGATCTGTTTGGCGTACCGCTGGAGGAGGCGGTGGCGCAGGTAACGGCGTCTATTTATAAATATATGGAGTGTGTTGGAAATACTTCCTTTTTCTTCAGAGATTATGATATCCTTACGGAACAGTATCAGGTTAATCAATTTTTTCTGTGCAAGGAGGGAATCGGACTGTATTATGAAAGATTTGCCATCGACAGCGGCGCGGCGGGAGATTATCTGTTTATTGTGCCGTGGGAAGCGGTGGAGTTAAATTCATAAAGCTTTCTTGCGCATCTTATCTGCATGTAGTACACTTATTTTAAGTAATATCACCGAAAAAAGGGGGCGTTATCATGGATCAAATAGAAAAGCTGAGAGAGATTATAAACGGCAGCGACAATATTGTATTTTTCGGAGGCGCAGGGGTTTCCACGGAGAGCGGCATACCGGACTTTCGAAGTGTGGACGGGCTTTACAATCAGAAATATGATTACCCGCCGGAAACCATTTTAAGCCATACCTTTTACAGGCGGAAACCGGAAGAGTTTTTCCGTTTTTATCAGGATAAAATGCTCTGTCTGGATGCAAAGCCCAATGCCGCCCATTTAAAGTTGGCACAGTGGGAGCAGGAGGGAAAGCTGAAAGCGGTCATTACCCAGAACATCGACGGTCTGCATCAGGCGGCAGGCAGTAAGCGGGTGCTGGAGCTGCACGGAAGCGTGCTTCGGAATTACTGTGAAGAGTGTGGGAAATTTTTTGACGCGGAATACATGCTTCACGCCCCGGGCGTGCCCAAATGCGATGTCTGCGGCGGAGGGGTCAAGCCGGATGTGGTTTTGTATGAAGAAGGCTTAAACGACCAGACCTTGAGGGACGCCATTTCCTATATCAGAAACGCGGACGTGCTGATCATCGGAGGCACCTCCCTGGTGGTGTACCCTGCGGCAGGGTTGATCGATTATTATAGCGGAAATAAGCTGGTTCTGATCAATAAGACTCCTACGGCAAGGGATCAGGCAGCAGATCTGGTGGTACAGGGAAGTATTGGAGAAATTTTTGCGGCATTGTAAGGAGAAGGGAAGCAATGGATATTCAGGTGGGTGACCGGCTGACTTTGAAAAAGCCGCATCCCTGCGGTAGCTTCGAATGGGAGGTTCTCAGGGTTGGAGCCGACTTTCGGTTGAAATGCGCAGGTTGCGGGCATCAGATCATGAGCCCCAGAAGTCAGGTGGAAAAGAAAATAAGAAAAATAAATGGGACAAACGCTTGAAAAAGCAGAAGAAACGTGGTATTATATTACTCCGTGGTATGTTTTAAAGATTCGCAAAAGCGGAAACAACACATTCCTTGCTCCCTTTGCGGGGGCCAGAGACCAAAAGGAGGTAACTTAAGCATGAACAAATATGAATTAGCCGTTGTTGTAAGTGCGAAGATCGAGGATGAGGAAAGAGCAGCTGTCATTGACAGATGCAAGACGCTCATTGAGAGATTTGGCGGTACGATCACAAACGTGGACGACTGGGGCAAGAAGAGACTTGCTTATGAAGTGCAGAAGATGAAAGAAGCTTTCTACTACTTCATTCAGTTTGATGCCGAGAGTACAGCGCCCATCGAAATCGAAAATCGTGTTCGCATTATGGACAATGTTATCAGATTTTTATGCGTTAGACAGGACGAAGCATAAAGCGTATACGAAGGATATGCTGGAAAGTAGAGGCAGGTATGAATAAAGCAATACTTATGGGGCGTTTAACAAGAGACCCTGAGGTGAGATACTCACAGGGGGAAAACGCGTTGGCAATTGCCAGATATACACTGGCTGTGGATCGAAGATTTAACCGCAATGATGAGAACAGCGCTGACTTTATAAACTGCGTGGCATTTGGAAAGGCAGCGGAATTTGCTGAAAGGTATTTCAGAAAAGGCACCAAGCTGCTGGTTACCGGTCGAATTCAGACTGGAAGCTATACGAATAAAGATGGCGTTAAAGTATACACCACAGAGGTTATCATCGAAGATCAGGAATTTGCCGAAAGCAAGAACAATAGCAGCACCGGTTCGGACGGGGGTTTTGCCGGTGGTGGAAACAGAGCTCCCGAGCCATCAGGAGCAGGCGACGGCTTCATGAATATTCCGGATGGAATAGACGAGGAGCTGCCCTTTAATTAGGATCTGGTCAAAATAAGATAGGAGGCAATGATTATGGCATATAATAAAGCAGAGAAGTCTGATTCTCCCATGAGAAAAAAAGGCGGAATGCGCAGAAGAAAAAAGGTTTGCGTATTCTGTGGCAAAGATAATGTGATTGATTACAAAGATGTAAATAAATTAAAAAGATATGTGTCTGAGAGAGGAAAGATCCTTCCCAGAAGAATTACAGGAAACTGCGCAAAACATCAGAGAGCGCTTACTGTTGCAATTAAGAGAGCGCGTCATGTTGCATTGATGCCTTATACTTGTGATTAAGGCAGCAGGGTGTAATTAAATCATTTGTATCTGAGAATGAACGGCTGCCGATTTACAGGCAGCCGTTTTAGCTTATGATGCGCAAATTCTGTTGCTTTATGGAAAAAAAGAGCAAAAGAAGTCTAAAAGCTTCTGCATAATCATGTGGAAACTTTTTAAGAAAAATGTTATACTAAATAAGTATATTTTAATGACTATTATCAGGCGCAGAGGGGTATTTGCAATAATGGCTCCATTAAAAAGCAAGATGAAACTAAAGGGAAGACTGAAAAGATACATGCAGACTTCTTTATATTTAGGATTTTTACTGATACTGGTGAATCTTGCCGTGTATCTGTTTAATGTACCGGCAGGGCTGATCGTGACCTGCTTTAACGTTCTTTACTTTGCAGTGGTGATCTCTTTGCAGCTCTACAATAAGCCGGTAATTTTGAATGAGATGGTGAGCTTTGCCACCCAGTATGGACAAGTCCAGAAGGTACTTCTCAGGGAATTGGAAATTCCCTATGCCATGCTGGATGATGGAGGGCATGTGATCTGGACCAATGCGGCGTTTGAAAGGGTGGTACATAAGGAGAAAGGATACCGGAAATCCATTACCTCCCTGTTTCCTTCCATTACCAAGGAAAAGCTTCCCGGGGAGAACGAGTACACAGAGGCGGAACTGGTATTTGAAAACAGCAATTATGTTGCCAAGATGCGAAAAATTTCCATGCATGCCATGTTTGAAAGCAGCGATATCGTGGAAGCGGAGGATTACAATGGCTTTTTGATCGCATTTTATCTGTTTGATGAAACAGCGCTTCAGATTGCCTTGAAAGAGGTGGACGACCAGAGTCTTGCGGTAGGCATGATCTATCTGGATAACTATGATGAAGCCCTTGAGAGCGTGGAAGAGGTACGGCGGTCCCTTTTGATCGCGCTGATCGATCGGAAGGTCAATAAATACATTGCGGCGCTTGACGGTATATGCAGAAAAATGGAGAAGGACAAGTATATGATCATTCTCCGGAAAAAGGCTACTGCGTTGCTTAGGGAGAACAAATTTGATCTTTTGGAGGATGTGAAGACGGTCAATATCGGTAATGATATGGCAGTGACCATCAGCATCGGCATGGGATTAGATGGTCTTTCTTATGCACAGAATTATGAATTTGCCCGAAATGCCATTGATCTCGCCCTTGGACGAGGCGGCGATCAGGCAGTTGTGAAAACTCCTGAAAATGTCACTTATTATGGAGGAAAGAGCCAGCAGGTAGAGAAAAATACCCGTGTGAAGGCACGGGTGAAGGCACAGGCGCTCCGGGAGATCATCTCCATTAAGGAAAGAGTATTGATCATGGGACACAGGCTTGCCGATGTGGACAGCTTTGGTGCGGCAGTGGGAATTTACCGGATCGCTACTACCCTGGATCGGAAGGCGAACATTGTACTGAACGATGTGAGTACTTCCTTAAAGCCTATGGTAGATCTGATCAGAAGCCATGAGGAATATGGAGGGGATATTATCATTAACAGCCAGCAGGCGTTAGAGCTTGCAGGAAGCAATACG
Source organism: uncultured Lachnospiraceae bacterium (assembly GCA_947172705.1). Lineage (GTDB taxonomy): Bacteria > Bacillota > Clostridia > Lachnospirales > Lachnospiraceae > Suilimivivens. The sequence continues at coordinate 27,438 of CAMWCA010000012.1, forward strand.
GTACTGGTGGTGGTGGATGTGAATAAACCCAGTATTACAGAGTGCCCGGAGCTGCTTAAGATCTGTAAATCCATCGTGGTTTTGGATCATCACAGACAGGGGACGGAGGTTATTGAAAATGCAACCCTTTCCTATGTGGAAGCATATGCTTCTTCCACATGTGAAATGGTTTCGGAGATTCTGCAATATATTGGAGAAAATATTCGGATTACGCCGGAAGAGGCGGACTGCATGTATTCAGGCATTATTATTGACACCAATAATTTTATGACAAAAACAGGGGTAAGAACCTTTGAGGCGGCAGCTTTTCTGAGAAGAAACGGAGCAGATGTGACCAGAGTGCGCAAGCTTTCCAGGGAGGATGCTGCTGAGTACAAAGCAAAAGCGGACGCAGTAAGTCAGGCGGAGATCTACAGAAATGCCTTTGCAATCTCTACATGCACCAGTGAAGACATTCAAAGCCCTACTATAATAGGCGCCCAGGCGGCAAACGAATTGTTGAATATTAAAGGAGTTAAAGCAAGCTTTGTGCTGACAGAATACCAAAACCAGATCTTTGTCAGCGCCCGTTCCATTGATGAAGTAAATGTGCAGATCATTATGGAAAAGATGGGGGGTGGCGGTCATTTGGGCATGGCAGGCTGCCAGCTGGACGGTGTTTCCATTCCTGAAGGGATTGGCATTTTGAAGAGCAATTTGGATAAGATGATAGCCGATGGAGATTTGGACGCAGGCTAAAGAGGAGAGAGGATAAATCTATGAAAGTGATATTATTGGAAGATGTAAAGAGCCTTGGAAAAAAAGGCGATGTGGTAGAGGTAAGCGATGGATATGCAAGAAATTTTGTATTACCCAAAAAGCTGGGCATCGAGGCAAATAATAAAAATATGAATGATTTGAAGCTGAAGAAAGCAAATGATGAAAAGATTGCCAGAGAACAGCTTGAGGCGGCGAAGGATTTTGCAAAAGAAATGGAGCAGGAGGAAGTGGTTCTGTCCATCAAGGCAGGGGAAGGCGGAAAAACCTTCGGATCTATTTCCACCAAAGAAATAGCACAGGGCTATAAACAGCAGTGCGGCAAGGAGATCGATAAGAAAAAGATCATTCTTCCCGAAGCGATCAAAAGTTTTGGCGTGTTTGAGGTAGGGGTGAAGCTGCATCCCAGTGTTACAGGTAAGCTGAAGGTGAAAGTAACAGAGATGAAAGGTTAAATCATAAATGGCAGCGACGGAGGAAGCGCTTTTAAAGCGGATATTACCACACAGCATAGAGGCGGAACAGTCGGTGATCGGGTCTATGATCATGGACAGAGAAGCGATCACAGTGGCATCGGAGATCATATGCGGCGATGATTTCTATAGCAGGCAGTACGGGGTAGTATTTGACACTATGGTAGAATTGCATGATGAGGGGAAGCCGGTAGACCTGGTGACTCTGCAGGATCGTCTCAAAGAAAAAGATGTTCCCCCTGAGGTGAGCAGCCTGGAATTTATAAGGGATTTGATTACCGCAGTTCCCACATCTGCTAATATTAAATATTATGCGAACATTGTAGCTGAGAAATCTACCCTTCGGAGACTAATCCGATTAAATGAGGAAATTGCCAATACCTGTTATACTGGTAAGGAAAGTCTTGAAGTGATCCTGGAAGATACGGAAAAACGGGTTTTTGAGCTGGTTCAAAAGAGAAATACCGGAGAATTCGTCCCCATCCGACAGGTAGTTATGAATGCCATGGATAAAATAGAAAGGGCGTCTAAAAACAAGGGAAATGTAACCGGTATAGCCACAGGCTTCATAGATTTGGACTACAGAACGGCAGGAATGCAGCCTTCAGATCTGATTCTGGTAGCGGCGAGACCTTCCATGGGTAAGACGGCATTTGTTTTGAATATTGCCCAGTACGTTGCCTTTAAATTGGGAGAGACGGTGGCAATCTTCAGTCTGGAAATGAGCAAGGAGCAGCTTGTCAATCGTCTGTTTTCCCTGGAGTCCAAGGTAGATTCCCAGCATTTGCGGACAGGAAATTTGTCTGATGCTGAGTGGGAAAAGCTCATTGAAAGCGCAGGAGTGATCGGCAAATCCAATCTGATCATAGATGACACGCCGGGCATCAGCATTTCAGAGCTTCGCTCAAAATGTAGAAAGTACAAGTTGGAGCATGATCTTAAGATGATCATCATTGACTACCTGCAGTTGATGTCGGGAAGCGGCCGGGGCTCTGATTCCCGTCAGCAGGAAATATCAGATATTTCCAGATCCCTTAAGGCGCTTGCAAGGGAATTAAATGTGCCTGTTGTGGCGCTTTCCCAGTTAAGCCGTGCGGTGGAACAAAGACCTGATCACAGGCCCATGCTTTCAGATCTCCGTGAGTCCGGCGCCATTGAGCAGGATGCGGATGTGGTGATGTTTATTTACAGAGACGATTATTACAACAAGGATACGGAAAAGAAAGGGATCGCAGAGATCATCATAGCCAAGCAGAGAAACGGTCCTATCGGTACTGTGGAGCTGGTTTGGCTGCCGGATTATACCAAGTTTGCCAATCTGCAAAAATAAATTACATAGCGATTACAGAATACAAAAGAGGACAAGCCGGATAGGAGTGTCCTCTTTTATGATTTAATATTTCATTGAGAAAGGGGAAAAATATGAAACAGGCAGAAAAGATCTATATGATTTCAGACGCAGCAAAGCAGGTGCAGGTGGAGGCGCATGTGTTAAGGTATTGGGAGGAAGAATTGGAGATACCGGCAAAGCGCAACGAAATGGGGCATCGCTACTATACGGAAGAGGACATTAATCAATTCCGGAGGGTGAAGGAGTTAAAGGAACAGGGATTGCAGCTAAAGGCAATACGTCACATATTGAAAAGCGGAAGACTCCAGACACCGGTTATGCTCTTTGAAAAAAATGATCATGCAAAAGGGGGACAAGGGGAGCAGTCTGTTGAGGAAAGCCAGAACGTATCCGTGCAGGGGGATGTGGATTTGGAAAAAAGGCATGTTATTATGGTAAAAAAAGGAGAATTTATGCCGATTCAGGAGGAAAGCAGAGAGCAAAAAAGTCTGCGCCTGCAACAATTGCTGAAAGAAATGATCGTGGAGGCAGTACAGAGCAATAATCAGGAAATCTGCCAGGAAATCAAAGAAACCCTTTTAAAAGAGTTGGATTATCAATTCAGATTACAGGAGGAAAAGGAAGACAGCAGGGAGGAAGAGCGTCTGGCGAAGCAGGAGGAGCATTATCACCAGATTGACGAGCTGCTTCGTTCTTACAATCAGAGAGGCAGAAAAGGCAGAAGGATGCGCAGGGAAAATTCCGCGATTAAGCCTGGAAAGGAAAAAGAAGATGTTGAGAAGGAAACGGGGGAAGAGGCTAAAGGCACGGAAAACAAGAAAGGATTTCTAAGAAAAAAGCGTTCAATCGTATGATTGAACGCTTGCCTATACGCTATTCATGTATCGATGGCAGGATCTCTTATTCCTCAGAGATAGCGCCTACAGGGCATCCGCCGGCACAGGAACCGCAGCTGATGCAGGTGTTGGGGTCGATTTCAAATTTTCCATCCCCTTCGCTGATAGCGCCTACAGGACACTGCCCAGCACAAGCGCCACAAGAGATACAAGCGTCACTAATTACATATGCCATAATAAAATCCTCCTTAAATATGTCCGTATTTTATAATACGATTTTCATTGATATTTTATTATCAAATTCTTCTTACATTTTAATATAAAATCCTAGGGAATACAAGCATAAAATGCCCGATGGCATAAAATGTTTAGCGGGTAAAAATCAGGAAAGCGCCGCTTCGTTTTCCTCTCGCCGTTTGCGGATACCGTTCAGAATGACTTCCTTCTTTTCGACCACTTTATTTTTATCCATTGCAGGTACCCCTGCAAGCTTGTAGGGAATGCCCAGCTTTTCGTATTTGGATTCCCCCATGGTATGGTATGGCAGTACATCCAGAGCTTTCAGGTTGCTGAATTGCCCGATAAAGTAGCCAAGTTCAAACAAATAAGTATCATCATCAGTAATGCCGGGAACCACCACATGACGAATCCACATATCCACATGCTTTTGGTTCAAATATTCTGCAAAGGCAAGAATGCCGTTGTTGGGCTGGGCTGTAAGCTCTTTATGCTTGACAGGATCAATATGTTTGATGTCCAGCATAACAAGGTCGGTGAGTTCCATCAGGCGGTCCAGCTTTTTAATAAACTCTGTGTTATCGGGTTTAAAGGCGATGCCGGAGGAGTCGATACAGGTGTGTACATTGTTTGCCTTTGCGATGGTAAAGAGATCGATCAGGAAATCTACCTGCATCAGGGGTTCGCCGCCGGTTACGGTGATGCCGCCTTTTTTATAGAAATCTGCATTTCTCTTATATTGTTCAAAAATTTCTTCCGGTTCCATCATGGTGCCGCCGGTCATTGCCCAAGTGTCGGGGTTGTGGCAGTATGCGCAACGCATAGGGCAGCCCTGAACAAATACGACAAAGCGTGTGCCGGGACCGTCTACGGTTCCAAAGCTTTCTAATGAGTGAATTCTACCTTTCATATATAAATGCTCCCTTCTGTTTCCTTCTATAGTATACCAGATTATGCGTGAAAATCCAATTGTCCAATTGATTTTATGAAACTTCTGATTATGATCCGTTGCTTTTCACACATACGCCAGGGTTCGGAATACGATGTCAGGCAAAAGGGAGCGGGCGGGGCACGACAGAGCACACCTATGTGACCACATCCAACGCGGCTGACAATTTTACATATGGGTTCAGCGCGAGTCTCGAAATTGGATTTCACTAATGGAATGGAGAAGGTTATTTAAAACTTCTCGGGTCGGAGTATAGCGGCATCCATGCCGCATACTCCTGATCCCGCCGTCCGTGGCGGAATCCCCCTAGGTATCTTGCCATTCCATAAGTGAAATAACCAATTTCTCGTCAAGGCGTTGAATCCATATGTAAAATTGTCAGCCATGTTGGCTGTGGTCACATAGGTGTGCTCTGTCGTGTCGCCGCCCGCTCCCTTTTGCCTGACATTGTATTCCAAACCCTGGCGTATGTGTGAAAAGTAGCTATGATTCCATAACGGCAAATATTCAGTTGCTGAGATTAGAATGAATATTGCTATATAAATAAAAAATTGGAGAATACAAATATATATTTTTTAGAGTAATTAGTGCTATAATTGGTTTTAGAATGTGCTTACGAAACTCTCAAGGAATGGACACTGTTTCAACGATAAGGAGAGCAAATCATGATAGAATTAATAAAAGCTGGTATTGGCATTATAGGAGTTGTTATTGGCTGGGGATTGAATGAGCTGACTACTGCTTTTCGAGAAAGACAGAAGCTTTGTTTTCAAATGGTATCTACATCGGATGACAAGCTGACAGAAAAAGAGTACCGTGTAAAGGAAAGTCCTTCTGAATATGGAATAGAAGTCTTCAATGTAGGAGAAAAGCCTTTTGTTTTGGAGAGCTTTGTGATTTGCCATAAAAAAAGCCTGTTAGTAGATTGCCATATGTTTGAAAGTGACCGGCTTATATTGCCTTTCCATAATGTAGTGTATACATTGTCAGAACAGGAAGCAGAAGCACTGGAGTGGCAACATGAGGGATGCAGCAAGTAATTTAGAAGATTAGGAGACAAATATGAATAAGAAAATCAAAAATTTCAGTGAACTGGAGTTTGCCGTGTTTTGCATTGAAAATGTAGCGGCAAAGCTGGGTGTGAATGCGGAGCGTGTCTATCAGGCATTTACCGAAAAGAGCGATATTCTGAACGGTTATATTGTTCCGGAATATGATGTGCTGCATACTCAAAGCCGGGAATATATCGTAGACGACCTCCTTGATGTGATGAAAGAAAGGGGTGTGGAAATATGATTCTCTATCATGGTTCTTTTTTAGAGATTGCAAAGCCGGATTTGGTTCATTCCCGCTCCAATGTGGACTTTGGGCATGGCTTCTATGTCACGCCGCTGTATGAGCAGGCTGCGAAGTGGTGTGGCAAGTTCAAACGCCGAGGGAAAGATGGCATCATCTCCCGCTATGGGTATGATGAAAGCCGGGAAGTAGATCTGAAAATACTGAAATTCGATGTTTATTCAGAAGAATGGTTGGATTTCATTTTGAATTGTCGCAGTGGAAAAGATTCGACAGATTATGATCTTGTTGTAGGCGGTGTTGCTAATGATAAAGTATTCAATACGGTGGAACTGTTTTTTGACGGATTGATTGATAAAAAGGAAGCCATTAATCGCTTACGTTATGAAAAGCCAAACCTGCAAATTTGTTTCCGCACAGAGGAAGCATTGTCTCTGCTACATTTTGAAGGGAGTGAAAGACTATGACAGCGAACCCGATTTTACTTCAGAAAAAGTACAGCCGTATTATTGAGTGCTTTGCAAAACAGCAGAGGCTTTCGCTGGATGCGGCATTGGATTTCTTTTACCATTCCGAGGTCTATCAGCTGATCCGTGACGGCGTATCCGATATGCACTGCATGAGTGATGCGTACTTGGCAGAAGAACTTGAACAGGAATATGCCGATAAAGTGCCGGATAGGTAATGAAAGTTTCTCCCAAAGTTATATTTTTACCTTCTTTTCAAAAATTATTTTTGTAACCGAAGCTTCTGGTTATGACCTCCATAAAAACGATATTTATACAATATTTTATAATTTAAATAAAATAATTAATGATTATCATTAAAAATATGTTGACAAACATAAATCAAAATATTAAAATGAGAGCATAAAAGGTAATAAGTGCATGCAAACCTTTCAATATTATTATTTATGAAAGCAAGAATTTGTAACGCTTTGGAATGGAGGAAAAAATGAAGGAAGAAAAAACCATAATTGAGAAGATTCAAAAGACCTGTCGAATTGGGTGTGTTGCGACCAATATTTTTAAGATATTTGGAATCGTCATGTCTGCGGTAATGATTTTAATGGGGATTGTCTTTGTGGGAGAGAATGAACGAATCAATCTTGTACTGAAAGAGGCGATAGGGGTAGAAACTCACATGTTGGACGGCGGCTTGGGTCTGTTGGAAGAGAAGGTGCTGAAGAGCCTGCTGGAAGAGGATAATTTTGCCATGGTAATCGGTTTGGAGTTGATCGTGGCGGGGGTAATACTGATCTGTTCTGCAATTATGATGCATTTCGTGGGTAAGATTTTTAAGGAAATGAGGGAGAGTTATTCGCCCTTTCAATTATCTATTGTAAAAAATTTGAAAGTGGTTTTCGTACTGGTTACGCTGCTTGCCTTAAGCAGCTCGCTGGCAACCGGTCTGATCGTCGGTATTGCGTTGTGGTGCGTCATTCATATCTTTGAATATGGATGCGAACTGCAGAGACAGTCGGATGAGACCTTATAGGTGAAGGAGGTGCTGGAAAATGGCAATTATACTAAGACTGGACCGTGTGATGGCAGACCGGAAGATATCCTTAAATGACCTGGCGCAAAAGGTTGGGATTGCAAATGTGAATCTCTCCAATATTAAAACAGGAAAGGTGAGTGCAATCAGATTTTCCACCTTAAATGCAATCTGCGACGTGTTGGACTGTCAGCCTGGAGATTTATTGGAATTTAAAAGGGAAGAAGAAACGGATTCCGCAAAATAGAAGATTCATAAAAGAAGGAGCATTGCCCGCAACCGAAATGGTAGTTGGGCAATGCTCCTTTGTTATGATCCATCGTTTAGCTTAGATGGATTCATGGAATGTACGGGAAATAACGTCAGCCTGCTGTTCGGGTGTTAACTTGATAAAGTTAACAGCATATCCGGAAACGCGGATGGTAAGCTGAGGATAATTCTCAGGATGCTTCTGAGCATCTAATAAGGTGTCTCTGTTTAATACATTAACGTTAAGATGATGTCCGCCTTTTGTTGCATAACCATCTAATAATGATACTAAGTTATCTACCTGTGCGGTATTTGTTGCCATGATAAATTACCTCCTTTATTTAATGAAAATCGTCCAAACCGTCTTCCAGGGTAGGTACGCTGCAGGCAAGGGGAGTTCTGGAACAGTCCGTGCATCCCATAGTCTGAACTTCTTTTGCATTTTCGGTGGTTTCGTCGTAGTCTACATTTACATGCCCTACGCCCATTGCCATACCGGAATCCAGCATTTTTACAAGATCGTCAACCATTTTATTGTTGTCCATTGCATTGTACCTCCTGAAAGCGAAATAAGTTAAAAGTTATAATGCCATTATTGGAATTATTTATTCAGGTCAAGCTCGATATCAGTAGCGAAAATCCCGTATTTGCCTGATTACTTGTTGAGGTCGAGTTCGATATCACCAGCGAAAACCTGATCTTCCTTACCAAGGGCTCCGGGAATGATGGTGAAGGTATTGGAAATACCATCCTGTGCATCATTGAAAGGAAGCTTGGATACGGAGGATAAGGATGCTACTGCACCGTGGGTTTCGCGTCCGTGCTTCGGGTTAGCGCCTGGAGCGAATGGCTGTCCTTTCTTACGTCCATCAGGTGTGTTACCTGTTGCCTTACCATAAGTTACGTTGGAAGTAATGGTAAGAATGGATGTGGTAGGAACACCGTTTCTGTAGGTATGATGTCTTCTGATAGCTGTCATGAACTTGTGAACAACTTCCTGTGCAATGCTGTCTACACGGTCATCATCATTACCGTATTTAGGGAATTCACCGGTGGTCTTAAAGTCTACGATGATACCGTCTTCGTCTCTGATTGCTTCAACCTTAGCGTACTTGATTGCGGATAAGGAGTCTGCAACGATGGAAAGACCAGCAACACCGGTTGCAAAGTAACGTTTTACATCTCTGTCATGAAGCGCCATCTCAGCTCTCTCATAGCAGTATTTATCATGCATATAGTGAATGATGTTCAGAGTATTTACATATACGTCTGCCTGCCATTCCATCATGTCGATGAACTTGCTGTATACATCGTCAAAGTCAAGAACATCGCCTTCAACAGGACGATACTTAGGACCAACCTGTTTCTTGGTAACTTCGTCAACACCGCCGTTTAATGCGTAAAGCAGACATTTTGCAAGGTTTGCTCTTGCGCCGAAGAACTGCATTTCCTTACCGATTACCATGGAAGATACGCAGCATGCAATACCGTAGTCGTCGCCGTGAGTTACTCTCATAAGGTCGTCGTTCTCATACTGGATGGAAGAAGTCTGGATAGACATCTTTGCACAGTATCTCTTCCAGTTTTCAGGAAGTCTTGTGGACCAGAGAACCGTTAAGTTGGGTTCAGGGCTGGGACCTAAGTTTGTAAGTGTATGGAGATAACGGAAGCTCATTCTGGTTACCATAGGACGTCCGTCAACGCCAACACCGCCCAGAGATTCGGTTACCCATACAGGGTCGCCTGCGAAGATCTGGTTGTACTCAGGAGTACGGGCAAACTTCACGCAACGAAGCTTCATAATAAAGTGATCAACAAATTCCTGGATCTGCTGTTCTGTGAAGGTTCCGTTTGCAAGGTCTCTTTCTGCATAGCAGTCAAGGAAGGTGGAAGTACGTCCAAGGGACATAGCAGCACCGTTCTGCTCTTTAACGGAGCACAGATATCCGAAGTAAGTAGCCTGGATTGCTTCCTGTACGTTTGTAGCAGGTTTGGAAATATCGCAGCCGTAGGATGCAGCCATTTCCTTCATCATCTTAAGAGCAACCATCTGCTCGGAAAGCTCCTCACGAAGACGGATCACGTCGTCTGTCATAACACGTCCGGTGGAATCCTTCTGTGCCTGCTTGTCTTCGATCAGCCTGTCGATACCGTACAGAGCAACACGTCTGTAGTCGCCGATGATACGTCCACGACCGTAAGCATCCGGAAGACCTGTAATGATGTGTGCGGAACGGCATGCTCTCATTTCCTGGTTGTAAGCGTCAAAGCATCCTGCATTGTGAGTTTTTCTATGGGTTGAGAAGAATTCACTGATCTCAGGATCAACTTCGTAACCGTTGTCAGCGCAAGCCTTTTCTGCCATTCTGATACCGCCGTAAGGCTGCAGGGAACGCTTGAAGGGCTTATCTGTCTGGAAACCAACGATTGTTTCCTTGGACTTGTCAAGGTAACCGGGACCATGAGATGTGATGGTGGACACAACCTTGGTATCCATATCAAGAACACCGCCTGCCTCACGCTCCTTTTTCTGCAGATCAAGCACCATCTGCCATAAGTCTTTTGTGTTTTGCGTAGCTTCAGCTAAGAAGGATTCATCGCCATCATAAGGATGATAGTTTTTCTGGATGAAGTCACGTACGTTAACTTCGTTTTCCCACTTGCCGCCTACAAAATCTTTCCATTCTGGTCTCATTTTGCATAAGCCTCCTATTAAATTTATTTGATTTATTTGTGCATAAAAGTTATGCTGTCACCGTACCCTCATTATATGTTAGAATGATATTTCCAGTCAAGGCAAAGAGTGTACTTTTTTATGAACAAAGTATGGATTTTACAGGGATTTCATAAAATTTTTGTAAAAATTGTTGAGGGTGCCAAAAGGGGAAGAAGCGTATCGGCATCATGGCTCTGCACCTGGGGGATATACATCTTTTCCAGGCTTGTCTACGAATTGGATTTCACTAAACAGAATGCAGGAAATTTTTCAAACCGGTCGGGTCAGAGCCAGCGGCATCCGTGCCGCAAGGCTCTTAAAACCGCCGTCCTGGCGGTTTTGCCCTCGTTACACAAGCATTCTGTAAGTGAAATATCCAATTCTCCGCTCAAAGCCTGGAAAGGATGTATGTCCCCCAGCTGTAAAGCCATGATGCCGATACGCTTCTGTTCCTTGCGGCAGGACTAAATTATTATAGGGTATAGGGAAAATCCGCAAATGCAGGTTTAGGCTTGTCAGAAAGTGGGCAAAGTATTATACTGTAAAAAGCGTAGATACAGGATAAAAAGGAGGTTAGTGACATGGCACAGATTACCAAAGAGATGACGATAGGTGAAATTTTAAGGGCAAATCCTGATGTGGCGCCCATTTTAATGGAGGCGGGCATGCACTGTCTTGGATGTCCTTCCGCTCAGGCGGAAAGCCTGGAAGAGGCAGCTATGGTGCATGGTATGGACATAAATGATCTGATGGCTAAGATCGAAGCAATTTAAGTTTGAAGATAAAAAGCCGGGCAGTTTCAGAGTTGAGACTGCCCGATTTTTTTCTCTATAATTATATTATTCGTAATGAGTGTTTATGCTTGTACTTTCAGGCTTCTGCGCTGTGAGATTTCATAACCAGCAGGCAGACCAGAAGAAGCACAATACCGATGGGAAGGGGAACCCATGGATTTTGAATAAAACCTGCAATGATGTAAGTTACAAAAGAAACAACGGCTACTAAAAGCGCATAGGGCAGCTGGGTGGAAACATGATTGACATGATTGCACTGGGCGCCTGCGCTTGCCATAATGGTGGTGTCTGAAATAGGAGAACAATGGTCTCCACATACAGCGCCTGCCATACAGGCGGAAATGGAAATGATCATCAACTGGGGATTGGAGTTGGCAAAAACAGCAACCACGATGGGAATCAGAATGCCAAAGGTTCCCCAGGAGGTTCCGGTGGAAAAGGCAAGGAAGCACCCCACAAGGAAAATAATGGCGGGGAGAAGCATCATCAGCCCTTCCGCGCTTTGCGCAACGGCGTTTGCCACAAATTCCGCCGCCCCAAGGCTGTCGGTCATTGCCTTTAAAGTCCATGCAAAAGTCAGAATCAGGATGGCAGGAACCATTGCCTTAAATCCGGCGGGAAGACATTCCATGCACTGGCTGAAGGTAAGCACCCTTCGGATCAGATAAATAACAATTGTAAAGAGCATGGCAAAAATACTGCCCAGAGCAAGCCCTACGGAAGCGTCTGAATTGGAAAAAGATGCAACAAAGCTTTCGCCCTGGAAAAAGCCGCCTGTATAAATCATGCCGATGACACAGCAGAAAATCAGGGTGAGGATAGGGATCACCAGATCGATCACCTTGCCTTTGGAATTTGCAGGAGCTTCCTCTTCCCCGGAAGCGGCGCTCCCGGAAGTAAACAAGTCTCCCTGTAAGGCATTCTTTTCATGGGTACGCATAGACCCAAAATCGATCTTTAAAAGTACGATCGCCACCATCATTACAATGGTAAGGAGAGCGTAATAATTGTAAGGGATTGCCCTGATAAAAATGGAAAACCCGTCTTCTCCCTCTACAAATCCGGATACGGCTGCCGCCCAGGATGAGATAGGCGCTATGATACAGACAGGTGCGGCGGTGGCGTCAATAAGATAAGCAAGCTTTGCACGGGAAACTTTATGCTCGTCTGTAACAGGGCGCATCACGCTTCCTACCGTCAGGCAGTTAAAATAATCGTCTATGAAAATCAAAACGCCCAATGCGATAGTCGCAAGCTGCGCGCCTACGCGGCTTTTGATTTTTTTCTTGGCATAGTGTCCGAAAGCAGCGGAGCCCCCGGCGCGGTTCATAAGGCTGACCATAGCCCCCAGTACCACCAGAAAAACGAGGATACCCACATTATAGCTGTCGGAAAGAACCGACACAAATCCATTGTGGAAGATGTGGTTGACCGTTCCTTCAAAAGAAAAACCGGAATAGAACAAACCGCCTACCAGAATGCCCACAAACAGGGAACTGTATACTTCCTTGGTGATGAGTGCCAGCAGGATCGCAACAATAGGCGGAACCAACGCCCAGAAGGTTGCGTACATGGAGGGTTGACTGACTGCATCTGCTTCCGCAGCCAGTGCAGCCGCAGGCGCCAGCAAAAAGCAGAGTGAGAGGACCGATGCACCGGCAAACAGCCCGCGTTTTAATTTTTTCATAATTTTTCTTTCCTTTCTCGTTAGTAAACAATTTATTGTATCATTAAAAATGATAAAATACAATAAAAAACAGGCAGTCCTTTGCAGAACTGCCTGAACAAGACGCGCATTTTGAAAAACAGGTTTTAAATGCAGGATAGAGATTGCAACGCGTTGTCTTTTACAATTGGATCAAAATGCTCTTCCAGATATGCTTCAGAGGCGGGTACTGATTTGACGTTGCTGCCGTACTCTGAAAGAATGTTGCATATTTTATTAAAATCAATGGGCGAATGATCGCTCTTTGAAAGAACCAGAAGATAGGAGCCGTCGCCTTGCCGATACAGGGAATTGGAACCCCGGTAAAATTCAGAGAGAACATGCGCGCAGCCAATAACCTCCCGAAGGGAATGGAAGGAATAGATCCTGATCAGCTCTGCAGGAACGGTTGTATCGGAAAGCTTTTTCTGGAGCGCATTTTTAAAGGAACGTTTAGCGCTTTCTAAGTCTGAAGTTTTTTCTTCAGAGGAAGCAGACTCGTCAGCGGATACATTTCCGGTTTTGTTATTTTGGATTTTCTTGAATAGATCAAGGACATCGTCGGCGCCTTCCGCGATGGAGTCAAGCACATCGTCCAAAGCAGTGTCCCCGTCATGGACAGAGGGGGCAAATTTTGAAAAGCGGGTATCCAGTTCATCGGGATCTTCAACCTTGGTGATGATCAGGACGATACACTCGGAATTCAAAGGAATGGCTTCTATCATTAAAGGGATATCTTCCGCTTCGAATCCAAATTCAAAGGATGCCTGCTGCATCATGTCGCGGAATAAATCTTTTGCTTTTTCGGTTCCATAAGCGAGTTCGCTGAGTTTTAATTCTCTGTCCGCTAAATCCTCTCTGGTAAGCGTACAACGAATCTGGTGATCATTCACTTTTTCTATTTTCATATTATCATCACATCCTTACTACTATTAAGATACTGTTATCCTGCCGTTTGGTGACTATCCAGCCACTTAAAAATATATTATACTTTGTGCGAATTTAAGTCAATAGGACAGAAAAACAGTTTAAAAAAATTTAATAAAAGGGTTATATTTATACTGATTAAAGAATAATTGTAAAAAATGTATAAAAAAGTAAAAAATACACTTGCAAAAATTGGCAATAAATACTATAATGGCAACTGTGAGATGCTTCCGGATCAATCCTGTATCGGAAAGGAGGCATGATAGCTTCAATATATTTATACGAATCTAAGCAAATTAATTCACAGGCGGACAGATGAAAGCGGGCGGTCAATATGCCGGTTTGCATCATCGCCATCTATATTGTCTTACAGGCTTCGTGCCTGTCGCGGATATTTCTATAAGATGTTTTCACCCGTTATAATTCAAATGATTGGAAATTCGCAGCGGTAATTTTTTTAGATACGTATCCGGCATCTTACAGTTTTATTATCGTCATTAATCAGAAAACTATAATCAGTTTTGAATTTAATTTATCTTTTTGACATGACATATCACGGTATCCTTTTGGAAAATGTCAGAAATTGGATTCAAAGCAGATGGGAGAAAAGATGACTTCGCAGAGCAAAGCTGATGTAGTTCCGCTGAGGTCACGGCTGGAAAAGCTGGAAAAGAAAGGCATAAAGCTGTACCTGAATGGTCATCCGTCCACTACGGAATATATATTGAAAAATTGTGTGAATGAGGATACGGTTTATATGCCGGATTACGTGACTGATGAGAACGGAAAAATCAAGGAGGTCAGATATGAAAAGATCTGCCTTTGGTAATGCCCCTATCTAGAAGCAGCTGCGGAGACGGAAAGTTTTTGTCATGGAGAGCCCCTTATAAAACCATACTATAATTTAAGAAATAACAGAAATTTCAAATGTCTCCGCAATGCGGCTTATACCGGCGCTGACCGGTAAAAAATGTTACAAAAAGTCAAAATTGGTAATGACGATGCAGAAATAGTCTGATATAATGAGGACGATTGGAGGTTACAGGATGAAGAAAAAGATAATACCTGTTTTAATTGCAGTCGTCCTTATTATAGTCATTGCAGGAATAAGTGTCGGCGTGAAGCTGTGGGAGAAGTATTCTTACAGTAAAGAGCGTGCGGATCTGAATACCTATTTTAACATGTCCGGAGAAGGGGATGTGGCGATCGTGCTGCACAATGAGATCATGGAAGAGAGAGCCAGACTGTTTGACAGTGTTTACTATCTGGATCTGGATACAGTTCATAAATATTTTAATCAGCGGTTTTATGAGGATAAGGGAGAGGGGCTTTTGCTCTATACGGTTCCTGATGATATAATCCGAACGGTGATCGGCAGCAGCGAGACGGTCAGCAAAAGTGGAGCGGAAACGCTGCCTTATGTGGCGGCAAGGTATGAAGGGGAGAAGCTGTACATTGCAATAGATTACGTGAAGCGCTATACAAATTTTTCCTACGAGGGCTTCGGGGAACCGAATCGTCTGCAGATCGATACCACCTGGGAGGAACGGCAGGTGGCTGGTGCAAAAAAGGACACCGCAATCAGAGTCCTGGGAGGCGTGAAAAGTGAGATTTTGAAGGATGTTCCGGCGGGAGAAAAACTGATTGTTCTGGAACAGATGGAGACCTGGAGCAAGGTGAAATCCAGGGATGCGGTAATCGGATATGTGGAGAACAAGCATCTTGAGGAAGCGGTCCAGGAGCTTCCCATACCTGTTACGGACTATGTGGAACCGGAATATACCAGTGTGACAAGGGATCATAAGATCAATCTGGGATGGCATGTGGTGGCAAGCGCAGCGGGAAACGATACGCTGGATGCGGCGGTGGCAAATGCCAGAGGACTTAATGTAATATCCCCTACGTGGTTTAAGCTCAGCGACAATGATGGAAATTTTACCAGCTTTGCCAGTCAGAGCTATGTGGATAAAGCGCATGGTATGGGGCTTGAAGTATGGGGGCTGGTAGAGAATATCGAATATAAAGACAGCATTGATATGTATGCCATTCTTTCTTCCACCTCAACCAGAGCAAAGCTGATTGACGGTCTTGTGGGAGCCGCCCTTACTTATGGGCTGGATGGAATCAATGTTGACTTTGAGCAGATCAGCATGGACTGCGGGGAACATTATATAGAATTTATCAGAGAATTGTCGATCCCCTGTCGTGCCAATGGGATCGTCCTGTCAGTGGACAACTATGTACCCACCGGCTATACGGATCACTATAATCGGGAAGAACAGGGAGTTGTGGCGGATTATGTGGTCGTTATGGGCTACGATGAGCATTATGCCGGAAGTTCGGAGGCGGGCAGTGTGGCGTCTATCAATTTTGTGGAGGAGGGAATTGAAAAGACGGTGGCGCAGGTACCTTCTCAGAAGGTAATTAACGCAGTTCCCTTTTACACCAGAATATGGGAAACAAAAGACGGAAATCTGAGCAGTCAGGCAGTGGGCATGGAAATGGCGGAAGAGTTTATAAACGCCCACAACATACAGATAGAGTGGGATGATACCACCTGTCAGAACTATGGAGAGTACACAGACGGAACAAGTCTGTATCAGGTGTGGCTGGAGGATGAAGATTCCATAGAGGTGAAGTTGAACATTATGGAGAAGTATCAGATCGGCGGAGTGGCAAGCTGGAGGCTTGGCTATGAAAAACCGGAGATCTGGGATATTATAGGAACCTATCTGGCGCGTTAGACCCAATAATATGGAAGAGGGTTTGTATTTATAAAGAGATAGTTGGATAAGCTGTGGGGTATACCCGCAGCTTATTTTTCATATGTATAAGGGAGAACAAATATTGCGAGGCGCGGTGTGACAAACAATCAAAACAGGATTTTAAAGCTGGTAATGGCGGGGATTTTAATGTTTTCCATGTTTGTTGTGGCAAGAGAAGGCGCTGTTTATGTGAATTCCGCCCAGATAGAGGAGAAAAAGAATATTTGTATCGTGGTCGATCCGGGACACGGAGGAACCGATCCGGGAAAAGTAGGAATCAATGGCCAACTGGAAAAGGATATTAATCTGCAGGTTGCCAGGAAGCTGAAGATGTTTTTACAGACGGAAGGTATAACGGTGGTCATGACCCGGGAAGGGGATGGAGGGCTTTATGATGAGGACGCTTCCAATAAAAAAGTGCAGGATATGAAAAGAAGACTGGAGATCATTGAAAAGGCGGACCCGGAGTTGGTGGTCAGCGTCCATCAGAATAGTTACCATGAGGAATATGTGAAAGGGGCGCAGGTTTTTTATTATACGACCAGTAAAAGAAGCGGACAGCTTGCTGAAATCATACAAGAGCGGTTGAGGACACTGGAACCCGAGAACAAGAGGGAAGCAAAGGGAAATGACAGTTATTTTCTGCTGAAAAAAACAGCAAAGCCCATTGTCATTGTGGAGTGCGGGTTTTTATCCAACAGTGCGGAAGCCGAAAAGCTTTGCAGCCCGGAATATCAGGAAAGGGTAGCGTGGAATATTTATATGGGAATTATGGAGTATTTAAACGCTGGTCAAACAAAGGAAAGTATGATAAAGTAAGGTTGAATGTTGGGAGTATGGGGGAATGAATACACGAATCGTTAAGATGGAAGAGGAAAATTTGGATGAACAGGCGCTGCAGGAGGCAGGGATGCTCATAAAGGCAGGGGGGCTTGTAGCGTTTCCAACGGAAACGGTGTACGGCTTGGGAGGAGACGCTTTAAACGGTACCTCTTCGGCGAAGATTTATGCGGCGAAGGGAAGACCTTCGGACAATCCGTTGATTATACATATAGCCGATATGGAGGCTCTCCCGGTGGTTGTGCGGGAAGTGCCCCAGGCGGCATATATGCTGGCACAGAGGTATTGGCCGGGACCTCTGACGATGATTTTTAACAGGGCTGAGTGTGTACCCAGAGAGACAACAGGCGGTCTTGAGACGGTGGCGGTGCGGATGCCCTCCAATAAGATCGCCCAGGCGTTGATTCGGGAGGCAGGAGGCTATATTGCAGCTCCCAGCGCAAATCTTTCCGGAAGACCCAGTCCCACTGTGGCAAAATATGTGGTGCAGGATCTGGACGGAAGAGTGGATATGATCATTGACGGAGGGGATGCAGATCTGGGACTGGAATCCACAATTATTGACCTTACCGGAGACAAGCCCATGATTTTACGGCCAGGCTATATTACGGAGGAGATGCTCAGAGAGGCGATCGGACAGGTGGAAACGGATCAGACCATCATGGATGGGGATGCAAAACAGGCACCGAAGGCGCCGGGTATGAAATACAGGCATTATGCGCCGAAAGGAAGTCTTGTAATCGTAGAGGGAGAGACAGGCAAAAGGATTTCCTATATCAATGAACAGCTTTCCCTTCAGAAGAAAGCGGGCAGGAAAACGGGCGTAATTGCAACAGACGAGACGGCAGGAAACTATCTTGCAGACAGTGTGAAAAGTGTGGGAAAGCGGCGCGATGAAGAGCAGATAGCAAAAGCACTGTTCCGAATACTGCGGGAATTTGACGATGAAGAGGTACAGATGATCTATGCAGAAAGTTTTGAAAAACGGGGTGTGGGACATGCTGTTATGAACAGGCTTTTAAAGGCGGCTGGACATCAGGTAGTGAAACTATAAATGAAATCACAATAAGGAGAGCGGTGAGATGATAGCACTGGGGAGCGATCATGGCGGATATGATTTAAAATGTAAGATTATGGAGCATCTGGAGGAGAGGGGTATTTCATGTCAGGATTTTGGATGCTTTGACAAGAACTCCTGCGACTATCCGGATTTTGGAAAAGCGGCGGCAAAGGCAGTGGCGGAAGGAATCTGCGAAAAAGGCATTGTGGTGTGTACCACCGGCATTGGTATTTCCATTGCGGCAAATAAAGTGCCTGGGATACGGTGCGCTTTATGCACAGATTCCTACCTTGCCAAAATGACACGGCTTCACAACGATGCCAATGTGCTTGCCCTGGGCGGAGGCTTCACGGGACCAAATCTGGCGATGGAGATCGTGGATACATTTCTGGATACGGAGTTCTCCCAGGGAGAAAATCATGTGCGGAGAATTGGCAAGCTGGAAAAACAAGATCAGATTATGCAGGGTTAAAATACAGAATTAAAATATAGGATAAAGGCAGGTGAAGGGATGAGGGGTTTTAAGAAAAAGATCATTGCCGGGGTAATGGCGGCGGTTCTTTTTGCATGCGCTTTTCCCATGTCCTCTTACGCTGATAATGACAAAATATCCCAGTTGGAAGATCAGATTAATCAGAAAAAGGAAGAAAAAGAGCAGACTGAGAATGAAATCAAAGAGCGAGAAGGAGAACTGGAAAATCTGAACCAGCAGACGGAAGGGCTTAAGGGACAGTTAAATAATTTAAACATGGATCTGAAGGAAGTCAGCGAACATCTGGAAGAACTGGAACAAAAAATAGAAGACAAGAACCAGGAGATCGAGACCACTCAGCAGGAGCTGGAGGAAGCCAGGCAGGTAGAAGAAGAGCAATATGCCGCTATGAAAAAGAGAGTTCAGTTTATGTATGAAAAGCGGGATTATGTTATGCTGGAAATGCTTTTTGGCGCCGCAAGCTTTTCAGATCTTTTAAACCGGGGCGATTATTTTGAACAGCTTTCCAAATATGACAGAGAGCAGCTGGAGCTTTTTAAAGAAACCCGGCGGGGAATCGAGGAGAAGGAGGCGCTGCTGGAAAAGGAAAAAGAGGAACTGAACGAACTCAGGGTTTCCGTGGAGGCGGAACAAAGCCGTGTGGCAGGTCTGGTGAGCCAGACTTCCGGTAAAATTTCCACCAATCAGCGTGAAATGTCGGAGACAGAGGCGGAAATGCTGGAATATGAAAAACAACTGGCGGAGCAGAACAATAGCATTGCTGCCCTCCAGGCACAGCTGGCAGAAGAAAGAAGACTTTCGCAATTGGCAGCGCAGTCTGCATGGAGGGATATTTCGGAGATTTCTTTTGCAGATGGAGACAGATATCTGCTTGCAAATCTGATTTACTGTGAGGCGGGCAACCAGCCTTATGAAGGACAGGTTGCAGTTGGGGCGGTGGTTATGAACCGGGTCATGAGCTCGGTATTCCCGGATACGGTGCTGGGGGTGATTTACCAGAACAAGCAGTTTTCACCGGTGGCAAGCGGGCGGCTTGCCCTTGCCCTTGCAGAGAATCATGCAACCGATGCCTGCTATCGGGCGGCTGACGCTGCTATGTCAGGACAGACCACAGTGGGGAATTGCTTATTTTTCAGGACGCCCATAGAAGGACTGTCGGGAACCCAGATTGGAGGACACATATTCTATTAAAAAGAAGACCCGAAAAGGCATCAAAGCCTTACGGGTCTTTTCAGTGTGATGAAAACGTTATGTAATGTACTTTTGCAATGTGTCAAAGCGACCGGAATAAATGATCTGTAAAAGCTTATTTAACCGCAAAATACTGGATTTAAGGGTATCCAGGCTGATAGAACGGCGATTCAGCGCCGTTACAAGCTCGTCCAGGTCTACCACCTTTACAAACCCATCGGGATATATAATCACATCGGCAAGCAGATCCGTTACGATGAGACTGTTGTCAGAAGCATGGTAGTCATATTCTACAATATCACAATACCAGTACAGGAGGCTTCCATCCTCATAGCAGAATTTGCTTACTTTAAATCCCTCCTTTAGAAAGTAACAGGAACAGCCGTGATGCAGATCCTTTTTGGGGTGTAACGCCTGCCAGGAGGTGACGATGCGGTCCTCGCTGCAGGAGAGGATGATGTCATCCTTAAGGAGCACACATTCCTCGGGAATAATGCGTCTGCGGTATAAAATTGGATTTGTCATAGAACCTCCTTTACAGGAATAAAGGTTTGGGAACTTGCTTAAAAAAATAGTACTATTAAACAGAGGGAAAGTCAACGAATTTGCCAGAATTTGAACGGGGCATTTCACACCCACGCCACGGGGCGGAATACGGCGCCATGTAAGAAGACTTCGTGAGGGGGACACAGCGGCGCAGAGGTGGCGGAACCGGAAACCGCCTATATGGGTTCAGCGCCTATCTCAAAATCGGATTTCACTAACGGAATGGGGAAAGCTTTTGAAAACTGGACGGGTCGGAGCCTGGCGGCGTCCTGCCGCATGACTCCTGATTCCGCCATCCGTGGCGGAATCACCCTGGGTATTTGACCATTCCGTAAGTGAAATGACCGATTTTTCGCTAAGGCGCTGAACCCATATAGGCGGTTTCCGGTTCCGCCACCCCTGCGCCGCTGTGTCCCTCTCACGAAGTCTTCTTGCATGGCGCCGTATTCCGCCCCGTGGCGTGGGTGTGAAATGCAATAACAAATTTGTAGCCCAATTCATGATTATTTCCTAGACAGAAGCGGAAAAAGTAGGTATAATCATAAAGTGAGTATAAAAAGAAGATATTTTGAAAAATAAAAGAAATTTAGAAATAAAAAGACAGTTTAAAGGGGAGAGACATGTGAGATTTAATCGAAAGGTTTATCAGGCATTAACGATGATAGGACAGTTCGGAATTAACATGTTGGTCCCTGTTTTTGTTTGTTCTTTTCTGGGAATGTTTCTGGATCAGAAGCTGGGGACAAATTTTTTGGTAGTCCTGTTGTTTTTTGTGGGAGCAGTGGCGGGCGGTTACAATGTCTATCGGTTTGCCAGAGGAATTTTTACAAGCGGCAGTGAGACTTCGGCGTATCTTCACAAGAGCAGAAGGAACGGGAGAGATGCGGATGAAAGAAAAGATCACCAGAATAAACAGGACTCTGTTTGAGCTTGAGACGGGTATTGTGATATTCGGTTTGGTGTGTCAGGTCTTTGTGTTTGGTTTTAAGGATAAAGCAGGGTACAGCCTGGGGCTATGGCTGGGAATTGGGATTGCAATGTTCAGCGCTTTTCATATGTGGTGGTCTTTGGACCGGGCGTTGGAGCTTCCTGAGAAAGCGGCGGTGAGATCCATGAGTACCCACAATATATTGCGGTATACGCTGATTGCCGCTGCGCTGGCTTTTACGGCAATAACCGGTGTGGCTGATCCTCTTGCGGAGTTTTTGGGCATTATGGGTCTTAAGGCATCGGCTTATATACATTTTATTACCAGGAAGATCAGTACTTTGATTTATGGGGAGGAGATTCTTCCTCCGCTGATAGAAGAACCTGCCGGAGGGCAGGATAGATAAGGAGGTGAAGATATGGGACAGGGAATTCTGTTATCTGGCAGTACAGAAGTAGACTTTATGATTCATGGGGTCTTTTCCTATGAATTGTTTGGTCAGACAGTATGGATCACAACAACTCACGTATGTGTGCTGATCGTCATGTTGATCATCATCGGGTTCTGTATCGCAGCAAACCGGGCGATGAAACATGCCACAGAAGTGCCGGGGGCATTTCAAAATGTGGTAGAGTTGATTGTGGAAATGCTGGATGGAATGATCGGCGGCGTTATGGGCAGCCAGGCCGTCAGGTTCCGGAACTACATCGGAACGATTTTTATCTTTATTCTGATGAGTAATATTTCCGGTCTGCTGGGACTTCGTCCGCCTACAGCGGATTATGGAGTGACCTTTGCGCTGGGTATTATTACCTTCACGCTGATTCATTTCAACAAATTCAAATACCAGAAGGTATCCGGTGTCCTGAAGGGGCTGTGTGAGCCATGGCCAATATGGGCGCCCATCAATATCATAAGCGATCTTGCCGTTCCGGTTTCGCTTTCGCTGCGTCTGTTCGCCAATATTTTGTCAGGAACAGCAATCATGGCATTGATCTATGCCTTGCTGAGCAAGGTGGCAATTATATGGCCGGCGGCGCTTCATGTGTACTTCGACCTGTTTTCAGGGGCGATCCAGACCTATGTATTCTGTATGCTTACCATGACCTATATTACGGATGCATGTAATACGGGAGAGTAGCGGCTGGTGATGAAAAAGTAAAAATTTATATTTTAAACAATTTATCATGCAAAAAGCATAAGGAGGAAACAAAAATGGATTTTAATTCAAACTTTATTTTAGGTTGCTCAGCAATCGGTGCAGGTCTTGCCGTTATCGCCGGTATCGGACCTGGTGTAGGACAGGGTATTGCAGCAGGGCATGCAGCGGCAGCAGTGGGAAGAAACCCGGGTGCAAAGTCTGATATTACTTCAACCATGCTTCTTGGTCAGGCGGTTGCAGAGACAACTGGTCTGTATGGTTTGCTGGTGGCAATTTTGTTACTGTTCGTAAGACCTTTGATGGGCGCTGCTCAATAAAACGAGAAAGAGTCATTCTCGAATATGGAGAGGAAAGGAGGTTTACGGATGGAACCGAGATTGTTTGATCTTGACTTGCAGCTGCTGACGGATGCAGTGTTGATGATCATCGCGGTTTTCGTGCTGTTTTTGGTGGCGTCTTACTTTCTGTTTAATCCTGTAAGGGAGATGCTGGCGAAGAGAAAGGCGAAGATCAAGGATGAGCTTGATAGTGCGGCAAAGGATAAAGAAGACGCGTCGCAGTTAAAGCAGCAGTACGAAGAAAAGCTTAAGAACATTGACCGGGAAGCGGAAGAGATTTTAAGCGATGCCAGAAAACGCGCTTTGGAAAATGAAAACAAGATCGTGGCTGAGGCGAAGGAAGAAGCCGCCAGGATCATTGACAGAGCCAAGGTGGAAGCCGAGCTTGAGAAGCAGAAGGCGGCAGATGATGTGAAGCGTGAAATGGTAGTGCTTGCGTCCATGATGGCAGGCAAGGTAGTGAAGGCGTCTATTGATACCACCATACAGGAAAGCCTGGTAAATGAAACATTGAAGGAAATAGGTGAGAGCACATGGCAAAGCTAGTTGGTACAACATATGGAGAGGCTTTGTTTGAACTGGCTGTGGAGGAGAAGAAGGAAGAGGAATTTCTGGAGGAGGTTACCCAGCTGCGGGAACTGCTCACAGAGAACCCGGACTTTGGAAAGCTCATGAACCACCCCAAGGTGATGAAGGAAGAAAAGCTTAAGGTACTCAGGGAGGTTTTTGAAAACCGTATCTCAAGAGAACTGCTTGGATTTTTGCATTTGGTGGTGAGTAAGGACAGATATGGCGAGATCGACGCCATTTTGGACTACTTCGTGGATGAGGTCAAGAGGCTTAAGGGAATAGGCATTGCCTATGTGACCACAGCATTTCATTTAAGTGAAGCAAAGAAAAAAGAGATAGAAGCAAAGCTGCTTGCAACCACTGCTTTTCGGAAGATGGAAATGCACTATCAGATCGATGAGGATCTGATCGGCGGCATGGTCATCCGAATCGGAGACAGGGTGGTGGACAGCAGCGTAAAAAATAAGTTGTTCGATCTGCAGCGGGAGCTGCTTAGAACACAAGTGTAACTAGGAAAAGAAAGGTGCGTAAAAACCATGAATTTAAGACCCGAAGAAATCAGTTCTGTGATCAAAGAGCAGATTAAAAGATACGCTTCAGAGCTTGAAGTTTCAGAAGTCGGTACCGTTATCCAGGTAGCCGACGGTATTGCACGTGTACATGGTCTGGAAAACGCAATGCAGGGAGAGCTTTTGGAGTTTCCCGGAGAAGTATACGGCATGGTGCTGAATCTTGAAGAAGATAATGTGGGCGCGGTACTTCTGGGAAGCCAGAAGAACATCAACGAGGGCGATACGGTAAAGACCACCGGGCGCGTGGTTGAAGTTCCTGTAGGCGATGTTATGCTAGGCCGTGTCGTAAATGCTCTTGGGCAGCCCATCGATGGAAAGGGCCCCATTCAGACAGACAAATATCGTAAAATAGAAAGAGTTGCATCCGGTGTTATCACCAGAAAATCTGTGGATACGCCGTTGCAGACAGGTATCAAGGCAATTGACTCCATGGTGCCCATCGGAAGAGGGCAGCGTGAGCTTATCATCGGCGACAGGCAGACCGGAAAGACAGCGATTGCAATCGATACGATCATCAACCAAAAAGGACAGGGCGTGAAATGTATTTATGTTGCCATAGGGCAAAAAGCGTCCACAGTAGCGTCCATTGTAAATACATTGGAAGAATCCGGCGCTATGGCGTATACCACCGTAGTGGCAGCAACAGCAAGCGAGCTGGCGCCCTTGCAGTATATCGCCCCTTATTCCGGATGTGCCATCGGTGAAGAGTGGATGGAGAACGGGCAGGACGTGCTGGTAGTTTACGATGACTTAAGTAAACATGCGGCTGCTTACCGTACGCTCTCTTTGCTCTTAAAGCGTCCCCCAGGCCGTGAAGCTTATCCTGGCGACGTATTCTATCTGCACTCAAGATTACTGGAGCGTGCGGCGAGAATGAATGAGGAATACGGCGGCGGTTCCCTTACTGCGCTTCCGATTATTGAAACCCAGGCAGGAGATGTATCTGCTTACATCCCTACCAATGTTATTTCCATTACAGACGGTCAGATCTATTTGGAAACAGAAATGTTCAACTCCGGTTTCCGTCCTGCTGTAAATGCAGGTTTGTCCGTATCCCGTGTAGGCGGCGCAGCGCAGATCAAGGCAATGAAGAAGATCGCCGCACCCATCCGTGTGGAGCTGGCACAGTACAGAGAGCTTGCCGCATTCTCCCAGTTTGGATCAGAGCTGGATGCAGACACCAAAGAAAAGCTGGCGCAGGGTGAAAGGATTAAGGAGGTTTTGAAGCAGCCTCAGTATAAGCCCATGCCGGTACAATATCAGGTTATCATTATTTATGCAGTTACCAACAAGTATCTGCTGGATGTTCCTACGGAAGAGATTACAAGATTCGAGGAAGAATTTTTTGAATTCCTGGATACAAAGTATCCTCAGGTTCCCAATGCCATTGCAGAGGAGAAGGTAATTTCCGATGCTACGGAGGAAACCTTAAAGAAGGCGATTGCAGAATTCAAAGAGGCATTTTTAAAGTAGGAAAAGATAAGGATAAGGTGATAATATGGCTTCAATGCGTGATATAAAAAGGCGTAAGGGCAGTATTCAAAGCACCCAGCAGATTACCAAGGCAATGAAGCTGGTTTCCACTGTTAAGCTCCAAAGAGCGAAGCAGAACGCAGAAAAGTCGGGAGATTACTTCCGCTGCATGTTTGAGACGGTCAATTCAATTTTGCAAAAAACCAAAAATCTCGATCACAAGTATTTGAGATCCGGCGCTTCAGGCAAGAAAGCAGTCATTGTGATCACCTCCAACAGAGGTCTTGCGGGAGGCTATAATTCCAATGTGATCAAGCTGATCACAAAAGGAGAGCTTGCGGAAGAGGAGCTTGCGATCTATGCAGTGGGTAAAAAAGGTAAGGAAGCCTTGCAGCGAAGGTATGAGATCAAGGCGGATTATTCCGATGTGATCGAAGAACCTGTTTATGCAGATGCGATGGTAATCGGCAGAGATGTACTTGAAGCTTTTGAAAAGGGAGAGATCAGCGAGATCTATCTTGCTTATACAGGGTTTAAGAACACTGTGGTACACATTCCTACCCTCCTTAAGCTTCTTCCGGTAGAAGTGTCGGAAGAAGAGATGGAAAACGGAGGAAGTGCAGAAGGCGCGGATAAGGCGCTGATGAATTTCGAACCTGAAGATGAGGAAGCTTTAAATCTGCTCATACCCAAGTATATAACCAGTCTGATCTACGGCGGCATGATCGAAGCAGTGGCAAGTGAGAACGGCGCCAGAATGCAGGCAATGGATTCCGCTACCAGCAATGCGGAAGAAATGATAGACAAATTAACACTGTTGTACAACAGAGCGCGTCAGGGCTCCATTACCCAGGAACTGACGGAGATTATTGCGGGTGCAAACGCAATATCCTAGCGCGTCTGAAGGGGCAGTGAAGAATAAGGAAAACATGTTCCGGCAGCTTTGATGCCGGGCAGGAATGGAGGAAAAATGGCAGATATAAATACGAGCAAGAATACCTGCTCGGGAAAAATTACACAGATTATCAGTGCCGTTCTGGATATCAAATTTACAGACGGCAGGCTGCCGGAAATCAACGAAGCGATCAAGATCCCCCTGAAGGACAACGGAGAGCTGATCGTTGAGGTGGCACAGCATCTGGGTGATGATACGGTCAGATGTATTGCCATGGGTTCTACCGACGGATTGGTACGAGGAATGGAAGCGATCGCAACCGGCGCTCCCATCAGCGTGCCTGTGGGTGAAAATACCCTGGGGCGTATGTTTAACGTTTTGGGAAATCCCATTGACAACAAGCCGGCGCCTGAAAATGTAACCTATGAACCTATACACAGACCTGCACCTGAATTTGTAGAGCAGTCAACCCAGCAGGAGCTTTTGGAGACCGGTATTAAGGTAGTAGACCTTCTCTGTCCTTATCAGAAGGGTGGTAAGATCGGACTTTTCGGCGGCGCTGGTGTAGGAAAGACAGTGTTGATCCAGGAGTTGATCAGAAATATTGCCACAGAGCACGGCGGATATTCCGTGTTCACCGGCGTTGGGGAGAGAACCAGAGAAGGAAACGATCTTTACCATGAAATGATCGAATCCGGTGTTATTGATAAGACTACCATGGTGTTTGGACAGATGAACGAACCCCCTGGCGCAAGAATGAGAGTGGGACTTTCGGGTCTGACTATGGCGGAATATTTCCGTGACAAGGGCGGAAAGGATGTGTTGCTTTTCATTGACAATATTTTCCGTTTTACGCAGGCAGGTTCAGAGGTTTCCGCGCTGCTTGGACGTATGCCTTCTGCGGTGGGTTATCAGCCTACATTGCAGACTGAAATGGGCGCTCTCCAGGAGCGTATCACCTCTACCAAGAGCGGTTCCATTACCTCCGTACAGGCGGTATATGTGCCTGCGGATGACCTGACAGACCCTGCGCCTGCAACTACCTTTGCCCATTTGGATGCAACCACAGTTCTTTCAAGATCTATTGTTGAGCTTGGTATTTATCCTGCGGTTGATCCCCTTGAGTCCACTTCCAGAATTCTGGACCCCAGAATCCTTGGTGAGGATCATTATCATACGGCAAGAGGGGTTCAGGAGATTTTGCAGAAGTATAAGGAATTGCAGGATATCATTGCAATTCTGGGTATGGATGAATTGTCGGAAAGTGATAAGCTGGTAGTTTCCAGAGCGAGAAAGGTACAGAGATTCTTATCCCAGCCTTTCTTTGTGGCAGGACAGTTTACCGGGCTTCCCGGTAAGTATGTGCCCATTAATGAGACCATTCGTGGATTTAAGGAGATTCTGGAAGGCAAGCATGACGACATTCCTGAAAGTTACTTCTTAAATGCCGGAAGCATTGATGACGTACTTGCCCGCGTGAAATAATTACGGGGGAGGAAGCAGATGGCAGACAACAATTTATTTTCATTAAAAATCATTACACCTGACAGAGTGTTTTATGAAGGATCGGTCTCTATGGTAGAATTCAATACCACGGAAGGCGAGATCGGTATTTACAAAAAACATGTTCCCACCACAGTGATCGTAAACCCGGGTATCCTAACGATTACGGAGGAGGAAGGGGTCAGAGAGGCGGCACTTCATGCCGGATTTGCAGAGATTCTGCAGGATGAGGTGGTGATTCTGGCTGAGATTGTTGAATGGCCGGAGGAGATCGACATCAGCCGTGCCCAGGCGGCGAAGGAACGTGCCGAGGAAAGGCTTCGCAGCAAAACGCCGGAAACGGATATTCTTCGTGCAGAGACGGCACTGCAGAGAGCATTGGCGCGTATTCATGTAATAAAGTAAGTTTTCAGAGGAATGCTGTGGGCAGCGAAAGCGCTGCCTCCGCATTCCTTTTTCACAGAGAAAGCGCAATATGCATATGATGAAATAAAGAAAAAAGGAAGTCATTCATATGTTTGAGCGTAAAATATTGCCTTTTTATATGACCTATCCGCTGCCTATGTATTATGAGGAGGAAGATTCCATTATCAGGGATCTGGAATATCTGCAGCAGATGTATCCGTCGGAGGCAAAGCGGTACCAAAAGATCATAAGCGGTATATTGGATAAGCTGGATTATGAGGGCAGCATGATTTACGACGAATACCCGGATAAATGGCAGCTTTACAAGTTGTCCAGAGACATATTGGACCGGATCAGAAGAGAAGAGGAGAAAGAAAATCCGGACAGCGAGGTTATGCCGGAACGGTGGGAATGGCTGGGCGACCTGGTACAGATTTTGCTTTGCTATGAGATCTATAAAAGAAGGCATAATAGCAGAAGAGGGATTCTCAGATTCTGATAAAGTTTTAGTTGTGGTTTTCCAGTTAAATAAGTAAAATATAGTCATGACGCAAAGTTATGGCTATATTTGTATCTGATGATAAGTTTGAGACAAACAGGAGTGCACGCGGTGGAGGAATTAAAGGATAAGCTGTCCGATATCCTTTCGGACAGGCTGTACCAGATCATAATCAGCAGCCCCAGAAAAAAAGGCGGCGCTGTGAAAATAAAAATACGTCCGGTTATGGTGAAGGGAGCGGTCTGCTACCAGGAAACCATATCCAAAGGAACCCAGGTCTTTCATGAGAACCATGAAAGGAATGAAATGCTTGCAAGAATTCTCTCCTATATGGGGAAGGATTTTAAGCAGCTGGAGGCGGAAAGCATGGACGCCAGACTGACTGCACTGGTCAGTAAGGATGGAAGGGCAAATGTGAAGGTGCGGAGGAAAAAAGAGGAAGCATTGGGGAAAAAACCCGAGCTTTCCCATAACCGCAGTAAAAGGTATTTACTGGAGGAAGGAAAAGAAGTGCCCTTTTTGGTGGATCTGGGGATACAGACAAAAGAGGGGAAGACCGTCCATGCAAAATATGATAAGTTCAAGCAGATTAACCGTTATCTGGAATTTGTGGAGGACATCCTTCCAGCCCTGAAAAAGGATGGAACGGTGCATATTATCGATTTTGGCTGTGGAAAATCCTATCTGACCTTTGCTTTGTATTATTATCTTCATGAGCTGAAGCACATGGAGGTTTCCATTACTGGTTTGGATCTGAAGAAAGATGTAATTGAGAAGTGCAATTTACTGGCTGAAAAATATGGTTATCAGAACCTGCATTTTTATCACGGTGACATCAGCGCTTATGAAGGAAAAACTCAGGTGGATATGGTGGTCACTCTTCATGCCTGTGACACGGCAACGGACTATGCCATCCAGAAAGCGGTATCCTGGAATGCAAAAGTTATTTTTACCGTTCCCTGCTGCCAGCATGAGGTGAACGGACAGATCGAAAGTGAGATTTTGGAACCAGTGTTAAAATACGGGCTTTTAAAAGAAAGAATGGCGGCTCTTGTGACAGATGCAGTGAGGGCAAATTTACTGGAGGAAGCCGGTTACCATACCCAGGTGCTGGAATTTATTGACATGGAACACACGCCCAAAAATATACTGATAAGGGCGGTGAAAGGCGATGCGGCCGAAGGAAAGCAGAAGAAGGATACGGGCGTGGAACGCATGACCCGGTTTCTTCAGGTCAATACTACTTTGCAGAAATTAATGCAGGAATAGATGGGAGTTATATGAAAAGGACGATTATAAAAGGGGTCATTGTGACGGCAGTTTTTTTTGCAACCCTTTTTCTTGTGAGTAGCATTATGAATAAAGGGAATACCGACATGACGATGGAGATGAGCGGCGCTTCTTATCCGCTGATCAGGGTAAATTATGGCGGCTTTGAAATCAATGAGATGCATGGATATGGAGAAGCAATGGAGCTTAGCCAGATGCGGGAGCACCTTACGCCTCTTGCCGTTGGGAGAAAGATCAGCCTTACCATAGAGCCTTATGGCAGGAAAATCCGGCAGATTGGATATGAGGTGAGAAATCTGGATGGAAGCCGCCTGATCGAAAATACCCAGCTGGAGGAGTTTGAGCAGGATGAGAAAAAGATTTCAGTGTCCTTCGGCTTAAAAGACCTGATTACGCCAAACCAGGAATACATGCTGACAATTTTGCTGACCATGGAGGACGGGAAGGAAATCCGATATTACACCAGAGTTGTCAGCACAGAAGAATACCATGCAAGTGACAAACTGGATTATGTATATGATTTTTCTGTCAAAACCTTTGATAAAGAGGCGGCAAAATCATTGACCAAGTATCTGGAATCCAACGCGGAGGGAGATAATACCACGCTGGGGCTGGTGACCATTCACAGCAGCTTTAAGCAGGTA
The DNA here is from genome assembly GCA_947172705.1 of uncultured Lachnospiraceae bacterium. GTDB lineage: Bacteria > Bacillota > Clostridia > Lachnospirales > Lachnospiraceae > Suilimivivens. Next base: position 58,398 of record CAMWCA010000012.1, read on the forward strand.
ACCTGGGGCGACCTGGAAGTTACAAGGGAGAGCAGGCCGAAAATCACCATCAAGGAGCTGGGAACCCAGACCGGTAGTTTCCTATTGGAGTATTATGTATCTACCCCTGAGAGCGGGGGTAAAAATTACTATAGGATAAAGGAATTTTACCGTCTGCGCTATACCCCGGATCGAATTTATCTCCTGGACTTTGAGCGGACCATGGATCAGATCTTTGAGCCAAGGGAGGATGTTTACGCCAATAATAAGATTATGCTGGGTATTATCAGCGGAAGCATTCCCATGAAAGAAAGCGATGGAGGAAATATATTTGCTTTTGTGGTGGGAAACCGTCTTTACAGCTATAATGTGGTGGACAATAAAATGGCGCAGTTATTTAGTTTTTACGATGAAAACCATTTAGATGCCAGAACCCTGTATGACCAGCACGGGATTAAAATACTGAACGTGGATGAAGGCGGCAATGTTTCCTTCCTTGTGTATGGTTATATGAACAGAGGACGACATGAGGGAAGCGTTGGTATTTCCGCTTACTATTATGACAGTACCATGAACACAGTGGAGGAGATGGTATACATTCCCTTCCACAACGCCCAGGATCTGTTAATGGAAGAGGTGGAACAGCTTGCTTATATTAACCGGAACAGTATGCTTTACTTGAAGTGGGGAAGCCAGATCTATGGCGTCAATATCATGGCGCGGACCTGCGAGGTAATGGTAGAAAACCTGTCGGAGGAAAGCTATAAGGTATCCGACAGCAATAAAATGGCTGTATGGCAGAAAAACGGAGAGCCTTACCATGGAAAAGAACTGGTGCTGATGAACCTGACCACAGGAAAGCAAAAAAGCATTTCGGCAGGCAGCGGCGAGGTGATCGCGCCTATTGGGTTTATGGGAGAGGATCTGATATACGGGATCGCAAGAGAAGAAGATATTGTAATGGATTTTGCCGGAAATACCATATTCCCCATGTACTGTGTAAAAATAGAAAACGAGGCTGAGGGAGTATTGATGACTTATCAGCAGGATAATGTGTTCATTACAGGGGGGCAGGTGAGCGAAAATCAGATCATTTTGTCCCGGGTAGAAAAAGGAGAAGAGGGGGGATATGTAGAGATCAGCGATGATCAGATCATGAACTCCGAGACAGAGCAGAGCAGTAAGAATACCATTGAGACAGCGATCACGGAAAAATATGAAAAGCTGACTCAAATTGCGGTTAAGGGCAACATTGACGATGCGTTGATGAAGCACCTTACGCCAAGAGAGGTTCTTTTTGAGGGAGGAAGAAGTACGGCGCTCCTGGTACCGGAAAGCCAGCAGGAGAGATATTATGTTTATGGAAAGGATGGGCTGGAAAGTATTTTTACCAGGGAGAGCAGCGCGGTAAACAGAGCCGAGGCTATTTCCGGAGTTGTAGTCAACGAAGCGGGATATTATGTCTGGCTGAAGGGAAACCGCAGTTTGAAAAATCAGATCATGGCGATTCAGGGAGAAGCCGCAACGGAAGAAAAGCAATCCCTTGCGATATGCCTGGATACCATGCTGGCGTTTGAGGGAGTGGTAAGAAATTCCGAGTACCTGCTTGCAGGAGGCGAGTCGGTTATGAGCATTCTGGAAGAAAGTATGCCGGAGGCACAGATCCTTGACCTTACGGGCTGTTCTTTGGATGCAGTGCTTTATTACGTGAATCAGGATATACCGGTTCTGGTGATGCTGAAGGATGGCAATGCAGTGCTTTTGATCGGCTTTAATGAGCAGAATACGGTTGTGATGAATCCGGAAACAGGCACTGTCTATAAAGTGGGGATGAACGATTCCAGAGAATGGTTTGAATCAAACGGAAATAGTTTCATTACTTACATTAGAAGTAATGAATAACCGGAAATTTAAATATGATTAAAAATGGCGTATTTTAGCGGTTTGCAACCAATAGTTGCCGTGGCTCAAACCAGAGTTGGTAGTGCAACCGGATGGAAAATGCATATAATCTGCTCATACGGCAGGCCGAAAAACAGCCTATGAGAGGCGGAATGTGAGGAGAGTATGAATATTGAAATTGCAAATCGACTTGTGAACCTAAGGAAAAGTAATAATCTTTCCCAGGAGGCTTTAGCGGAAAAGCTGGGAATCAGCAGACAGGCAGTGAGCAAATGGGAAAGGGCGGAGGCATCCCCCGATACCGATAATCTGATTTTGCTGGCGCGTCTTTATGGTATATCTCTGGATGAATTGTTAAAGACTGATGATGAAATTCCGAGACCAGAACCGGAAAAAGAAGCGGAGGAGCAGGAAGAGGATACATCCCGGGAGGAGGAAAAGGAAGAATATGTCCATGTGGGATTTCGGGGCGTTCATGTGAAAGATCATAATGGAGAGGTCCATGTGGGTTGGGATGGAATTCATGTGGATGATAAGAGTAAAGGAGAGAACGTCCATATTGATAAAAAGGGCGTTTACGTAAACGGAGAAAAATATGATAAGGAATGGATCTTTCAACATGCCCATTTCCCTTTTGCCTTATTTATGATCATTATTTATTTTATAATAGGCTGCGTTTTCAATGCATGGCATCCAGGATGGCTGTTGTTTTTATTAGTACCTATTTGGGAATCGTTGGTTCATGCCATTGAAACAAGAAACGCCCACCATTTTGCCTATCCTGTGCTGGCAACGCTGATTTTTCTTTGCCTGGGAATTTTCTGGTATGCATGGCACCCCGGCTGGGTGGTTTTCCTGACCATACCGCTTTATTATTCACTGGTGTCCTGGCTTGAGTCGCTTTTGGGGAGAAAGAAAAACTGTGACAGCCAAAATACGTGGGATGAGGAGGAGAGAGAAGATGAAGAGAATTAAAGCGTTGCTTTTCTCCTGTTTGATAATACTCCCCTTGCTTGCATGGCTTAGCTTCATGAGTATTCGGCGGGCGCCCTCGAAAGATGTGGATCTGCAGTTTGCTTTTGGGGGAAGCGCAGAGCTCAGGCATACCATAGAGCTTCCTCTGGAGGATCTGAACCGCCTTACCATAGAATATGGCAGTAAAAATATTAAGCTTTTTGCAACAAATGAAGATAAAGTGATCATCAAGGAATATTTGTACAGCAAAAATCCGGACGCAATGGCGGAGGTTACTCGTCTGGCGGAAGGAGAGACGTTGGTAAAAGGAGGAACCGTTCGTTCGCTGGTCTTCTTTGGCTTCTGGAAGGGCAGAGAGAGAATCGAGGTATATGTGCCCCGAAAAGGATTGGAAGCCTTTTATTTGGAAACCAGAAGCGGGAATGTAACCATGGAAGAACTTCAGGGAGCCATGGAAATCTGCACCGGAAGCGGAAACATCAAAGGAAAGGATATTCAGGGAAGTCTGAAGGTGACGGCTGGAAGCGGAAATATTACCCTGGAGGATTTTTCAGGGAAGGGTCAGGTGGAAGCCGGAAGCGGAAATGTCAGATTGGAGGCTTTGGCGGTGACGGGAGATCTTTCCCTTACAACGGGAAGCGGCAATATCCGCCTGGAGCTGCCCAGAGAAAGCGCATTTGATTTTCAGGCATCAACGGGAAGCGGAAATATTGACACAGACTTCGACAACGCTTTATCTTACAATAAAAGAGGAAATAACGCCGAAGGCAGTGTCAGTTCAGACAATGGGGCATCGGCGTTTCAACTCAAGGTGAAAGCAGGCAGCGGAAATGTGCGTGTTTGCTATCGGTAATGTTATTTCAGGGAAGCATCGGATGGGCTTCCAAAGAGCTGACGGCGGTATTTGTTCAGGGTAAACAGCAGCAGCATACCCAAAACGCCGCAGGAGAGAAGTTCACCGATCCCTACCGTGATAAAAGATAACCAAAGTGGTCTTATCCCGTAGGCGTAAAGTAAAACAAAAGGAACCACCAGGATGTTCGCCAGAACAGGAGGAACAGGGGCAAGCCATTTATGCCTGCGGAGGCGATAAGTGAGAACCGCCCCGACCAGGGTGGCAAGGCTGCCGAAAACGATGTCAGGAATGGCACAGCCTGTGAGCAGGTTGGACAGCAGGCAGCCCACAAAAAGTCCCGGTATGGCAGCAGGGGTGAAATAAGGCAGAATGGTGAGCGCCTCAGAGAAACGCACTTGAATTGCCTGACTGGCAAGACCTAAGGCGTTGGCAATAAAGGTGAGCACTACATAGAGTGCGGCGATCATCGCTGCCTGGACAAGAAACAGCGAAGGAGCGGTCCTGACAGGGACCGCGTTTGCGTTTTGTGTTTTCATTTGTTATTCTCCTTTAGTTTTGTTTTAGGTGAGGAAGGTCTCGAACTCACCGGTTTATTAGTATAGCATGGTATTAAAGAAATGGCAAGTTTGTTGCAGTTCGATCCAGCGTCAGAAAAATCAAAAAGGCGCGGCGGCATTCAGTGGCAGGGAAGGGGAGACAGGCGGCGGTTCATCCGGCAGGCAGTTTGACATAGGGATTCAAGACGAGTCTCAAAATTAGATTTCACTAACGAAATGGGGAAGCTTTCAGAAATTGGACGGGTCGGAGCCGACGGCATCCGTGCCGTATGGCTCCTGAAAACGCCCTCCATGGCGTTTTCACCCTAGATTTTTCACCATTTCGTAAGTGAAATGACTGATTTTTCGCCAAGGTCTTGAATCCCAGGAGGGTACATTCCCCGATGCTTGCATCGCAACAAACTTTTCCCT
>CAMWCA010000013.1 GCA_947172705.1 uncultured Lachnospiraceae bacterium
GCTATTGCCCTGCCGTTCCCCTTTGCCATCCATCCCCTGGGGCAGCGCCCTTTATGCCAACATCATTTGAAGCCCCCAAAATATCGAATACAAACAAAGAGGAAACTATTATGAATGCAGCGGAAAAGTACGGAAAATCTTATTTTATGCCCCCTAAAGTAACCTATGACTGGGTAAAAAAGGACACTATTACGAAGCCCCCTATCTGGTGCAGCGTGGATTTAAGGGATGGAAACCAGGCATTGATCGAGCCCATGGGGCTGGAGGAAAAGCTGGAATTTTTCAGGATGCTGGTGGAGATCGGCTTTAAGGAGATCGAAGTGGGATTTCCTGCGGCTTCCGACACGGAATATCAGTTTGTGAGAGCCTTGATCGAGAGAAATATGATACCGGAGGATGTGACCATTCAGGTATTGACCCAGGCAAGGGAACACATTATCAGAAAGACCTTTGAGGCGGTGAAGGGTGCGCCCTCGGCGATTGTCCATCTTTATAACTCCACATCAGTTGCACAGCGGGAGCAGGTATTTCGAAAATCAAAGGAAGAAGTAAAGCGTCTTGCTGTGGACGGCGCAAAGCTTCTGAAGGAGATTGCAGAAGAGACGGAAGGCAATTTTACCTTTGAATACAGCCCGGAAAGCTTTCCCGGAACAGAGGTAGATTATGCGGTGGAGGTGTGCAACGGGGTATTGGAAGTATGGCAGCCCATGCCAGAGCACAAAGCAATCATCAACATCCCTACTACAGTACAGATCGCCATGCCCCATGTATTTGCCTGTCAGGTGGAATATATTCATAAGCATTTAAAATACAGAGATGCAGTGGTTTTAAGCGTACATCCTCACAACGACAGGGGATGCGGTGTCAGTGACGGAGAGTTTGGAGTGCTGGCGGGGGCGGACCGGATAGAGGGGACGCTCTTTGGAAACGGAGAAAGAACCGGAAATGTAGACCTTGTTACCCTTGCCATGAACATGGTATGCCACGGAGTGGAGCCGGGGCTTGATTTTGGCAATATCACGAAAATCCGGGAAACCTATGAGCTGCTTACGGGTATGAAGGTCCATGAAAGAACCCCTTATGCGGGAGATTTGGTATTTACCGCTTTTTCAGGTTCTCATCAGGATGCCATATCCAAGGGAATGGCATGGCGGGATGCAGGCAAAAGCGGCAAACGCTGGGATGTTCCCTACCTGCCCATTGACCCTCAGGATCTGGGAAGAGAGTATGAATCTGATGTAATCCGAATCAACAGCCAGTCGGGTAAAGGAGGCATCGCCTTTATCCTGAAACAGAATTTTGGTATTGGGCTGCCTGACAAGATGAAAGAGGAAGTAGGCTACCTGATGAAAGGCATTTCTGATCAGAGGCATAAAGAGCTTACGCCGGAGGATATCTATCAGATCTTTGAGGATCACTATATCCGCCAAAGAGAGATTTTTGATATTCCGGAATGCCACTTTAAGCAGGTGGACGGAGGGATTTCCGCAGAGGTGACCATAGAACAGAATAAAGAAAGACGAGTCATTGAAACCACAGGAAACGGACGGCTGGATGCGGTGAGCAATGCGATTAAGCTCTATTTTGGAGTCAGCTATGAGCTTTCAGTTTACGAGGAGCATGCCCTGTCAAAAGGTTCTTCCTCCAAAGCGGCGGCGTATGTGGGAATTTTGAAGGACGGTAAAATGTACTGGGGCGTAGGCTTGGACGAAGATATTATCAAAAGCTCCATTGCCGCGCTGGTTTCCGCAGGCAATAAGATGACCCTCAGCGAGAATATACGGGAGGGAAGAGAAGAACGGATCGTGGACATCATGCGGTATGTACAAAACCATTACAAGGATGTGACCCTGGAGCAGCTCTCCGAAAATTTCCACCTTTCCAGCCCCTACCTTTCCAAATATATCAAAGAACATACAGGAGCCACCTTCCAGGAGGCGGTAAAGCGGGCAAGGATGAAAAAAGCGCGGGCAATGCTGAAAGAAACCAACCAGACAGTAGAGAGCATTGCGGCAAGCGTAGGCTACGAGACGGTAGAACACTTTAATCGCCTGTTCAAAAAGACCTACGGAATGACCCCCGTACAATTTCGAAGAGAAAACAGGTAGAATGGGGGACGGCACGCTTGCAGATGGCATTGCTGACGAATCAGAAAGGGGGAAGGGCACAAAGGAATCCCACGGGTGCTCCGTTGCACCGTGCATTGCGATGAGCCTTTGAACGTAAAAATCATGTCAGCATGGGCTGCCATGATTTTCAGAGTCTCATCTCCATGGTGCAAAGTCGTACCCATAGGATTCCTTTGTGCCCTTCCCCCTTTCTGATTTGTCAGCAATGCCATCTGCAAGCGTGCCTTTTAATGCCAAGGCTATATATGGAAGAAGAAAAAAGAGTTGCAAGCGATCAGGTGATGGTTGGCTGCAACTCTTTTTGGGTTTAGGAGTGTAGGGAGGCTCCGTTGGTTTCTATGACTGTTTTGTACCAATGAAAGCTCTTCTTTTTGTAGCGCGCCAGAGAGCCGGAGCCGTCTTCGTTGCGGTCTACGTAGATGAAACCGTATCGTTTTTTGAGCTGTGCCGTGGAGGCGCTGACTACATCGATGCAGCCCCATGCTGCATAGCCCATGACGTCCACACCTTCGTCGATGGCTTCTTCTACTGCAAGAAGGTGGTTTTGCAGGTATTCAATCCGGTAATCATCCTCAACGGTAAACTCCCCTGCGTCGTTTTGGATCAGGGTATCTACAGCGCCCAGACCGTTTTCGGCGATAAAAAGCGGCTTCTGATAGCGGTCATAAAAATAGTTTAAGGTGTAGCGCAATCCCTGGGGGTCGATCTGCCAGCCCCATTCGCTTTCCTTGAGATAGGGGTTCTTTACGCCGCTGGTGAGGTTTCCTGCGCCTTTGCTGTACTGGGAGCAGTCCGCCGCGGTACATTTGCTCATATAGTAGCTGAAAGAAACATAGTCCACAGTGTGGCGGAGGAGTTCTTCATCTTCGGGTTCCATTTGGATGGAGATACCGTTTTTCTCCCATTCTTTTTTGATGTAGGAGGGATAGTATCCTCTTGCCTGTACATCGCTGAAGAACATCACTTTTCTGTCGGCGGTCTGCATGGCGATCATATCCTCCGGTCTGGGGGACATGGGATAGCTTAACGCGCCTAAGACCATGCATCCCATTTTTGCATCGGGAACCGTTTCGTGGAGGAGCTTGGTGGCGAGAGCGCTTGCCACAAATTCGTGGTGCGCCGCCTGGTATTTGTCCTGATCGGAAAGCTGCTCTTTTGGAGTCCAGATGCCTGCGCCCATCAAAGGGAAATGCCACAGGGCGTTGATCTCGTTAAAGGTCATCCAGTATTTTACTTTATCCCCATAGCGGTCGAAAACCACCCGGCAGTAGCGTTCAAAAAAGCCGATCAGACGCCGATCCCGCCAGCCGTCGTAGGCTTTGGCAAGATGAAGGGGTGTTTCATAATGGGAAAGGGTGACCATCGGTTCGATGCCGTATGCTTTGCAGGCATCAAACACCTTGTCATAGAACAGAAGCCCTTTTTCGTTGGGTTCCTCTTCGTCCCCCTGGGGGAAGATCCTGCTCCATGCAATGGACATGCGGAAAACCTTGAAGCCCATCTGTGCCAGCAGGCGGATATCCTCCTCATAGCGATGGTAAAAGTCGATGCCCACAAGCTTCAGGTTCTCGGGAACAGGTTCTTCGGTGACAGGTCCCATGATTCCCCTGGGCATCACATCCTGGATGGACAGCCCTTTGCCGTCCTCCAGATATGCGCCCTCACATTGATTGGCGGCAATGGCGCCGCCCCATAAAAAATTCTCAGGAAAGCTCATAGATTCCACACTCCTTTACCTACTTATTTCAAAACAGTGATCAGATCAACGCCGGCGTTTCCTTCCTGTTTGGCGAGAACGTCCAAGTAATCTGCGGTATTGGTGATCAGCACCGGAGTGGTTACGTCGTAACCAGCTTTCTGGATGCCGTCAATGTCAAAGGAGATCAGAAGGTCGCCTTTCTTTACATGTTCTCCCTGCTTTGCATGGATCTGAAAATATTTTCCCTTCAATTCTACGGTGTTGATGCCAATGTGGATCAGCAGTTCCACGCCGTCCTTGGTCACCATGCCAAGCGCATGCCCTGTATCAAAAACGGATACAAGATCTCCGTCGGCGGGGGCGTGGATCTCACCCTTTGCAGGAACGACGGCTGCGCCCTTTCCTACGATCTCATTGGAAAATACTTCGTCCTTCACCTGGGATAAAGGAATAATACTGCCTTCAACGGGAGAATCGATGGTTATTTTAATGCCCTGGGGCTTTGTGGGAGCGGCTTCCTTTTCCGGAAGCGCAGGTTCGGTCTTTTCTTCCTCGGCGGGATCATTGAAACCAAGGATCAGGGTTGCGATGGCAGTTACTACCATAGAGATCACAATGGTAATGGCAGCGTTGATCACGTTGCTGAAGCTTTCGCCGCCAATGTAAACGGGCAGGGCGAAAATACCAGCGGTGGTGGAGGAAAAGGTGTGGATACCGGTAATGCCTGCATACAGACCTGCCGCGCAGCCGCCGATCATGGAGGCGTACAGAGGTTTTTTCAGGCGAAGGTTCACACCATAAAGTGCCGGCTCGGTAATACCCATCAGTCCGGTTGCGCCGGAGGAGAAACCAAGCTGCTTTAAGTCCTTGTTTTTGGATTTTGCGCCTACTACCAAAGCGGCGGTACCCTGGGCGATATTGGATGCAAGCATACCGGGACCTAAAATCGTGCCGTAGCCTAAGGTAGCGTACTGGATCGTCTGAATGGGGGCGAAGCAGTAGTGCATGCCTGTCATAACGAAGAAAGGACAGAAGGTTCCCATCAATACGGGGATTACCCATCCGGCATAGTCGTTTAACCAGTTAAAGCCGATGGCGATCACCTGACCCACCAGATTGCCCAGAGGTCCGGCAATGGTAATGCCGATGATACCGGTTACGATGATGGTGATCATAGGAGCAAGGAATATTTTTACAGGTTTGGGGGATATCTTATTGGCAAATTTTTCAATATAAGATTGTACCCATACGATGAGCAAAATGGGAACAACGCTGCCGCCATAAGAGATCATAGTGACTGGAATAAAGCCGAAAAGATGTACCGGATCTCCTGTGTTTAACCCTGTAAAGCTGGAGTGGAGAAGCACTCCTGCAAGCACAGCGGAAACGTAAGGGTTGCATTTAAAGCGTTTCGCAGCCGAAAATGCAAGGATAAAAGGCATAAAAGAAAACAACGCGTCGCCGAAGGCATTAAAGATCTGATAGGTCTGGGAACCGGGGTCCACCAGCTTAAAGGCAACCAGCAGGGCAAGGAGCGCCTTGATCATACCGGAACCTGCAAGAGCCGGAATGATGGGCTGGAAGATCGCCGTCAGAGTGCCGAAAAATGCGGCGATAATGCCGGTGTTTTTTTCTCCCTCCGCCGCAGCATTCTCTTCAAATTTGCCCAGTTTTTTAATTTCCTCACAGACATTCCCCACGTCTGTTCCAATGACGATCTGGAACTGCCCGTTTTTAGTGACAACACCCTGAACGCCTTTTATTTTTTTAATGGTTTCCACATTTGCCTTTTTGGCATCGTTGAGATTGAAGCGCAGGCGTGTCATACAGTTTGTAACGCTTGCAACGTTTTGGCTTCCGCCTACAAGTTTTAAAATTTCTTCTGCTGTTTTTTTGTAGTCCATACCATACCTCCATATATGATTTCTCATGGTTGCTTTATTTTGGAAAGGAAATCCAGCTCCTGCAGTAAGCTGTCAGTCCTCATCTCCCACGGTTGTGATTCTGCGGATATAGACGGTCAGATAGATCAGCTCCTCCTCGGGAACTGCGATCTGATAGTCCTCCCAGAGCATTTTTGCTATGGTTTCCGCACACCTGTAGCTTTCCATATATTGCGTGCGGATCAGCTTGTGAAAATCCAGATCGTTTCCATCCAGCATGGTGTCGCCAAAGAGACGCTGGGCAAAAAACTTCAGATGGGTGACAAACCGTATATAATGTACGGATTCCTCATCGAAGTTCATTTGATACCGATAGCGTACAATGCTGATGATTTTATGGATCAGTTCTGTCATACGAACAGAATCGTTCAGATCCGAGTAGTTGAATTCCGCGTTTACAATGTGCATTGCAATGGACGCCGCTTCGTCCTCAGGAAGCTTTGCCCCGGTTTTTTCGCTGATCAGGGACAGGGCGTATCTGGCAATTTCAAATTCCCTGGGATAAAAATTCCTGATTTCCAGCAGCAATACGTTTTTAAATTCCAGCCCCTGTTCCATGCGGGATACGGCAAAGGAAATATGGTCGATCAGGTGCAGGAGCAGAGCTTCGTCCAGCTCGACGCCCAGGGCATCCTGGGCGCGCTTTAGAATCTCGTCGGCAATTTCCATATAAACCTCCGGGGTCTGTGCCAATAAAGCATAGAGCTTTCCGGTGACGTTTTTAGACTTTAAAAAATATTCTTTCTCCACTCTGGAAGCGTCGATCTCATCGCCGGCTTTTGCTTTAAAGCCGATCCCCTTGCCTACCAGGATTCTTTCCTGATTGCGTTCGTTTCTGGCGCACACCACGTTGTTGCTGATTGGATTTTTTATGATCCATTTTCTGGAGCTCATACGTTTTCAACCATGCCCTTTCCGCCGTTTAGGGAAATAAAAAAAGACCCCCATTACATGCACACAAAATAAACATGTAATCTCAAGTCTTGCCTATAGAATAGTCACAAGCTTGATGGAGTCATTCGTTCAAATCTATGACAACCATATCATAGAAGGGTAAAAGTGTCAACTGATGAAGTGCAAATTTGTATATTTCATAAAAATGATATGGACTAGAATTGTGCAATTTGCCAGACAATATTTTGAACCAATATGCTTATTTTTTAAAAAATACAAAATGAATGGACCTTGGGATAAAATGAATAGATTTTGGGACAAAATGAGAGTGCGTGAATGGCAGAGTATATAGTATAATATTATAATTACATTTTTTAGTGATCGTTATGAAGACAAGCTGCTGGTTAAGGGGGCATTAAAACTAAAGATGATATGGTTAAGGGATTTATCGATTTTCTGGGGGATGTTTCATGTGATCTTCCTCTTTATTATGCTGTTTCGGTCGCGGTTTACTAAAAAAAGAACGGTTTTGGCAGCAGGGATCGGTATGGGCATTTTGATGGGAGTGAATGGAATGGGACTGCTCCTGTATGGTATTGATGCCATATCGCAGGCGTTTCTGTTTACCTGCTCTATTCCAAGTTTTATTTTTTTCTATGTAATGAGCGCGGACAAAAGATTCAGGTTTTTGCTTACCTTTTGTCTGGCGGATACCACTTGTCTGTGGCTTATGGCGGTTACCAATCTGTTGGATTATTACCTTGGAGGCGGAGAATATGTGCTGATGTTTTTCAGCAGATTGATTGCATTTCCCCTTGTAGAGTATTTGGTGTGGCGATATTTGAGAAAGCCTTATCTGGAATTGCAGGATGCAGTGGAAAAGGGATGGGGTATTTTTGCCGGTATGACCATGCTGTATTACCTGCTGCTGGTTGTTACGGTACAGTTTCCAACAAACATTGTGGAACGTCCGGAGGATATCTTTCTGTGCGTACTGGTGTTGTTGCTGATGGTATTTAATTATGCCACTATATTCAGTTCCCTTTACAGACAGCTTCTGCTCTACCGAAAGCAGCAGAGCGAACGGCTTTTGCTGGAGCAGAAGAGCAGCCTGGAGAACCAGCTTGAGAGTCAGAAGCGTATACGGAAGATGAAGCATGATATGAAGGGATATACGGCGACCCTGTCAGGGCTTCTCGCTGAAGGGAAGGTAAAAGAAGCGCAGGAGTATCTGAAAGGCGTGGAAAGTGAAATGGAACCCCTGGCTCCTTCCTTTTGCGCTGATCCTTATCTGAACGCGGTGTTTGTCCATTATTCCCAGAAACTGCAGGAATTGGGAGCGGTATGCAAGATGGATATACAGGCAGGGGAGGGGGAACTGCCCTACATGGAATTGTGTCAGATCCTTTCCAACGGACTGGAGAATGTATGTGACGCTTTCAAAAAGCTTGAGGTCGAAAAACGTGAGGTTTCGGTGCAGATGAAATACAGCGGAGGCTGTCTGGGTATTAAGATCAGGAACCGCTGCAGAGAGGAGCTTCATGTGGAGAGAGGAACCATTGCTCCTACCGATAAGGAGGGGTGGGATCATGGATTTGGACTTGCCACCATACAGGAGGCGGCGGAGCGGCTTGACGGGGAGATGTTTTGTTACACGGAGAAAGGAAACTTCGTATTGGATGTGATGATATCGTGCCATCCCTTTGGGAAAAGTACGGCGCGGGGATGAAAACAGGAGGTAGGGACGATGAAGAGAAAAAGAACTTTGTTACCGAAAACAGTAGCGGCGCTGGTTTCCATGGCGCTGATCGTGGGCGCACTGTGGAATGCTGCGCCGATCAACGTACTGGCGGCGGAATCGGCGGAATCTGAGGGTACGGCTGCAGAGGAGTCTGTGGAACCTGGGAGCACAGTCACAGAGGAATCCGTGGAGCCTGAGGAAGCTGAGGGCACAGTCAACGAGGAGCCTGTAGAGAAGGAGGAACCTGCTCCGAAGGAGACGATACCAGGGGAAATCCTGCCGGAGAAAACTGTACCGGAAGGGACAATTCCAGAGGATATTGCACCTGAGGAGGCAGCGCCTCAGGAGACGGTATCTGAAGCGGAAGAGATCATGGAGGAAGATTTGGAGCAGGTGCAGACCTTCGGCGTAGAGGAGCTTACGGCGGAAGGGGATACATTTAGTTATACTATAAATATTAATGTATATGGTGAGAATGAAAGATACCCCTTTGAAGAGGCATTTGTAAAGATGGTGTGTGTGGCTGACGGTTCTGAAACGAAAGGTAGTTATGTTAAAGAAGAGGGGAGTTATAAGTACACCTTTGAATTAGAGAAGGGAAAAGTATATAAGTTATATATTATGGATGCACAGGCGGCTTATTTTGAGTGTGCAGGAGATAGAGATGGAGGAATCAGGCCTGTATATGCGCTTAATTTTTATGATGGCGATGTGCTGCAGAATGTGCAATATGTGCCGTATGGAGCATCGACAAAGCAGCCCGCTCCGCCGGAAAAGGAGGGCTATACCTTTGCAGGATGGATGACAGAAAATGGCGGTAACACAGCATTTACTTTTGGCTTTGGGATGGGTGTTGTAACAAATGTTTACGCTTCCTGGACGGAGAATGTTCCGGACGATGAAAACAAGGACTGGACCCTGGGGGAGGATGGAACCCTGACCATTCTTTCCAGTGCGGGTATGGCGGATTGGGACGCTCATAATGGCGGGAAAGAATCTCAGGTAGTAAATGTGGTCATACAGGGAGATGTGACTGAAATTGAAGATATTCGGTTTTATGGGTATACATATACAGGGCTTAAAGGGATTGACCTGAGCGGATCTCAGATCACGAAAATCGGGGAATCGGCGTTTCAGGATTGTAGTGTCCTCCAATCAGTAATACTTCCGAATTGTCTTGAAACAATTGGAAATTGGGCATTTCTTCGATGTGGGAGCCTGAAGGAAATTTCCATACCGGGTAGTGTGAGGGAACTCAGGGGAGAGGCTTTTTCAGGTTGTACAAGTCTGGAAAAAATAATGATGCAGGGCAGCGTGCCTCCGGCGCTTGTATATGAAAATATGCATTACAATACTTTTGAAGATTGCGGATTTGTCACAGCGAATACGAAAGGTATCATTGTGCCGGAGGGCTCGAAAGCCGCCTATGAAAATGAGTGGAGCGGCTGGAAGGAATACATTACAGACGGGACGGTAGAGGATACCCGTACTAAGATCAATGCTGTGCAGGGGCAGATGAGCAATTTCACGGCTCCCGCATATGGTGAGGAGGTGCAGCATCCAAGGCTGAACCCCGACATAGAGCAGGTGTCTGCCTCCATTTGCTGGGAGAAAAAGAATGAGGAGGGAAATTGGGAAAGAGTAACGGATTCCCAATACACAACAGGGGTTTATCGTTTAAGATCAACAATTGCTCGATATACGAGGTTTGCAGGAAGCCATGTGATTACACCGGACTGCACTCTTACAGTGGACGGGCAGGTCTGGACGGCTGTTCCGAATTCCTATATGAACGGTTCGGAAGCAAACTATATTGGCATGTATTCGCCCGAATATGTTGTTTCTGATGAAAAGGCTCCGGAAGGGGAGTTGAACAAGGAGGTTCAGAAAGGGGAGAACGCACCGGATACAGTTCTCGCCGGAACAGCGGAAGAACTGGCGGAACTAATTCTAACAGAAGAGGAAAAGCAGCAGGCTGCAAAGGGAACGAATGTTAAGATTGTTCTTTATGTAAGGGATGCAGGCGCAAGTGTCAGCAGCGGAGATCAGGCGGCGGTGGAGTCGGCATTAAATGACTTTACACTGGGACAGTATTTGAACATCCATCTGCTTAAGTACATTGGAGATGTCTACAGGGAAGTATCGGAAACCAAAGGAAAGCTGACTATTACCATTGCAGTGCCCGACAGCCTGAAAAATACCGACAGCCAAAAGACAAGAACCTTTGGGGTGATCCGTGTCCATGGCGGGCAGGCGGAGTTTTTGAACGACCTGGATCAGAGCGAAGATACCATCACCATAGAGACGGATCGCTTTTCCACTTATGCGGTAGTTTATCAGGACGATGCAAAGGACGATGACGACAATACTGGCGGAAATGGCGGAAGCGGCAACACTGGCAGCGGAGATGGAAACGGCGGAAGCGGCAGTACAGGCGGCGGAAATGAAAATGACGGAAGCGGCAGTACAGGCGGCGGAAATGGAAATGGCGGAAGCGGCAGTACAGGCGACGGAAATGAAAATGGCGGAAGCGGCAGTACGGGCGGCGGAAATGAAAATGACGGAAGCGGCAGTACAGGCGGCGGAGACGGAAATGGCGGAAGCAGCAGTGACGGCGGCAATGGACAGAATGACAGTCAGGGAAGCAGCAATGATAAGCAGGCAGGAAATGGCGTTCAGAACCCTGAAAGCAAGGGCAACGGCAATGCAGCAGGCGTTCAGAAGGAAAGCTCCAGCCGGGGAAGGGACTCAGAACCGAAAACCGGAGATGCCACACCCATAGAATTGCATGCGACTTTTGCCATGATAGCCGGGCTTGCTTATCTGTTGGTATATTTTACGGATGCCAGAGGAGGCATGAGCGAGGAGACGAAGAAAGAACTGATGGGAACTCTGGTGAGATGGGCAAAGCAGGGAGGAAGGATCAGGAGACTTGCGGCGCTTGCAGCAATGTTTGTGTTGCTGGTGTACTATCATGGGACGAAGAATTTGCATCGCGGCGTGAGAAGAGAGACGGCTGCGGAATAAAAATAAATTTGTGGAAGATAAAGGAAGCACTGATTTGTAAAAACTGCTTTATGTTTAAAAGTTATAATAGGCATGATCGTAACAGGTCATGCCTGTTATTTTTGTAAAGGTTATTACATTTAATGTTTGTGAAGGTGGAAAAATAATTTGGTGTATGGTAAAATTACGAAACAGATATTTAGTTTTCGATTAGATAGAAGAAGTGATGTGTTAAGACTGGAGCGGTGCTGTGGAACTTGAAGTTAATATTGAAGATTTATTAAGAAAAGAAAAAATAGAATCTGATCGCATTGAATTTAAGGCGGGATGGAATCCGGATGATATCTATCGCAGTGTTTGTGCATTTGCTAACGATTATAATAATGAAGGGGGAGGCTACATCCTTATTGGTGTAGAAGAGAAAGATGGCATAGCAGTAAGACCGGTAAAAGGAATTCCGGAAAATATGCTTGATAAAATACAGAAAGAGATGCTTGGTTATAATAATTTACTTTCACCTGCATATTTCCCTAAAGTGGTATCAACTAAAGTAGATAACCAATGGATATTGGTGGTTGTTGTAAGAACTGGTCAGCAACGTCCATATAAGGCACCTGAATATGTTACATATAAAAAGGACAAAAGATATAATTATTATATTCGTTATTTGACTAGTTCTGTAAAAGCGAATCCAGAGCAGGAGAGAGAGCTGATTAATATGCTAGACCATATACCTTTTGATTGCAGAGCAAATCATAAAGCAACATTTGATGATATTTCACCCGTGTTATTAGAAGACCATTTGCGAAGGACTGGAAGTAAACTTGCAAAGCAAGTCAGGGAACGTGGGGTAGAAGCAATATTGGAGGATATGCAGTTATTAGAAGGATCGATAGAACTCAGGTATATTCAAAATGTTGCTTTAATGATGTTTTGTGAACATCCAGAAAAATTCTTCAAATATACCTTTGTTCAAATGACATCTTTTCCGGAAGGAAGTGTCAAAAATCCAAGTTTGAGTGTTGATTATCCTAATATAACTGGTTCCGTGCCTCAAATGATACATGCAACGATGGAACGTTTTAAAACACTTATTATGCAGGAAAAAGTTATTAAAGTTACAAATCAAATGGAAGCGATCAGAATTATGAATTATCCTTATCAGGCAGTTGAAGAGGCTGTTGTGAATGCATTTTATCACAGAGATTATTTGTCCTGTGAGCCGATAACTATTGAAATTGAGCCAGATTGTATTAATATTATGAATTTTCCAGGAATAGATCGTTCTATTTCTGAAAAGGCAATTGCAGAAGGCAAGAGATTTGTTTCAAGATATTATCGAAATCGTAGATTAGGCGAATTTTTAAAAGAACTGGAATTATCTGAAGGGCATTCATCAGGAGTTCCTACCATCCAAGAAGAATTACAAAAGAATGGTTCTCCTCGGGCTGAATTTTTTACAGATGAAGATAGGCGTGCCATGCGAATTAGAATTCCAATTCATCCGGCATTTTTAGTAAATGCAGAAGAGAAGACAAATTCAAAAGATTTTCTTGTTTATAATAGGTTTTTGCTTGAAATAAAAGAGAAAAAGGCAATAAAAAGTCGATCAAAGAAGACAATAGAACAGTATATCACTATATTGAATTATATGAATGATAAAGAGTGGCACAAAACGGCAGAAATAATCGAAACTTTGGGGCTTAAAGAGACAAGAACGAAGGAACTGTTAAAAGAATTAGTGGCGATGGAAGAATTAGAAGATAATGGAAAGACAAAAGGAAAAATGTATCGGCTGAAATAATTCGTCGTAAAAAAAGCGACGAAAAAAACGACGAAAAAAACGACGAAAAAAGAATGGCGAAATAACAGTTTATTTCTGCCATTCTTTTTACATGCAATGGAATACAACAGGCAAATGGGAAACTGATGTCTGTTCTTATTTTTTCACCACAGGTATCCATACTTCGTATTGTGCGTTTTGAGGGTCGGGATTCAGGTAAACCTCCACATCAGGGGCATTACCATATTCGTATCCCGAAGTGGGCAGCCATTCCGTTACAATGCGCCGCTCCAATTCCTGGATGGACTGATTTGTCCCTGACCCGGAGAAGATTGCCCAGGTGGCAGCCGGTACAACATATTCTTCCAGATCTCCTGCCTCCTGAGAGGTAGATACCGCAATATAATATCTCCAGGGCTCCGTGTCGTTACAGGTGCTGATGCCCAGCACGCCCATAGGGGGTGTGTCCATCATGCCGATCAACCGTTGCAAGGTTCCATTCGTGGAGATTTCCTGCCACTTTGGAGGAATGACCGTGAAATTTTTCTCAATGTCTTTGTGCAGGGGCACGGATACGCCTACAATACGGAAAGGTTCTCTTGTTTCGATTCGATAGTTCATCTCTTCCACTCCTTTGATGGTGATTTTGAATTTGATAGGCGGGAAGGATTTTACGGATACCCCTTCATTTTTTACTGCGGAAGGGGCGTTGCCGTGAACGGACTGGAAGGCTCTGTTGAATGCGGTGGGGGAAAGATAGCCGTATTTACCGGCAACATCGATGATCTTCATGTCTTTTCCCTGTAGATCCACGGCGGCAAGGGACATTTTTCTCCTGCGGATGTATTCCGATAAAGGAATACCTGCCATGTAAGTGAACATCCTCTGAAAATGGTAGGAGGAGCAGCAGGCGATCCGCCCCAGCTGTTCCATATCAATTTCATCGGTGAGATGTTCTTCCATATAATCGATTGCCTTGTTCAGTCTTTCGATCCATTCCATGCTGTAAAATCCTCCTGACAGTTTTTAGTATACCCTGTGCTTTATCTTTTTTCCTCTTAATTTCTGCACCAAAAAGAGAGGTTATATTTTCCGGGTTTTCCAGGGCCTGCTCTTTTCCAGCCAGCCGTGGGAAGCCCAGTATTTTCCGTCATAATCTTCCGGATTGTTGTTGAGAATTGCTTTTTTCATCATGCGGCAGAAGAGAAACTTGATGCGGGTAATTGCATTTACCCTTGGAGGCTTTTCATAGTCGATGGAGGAAAGCTTTTGAGATAACTGTTTCATTTTTCTGGTAAGCTGGGCGCGTTTCTGCTCCGTGAGCTTTTCCCAGACGATCTCGCTCATAAGCTTTTCTGTAAATACCCTGATTTCAGAGACACCCCACCAGGAAAGGCTATGCTTTATATCCGTCGCCGTAGACTTTGCGCCTGCGCCAACACATTGGGTAATAATGACCGCCCGCTTTTGAAACATCTCAGAGGCGGGGCGGTGGGAAAGCCACATATAACCAAGATGGTCAAGGAAAGCTTTCATTGCGCCTGTTGCGTGCATCACATAGGCGGGGGAAGTCATGACGATCAGATCAGCCTTCAACAGCGCCGATACGATCTTGTGTATGTATTCGGCGTCCTTGCAGGTGTGTTCCCCCTGAAAGAAACAACTGCAGCAGCCGATGCAGAAGGAAGGGCAGTCTTTGGGCAGGTAGAATTCTGTGATCTCTGCCTTTTCTCTGAATTCCTCCAGAAAGATTTCTTTCAGGCGCCAGGTTACGCCGTGTTTTTCCGTTCCGTTTATGACTGTAATTTTCATATGCTGATCTCCTTTCCGGAGCGGTTATGCTTCCAGAATATCGTGTAAGACGGTTTCGTGAAATGTTTTGCGTTCTTCCGGAAGGGTTAAATCGATTCCGTAGAGCTGCCGGATCACCTGATGCCGCAAAAAGGACTGCTGCATGACCGTAATCAGGTAAAAAGTTTTCCTCTCCAGGGTCGCCTGATCCCAATCCGGACGGCAGGCGGACACAAGGGGAAGATAGGCAAGATAGGTTCGGTGGGTGTTGTCGTCTTCCTTCGGCGCGCGCATATCTGCAAGGATAGAAATTTTGGACACGGCATAGTGCTCAAATAAAAAGGTCAGGGTCATGTTTCCAAGATAATTGAGCTTTTCAAATGGGGTCAGGGATTCCGTTTTTTCCCGAATGGAGCCGAAGAGGGCAACGATGCCGTTTACAATGCGCTCAACACATAGTTCTATAAGCTTATCTTTGTTGCCGAAATGATAGTTTACAAGCCCCAGACCTACATTTGCCCGCCTGCATATTTCCCGCACGGTAATGTCGGTCATCTGCTCGCCTTTTTCATTGATCAGGTCTATTGTGGTTTGGATGATGAGTTCCCTGTTGTCCATTATATCCTCCTTGAACAATGTTCAAATCCATTATACTGAACAGCGTTCAATGCGTCAAGGATTATATTTTACACAGATACAAGAGAGTGCTATTTTGAACAAATCAAAAGCACTGTCAACCTTCTATCAGCCGACAGTGCCTATCCATCTCTATTTGCTAAACCAGATAATTATTTGGCAGGCGTAGCATTCTCCTGCATCTCTCGGGTTTCCCCTGTCAATACCAGCGGCGTGTGGTCGCTACGAAATTTACCACCTCAAATAATTATCTGGATAAAGCCTTTATATTATATGTTTATTATAGGCGATTTACTCTTTTTTGTAAAGAGGTACACTGTTTCTAGATAATGTGAAAACCGTTTTATAAAAAATAGCCAGGCTTTTTTCTTGACAAATTGGTCTATTTGTTATAGACTGAATATAACGGTCTACAACTAATAGACCAAAGAAAATACAAAGAGCACCTATTTATGAAAGGAACAGAGCTTATGGGAGGATACAAATTAGCAGACGGGGAAAAGAAATTCGCGGAGATTATCTGGGAGCGGGAGCCCATTCCCTCTCCGGAACTGGTGAAGATCTGCGAGAAGGAGATGAACTGGAAAAAGTCCACCACCTACACGGTATTAAAGAAGCTGTGCGACAAGGGGATCTTTCAGAATGAAAATGCCCTTGTGCGCGCCAAAATGAGCAGGGAGGAGTTTTACGGCGCTCAGAGCAGAGCCTATGTGGAGCATGTGTTTGCAGGTTCCCTGCCACGGTTTCTGACAGCGTTTTGCAGCGGGAGAAAGCTGACCTTGCAGGAGGCGGAGGAGATGAGGCGGTTCATCGATGAAAATTTGAAAGAGGAAGAAACAGGGGAGGGCAGGCATGATTAAGCTATTTATTATAGTAGTGAACATGAGCATATCGGCGTCAATGGCAATTTTAGCGGTGCTGGCGTTTCGTCTTTTTCTAAAGAGAATTCCCCGAATTTTTTCTTATGTCCTGTGGATGGTAGTGTTTTTTCGGCTTTTGTATCCATTCCTGCCGGAAACGGAGTGGGGGCTTATTCCTTCCGTTTCATTGATAGAAGCAGGGGCAGGCGTTGATCTGTGGAATTTGAAAGGGGGAGAACAGGGAGCGGAAGAAGTAGCGCCGCTTTATGAGAACACAGCGGAAAAGCAGCCGAAGGCGATGCTTTCAGACACAGAAGCAGTCAGGATAAAAAGCAGGGCGGACAGTACTTTGCAAATGGGAAAAGGCTGGAGGGTCGCCGGAGGCGTTTATTTTGCTGGGCTTTGTGTTTTTCTTTTGTACAGCATGGGAAACTGGCTGCTATTTCAAAAAAGGCTGAGAAATTTAGGGTTGAATAGTGGGGAAAAGTATGAAACCCAGAGGGAAACAGGAAATGGAAAAGTATGCAGGATCGTTGTGGCAGGGGGGATAAAGGAGCCCTTTGTTTCCGGAATATTCAGACCTGTTATTTATCTTCCCCGGGGATTGTCCCAGACTCAGCAGGAGTTGGTGCTGCTCCATGAACAGGTGCATATCCGGCGTGGGGATTATTTGATCAAACCTCTGGCATTCGCAGGAGTATGCCTTCATTGGTTCAATCCCCTTGTGTGGGCGGCGTTCCATTTTATGGAGCGGGATATGGAAATATCCTGCGATGAAGCGGTGTTGAGAAGGGCAGGGTATGAGAACAGGAAAGCATATGCAGACACTCTTTTATATCTTTCCAGAGAACAAATAGGAGGAATCAGCGGTATGATTTTTTTTGGAGAAAAAAGCGTAGAAACCAGAATCAAAAATGTAATTAAGACGAAAAAGATGAAAACCTGTGTGATGGTGGTCGGAGCGGCGGTAGTGGTTTGCGGGGCGGCATTGCTTCTGGTAAATGGAAAGAGAAGCCAGACTGTGCCAACCGTAGAAGAGACGGCAGAAGAGACTCAGGGGATTCCCCGGCAGGAACAGGAATTGACGGAAGTACCTGGAACGGACAGCAGCGTAGAAACCAATTATATTTATACGGATGAACTATCAGATGGGAAGATCCATGTGGAGGAGGTTTCCTATCTGCCGGAGGAGAAGATCGTCCATGTGGAAAAGATTCCTGCTGACAGTCAGACAACCGAGGATCATGCATTTTATGCGGTAACGCCGGACAGACATTCGGTTCTCTTAAGGCAGGCGGAGGGAGCATCCAATGATCTTCTGATAGAATATATATGCCCGGTGGAAGGCGGTCGTATATCAGATGCTTACGGAGAAAGGGTTCATCCCACGACACAGGAGCGGATCATGCACAGTGGGATTGATTTTGCCACCGAAGAGGGCACGCCGGTGAAAGCCGCAGGGGCAGGACAGGTATTTGAGACAGGTTTTGATGCATACTGCGGGAATTATGTGATCCTTCAGCACGATAACGGCGATATGACCTATTATACCCACTGTGATGAGATTATGGCAGAGACGGGGACGGAGGTAGAGCAGGGAGAACAGATTGCAACTGTGGGAAATACGGGGGCAAGTACCGGGGCGCATCTTCACTTTGGATTGAGCAGGGAAGGCAGGTTTGTGGAGGTGGAATTGCAGGAGTGAATTTGTTGCATTTCGTATCCAGCCCCGCGGCATGGGTGCGAAATGTAACTGAAAAGAATATTATAGTTGAAAATTTGCCACAGATTTAGTACAATAATTTCATTGATAGAAACAAGATACGAAAGGAAGATGCAGAGATGGAATTTATGTTATTGGCAGGAGGCTTTCTCATTATTGTTATAGCGGTTGTTGTGGCGGTGGTGTCTTCTGTGGTATCAGCCGTAGCGGCAGATCAGGATGAGGAAGACTGAACAATAGAACAGACGTGTTTGGGAGCAGGTAAATTACCTGCTCTTTATTTATCGTTTCCTTTTCTGGTGCTGTGTAGATACAGCCCGGAGGAGGTAACGGCGGTAACCGTCATAAGCAAAGCCGACAGCCAGAAAGCGGGGGAAGAAGGCTCCGTTATGCTGGAACCAAGAACCGTGGACAGGACGACGCCCAATGCAGTGCCCAGAATACCGCCTGCCAGGTAATAAAAAAAGGGAATTCCGGCAGCGCCAAGATACAGGCTTACCCCATCGCCGGGCAGAAAACATAGTTTGCGCAACAAAAAAGAAATAAAAAGCGGATGCCTTTTTTGCCTGGAATAGATTTCCTTTAGCCTGGGGTATTTTTCTGATAAAGCGTTCATTCCGTCAGAGCCTGAAAAGCGTCCGATCCAATAAGGGATGGTAAGGGTAATCGCTCTTCCCAGAAAGTTGATCAACAGGGCAAGGGGCGTTGGAAACAAATGCCCTGCTGCTATTTGAAGAACAAGGACGGGAAAAACAAAGGATATACTTTTTAAAGCATACAAAAGCAAAATGACAAAGGTTGCCATCAGGGGAGATGCGGGAGTGTAGCTTAAAACTGTCTCTACGGTGATTTCTTTGCCGGAGGCAAGAAAAAGGATAATGAAAATGGCACAGACTATCAAAGGCAAGGCTTTCAAAATAGTCTGTTTTTTTTGACAGAAATGCGATTCCATGAGTTCCCTCCTGAAGTTTTATTTTTACTATATTGATGTGGGTGGCAAAAGCCCTGGCTGGGGAGTACGTCTGGCAATTTGCACAAAAAGAGTTTGTGCAACTGACTTTTGTGCGATGGAGATGAGACTCAAAAATCGTGGAAGCCTCTGCTGAACACGATTTTCGTTTTCAGAGGCTCATCGGAATGCTCCGCACAATGGAAGGCGCACAACTTTTTTGTGCAAATTGTCGGACGCACTCCCCAGCCAGGGCTTTTGCCACCCACATCCTATATTGAAAAGAAAATTGGATTTTAGTATAATAACCTCAATATAATTTTGGAGGCGGGCTTATGAACCGGACAAAAAAAGTCATCAGTGACGCATTTTGGCAGATTCTGGAAGAAAAACCCTATAGCAAAATTACAGTACAAAATATCGTAGAATACTGCCAGGTAAACAGAAATACTTTTTACTATCATTTCAGGGACATTCCTGACCTTGCGGAGTACTCTATTCAGGCATGGGCGGAGCAGGTAATTAAGGAGAATTGTGAGTTTGGTTCTCCCTTAAACTGTATTACGCCTATGGCGGAGGAGCTTACCAGGCGCAAGGCTGCGGTGATCCATATCTATCGTTCCGCCCATCGGGAAGCGTTTATACGATATTTGAACGAAGTCAGTTTCCTGATCGTACAGCTTTATGTAGATCGTGTAACGGAAGAGATCAGCCTTGCGCCGGAAGACCGGGAAGCTTTGATCAGGTTCTATAAATGCACGCTGGTGGGCATTGCCCTGGACTGGCTTGACAGCGGCGCATCCTACGATCTTGTAGGCTTTTGTGAAAAGGTGTGCGTTTCTTTTGAAGGAGCCAGTAAAAAGGCTTTTCTGGGAAATGCCGAAGAAGCGCTTTGCAGTTTATAAGGCGTTTTCCTTATTTCGTGGACTGTTTTTCCATAATTCCT
Organism: uncultured Lachnospiraceae bacterium; assembly: GCA_947172705.1. Lineage (GTDB taxonomy): Bacteria > Bacillota > Clostridia > Lachnospirales > Lachnospiraceae > Suilimivivens. The sequence goes on from CAMWCA010000013.1 coordinate 20,101, forward strand.
CGGCAACCGGTTTCCAGTTCTGGGCGTAGCGGTCACACTTGGCACAAAGATGTTCAACGCTTTCCGGAGATTGGAGATCTGTGGAATGTGCGCCGGAGCGGTTCACCATTTCCCGAAGCTTTTCAGGATTTTCAAGCATGGGGCAGGGACGCAGCATGTTTTGGTTGAAAGGCTGCCTCTGGTGATATGCCATCAGCATGGGGGAGCGCAGCGCCTCCAAAAGGGATTTTTCCCGGATATTGGAATCAGAATAGTGGACAAACACGCAGGGGTCGATGTCCCCGTTTGCATTGATATGGAGATAGCGGTGTCCCCCTGCAATACAGCCCCCTACGTATTCCGCATCGTTCTGGAAGTCCATGGCAAACAGGGGTTTTTCCGTGCGGTAACGGCGTATTTTTTCATAGATGCCTTTTCGCTGGGTGGGCGTAGGCATCAGTTCCGGAGCCGCGTCATTGCCCACAGGCATGTAATGGAAATACCAGATAAACCAGGCGCCCATTTCAATCAGCTTGTCCAGGTATGCCGTTGAGGTAATGGATTCGTAGTTGGCGCTGGTGTAGCAGGAGGAGATGCCGTAGATCAGCTTTTTGCTCCGAAGAAGCGCCAGGGCATTTATTACCTTCTGATAAACGCCGTCGCCCCGTCTCTGGTCAGTGGCGGTTTCAAAACCTTCCAGAGAGATTGCCGGGACGAAATTGCCCACCCGGAGCATCTCGTCTGCAAAAGCCTCGTCGATCAGAGTCGCATTTGTAAAGCACAGAAATACACAGTCAGAATGCTTTTCGCACAGCCTGATCAGATCATTTTTACGAACCAGCGGTTCGCCGCCGGTGTAAATGTACATATAAACGCCCAGTTCTTTTCCCTGTCGAATAATATCGTCTATCTCGTCAACGCTCAGATTTAATTTATTCCCGTATTCTGCAGCCCAACAGCCTGTGCAGCGAAGATTGCAGGCGGAGGTGGGGTCTAAAAGAATTGCCCAGGGGATATTACAGTCATATTTTTTGCGAAGCTCCTCTTCCTTTGACCATCCGATCAGGGCGGCATTGATGAAAAAGTTTGTGGCAAGGGTTTTCGTTACATTGGGGTCTATGTCCGTGAAAAGACGGCGGACATATGGATAATAGGGATGCTCCGGGTTGGTGATGATCTCCCGTATGGTTTTCCGCTGGGAAACGAAATCATCGCCGGCAAATTTGTCAGCCCAATCCATGATTTTCAGCATATTCTTTTCAGGATCTTTATAAATGTAGTGGAACGCCTGTTCCAGACCAAATTTTTTTAATGTTGTCGATGCATTCATAATTCACAGCTCCTTTATCTTTTTTGTATTGCAAACAATTTCAGGTTGTTTGTCTGTCAGTCAGTTAATCCCTGGCAAATCTTTCAGTTGCCGGAGATAGACGGACGGTGCATTGGACAATGTATTGCCTCATGAATCCTTCGGCGAGAAGGGCAAGACCCGCTGATGTTAAAGTATGCAGGACGATCAGTGCAGCCCCCAGAGCGCCGGAGAGGATCGAGGTGAACAGGATCACATGCCAGGAGGAAAGACCAAATTTTTGCGCGTCAAGCGCAGTCTGAATACACAGCAGGCTGTCCAGTAAGACCAAAGCGCCCATACCTGATAGCAGGTGATGTTCAAATCCGGCGTTCACGGCAAGGACCAGAATACCAAGCACGATCAAAAACAATCCGCAGGCAAAATCATATTGAAAGGCAAGACAGAAAAGGTCTTTGGAGAGATAGCCTGTTATTTTGATAACGCCGTAGGCGATGAGGATCGCGCCGCCTGCCATAGCGCCTGTTTTGGCGTTAATATTCCTGGAAAGGATACAGATGATGCCGAAAATATAAAATAAAATGGAAATCAGTATGTATCCCGTTTTGGCGATTTTTAGCTGTTTCAAAGCTGTCCCTCCTTACCTTTTTTCTATGAAATATTATTCGTGCTGCTGCTCCTGGGCATCACATGGGGTGTCGCACTGCATATTGCAGGTTCCTTCCAACTTCTTTAAAAGCTTTGCCGCAAAGCTCCTGCCTCCTATGCCAAAGGAGATGGCGAATGCCACGGCAAGGGCGGCGATAATCAGGATAAATGCAGTATTTACGATTTCCGTTGCAATTCCAAGCTCATTCAGCGCCATAAAAATTCCGATGGTATAGATCACAACTCTGGCAATCAGGGCAAAAACGGCATGGTTGCTTTTTGCCAATGCTTTTCCTGCCAATCCGTCGCAAATATAACATGCAAGAAGGATGAGCGCGGAAGCAAGGACATAAGGCATGTACCCAATTACTGCATTTCCAATATTGGTAAGGATGTCCAAATGCAATACGCCGAAGCTTTCCACAATAAAGAAGATCACCATAACGGTATGGACGATCGTGCCCACCACCTTTGACAGTACAAAGGGCTTTTCCTGATCAGGCAGCTGCTGTGCAAGTTTGGCATCCAGACCTGCAGAGGCAATGAGATTTTCCACAATGCTGCCCGAAAATTTGGCGACCATACATCCGATAATGATAATTACCAGAGCAGCAAATATATTGGGAATAAATGCAAAAATAGTGTCCAGCATTCTGATCGCCGGAGTGGAAACTGCCTGAATGTTAAGAACCTGCAAGGCGGCGATGATTACCGGAATCAGGATCAGCACATAAACAATGTAGGAAAGGGTATTGGACAGCCTGCCCGTATCGGTGACCTGGATGCCGGCTTTTTCCTGTAAGGTATTGATTTTAAGCTTGTCGAATACAGGAAGTAAAAGCTCCCGTACCAGTTTGGCAATGAAAAATCCCACCCACAAAACCAGCGCAGCCGCGAGGATGTTTGGCAGGTACCCCCACAGCGTATTAAGAAGATTTAAAATAGGGGAGGAGACCTCTCTCATGCCCAGATTTTCAAAAATTCCTGGGACAAAGAGCAGGAAAACAAGCAGATGAACCAGCTTCCCAATGAAATTCACGGTCTTTTCTTTTCCCAGAAGGGAGCTGAGTTTGGTTTTTGTAAATAGCTTTACCACCAGAGCTTTCACGATCGCTGCGGTAATAAATGCCAAGAGAAGGATTAACAGCGCTTTTATGACAGCCCAGAGTCCTCCGCTAAAAAGAGATGTAAACATTTCGTTCATAGTAGAACCTCCTTCTGAATAAATGATTTTATGCAGTTACTGTATATGAGTTTTTTGATCTGCAAAATGGGCAAACAGGGTATGAATATCCAAAAATCAGGCAGTTGAAGATATATTATCTGATTTTTAGGCATTTGGGGTGGATGTGTCTATTGATAAGCAGGGGGGAAAATACTATAATACTTTCTGCAAAAAATGTATAAAGGAGTGAATGGAAAATGGCAGCGAAGCCAGGTAAAAACAAAGAGGATGGCGGAACCATGATTAAGGTTGCCACCTTCATCGTGGACAGGCGGAACCTGTTCTTTTTACTTTTTGGCATTGCCCTGATCTTCTCGGTGGTGTCAATGAATTGGGTAAAGGTGGAGAATGCCATGTCGGCGTACTTGCCGAAAACCACGGAGACCCGGCAGGGGCTTGATTGTATGGAGGAGCAGTTTATTACATACGGAACGGCAAAGATCATGGTGACCAACCTATCCTATAGCGAGGCGGAAAGGTTGTCCGAAGCGATAGAAGGGCTGGAGGATGTGATCATGCTCACCTTTGACAGCACAACGGATCACTACAATAACTTTTCCGCATTATATGATGTAACCTTTGGATATGAAGAGACGGATGACCGGGCGCTGGAAGCTTTGGCGGAAGCGGAAGGGCTTCTGGAGGGATATGATTTTTATGTATCTACCTCTATGGGAGATGCTTCGGCGGAGCAGATCGCCAGCGAGATGCAGGTGATCAGCGTGTTGGTGGCGATCGTGGTGGTTTCCGTATTGCTGCTCACTTCAGAGACCTGGGCGGAGGTTCCGGTGCTGCTTTTGACCTTCTGTGCAGCCGCTTTGATCACCAAGGGAACCAACTTTTTTATGGGAACCATTTCCTTTGTGTCTAATTCCGTGACCATTGTGCTGCAGCTTGCCCTTTCCATTGACTATGCGGTTATTTTCTGTAACCGATATAAGGAAGAGCATCAGAAGCTGTCGGTCAGGGAGGCGGACATCGTTGCCCTGAGCAAGGCGATTCCGGAGATCTCTTCCAGTTCTTTGACCACAGTGGGCGGTCTCATTGCCATGATGTTTATGCAGTTTGGCATCGGCAGCGACATGGCGCTGTGCCTGATCCGCGCCATTGTGTTAAGCCTTCTGGCAGTTTTCCTTTTCATGCCGGGGCTGATCATGCTTTTTGGCAATGCAATGGATAAAACCAGGCATAAGAGCTTTATCCCCAAGATTCCCTTTGTGGGGAAATTTGCCTATGCCACGAAATATGTAATGCCTCCGCTGTTTCTGGTACTGATCATAGGAGCTTATGTGGTTTCTTCCAAATGCCCTTATGTATATGGCTATACCAAGCTGGAGACCCCGGTGCAGAGCGACGCTATGGTGGTGGATGAAATGATCCGGGAAAGCTTTGGGGACACCAATATGGTGGCGCTGGTGGTACCTGCCGGGAACTATGAGAAGGAGAAAAAGCTCCTGGCGGAGTTGGATGCCAGGGAAGAAGTGGACTATACCATGGGGCTTGCCAACACAGAGGCAATGGACGGCTATATGCTCACGGATAAGCTGACGGCGAGAGAATTTTCGGAGCTTTTGGAGCTGGACTACGAGGTGGCGCAGGTGCTGTACATGGCGTATGCGGTAAATGATGAAAACTATGCCAAGATCATAAACGGTCTTTCCACCTACAGCGTGCCTCTGATCGATATTTTTATGTTCCTGTACGATGAGGTGGACGAGGGCTATGTGACCCTGGAGGATGACTTGATGGATACCCTGGAGGAGGCACATACCAAAATGCAGATCGCCCTGGATCAGCTTCAGGGAGAGTCCTACAGCCGGATGCTGGTGTATTTGAATCTTCCGGAAGAAGGAGACGAGACTTTTGCCTTTTTGGATGAAATGCATGAGATCGCAGGGAAATATTACGAAGGGACGATCCTGATACCGGGGGAAGCCACCAGCCAGTATGACCTATATAAAACCTTCCAGAGGGATAACAAGGTGGTAAATGTAGTCTCCATTATGGCGGTGTTGGTGGTGCTGCTGTTTACCTTTATGTCCGCCGGAATGCCGGTGCTGCTGATCATGGTGATCCAGGGAGTAATTTGGCTGAATTTCTCCGTGCCTGCGGTTCAGCAGAAGAATGTGTTCTTTATGAGTTATCTGATCGTAAGTTCCATTCAGATGGGCGCTAATATCGACTACGCCATTGTAATTTCAGGGCGGTTTATGGAATTGAAGAATAAAATGTCAAAGAAGGAAGCGATCATTGAGACCATGAACTTTGCTTTCCCCACCATTGTGACATCAGGCTCCATGCTTGCCCTTGCAGGCATTCTGATCGGGCGTATGTCCTCTGACGGCGCCATCTGCGGCATCGGTCAGTGCCTTGGACGGGGAACCATTATGTCCATTGTGGTGGTGATGTTTGTTCTGCCCCAGATCCTTTTACTGGGCGAAAAGATCATAGAAAAGACTTCCTTTGCCGTATCGATTCCTATTAAATTGGAGAAAAGCGCAGGGCTTATGCGGGTAGACGGCTATGTCCAGGGGCAGATCAACGGCTCTGTGATTGGTGAAATGCATGGCTTTATACGGGGAGAGGCAAGCCTGTTTGTGAATATGGGAAAAATGGAGGTCAGAGAGGATCAGGGTCAGGATCTTGCTTTGCTGACCCAGCAGGAAAAGATGGCGGAAGGAGAGGAAGGAAATGAAAAATAAAAGACTTCTTTTTAAGGCGCTGTCCCTGGGGATGGCTTTCACATTGATTTGCAGTATGCTTCCGGTACAGGAGCTGAGAGCGGAGGAAAAGGCGGAAGCAGGAGAAGAAGAGCAGGAAAAAGAGATCCTGGAGATCCGGAATGCGGAGGATTTTATTGCTTTTGCAGAGAATTGTTACATAGACGCATGGTCGGCTGACAAAAAGATTCTTTTACAGGAGGACATCGATCTTACAGATACGGATTTTGGCGTAATCCCTGTTTTTGCAGGCATTTTTGACGGGCAGGGGCATACGGTGTCAGGCTTTCAATACAGCGGCGACGGGTATGTGGCAGGGCTGTTCCGCTATATTGAAAAGGATGCTGTGGTGGAAAATCTGACGCTGAAAGGAGAAGTCACCGCCACCGATGAAAAGGAGTGCACCGGCGGGCTGTGCGGTATCAATTATGGAACCATTTATAATTGCAGCTTTCGGGGAAACGTAAGCGGCAGGAATACGGTAGGCGGTCTGGCAGGCGTTAATGAGGGAACCGGCGTGATCCAAAGCAGCACGGCGGGCGGCCGTGTCACCGGCTATTATTCCACCGGAGGGCTTGTGGGGAAAAATCACGGCAGTATTGCGCGCTGTACCAACCATGCCTGTATCAACAACGACACCCAGTGGGTGGAAGAGGACGACGAGATGGGCGTGGGTATTTTCCTCAGCATCAGTCTGGGGGAATCGGAGACAGAGCTTTTCAGCGGCGTGGATACGGGAGGCGTTGCCGGCTACTCGGACGGTGTGATCACCGGATGCGTAAATTACGGAAAGGTGGGTTATGAGCATACCGGCTATAACATCGGCGGCATTGCCGGAAGGCAGTCGGGGGTGCTGTCGGCATGTACCAACCATGGGACAGTATACGGAAGAAAGGATGTAGGCGGCATTGTAGGTCAGATGGAGCCTTATATTGAAATCGATGAGGCAACCTCCCTGCTCCATGCAGTAAACCGTCTCCATGATTTAATGGAAAAGACGCTGGACGATATACAGGACGGAAAAAATACCGTCAAGGGAGATCTGGACAGTCTTGTTTCCTACAGCGAAGGGGCAGTGGATGCAGGAGACGCCCTTGCGGGACAGATGACAGATTTCGTAAACGACAACATGGATCAGGCGCAGGCGGTGACAGAACGGCTGGAGCATGTTATGGAGATGCTGCCGGATGTATTTGACGACGTTTATGCGGCGGAGGACAGCTTTTCCGGTGTTAACAGGGAATTGTATGCCCTTGCAGACCAGTTGAAGGAGGCAGGAGAGGTGAGCGGAGAGTACGTGGAAACGGACTATAACCGGCTGACCCTGCTTTCCACTGTGGGAGGAAATATCTTAAGTCTTCAGTATTACCCCAAAGAGGGCGATACGGTAAGCATTCTTGTGGAACCCGATGAGGATTATGGGCTGGACCGTATCCGGGTGGTGAATCCGGCGGGAGGGCTTGTGAGCATACAGCAGGAGGATGAGGATCGTTATAGCTTTGTGATGCCTGAGGAAAACGTGAGAGTGGAAGCGTATTTCAGCTATCAGGGCAGGGAAAACGATCCTTCTGCAAAAGAAGAGGAAGAAGATGCCCCCAAAAAACCTGATAAGGAAAACATGACAGGGGAAAAGGGGGAGGATGAGAAGTTAAAGGAAGAGGAAGAGCCGAAAGATGAAATAGAAAAAGACGATATCACAAAACCTGACGGAACAGACAGTATAGAAGGAAACGGCGGAGCGGATATGGATAAAGCAGAGCCTCCTCAGAAAAAACCGGATGCAGGAGACGGCTCGGCGGATGCAGGGCAAAATCAACCGGGGAATGCCGGTCAAGATCAGCCGGAAGATGCAGACAAAGATCAGCCGGAGGATACAGACGAAGATCAGACGGGCAATACCGACAAAGATCAACCGGAGGATGCAGATCAGTCTCAACCGGATACAGATAAAGGACAGCCCGGAAATACAGATCAGTCTCAACCGGAGGATACAGATACAGATCAGTCGGGAGATACAGACCAGTCCCAGCCGGAGGATACAAAGGATGCTCAGGACGGAGCAGAGGAAGACGCGCTCCGGACAGCCCGCATAGAGAGAAAAGAATACCGTCTGGAACGCTTCATGAGCAATCCCTTACAGGCATTGGATGGGTTGGAAACCATAGAAGAGACAGCGGAGGATGAGGAGGAAAAAGAAGGGACAGAAGAAAGCGAAGAAGAGGAAGTTGAGGAAAGAGAAGAAGTTCTCTCGGCGCCGGTGGTAAAGCTCAGCTCCAATTTAAGCGGAAATGCATCTTGCGAAATAGATGGAGACAGGGCTTTTGTAACGGTGACTCCGGACAGCGCATACACTCTGGAGGAGATCTGGGCAACCGCTCAGGACGGAGAGAGCCTGTCCGTGGAAAGGACGGGTGATCAGGTCTATTCCTTTGCAACCGCCCCAGGTGAAAATTATCAGGTGTATATCTCTTTCGATAAATTAGATAAATCCCATGCTGTCAGCGGCGCAAAGGAGGATATCAGCAGCGCCATTAAAAGGCATCAGGAAGCAGCGGAGAGGGTAAACAAGCTGATTCAGGAGATTCAAAGCGGTTCCGGCGCCACCCAGGAGCAATTGGAGCAGCTGGCGAAGGAACTGGAAGAAATGTCAAAGGCAACCTCCTCCATTTTAGGCAGCTTAAGCGTGGTTTCCAATGTGGTAGGGCAGCAGGCGCTTGACCAGATCGGTAATGCGGGAAAGAACATGGAACAGGTGCTGGATAATCTGCAAAATGCGGTAAACTCCATCAGATCTGCAACCAGAGACACAAGGGGTATTGTGGACTATGTAAACGGGCAGTCCTCCATCCGCTTTTCCAGAATGGGAAAAGACTTTGACGTAAACAGAGAGAAGCTTCATGAGCAGTTAAAGGGAATGTCCGGCAGTTTACAGAGCCTTGGCAACAATGCATCCGATTATTCCGATGTGCTGAACCAGGATCTGCGCGCCGTAAACGATCAGATCAATGTGATCTTCAATATACTGACGGATAATCTCACCGATTACAATGAGTTAAATATAGAAGAGTTGTATGAGGATGTGGATGTGGAGGATGCGGAGAGTATTACCACAGGAAAAACAGATAACTGCATCAATGGGGGAATCGTGAAAGGCGATATTAACGTTGGCGGCATTGCAGGGGCTATGTCCATCGATGAGGAAGACCCTGAGGACAGTGCGGCGGGAAGCGTGGATTATCAGATCGGCAGAAGATATTTTACCAGATGCCTGCTGAAAAGCTGCGTCAACGAAGGACATGTGACCGCAAAGAAGGACGGCGCAGGAGGTATCGTGGGTTATATGAAGCACGGCATTGTGGTGGATTCGGAAGGCTACGGAAGCGTGGAGAGCACGGAAGGGGATTATGTAGGCGGTATCTGCGGAGAGTCCCTGACAGTGATCAAACGCTGCTATGCCCTGTGCTCCGTTTCAGGAGGAAAAAATGTAGGAGGCATCGCCGGTTTTGCCAATACGGTAAAGGATTGCTATGCAATGGCGGATTGCGATGCGTCGGTAGGGCGGAAAGGCGCTATTGCCGGGCAGACCGCAAGTTATGACGATCCCATGCTGGAAGAGGAAGAGGCGAGAGTGAGCGGGAACTGTTATGTAGGGGAAGACCTTTACGGTATCGATAATATCAGCTATGTGGGCGTGGCGGAACCCATCAGCTACGAAGAATTGCTGACGGTGGAGAACCTGCCCAATGAATTCCGTCATTTAAAGGTCACTTTCCGGGTGGATGATTTATATCTGGGAACCCAGGAAGTGAAATTCGGAGAAAAGCTTTCCTGTCTGGAATATCCTGAAATCCCCAAAAGAGAAGGGTATTATGGCATATGGCAGGACTGTTCGGATCAGGTTATGACGGGAAATCTTCTGGTAACAGGGGAATATAAGGAGGATGTGACAGTGGTGGAAAGCGGCAGCAGTTCAGGGACAGAAAATGGGATTCAAAAGCCCTACGCCCTGGTGGAACAGATCTTTACTGAGAACACCGTACTGAAGGCTGCCATTGGAGACGAAGCGCCTCCGGAGGAGATTCATGGCAGAGACTGTGTGATCTATGACATTGCCCTGGAAAATGCGGAGATCGGCGAGGGAGACACCTTTGCCATCCGGCTTTACAATCCCTATCAGGATGCAGAAGTATGGGGATATATAGACGGCGAATGGAAAGAGTTGGAGAGCAAGGCAAGAGGAGGCTACCTCCAGGTGGATATGAAAGGAACGAAGGAGACCTTCTGTGTGGCGGAGAAAGGCTCCGGGAAATGGATGCTTCCGGCTGGCATAGGAGGAGGCGCGGCTTTGCTGATTCTACTGGTTCTTTGGAGGAAAAAGACGAAAGCAAGGAAAAATAAAGGTAATCGTAACTAATTAAGGAAGCAAATGAAATAAAAAACACTGTGCAAAAGGGAAACCGAATGCACAGTGTTTTTTTAATAACTTTTACCGCTGTCGGCAGTTTTTCTTGACATTTAATGATATTCAAAGTATGATTAGTTATACAAATCATACTTTGAAGGAGAGGTAAAATGACTACACCAAAGGGTAAATACGCATGGACGGCTACAGTTGGGGAAAAAGGGCAGATCGTTATCCCAAAACAGGCGCGTGATATTTTTGAAATCAAACCGGGTGACACGCTGCTTATTCTTGGGGACGAGGAGCGCGGTATTGCCATTCCGCCCAAGGGAGCGTTTGCCGAGTTGTTCGGCGTGGCATTTCGTGAAAAGGACGGTGAGGGCGATTGAAGAAAATTGCATTTTTTTGTATTCCCGCACACGGTCACACAAATCCCATGCTCCCGGTTGCTGCCGAACTTGTCAGACGGGGGAATGCGGTCAGGTTTTATTCCTTTGATGAATTTGAGAAGAAAATCAGAGCCGCCGGAGCGGAGTTTATATCCTGCGATTCTTTTCTGCCAAAACTCACAAAGCAGGAAGAAACAGATCTGAAAAACGTCTCTACAACGGAAATGACGATACAGGATATCCGCATTACGATCAGTATGAGCGATTTTCTGGATAAAGAATTCAAATCTTTTTTACCGGATGTGGTATATACTGATTCTGTTTGTTTTTGGGGGAAACTGAATGCCTGGAAGCACCATGTGCCCATGGTGGTGTCTACCAGTACTTTTGCATTCAATCAAATGTCTTCCAGATACATGAAAAACAGTCCCAAAGAGATGGCGGATATGATTTTCGGACTTCCGAGAATCTCAAGAGAACTGAAAAAACTAAAGCCCTACGGATTCCATGTAAAAAGCGTTTTTTCTTTAATTCAGAGCGACAACAGCACCGACTCCATCGTGTATACTTCCCGGATGTTTCAGCCGTATGCAGAGAGCTTTTCCGACCATTATGCCTTTGTGGGGCCATCGGTATTTTCAAATGCCCTGCCTGATAAAAAGAAGGATCGCCCGCTGGTTTACATTTCCATGGGAACGGTCATCAATGATCGACCCGACTTTTACAATAAATGTATTGACGCCCTGAAAACCCTGAATGTGGATGTTATTATATCCTGTGGAAACGCCATAAATCGAGAGGAACTGGGGGTGTTGCCGAATCATATTAAAGTGTACCCTTACGTTGACCAGCTTGAGGTTCTTGCCAGAGCAGACGCTTTTATTACCCATTGCGGGATGAACAGTGTTTCCGAAAGTCTGTATATGGCGACGCCCATGGTGCTTTATCCCCAGACCAGCGAACAGTATGCCGTGGCGAGAAGAACTTCCGAAATCGGCGCGGGAATTATTTTGAAGGACGATTCTGTGGAAGGTATCCGTGCAGCCACACAGGAAATCCTGAATCATAAGGCATACGGAAATGCCGCCGCAAAATGCAGCGAGGATTTCCATGCCTGCCCCGGCGTGACAGGTGCCGCGGAATTCATTGAAAATGCGCCGCACCTTCCCTCCAATGCATTCTGAACTGTTACATATCTTTTCTTTTTGTACAAAATAAGTGGAAAATCTGGCAAAAATCTGGTAAAATGTTATAAGTGACTGGAAAAGTACGAAAGTACAGGGGAGGATGCAGTGTGAAAAAGAAAAGCGGGGTTTTAGAAAAAAAGAAGGTAAAACCGGCAAAGCCGGTGAAGGAGCCAAAAGAAAAGAAGGCGGCGAAAGAAAAGAATCCCATTCCTTTTTGGAGGCGGATTCGTTTTAAGCTGATTGCGGCATTTCTGATACCCATTCTGTTTATTATTATTTTGGGAGTGGTCTCCTATCAGAAAGCGTCCCAGCAGATCGTGGCGAGCTATGAGACTTCCGTAGATCAGACCATGGGAATGATGAATCAGTATTTGAGTCTTGCCTTTGACACGGTACAGACCAAGTACAAGGAATATCTGAACGAAGATGACTTGAAGCAGTTCTACAAAGGGCTGTTAAACAACGATAATACCAAGCACTCCTTTGTGCCCAAGGATTATCGGGATACCTTTGGCAAGGCTGTGACAGGGGATGCCCTTATTTCCAATATCTATTTTTTGTCGGATACCCAGGTATCCATTACCACTTCACAGACCACAGCGGAAAAGCTGTATTCCGCATACATAGAAACGCCTCAGGGGCAGATGGTATACGAGGATCAGTATAAATTTTTCCTTTTTGGCAACCAGTGCGCCATCGACGATCAGTTGAAGGCAAACGAGGGACGTCAATACGGCGCAAGGCTTGCGCGATATTTTAATAGTGTCCAGGCAGTGATGATCGTGGACATCAGTAAAAGTGTGATAGAGGATACCCTTTCTTCCCTGGATGCAGGAGAGGGAAGTATGGTGGGCTTCGTCACCTGTGACGGCACGGAATACCTCTCCGCTTTATCAAGCCAGCCGGAGGGGAATGCGTTTGTAGGGAAAACTTACGTGGAAGAGGCATTTACCAGTGAGGAGGCAAGCGGATTTTCCTATGTGGAAAATAACCGTTACCTGTTCCTGTATTCCAGGCTGGAAAGCAGAAACGCTTTGATCTGCGCTCTGATTCCCAGAGAGACGATTATTGGACAAACAACGGATATCCAGAGGGTTTCCGTGGTACTGGTTTTGCTGGCAAGTATTGTGGCGATCCTGTTGGGTTCCATGCTGGCAAGGCAGTATGGAGGCGCCATTTACGATATGCTGCGCAAACTGAAAAAGGTTTCCGAGGGAGATCTTACGGTGGAAGTAAAAACCAAACGGAAGGACGAGTTTAAGCTTCTTGCAGAGGGTGTTACCGATATGGCGACCCACATGAAAAAGCTGGTTACAGGGCTGAAGGATGTAAACGGAGAGTTGACCAGTGCAGTGGACGGTATGTCGGCAGCATCAGAAAGTTTCCTGAAATCTTCGAGAGACATTCAGCTGGAAATTTCTGAGATGAAGCAGGGAATCGGTAAGATGGATGATGAGTCGGAGGATTGTCTGAAGCAGATGGATGCCCTTTCAGGAAGGATCGGAGAGGTGGCGGATCATTCTGGAAAGATCAATGTGCTTGCCAAGGGTGCGGAGCAGGTGATCGATACGGGTATGGATTCCGTAAACCAGTTGAAGGACAGCACAGGCTCCACCATAACCATTACCTCCAATATCATAGAGTCCATTGAAAGCCTTGCCGATAAGTCGAAATCCATCGGAACCATCATAGAGGCGATCAATGAGATCGCAGAGCAGACCAATCTCCTTTCCCTGAATGCGTCCATTGAAGCGGCGCGTGCAGGCGCAGCCGGAAAAGGCTTTGCAGTGGTGGCACAGGAGATCAAGAAGCTGGCGGATGAGTCCATTCGCTCTTCGGCGGAAATTTCCCGAATCGTGGAGGAGATCGAAACCCGCACCGGAGAAGCTGCAGGCGTGGCAAGACAGGCGGAAACCATTGTGGATGAACAGCAGCGCGCCGTATCCTTCACCATCGATTCCTTTGACCAGATCGGTAAAACCGTGTCGGAGCTTTTGGAGGCGTTAGGCTTGATCAACGACAGCGTTACCAATATGGAAGAGGATTGCAATGCAACCCTCACAGCAATTTCAGCAATCTCAGCGGTATCGGCACAGACTGCGGCAGGCTCCGAGAATGTTTTCGATACGGCAAAGCAGCAGCTGATCTCTGTAGAAGAGCTTGACAAGGCAACGGAAATTCTGGAAAAGCGTTCCGGGGAATTATCCGGATTGTTGGAGGTATTCCGCGTGTGATCATTGTTTTTGGCATTTAAAAAATGCATGATAAACGGCATGGCTTTGGCTATGCCGTTTTTTCAGCCTTATTGCCGTTTTAGAAATTCTTTAGATTCTTTTATATAGCGTTAATTGATTTATGTGATAAAAAGCAGTAGGATAAAGAACAGAAGTAAAGTAAAGGGTGTGACCACAGATGAGAGAAAAACTATATAGATTTATGCAGGGCAGGTACGGCGCGGATCAGTTTAACCGTTTCCTGATGATCGCGGCGCTGGTATGCTTTTTTGTATCACTGCTGGGGATCAGGGGATTTTATCTGATAGGGGCGGCGCTTTTGATATACGCCTACTTTAGAATGTTTTCCAGGAATCTATATAAGCGCAGGGCAGAAAATACCGCTTATATGCAGCGCACCTACAAATTAAGGCAGAAATGGGCGACCTGGAAACGGGATATGGGGCAGCGTAAAACTCATCATATTTATAAATGCCCTTCCTGTAAGCAGAAGATCAGAATTCCCAGAGGCAAGGGAAGAATAGAGATCAGATGCCCGAAATGTGGTCAGACCTTTATTAAGAAAAGCTGATGATAAATCAGACAGGAGAAGCCCATGTTTGGATATATTATCGTTAACAAAGGGGATATGAAATTTAAGGAATTTGATGTCTATCATTCCTATTACTGCGGACTTTGCCAGACTCTGCATAAAAAGTATGGAAGAGTAGGACAGCTTACCCTGACCTACGATATGACCTTTTTGGTGATGCTTCTTGGCAGCTTATATGAGCCGGAAACAGAAACGGGGACAGCAAAGTGTATTGCCCATCCGTTTGAGAAGCATGTGGTGAGGACAAATACATTTTCAGATTACGGTGCGGACATGAATGTCCTTTTTTCTTATTATAAATGCAGGGACGACTGGGAGGATGAAAAGAAGGTAAGCCGTCTGGCATATGGAAGGCTTCTGAAAAGGGC
Source organism: uncultured Lachnospiraceae bacterium (assembly GCA_947172705.1). GTDB lineage: Bacteria > Bacillota > Clostridia > Lachnospirales > Lachnospiraceae > Suilimivivens. The sequence continues at coordinate 35,154 of CAMWCA010000013.1, forward strand.
GTGCCAGCGGGTATGCGCCGCATACGGTCAGAAGGCAAAGCGGATCGCCAATTATATGCGGGAATTGTCTCTTGAGGAGAAAAAGCAGACTCAGGATATTGACAGAATGGCTGGCATTTTCGGGAATATCATGGGTGAGATCCTGGCGGTAAGGGAGGACGAGTGGCAGGAGAGCCTCAGAGCAATGGGGAACAGCCTGGGAAAGTATATTTATCTCCTGGATGCATACGAAGATATCGAGGAGGATATCAAAAATCATCGGTATAATCCGCTGATCAGGCGGTTTGACAATCCGGATTTTGAGGAGGAGGTCAAGACCATCCTCACCATGATCATGGCGAACTGCTGTAAGGAATTTGAAAAGCTTCCTATCATTGAGAATGTGGAAATTTTAAGAAATATCCTGTACTCAGGCGTTTGGTATAAATATGAGATGGTCAGACACAGAAGGGACGAACACCAGAAAGAGAAAGCAAACAGGGGGAAGAAATAGAAATGCGAGATCCCTACGAAGTTCTGGGCATTTCCAGAAATGCCTCAGAGGAGGATATTAAAAAAGCATATAAATCCTTGAGCAGAAAATACCACCCGGATGCCAATATCAACAACCCGCATAAGGAAGAGGCGGAAGAGAAGTTTAAGGAGATACAGCAGGCATATCAGCAGATCATGAAGGAGCGGACGGAAGGCTACAGCTACCAGAACGGCGGTCAAAGAGGCGGCTACAGTGATTTTGGAGGCTTTGGCGGGTTCGGTGATTTCGGAGGTTTTGGCAGCGCTGGCAGTTATGGCAGTGCCTATGGGGGGACGGGAACCGGTTATGAGGAGGACTCCCACCTGCGTGCCGCCGGAAATTATGTGAGAAACGGTTACTACAAAGAAGCCAGAACGGTATTGGACGATATGGACGAGAGGAGCAGGAATGCCAGGTGGTACTATTACAGCGCTCTTGCCCATGCGGGGCTGGGCAATCAGGTTTCGGCGCTTGAACATGCCCGCCGCGCCCAGGCATTGGAGCCGGGAAACAGGGAGTACAGCAATCTGGTGTACCAGTTTGAAAACGGCGGAACCTGGTATCGCCAGAGACAGTATACCTACGGGCAGCCCTACTCGGGAGGTAATGGTCTGTGCCTGAAACTGTGCATTGCCAACTTTTTGTGTAATCTTTGCTGTGGAGGCGGAGGGCTTTGCTGCGGGGGAGGTCCCTATTACCGATACTGATTTACTGATTTTCATTTACTGAATTTCTTTTCCGGATTTGCTTGACAAGGCTTAAGGATTATACTACAATATTTGTTGTTGTAAAGATGTGCGTTTAGCTCAGCTGGATAGAGCGTTTGGCTACGGACCAAAAGGTCGGGGGTTCGAATCCTCTAACGCACGTTTCAAGGGGATCGGTGTGCACGATGTATGCGTGTACACCTTTTTTATAACGGCTAAGTAATTTGGAAGAGAATGGAAAGGGCAGAGAAAGGGGCAGCGAAAGATGAAAGCGTTTATGAAGGAATTTAAGGAATTTATTTCAAGAGGCAATGTAATGGATATGGCGGTGGGCGTGATCATAGGCGGCGCTTTTACAGCAATTGTGACTTCGTTGGTCAATGACATTATGATGCCGATCCTGTCACTGATTACAGGGGGAATAGACTTTACGGCATTGTGCATTGTATTAGGAGAAGGGGAGAGCGCGGCAACCTTAAATTACGGCGCATTCATTGCGGCAGTGATCAACTTTTTACTGATCGCGCTGGTCATTTTTATGTTGATAAAGCTTCTGAACCGGTTTGCAAGAAAGAAAAAGGAGGAACCGGCAACTGTTACGGTGAAGGTATGTCCTTTCTGTAAAGAAGAAATATCCATTGAGGCGCTCAGATGCCCTCATTGTACCTCGAAACTGACGGAGAATTAAATGGAGCGGAGCAGACAGAAAAAAATTGCGGCAATCAATGATTTGACAGGCTTTGGCAGATGTGCCCTGAGCGTATCCCTGCCTGTGATCTCTCATATGAAGCTTCAGTGTTGTCCGGTGCCTACCTCCATTTTATCCAATCATGTGGGATATTCGGAATATTTTTTTGATGATTACACAGAAAAACTGGAAGCATATCTCGGCATGTGGAAAAAGCTGAATCTGGAATTTGACGGCATAATGTCGGGGTTTTTAGGCTCCCGGGAGCAGATCGGTATTGTGGAGGGGTTCGTCAGGGAATTCAGGAGAGCGGAAACCATTGTGGTGATCGACCCCGTGATGGGAGATCATGGGAAGATTGCTGAAACCTACACGGAAGAAATGTGTCATGAAATGCGGAAGCTGGTTTCTCTGGCGGATATCATCACACCTAACCTGACAGAAGCATGTAAATTGACGGATACGCCTTACAGAGATAGGGGCTGGAAAAGGACAGAGCTTTTTCACATGGCGGAAAAGCTGAGAAAAATGGGGCCGGAAAAAATCGTGATCACCGGTATTCCCCAGGGGCAGTTTATTGCAAACTATATGTATCAGGAAGATCAGGAACCGATGGTTTTCAGAACCCACAGGGTGGGAACGGAACGCTGCGGCACGGGAGATCTGTTTGCGGCGGTCATAGCGGCGGATGCGGTAAACGGCGTGCCCTTTCCCCAATCGGTAAGGAAAGCGTCGCTTTTTGTAAAGAAATGCATGGTGAAATCCATGGAGATGGGAATTGACCGAAAAAATGGGGTGTGCTTTGAGGAGCTTTTACATCTCTTAAAGGTGTAAGAAGGTAGTTGGAAGCAGAGGTAAGATATGGAGCGTTTTTTGAGAGGGCTTTTTAAAATTGTATTTGGGCGTACGCTGATCATTATTTTGATGGTACTGATACAGATCGTGGCGCTTTTGGGAAGCTTCCTTGGGCTTAGAAGCTATTTCCCTTTTATCTGGGAGAGTATGAATGTCTTAGGCGCTTTTATGGTGATTTTCATTGTCAACAGGGATGAGCCTGCTGAGTTTAAGCTGACCTGGATTATACTGATCTGTCTGTTTCCGGTGCTGGGCGCCCTGACTTATATTTTTATTATGGGAAATTTTGGCGGTATTGGTCTGAAGGCAAAGCTGTACCGGCAGGTGAAGGAGACGGAAGGGCTTCTTGTAACAGAAGAGGAGACCAAGGAAGCGGTGAAAGAATGCTCTGTCTCCCTGAAAGGATTTTCCCATTACATGGAAAATACTGCGGGTTTCCCTACCTATCATAAGTCCAATGGGGTGTATTATCCTTTGGGTGAGGATAAGTTTGAAGACCTGCTGGTAGAGCTGAAGAAGGCGGAAAAATTTATTTTCCTGGAGTATTTTATCGTAGAGCGGGGCATTATGTGGAATGCTGTGCTGGATATTTTAAAGGAAAAGGTGAAGGAGGGCGTGGAAGTCAGGATGATGTATGACGGCATGTGCTCCCTGTTGCTGCTTCCCTATAAGTATCCGGAGGAATTAAAACGTTACGGAATCAAGGCTAAGATGTTTGCCCCCATTGTCCCGTTCCTGTCTACCACACAGAATAACAGGGATCACAGGAAAGTGGTAGTGATCGATGGAAAAGTGGCGTTTACGGGAGGAATCAATCTTGCGGATGAGTATATCAACAAGGTGGAACGTTTTGGGCACTGGAAGGATATAGGAGTGAAGATCACAGGAGACGCGGTGCGTAGTTTCACGGTGATGTTCCTTCAGATGTGGAATGTTTCTGAAAAGGGCAGTGAGGAATACGAAAAATATCTGAAAGATATTACCTTTGAGGAGCCTCTTTACCGGGATGGATTTGTAATTCCCTATGGAGAGACCCCCAGTAGAAGCACAGAAGTGGGAAAAACAGTTTACTCCTCCATGATCAATGGGGCTTCTAAATATGTGCACATTATGACCCCTTATTTTATTGTAGACCGGGAATTTCTGGACTGTATGAGGTATGCGGCAAGACGAGGCGTGGAGGTTTCCATGATTCTCCCCCATATTCCGGATAAAAAGGTGGTTTATTATATTGCAAGAAGCTTTTACCCGGAGCTTTTAGAGGCGGGTATTAAGGTGTATGAGTACACGCCGGGCTTTATTCATGCCAAAGCGTTTGTCTCTGATGATATCAGCGCTACGGTGGGAACCATCAATTTGGATTACAGAAGCTTTTACCATCATTTTGAGTGCGGCGTTTATTTCTATGACCACTCTGTGGTGGCAAAGGTGGAACAGGACTTTCAGGATACGCTGCAAAAATGTCAGGAGGTTACCGCTGAGTATTATAAAGGGCTTCCTCTTTATCAGAAAATGGTTGGGAGAATTTCCCGGCTTCTTGCCCCTCTTTTATAAAACCTGTAAAAGGGTGTTGCAAAACCATCCAAAGATGGCGGCGCAGCACCCTTTTTTATAATATGTAACCGCCTTTTATCCCATGGTTACAACAATATGATAGGTCTTTTTCCCCGGCACATAGGGAACGATACATCCCTCAATGGGGGAACCGTCAACGGTTATATTCTTAACGCCCTTTTCCACATGGTCAGGATTGGCGACGGTGATGGTATAGACGCCTTCCCGGAAGGTTCTGGAAATTTCAAAATCCCCAAACGTTCCAGGGATACAAGGGTCAATCCGCAGTCCCTTGTGGGTGGGATAAACGCCCAGAATATATTGAGAAATATTTACAAAGGTCCATGCGGCTGTTCCGGTAAGCCAGCTGTTTTTTGCTTCGCCGAAGGATGGCGCGTCTTTTCCGGCAACCATCTGGGAGTACACGTAAGGCTCCGTGCGATGGATCTCACTGATCTCCTGAAGGTAAGCAGGACAGGTTTTTTGATAGATTTCAAATGCCCGGCTGCCTCGTCCCAACACTGTTTCCCCAATGGAGACCCATGGGTTGTTATGGCAGAAAATACCGGCATTCTCCTTATATCCAGGGGGATAGGAGGTTACTTCTCCCAGTTCTAAATGGTATCTGGTGTAGGCAGGCTGGAGGATCATAACGCCGTACTTTGTATCAAGCTTTTCTTTAACGGAATCCAATGCCTTTTGGGCAAGCCCTTCTTTTACGCCTACCCCGGCGAGGACGCAGAAGCCCTGCGGCTCAATAAAGATCTGTCCCTCCTGGCATTCTTTGGAGCCAACCTTTTCACCGGAGGCATCATAGGCGCGTAAAAACCATTCCCCGTCCCATCCGTCTTTTAAGATCGCCTGGTACATACATTCCACTTCCTCCCGGGCTCTTCCGGCTTCTGAAAGATCATCCAAAAGCTCGCAAAGCTGGGCGTATTCTTCTCCGTATTTCACAAACATGCCTGCAATAAATACAGATTCCGCAACAGGACCTTCGCTGGGACCGAAGGTCTGGAAGGATTCTCCGGGATGGGCGGAAAAGCAGTTTAAATTCAGGCAGTCGTTCCAGTCTGCGCGCCCGATCAGGGGAAGCTGATGAGGACCTCTGTGATTTAAAATGTAGTCAAAGGAGCGTTTCAGATGCTCCATCAGGGATGCGGAAGTCTCCTGGTCATTATCGAAGGGAACGGTTTCCTTCAAGATGCCGATATCTCCGGTCTCCCGCACATAAGCGCTTACCCCTGCAATCAGCCATAATGGATCGTCGTTGAAGCCGCTCCCGATGTCGGAGTTTCCCTTTTTGGTAAGAGGCTGATACTGATGGTAGGCGCTGCCGTCAGCGAATTGAGTAGAAGCAATGTCAATAATCCTCTCCCGGGCGCGGTCAGGAATCAAATGTACGAAACCAAGGAGATCCTGACAGGAATCCCGAAAGCCCATGCCTCTTCCGATGCCCGATTCATAGTAGGAAGCGGAGCGGGACATATTGAAAGTGACCATACACTGATACTGGTTCCAGATATTGACCATACGATCCACCTTGTCATTGGAGGAGCGGAGAGAAAATCTGGAAAACAGACCGCACCAATAATCTTTTAACTCCCCAAAGGCATTTTCAACAGCTTCGTCGGTCTGATATTTTTGTATCAGATCAAATGCCGGGGTTTTATTAATGACTCCCGGTGATTCCCATTTTTCTTCTTCGGGAACCTCTACATAGCCCAGAAGGAAAACAAAAGATTTGCTTTCGCCTGGGGCAAGGGTAATCCGAAGCTGATGGGAGGCGACAGGGGACCAGCCCTTTGCTATGGAGTTGGAGCAGGCATCCCTTTCCACCGCTTCCGGCAGGGCGTTTCCCCTGTAAGCGCCCAGGAAAGAGTCCCGGTCAGTGTCAAAGCCTTCTATTTTGGCATTTACAGTGTAAACTGCGTAGTGATTGCGCCGTTCCCTGTATTCTGTTTTATGGAAAATGGCGGAGCCGCTGACCTCCACCTCGCCGGTACTGAAATTCCGCTGGAAATTCTTCATGTCGTCGTCCGCATTCCAGAGACACCATTCCACATAGGAAAACAGGGAAAAGGTTTTAGAGGAAGGGGATTCGTTGGTCAGCGTTAGCTGGCTGATCTCACAGGTATCGTTCATGGGGACGAAAGTGAGCAGGGAAGCCTTTAGCTGATTTTTGGAGGAAATAAAACGGCTGTAGCCCATACCGTGGCGGCACTGGTAAGAGTCAAGGGGCGTCTGGGCAGGCTGCCACCCGGGGTTCCAGACGGTGTCCCCCTCCTTGAGATAAAAGTACTTGCCGTTGGTATCTACAGGTACATTGTTGTAGCGGTAACGAGTCAGCCGCAGAAGCTTTGCATCCTTATAAAAGGAATAACCGCCGCAGGTGTTGGAGATCAGGCTGAAGAAATCCTTGCAGCCCAGATAGTTGATCCAGGGCAGGGGCGTCCTGGGAGTGGTGATGACATATTCACGGTTTTCATCGTCAAAATAGCCAAATTTCATAATGTGCTCTCCTTTCGCAGGTTTATTATTAACAGCCGGTATTTGAAACCTTACATAATAGATAATAATTACCATGTTCTCGAAAACGTTTAAGTACATGCTTTGACATGAATTATACCCAAAAAGAAAGTGAAATGCAACAAAAAAATATATATTTTGTATATTTTATTTCGAATGCAAATACAAAAATGAAAAATAATCAAATAAAATGCGAAAAATATCATTTTAATTAAGTAAAAACAACTTACCCTTTACTTCTAATTGCACAAAAAACATGAAAAAATATGTGATCATTTAACAAACATATAAAAAATGCCCAAAGAAATTTAAAATAATATTGCCAAAATATAAAAAGTGTTGTAATATTGAATTACGAAAACGATTAAGTGAGACTTAATAAAGGTCAGGTATTAAACAACATGGTATCAATGAAAGATATTTCAACTTTTTGTGGGGTTTCGGTGGCAACTGTAAGCAAAGCGCTGAATGATCACAAGGATATTGGAGAAGAAACAAAAGCGCATATCAGGCAGGTGGCGAAAGAAATGGGATATTCGCCCAATTCGGCAGCAAAATCATTAAAGACGAACCGAACCTACAACCTGGGAGTCTTATTTGTGGACGAAGCCATGAGCGGTCTTACCCATGATTATTTTGCTAATGTTTTAGACAGCTTTAAGCGTACGGTAGAAGAACAGGGGTATGATATTACATTTATTAATTGCTGCAAAAAGCGGGAAGGAAGAATGTCATATCTGGAGCACAGCAGATACCGCAGGTTTGACGGAGTAGTGATTGCATGCGTTGACTTTTATGATCCGGAGGTTGAAGAACTGGTAAGAAGCGACATACCGCTTGTAACTATTGATCATCTTTTTAACAATCGATGTGCAATTATTTCGGATAATATTAAGGGGATGCGGGATTTGGTTCATTATGTGTATGATATGGGACACCGAAAGATTGCCTATATACATGGTGCCGATTCGGCGGTTACCCAAAGCAGGCTTTCCTCCTTTTATCTGACTTGTGAGGAACTGGGGGTGGAAGTTCCCGCTCAATATGTAAGAGAGGCACCCTATCGTGATACCAAAGGAACCTATGAAGAAACGGAAAAGCTTCTTGCATTAAAGAATCCGCCTACTTGTATTTTGTATCCAGATGATTTCGCCTGTTTGGGTGGGATTAATGCTATTAATGCAAAAGGTTTTAAGATACCGGAGGATATTTCTGTGGCGGGATACGATGGCGCCAGGATTGCAAGACATTTTGAACCTCAGCTCACAACACTGAAACAGGACACTGTGCAGCTGGGAAGGCTGGCGGCGGAAAAGCTGATTAATTTGATTGAAAAACCTAAAACGACCTTGGTTGAGCAGATTGTCGTAAAAGGGGAGGTGATTTCGGGAACTTCAGTGAAAAAAATTTAGAGCATATTAAGATATTTAGAAGAACAAATGTGATCTACAGAGTTCTTCTTTATATAAGCACAGCAACAGTTCATGTGAAATTTGCAAAATTAAAATGGGAGGATTATTCATGAAAAAGAAATTACTTAGCACAGTACTGTCAATTACAATGATTGCAGGTTTGTTTGCAGGATGCGGTCAGAAGGAAGCGGAAACAACGCCTGCGGCTGACGGAGAAGCTGTAGTGCAGGAACAGGAGGAAACTCCGGCAGAGGCTGTTGAAGCCTCGGAAGAAGGAAAAGTATTGAATATTTATTGCTGGAATGATGAGTTTAAGAGACGGATACAGGATCACTATCCCGGGTATACATCGGATGCCAATGATGCTACTAAGGGAACCATCGGCGATGTAACGGTGGTTTGGAATATTACGCCAAACCAGGATAATGCTTATCAAAATAACTTAGATGAAACTTTGTTAAAACAGGCGGATGCGGATGCCGATAGCAAAATTGATATTTTTCTTGTGGAAGCGGATTATGCATTGAAATATGTTGACACAGAGTACACGATGCCGGTTGCTGATCTGGGCGTTACAGAGTCGGATCTTGCCAATCAATATCAGTATACGAAAGATATTGTTACCGATTCCAACGGCGTATTGAAGGGAGTTTCATGGCAGGGATGCCCGGGGGCGATGTTCTACAGCCGTGAAGTTGCAAAAGAAGTGTTTGGAAGCGACGATCCGGCGGAAGTGCAGAAGTATGTATCCGATTGGGATACCTTTAATGAAACGGCGGTAACTCTTAAGGATGCAGGATATTCTATTATCTCCTCCGTAAATGACAGCTATCGTGTATACTCAAATAATGTAACTTCCAAATGGGTAGTAGACGGTAAGATTAACATTGATGACAATATTATGAAGTGGGTGGAGGATTCTAAAGTGCTGGTGGATGCAGGTCAGACAGGAACTCATGATCTGTGGAGCGATGACTGGAGTAAGGGATTTTATCCTGAAGGAAAGGTATTTGCATATTTTGGTCCTGCATGGCTGGTGAACTTCTCTATGGCGGCGGATGCAGAGGGTAGTATTGGTAATGCCGGCGGCTGGGCGGCAACAGAAGGACCTCAGGGCTTCTTTTGGGGAGGTACATGGATCTGTGCAGCAACAGGTACGGACAATGCAAGCCTTATAAAGGATATTATGCTCCAGATGACCTGCAATGAAGAAATCATGAAAGAAATCGTAGTAGACGATGATGATTTTGTAAATAACAAGCCTGCTATGGAGGCTATGGCAGCTGATACAAGCTATTCAAGTAAGATCCTTGGCGGACAGAATCCACTGGGTATGTATTGTGCAGGCGTTGAAGGTCTTGATTTAAGTAATCTGTCAATTTATGATCAGGGCTGTAACGAAGAATTCCAGAGATCCATGAAAAATTATTTTGACGGCAATGCTGATTTGGATGGTGCATTGGATCAGTTCTATAAAGCGGTAGTAGAAAAGTACCCTGAATTAACCTATTAAATAATTGATATATTTATATAGGGTCATCACTTCATTACGGCTGTGCCTGCCTGAATAAACAGGCAGGCATGGCTGTTTCAAAAACAAAACAGCAGAACTGGCAGCAGGGTTTTACAAAAAGTAGAGGGCTGCTGCGAGTTTTACCGTAGCATAAAATAAGCAATGGAGGTGACTGCATGAAATCAATGCGAAGAGGAAAGGTTGTGCGCTATAATAAGTGGGGATATATTTTTTTGACGCCCTTTATACTGGTTTATCTGGTTTTTCAATTTATTCCCCTGGTAAGTACGATATATAATAGCTTTTTTGAGAACTACCGATCCGGGCTCACACAGATAGGACCTAATTTTCTGGGGCTTGAAAATTATAAAACCATTTTTTCAAATGGGGATATCCTTACATATGGAAAAAATACAATCATTATGTGGGTGATGGGATTTGTACCCCAGATTATCGTATCCCTGCTTCTGGCCGCATGGTTTTCCAATCCCAGTCTCAGGCTGAAAGGGCAAAGGTTTTTTAAGACGGTTATTTATTTACCCAACCTGATTATGGCGTCTGCTTTTGCAATGTTGTTTTTTACTTTGTTTTCAGACGGGGGACCAGTGAATTCCATATTGATGCAGGTAGGTATTCTGGATCAGCCATATAAATTTATGTCGAGCATATGGAGTACCAGAACGCTGGTTGCTTTTATGAATTTCCTTATGTGGTTTGGAAATACCACTATTTTGTTAATGGCAGGTATGATGGGGATAGATACAGCCCTTTTTGAAGCAGCAGAGGTGGATGGAGCGACTTCGACCCAGGCTTTCTTTAAGATTACACTGCCCCTTTTAAGACCTATTCTTGTTTATGTGATGATAACATCGTTGATTGGAGGTCTGCAGATGTTTGATGTCCCTCAGATACTGACCAATGCTACGGGAGATCCAATGCGTTCAACGATGACGCTGATTATGTATTTGAATAAACATCTGTACAGCAAAAATTATGGATTGGGCGGAGCACTTTCGGTTGTGATGTTTGTGGTTACAGGCATTCTCAGTATGATCGTGTATAAGTTTACGAATAAGAAGATGGATTAGGAGGTGAGGGCATGAGGAAGGAGAAAGAAACAGGAGTAAAAAAAGGAATAAATATTAAAGCCAGAAGGGCAATTGCATATTTAGTATTGGTTTTGATTTCTGTCTTGTGTTTGTTTTGGTTTTATGTATTGTTTATCAATGCAACCAGATCTCATGCAGAATTGACGAAAGGATTTACCCCGGTTCCGGGAGGCAATCTTTGGATAAATTGGAAGAATTTGAGCGCTGGCAGAGCTGCAAGTGCGCTTCCTATATGGTATGGTCTGTTTAACAGCTTTTTCATAGCGACTTTTAGCGCGGCGCTTTGCACCTACTTTTCCACTATGACAGCCTATGCAATTCATGCCTATGAATTTCAATTGAAAAAATTTATGTTTACCTTTATTTTGATGATTATGATGATTCCCACGCAGGTAACGGCGCTTGGATTTTTACAGCTGGTAGGGAAAATGAATCTGGATGATTCTTTTATACCGCTGATCATACCGTCTATTGCATCGCCGGTTACGTTTTTTTATATGAAACAATATATGGAAAGCGCGCTTCCCCTTTCACTGATCGAGGCGGCGCGGATCGATGGATCGGGGGAATTCAGGACCTTTAATTCCATTGTGATTCCGTTGATGAAACCAGCGATCGCGGTGCAGGCAATTTTTACCTTTGTGACCAGTTGGAACAATTATTTTACGCCTGCCTTGATTCTTCACACAGACAGGAAGAAAACGCTTCCTATCCTGATCGCGCAGCTTCGATCCACGGACTGGCTTAAATTTGATATGGGGCAGGTATATGTGATGATCGTATTCTCTATTTTGCCTATTATTGTTATTTATGTGTTTTTGTCAAAATATATTGTGCAGGGAGTTGCAATGGGAAGTGTAAAAGGATAAGTGATACAAATGTAAGAGAGCCGGTATTTGCCGGCTCTGCTTGCGTTATGAATAAAAAGGTTGGCGGTGTCTGCCGGATGATATAAAATGAAAGGGTAAAGGGGAGATTCTGCAGGGAAAGAAGGAGTGGCTATGACACAGAAAATCAGATCCATATTTAATCGGATCTCCGGGATGAAGCTGCGCTATAGGATGCTCTTTGTGTATATCATAGGCGGCGCGCTGCCCATGATCTGCATAGGAGTGTATATGGTGCATGGAATGTCCCGCATTCTCATTGAGCAGGCAAAGGATGCGGAGCTTGTGGAACTGGAAATGGCAAGAGAACAGGTGGAGGAAATGACAGGTACTGTGAGTACGGTCACCAAGTATTTCTATTTTGACCCACAGCTGGAAGAGATCGCCACAAAGAAATATGGGAATTATCAGGAGGTCGTCCAGGCATATAAGAAATTTACTCCTTTTTTGGACTATGGAAGATATTATAACAGCACCCTTGCCTGGATTAATATCTATGTAAAAAACGACACTCTGGTTGGAAATTCCCGTTTTATTCCGGTAACAGAGGAATTGGAGGAAGAGGAGTGGTATCAGTCGGTAACGGATAAAAAAGGCGGCGGTTTATGGCGCTTTTGCCGAATTCCGTCTACTGATTATGATGCCCTTGCGCTGCACAGAATGTTGAAAACCCAAAAAGGAGAGGATGTTGGGGTGCTGGCGGTCTACATCCGCCCGGAGCGTTTTACCACCCTTTTGCAGGATAAAAACTGTGACACTTTTGTGCTGTTGAACGGAGAAATGATGGTCAGCCGTCAGGGAGAAAGTATTACCCTGGATCAGCTTGAAGAGTTCCTTCCGGGGGGAGAGGCAGGGCAGACCCAAAGTAATATTATGGTGGGGAGACAGGAATATGTTATGACCTGCGAAACCATCCCGCTGATCGAATCTCAGGATTATCTCCAGGTGGTAAGCGTCAGGGCATATAGAGATATTTTACATGACGTGAACAGCCAGACAGCAAAAAGCATGGTTTTTTTTGCCCTCAGCGTAATTTTATCGGTCACGGTCATTTGGTTGTTTTCCCATTCCTTCAGCCGCCGGGTAGAACGGTTCCTGGCGCAGATGCAAAAGGCGGCAAAGGGAAATTTTGAGCTGGAAAAAAGGCTGGAGGGGGAGGATGAGATCAGCGAGCTGTATGATTACCTGGGTACCATGATCTTTCAGATTCAAAGGCTTCTATCAGAGGTCTACCGTGAGCGGCTCCATGCGGAACGGCTTACCATCCAGCAGAAGGACGCGGAGTTTAAAATGCTGGCAAGCCAGATCAATCCTCATTTTCTGTATAATACCCTGGAGACCATTCGCATGAAGGCGCGCAGAAGCGGACAATACGACATCGAGGAGATCGTGAAAATGCTTGCCAAGATCATGCGCAGCACCCTGCAGGCAGGGGCAAGCCAGGTCACCATCTGGGAGGAGACGGAGCTGGTGGAGCACTATCTGAAAATACAGCAGTACCGTTTTGAGGATCGAATCCGCTATCAGATTACCGTGGAGGAAGAAACCCAAAACCTTTCTATTCTTCCGCTGATCATGCAGCCTATTGTGGAGAATTCCATTATCCATGGACTGGAGAGCAAAGAGGGAGTGGGAACTATCGATATCCGTATCGAAAGCAGACCGGAAAATGTGGTGATCACCATTGCGGACGACGGTCTGGGGATGGAAGCGGAAAAGCTAAAGGAACTGCGGGAAAAGTTAAACAGCTATAACGAAAAGGGAAAGCACATCGGTGTCAGCAATGTGCATCAAAGAGTAAAGCTGAAATATGGAGATGCCTATGGCGTCAGAATTGACAGTCAGGAAGGAAGCTATACCAGAGTGGAGATCTGGCTGCCGGAGGCGGCAAAACTGAAGGGGGAAGCAGATGTATAAGGTAATGATAATTGACGATGAAGCAATGATCAGATGGGGCATTCACGATCTGTTGGATTGGGAAGAGGAAGGTTTTGTTTTCTGTGAGGATGGCAAGGACGGGAAGGACGGGCTGAAAAAGCTTTTGGAGAACCAGCCGGATCTGGCGCTGGTGGATATCAAAATGCCGGGAATGAACGGGCTGGAACTGATTCATCAGGCGCAGGAAGCGGGATTTGACGGGTATTTTATCATTCTTACCGGTTATGCGGAGTTTGAATTTGCCAAAACAGCAATCCAGCATGGTGTAAAAGAATACCTTTTAAAGCCCATTGATGAGGAAGAACTGAAAAGTTGTGTAGAGAGGATCAGGGAAGAGCTTGTCCAAAAGGAGGGGGAGCAAAGCTACCATTCGGCAAATGAAAACATTGCCAGGGAAGAGCTTCTTCGCCGGATCGTTTTGCAGATGGAGACAAGGGAAAATCTGGAGGAAAAGATCAGACGCTACCAGATCGCCTTTGGAGAGAAGGTTCTGTGCGCGGCAATTCTCACTGACAGGGATCTGCTCAACCATAAGGAGGAGGGAAGATTTCAGGAAAAGGTGCGCATGTTCCTGCAGGATAGCGAACTGTACAATGAAAAGATGGTCATGGACAATCAGATGGTGCTGGTAGGCTTTGGCTTAGACTACAAAACATGGGTGGATCTGCTTGCAAGAAGAAACGAGTGGCTTAAAAAAAGACTTGGGGAGGGGCTGCTGATCGCGGTGGGGCATAACGTGAACCAGTGGTACGATCTGTGTTATTCCTATGAGTTTGCACGGTTTTTGCTGGAGCAGGATTTTCTGTTTGGACAATATGACGTGCTCTCCATCAATACCATTGAGGAACAACAGAAGGATGCGGAGAATCCCTCACCGGAGCAGTTTATGATCCTCATTGAGGTAGGAGATCTGGACGGAATAAAGGCAGGGGTGGAGAAATTTGAAACTTACTGCAAAAAGAATCTGATGAAGGAGATGGATATCAAGATCCAGATCATGTACAATTTGATGACCATCCGAAACAGCATTGAAAAGAAATATGGCAGCCCGGACGGCAGAGTGATGGAATTGATGGAGAAAATGAATCAGTGTGAGAAGCTGGACCGGCTGATGGAGTTATACTGCCAGGTGCTCCAGAATATGTGCCGCCAGATCGGCAGCGACGATTCGGCAACCGTCATTAAGCGGATGTATTATTATATGGAAAAGAATTACGACCAGGATCTTAAGGTGGAAAGCTTTGCGAAGATGTTTAATTATAACAGCAATTATCTTGGCAAAATTTTCAGAAAAGAGATGGGGGACAGCTTCAATAATATTCTGGATACCATAAGGATCGTGAATGCCAAAAGGCTGTTGCTGGAAACAGATATGAAGGTCTATCAGATATCAGAACGGGTGGGATATGGGAATATAGATTATTTTTATTTGAAGTTCAAAAAGTATGTGGGGATCAGCCCAAAGGAATATAAGAAGGAAATGATCAGGGAATAGGGAAAACCCCTTGCAGATTTGAACGCAAAACGAATGAGGTTGTGCATTATGCCCAAAAAGGGCGTGCACAGCCTCTTTTCTTTGGGCAGACAGAGAGATAAATAGGGGCTTTTCCATGGAAATGTAAAAAAATTAGGGCAAAATGACTGCAAAAAGTGGGGTATTAGTCATTCAGGGTTTATTTATATAATAAATGCAGAAAGGGAGGTTGAGAAAAGCATGAAGAAAAATGAACCAAAAGTAAAAGCAAAAAAAGAAAAGTTTTCATGGAATCTCATGTGGAAACAGCGATACCTCCTGATAATGTCAGTGCCCTTTGTAATATGGCTGATCGTATTTAAGTACTTGCCCTTGTGGGGATGGACAATGGCATTTCAGGAAGTAAAACCCAATTCCTTTGCACTGCCGATATGGGAGAGAAAGTTTGTGGGATTTGACAATTTTATTCAGGCATTTACAGACAGATTATTCCCCCAGACCATGATCAATACCATTGGAATCAGTATCCTGGGAATTGCAATCGGAACCGTATCATCCATTTTCTTTGCGTTGGTATTAAACGAGATCTGTTTTACCCGTTTCAAGAAGATCACCCAGACAGTGTCCTATCTGCCCCACTTCGTATCCTGGGTTATCATCGCCAGCATTGCCAAGATGCTTTTGAATGACGGCGGCGCAGTTGACACCATGCTGAATACGAAGCTGCATTTGATGTCCACCAATTCTCCGGCATTCTGGATCGTGGTTTGCCTGATCAATGTCTGGAAAGAGATGGGATGGGACGCTATCATTTATCTCTCCGCCATGGCAGGCATCGACCAGGGACTTTATGAAGCGGCAAAGGTGGATGGAGCCAATCGTTTTGCAAGGATCTGGCACATTACCCTTCCCAGCATCAAGCCCACGGTGATCGTTCTTTTGATCATGAGCATCGGCGGCGCGTTGAATGTAGGTATGGAGCGTCAGATGCTGCTAAGCAACGGCATTGTTCAGGATCATGCAATGGTGCTTTCCTGGTTTGCTTATATCCGAGGTATTGGAAGCAATAACTACGGGCTGGGTACTGCAATCGGTATGTTCCAGTCGGTGGTAGGCATTATTCTCCTGTTTATTGCTAATAAGATCGCCGGGCTGCTTGGCGAAAATAAGCTTGTATAGGGGGGCGGAAAAATGGCAAAGAATAGTTATCAGATCAAAAATACGGGAAAAAGCGAAAAAGTTCTGGATTATGTACTGCTGGTATTTTGCCTGCTGCTCATCGTTATAACGGTATATCCGTTTTTGAACGTGCTGGCAATTTCCCTGAATGATCCCATGGATACCATGAGAAATATTAATTTCATTATTCCCAGAAAATTTACATTGAGCAACTACATATACATTTTCGAGGAAAATAATCTTGGAAGCGCCTTCATCATGTCGGTGGTGAGAACGGTGGTGGGAACGCTGATCGGCGTTATCTGTACGGCAATGCTTGCCTACGTATTGAGCCGGAAGGACTTCTATTTTAACAAGCCCTTTACCGTTTTGTTCATCATTACCATGTATGTAAGCGGCGGTATGATTCCGGAATACCTGCTCCTTACAAGAACCCTGCATTTAAGCAATAACTTTATGGTATATATCATTCCCGGTTTGATCTGGGTGTATAACGTGATCCTGATGCGTTCCTTTATCGAAGGTCTGCCCCTTGCTTTGCAGGAAGCGGCAAAGATAGACGGGGCAAACGATTTCGTAATATGGCTGAAGGTGATACTGCCTCTTTGTACACCCACCATTGCAACGGTGGCGCTGTTCCTGGCGGTAGGTCAGTGGAATGCGTTTATGGATACCTATCTTTACGCAAGAGATCTTCCTACTTTGCAGTATGTATTGTATGAAATTATGGAAAAGGCTTCCATTAAGATCGATCCTCACGCTCAGGCAAATCAAATTCAAAATGCGGTTTCCCCCATGTCTGTGCGTATGGCGATCACCATTGTCGCAACAGTACCTATTTTAATCGTTTACCCTTTCCTGCAGAAGTACTTTGTAGGAGGTATGACGTTAGGAGCAGTAAAGGATTGATAAAAGCAGTTGAAATCAGATAAAATGAATATATAAAGGAGGAAATTATGAAAGCAAAGAAGTTATGTGCATTACTTGTAACGGTTTCTCTTGCAGCAGGTCTGTTAAGCGGCTGTGGCAGCAAAGGGGACAGCGCGGAAACAGGAGCGGCAGGGGAAGGCGGCGTGATAGAGCTGACCTTCTACAATGCAGACGGAGAGGAAGATCCCTGGACGGACCCGGTGGCGCTTGCCCTGACGGAAAAAACAGGGGTGAAACTGAAAACAGAATATCCCGTATCCTCAGACGATCAAAAGGTTGCCCTTATGATCGCAGAGCAGAATTATCCTGATATGATCTATGCCAAAGGAGATGCAGGCAGCCTGATCGACGCGGGGGCGCTGATCGATATGACAGAATTGATCGAAGAGTATGGTCCTAATATTAAGAAGCTTTACGGTGAAGAGTTTGATAAACTGAAATATTCCCAGGAAGACCCTTCCATTTATCAGTTGTCTTCCTACGCGGTAGGGGGAACCAATTATAAGCATTCGGGAAATGCCCAGATCCAGTGGGATGTTTTGAAGGAGAATGATTATGAGGTTCCGGAAACGCTGGAGCAGTTTGAAAAGACGTTGAAGGACTATATTGCGGCGCATCCCACCACGGACGATGGCATGGACACCATTGGAATCACTCTTTCCACTGCCGACTGGCATTGGATGATCACTCTGGGGAATCCTGCCGGCTATATTGCAGAAGGCGCGCCGGATAACGGTCAGTGGCTGGTTGACGAGAATTACAATGCAATGTACAAATTCCGTTCCGATAAAGTGCGTGAGTATTTCAAATGGCTGAACAGAATGTACAACGAGGGTATTTTGGATCATGAATTTGCAACCCAGACCCATGAGGACTATATTGCCAAGATCGCAACCGGCCGGGTACTTTCCCTGTTTGATACAGACTGGGACTATGCCGACGGTGAAAGAATTCTCACGGCGGACGGTAAATTGAATAAGACCTACTGCGGCATTCCCTTAACCTCAGATGCTGATACCAAGGCTCCGTCTTTGATGTACCAGGGGCTTACCACCGGACAGGGAGTGGGCATTACCACGGCATGTAAAGATCCCGTAGCAGCAATCAAATATCTGGATTTCCTTTGCTCCGATGAAGGTCAGGTACTGGTGAATTGGGGAATCGAAGGAACCAATTATTTCCTGGATGAGGATGGACACCGTTATCGTACGGAGGAAGAGGCAAATGCGGCAAACAGCGATAAGGAATATCGCAAGAATACCGGCGTGGGCTTTCACAATTATCCTTTCCCCTGCTATGGAAACGGCGTTGAGGACGCTACCGGAAGCACCTACACAACGGCAAGTAAGGATGCGGTTATTTCGGAGTATAACGAGGAACAAAAGGCGGCATGTGCAGCCTGGGGCGTGGAGATTCTTACCGATATTTATCCTCAGGCATCAGAATTTGAGACTCCTAAATATTCAGCTATCTGGGCTTATACAAAGCCGGTTGAATTTGACGAGATCGGCAATAAACTGGATGAGATCGCCTGGTCGGCTCTGATCAGCTGCGTGATCGGCAGCGAAGCAGATTTTGACGCTTCCTATGACAGATGATTTCCGATCTGGAAAATACAGGCATGGGCGAGGCGGAAGAAATGCTGACAGAGATCGTAAAGGAAAGAGTAGCGTTGGTAGAATAGGAAAACAGGAAACATATCCCATTGTGAGAAAACAGCGGGCACATAGAATCAGTTGAAAAACAGGTCATATATTCGGAACTTCTGGAATATGACCTGTTTTTTCAAGAGTAGAAAGGAGAAGCGGAAGTGGAAAGCTTTGTGTTTGAAACGCGGGAAAAGGAGGATGAAAGCACTTTTTCCTCTAAGATAGAAAAGATTCCCTTTGGCGGAGATTACAATCCCGAGCAGTGGCCGGAGGATGTATGGAAGGAGGATATGCGTCTTTTTAAGCTTGCCGGGATTGACTGCGTCACATTAAATGTATTCAGCTGGGCGGCATTGCAGCCCAGTGAGGAACAGTATAATTTTGACCGTCTGGATCGGATTATGGAAATGGTACGGGCAAACGGATTGAAGGTGATCCTGGCGACCTCCACGGCAGTGCATCCGGCATGGATGGCGAGAAAATATCCGGAGGTGCTCAGAACGGATTTTGAAGGGAGGAAGCGTAAGTTTGGCGACCGGCATAATTCCTGTCCCAACAGCCCGGTCTTTCAAAAATATGCGGCGCGCCTTGCGGGAAAGCTTGCCCGGCGGTATCAAAATTATGAAAATATCATCGCATGGCATGTGTCCAATGAATATGGAGGGGAATGCTATTGCGAAAACTGCGAAAAAGCTTTTCGAAAATGGCTTCAGGAAAAGTACAAAACCCTGGAAGAATTGAACCGGGTCTGGAATACCTTTTTCTGGGGGCATACCTTTTATGATTGGGAGGAGATTCCTGCGCCCAATTTGCTGAGCGAGCATTTTGAGAGAGAACGAACCACCTTCCAGGGAATTTCCTTGGATTACAGGCGGTTTTTCTCGGACTCCCTGTTAAACTGTTACCGGATGGAATATGAGAAAATCAAGGAATATACGCCACAGCTTCCGGTTACCACAAATATGATGGGTTTTTATAAGCTGCTGGATTATCAGAAGTGGGCAAACTATCTGGATTTTGCTTCCTGGGATAATTATCCGGCAAATGAAGCCCCTCCTTCGGTGGCGGCTATGAACCATGATCTGATGAGAGGCTTGAAACAGGGTGCGCCTTTTGTGCTGATGGAGCAGACTCCCAGCGTAACCAACTGGCTGTCCTACAACGCCCTGAAAAGACCCGGGGTGATGCGTTTGTGGAGTTATCAGGCGATTGCCCATGGCTCTGATTCCGTACTGTTTTTCCAGATGCGCAGAAGCATAGGCGCCTGTGAAAAATTCCACGGAGCAGTGATTGACCATGCGGGTCATGAGTATACAAGAGTGTTTCGGGAAGTGAAGGCGTTGGGAAAAGAGCTGGAAAAACTGGGAAGCAGAACCCTGGGAACCAGAGTAAAGGCGCGTGTGGCTATTTTGGTGGATTGGGATAATTGGTGGGCGCTGGAATATTCCGCAGGTCCCAGTTGTGACCTGAAATATCTGGAGGAGGTACAGCGTTATTACGACGCTTTTTATGAAAAAAATATTCCCGTGGATATCATTTCCGTTTCCGATCCTCTGGAGGAATACACATTGGTGGTTGCTCCGGCGCTTTATATGGTAAAGGAAGGCTATGCAGGGAAGCTTGAGGCGTTTGTGAAAAGGGGAGGCTGTTTTGTGACCACCTTTTTCTCAGGAATCGTGGATGAACACGATCTGGTTTGTGAGGGCGGTTACCCGGGAAAGCTCCGGGAGCTTTTAGGTATCTGGGTGGAGGAAACCGACGCGCTTCCTCCGGATCAGAAAAACAGCTTTCGATGGAGAGGAAAAGAGTATGAATGCCGGCTTCTTTGTGATATTCTTTATACCAGGAAGGCAAAGGCGCTTGCTTTTTATGAAAAGGATTTTTATGCCGGAGCCCCTGTGCTTACAAAAAACCGATATGGGGACGGGTATGCCTATTATGTGGCGACACGGGGAGAGCAGGATTTTTACCGGGATTTTGCAGCTATGGTGACAAAGGAAATGGGGATAGACCCTATATGGGAGGAAGTTCCGGGAGTGGAGATCTGCGCCCGGCAAAACAGGAAGCACAAGTATATCTTCTTTTTAAATCACAGGGAGGAGCCGGTGAAAATTACCGCTTTGGAGGGCGGAAAATCCTTGCTTGAGGATGTAAGCTACGGCGTGGGAGAGTGTTTCCAGGTGGAACCCAAAGGAGTTGTGATTCTTCAAATTTCATAGGATTTTATCACTGAAAAATAGAGTATTTATTTTGCCCTTTCTTTTATATAATGAGGAAAAACAAGAATCACGGCAAAAGGCACGGATTGGAATTGAGGAGGTTGTTTATGAAATACCACAATGGATGCTGGCTGTTTAGAGAAGGCGTAGGCTGTTTTTCACCCCAGCATGTATATGAGATCAGAAAAGGAGAAAAGGAAGTCATTTTATGCGCGCCCACGTCGCGGATCGAGAAAAAGGGAGATACCCTGGGGGGCATCAATCTGACAGTACGTATCAGTGCCCCCATGCCGGAGGTGATTCGGGTACAGACTTATCATCACAGGGGCGTAAGGAAAAAAGCGCCGGAATTTGAATTGAATCTGCCGGGAGATCTGAACCTGGATGTGACGGAAGAAAGCGGGAAACTGACGGTGCAAAACGGACATATGAGCCTGGTGATCGATCTGGAGCATTGGTCCATGCGTTATGAGAGAGACGGAAAGCTTTTGACAAAGAGCGTTTCCAAGGATCTTGCTTATGTGAGGGAAAACTGGAAGGGTTTTGCCTATGATAAGGGAGGAAAGGCTTATATGTGCCAGCAGCTGGGGCTTTCCGTGGACGAACTGATCTATGGCATGGGAGAGCGTTTTACGCCCTTTGTGAAAAACGGTCAGTCCGTATCGATCTGGAACGAGGACGGCGGAACCAGCACGGAGCAATCCTATAAAAATATTCCCTTTTATCTTTCTAACCGGGGCTACGGCGTGTTTGTAAACCATCCGGAAAAGGTGGAGTTTGAGGTGGCAACAGAGCAGGTGAGCAAGGTTGGCTTTTCCGTGGAGGGAGAGAGTCTGGATTACTTTTTGATCAACGGACCTTCCATGAAAGAGGTGCTGGAACGTTATACTGACCTGACGGGGAAACCTTCCCTGCCGGCACAGTGGACCTTTGGGCTGTGGCTTTCCACGTCTTTTACCACCAGCTATGATGAAGCCACGGTTATGAGCTTTATTGACGGTATGCAGGAGAGAGGGATTCCCCTTTCCGTATTCCATTTCGACTGTTGCTGGATGCGGGAATTCCATTGGACGGACTTTGTGTGGGACGAAAGGGTATTTCCCGATCCGGCGGGAATGCTTAGGCGGATTAAGGAGAAGGGCATTAAAATCTGTGTCTGGATTAATTCCTACATAGGTCAGGAGTCCTGTTTGTTTGAGGAAGGGATGGAAAAGGGATACTTCCTGAAGCGTCCAAACGGGGACGTGTGGCAGTGGGATATGTGGCAGCCGGGGCTTGCCATCATTGATTTTACCAATCCGGAGGCTTGCCGCTGGTATCAGGAAAAGCTGGAGGAGCTGCTGGATATGGGAGTGGACTGCTTCAAAACGGACTTTGGCGAGCGTATTCCCACTGGCGTTGTCTATTATAATGGTGCAGATCCGGTGAAAATGCACAACTATTATACTTATCTTTATAACAAGACGGTATATCAGGTACTGGAGAAGAAAAGAGGAAAGGAAGAGGCGGTTCTCTTTGCACGTTCGGCAACTGCAGGGGGGCAGAAATTTCCGGTACACTGGGGCGGAGACTGCTGGTCCGATTATGAATCCATGGAAGAAAGCCTGCGGGGCGGCTTGTCCCTGACCAGCAGTGGATTTGGCTTCTGGAGCCACGATATCGGCGGCTTTGAGCACACCTCCACGCCCGATGTATACAAGAGATGGGCGGCATTCGGGCTTTTGTCCACCCACAGCCGGTTCCATGGAAGCACCTCCTACCGGGTGCCCTGGGTTTATGACGAAGAGGCAGTGGACGTGGTGCGGTTTTTCACTCAATTAAAACTGGAGCTTATGCCCTATCTTTACAGTGCCGCGGTGGTAACTTCCAGAACGGGTATCCCTATGATGCGGAGCATGGCGCTGGAATTTGAAGGTGATTATAATTGCCGTTACCTGGATAAGCAGTATATGCAGGGAGATTCCCTGCTGGTGGCGCCGATTTTTAATGAAGAAGGGATGGCGCATTACTATCTTCCCGAGGGAACCTGGGTGAATTATCTGACAGGAGAGACTGTATCGGGAGGCGTATGGCGGAAGGAACGGCATGGGTATCTGTCGGTGCCTCTGTGGGTAAAGGGAAACAGCATCATTCCCACAGGTATTTCCCATGAAAGGGCAGACTATGGCTTTCACGGAAATCTGGAGTTTAAGGTCTTCGGGCTGGAAAACCAGGGAGAAGCGGCAGTGTATCAGGCAGATCAGGAAGTGGCAAGAATAGATCTGGTAAAGGAAGACGGGAAGATTCAGGGACGCGTAAAGGGCGGAGCCGGCAGCAGGATTCGTCTGGTCAACTGCATCTTGTCAGGAGCGGAAGGCGTGGAAATGGAGGCGCAGGGAAGCGATACTCTGCTTACCTTAAGCGGAGACGATATAAAGTTTTCTTGCAGTTTATAGAAAAAACAGAGGAGGTTTGCAATGGATCGACATGAAATGAGAACAAAGGCGGAGAATCTCATGGCAAAGCTGACGCTGGAGGAAAAGATCGGCATGGTTCACGGCGCCCATCTTTTCTCCACCCAGGGGGTGGAAAGGCTGGGGATACCACCTCTTATTATGTCTGACGGTCCCATGGGGGTACGCCAGGAATTTGAGCCGGACCATTGGAAGGCAATAGACCGTTCCGACGATTATGTGACGTACTTGCCTTGTAACAGCGCCCTTGCCGCCACATGGAACCGGGATCTTGCCTTTGCCATGGGGAGCGTTTTAGGGGAGGAAGCAAGAGGAAGAGGCAAGGATGTGATTCTTGCGCCGGGCATTAATATTAAGCGAAGCCCTCTGTGCGGCAGAAATTTTGAGTATTTCAGCGAAGACCCTTATCTTACGGGAGAGCTTGCAGTTCCCTTTATCCAGGGGGTGCAGCAGTGGGATGTGGCGGCGTGCGTAAAGCATTTTGCGGCGAACAACCAGGAGACCCAGCGGCTTTGGGTGAATGTGGAGATAGATGAAAAGGCGCTGAGAGAAATATATCTTCCCGCTTTTTATGAATGTTTAACCAGAGGAAACAGCCTTTCCGTAATGGGGGCTTATAACAAGCTCTACGGAGAGCACTGCTGTCAAAGCCAATATCTGCTTCATGATATCCTGCGTCAGGAGTGGGGATATGAGGGCGTTGTGATTTCGGACTGGGGCGGTGTTCATGATACGGAGTTTGCCGCAATGTCAGAGCTGGATATCGAAATGTCGGTGACAGACGATTTTGACCATTACTTCATGGCGGACCCGCTGAAAAAGGCAGTGGAACAGGGAAAAATCCCGGAGTCCAAGGTGAACGAAAAGGTGATCCGCATTTTGATGCTTATGATGCAGCTTCACATGCTGGAAGGCGGGGAGGGCAGCCGCAGGCGAGGCACCTATAATCTGCCTGAGCATCGGTATGCCGCCCTGGAAACTGCAAGAGAGTCCGTGGTGCTTTTGAAAAATGACACAGGGTATCTTCCACTGTGCGAAGAGAGGATAAAAAAGCTTCTTCTGATAGGAGAAAATGCAGAACGCATTCATTCAAAGGGCGGGGGCAGCGCAGAGATCAAGGCGCTCTACGAAATATCGCCTTTGATGGGAATCAAAAGGCTTTTGGGAGGCAATGCCCGGGTGGATTTCGTAAAGGGCTATGAAAGCGATGCCCAGGAAAAAAGTGAGGATATAAACTGGCAGGAAAAAAGCCTGGAAGAGGGCGGAGGACATGGCAGAGAAGAGCAAAAAGAGGATCAAAGCGCAGCGGCAAGAAGAGCAGCACTCCGCAGGGAAGCTGTGGAAGCGGCAAAAAATTACGATACCGTTATTTTTGTAGGAGGCTTAAATCACGATTATGACAGCGAAGGGCTGGACCGCAGGGATATGAAGCTTCCCTATGAGCAGGATCGGCTGATCCGTGAGCTGCTTGCCGTTTGTCCGGAACTGGTGGTGATCCTGATAGGCGGCAGCAGCGTGGAGATGGGAGAGTGGATTCAGGATGCCCATACGGTGCTTTGGAGCTATTACGCAGGCATGGAGGGAGGGACTGCATTGGCGGAGACGCTTTTTGGAAAAGTCAATCCATCGGGAAAGCTGCCGGAAACCTTTTATAAAAATCATATGGACTGTTCCGCCCATGCCCTGGGAGAGTTTGCCGGGGAAGAGCAGGTTGCCTATAAAGAAGGAATTTTCGTTGGCTATCGTTACAATGAAACCTTTGGGGTGGAACCGGAATTTTGCTTTGGGCATGGCGTTTCTTATTCCCGGTTTGTCTATGAGGATGCGGTTTATGAGGAGGCAGACGGCTGCGGCTATGTGATATGCAGGCTGACCAATACGGGAAAATACCCGGGAGGAGAAACGGTGCAGGTCTACCGCATAAAGGAGCAGGAGAAAGCGCCGGAGGAATGGCAGCAAAAAGAAGCGCATCTGTCAGAGCTTCGCCCTTTAAAAGAACTGGCAGGCTTTGGAAAGATCTACCTGGAACCGGGGGAAACGGGACAGATCAAAATTTCCGTGAAAACCAGGCAGGAGAGAGTCCGCCTGGGAGTGGGAAGCAGCGTAAAGGATATCAGACTTTGGGTTTAGAGGTTGAAATGTTTACAATTGATCACACATTTTATGAAATAATGAATACGGAACCAGTGGGAAGGGGGATCGGCAATCTATTCCCCCTGTGCTGGTTGGAAAGAATACCTAAGGAGCATATGCATGACAGCATGAGAGAGATCGCCGGGAAGGATACCATGGAGTGGGGCGAGCCTTTTTTGTCGGATGCCTTTGTGGAATGTGCCAACATATTAATGGAAGTCTTTCAAAAACAGCGTTTTCAGTTTATACCCTTGTGGAAGGAGCAGAAAGAAGGCTGGATACCCGACGGCGATTTGAACAGCGAGGAGGGCGTTTCCCTTTTTACCGGAAATCCTAAGGTGGATAACATTGCTTTTGCCCACACTTTCGGCAAGGAGTCGATTCCGCCCTATGCTTCGGATGCTGTGCCGACAGAAAAGAGGGAGAGGGAATCCGGACGTCCAGCTGTGATCATCTGCCCGGGGGGAGGCTATGAAATGCTTTCCGCATATTCGGAAGGAATTCAGCTTGCCCAGCGGATGGAGAGGGACGGCGGCTACAAAGCCTTTATTCTCCGCTACAGAGTAGCGTCCAACGCATATCCGCTTCCTCACCTTGACCTGACAATGGCGGTGATGTATGTGAGGCTGCACGCACGGGAGTATGGAATTGACCCGGAACGGATCATAACCCTGGGGGCTTCCGCCGGAGGGCATCTCTGCGCAAGCCAGGCATATTTATATGATTCTATGAAGCGGAAGCTTTTGGAAATGTTGCCGGAGGAAAAAGAAAAGCAATATCGGTCTGTGGGGGCATGCCCCAACGGCGTAGGGCTTTTATACCCTGTTATCAGCTTTCTGGAAGAATATCATGAAGGAAGCTTTCATGCCCTGACAAGAGATCATGCCTTTGCAAGAGAGTATGCATTCGCAGGAGAACATGACCTCATGGAGGGTGGGGAGGAACTGAGAGAAAAGCTGTCGGTGGAAAAGCAAATTGGTTCTGGTTATCCTGTAACCTATGCTTTTGCAAATGAAGACGATGGGTGCGTACCGGCGAGCAACACCCGCCGTCTCGATCAGGCATTGGAAAAGGCTGGAATTGCCCATTTATGCCAGATTTTTCCTTCCGGCGATCACGGGGTTGGGCTGGGCTATAACTGTTCCTGCAGGCGATGGAGTGAAAATATGCTGGATTTTTTTGAAAAACAGGTTTAAAATGATGTGGGTGTCAAAAGCCCTGGCTGGGGAGTGCGTCCGACAATCTGCACAAAAAGAGTTCGTGCAACTGACTTTTGTGCGATGGAGATGAGACT
>CAMWCA010000014.1 GCA_947172705.1 uncultured Lachnospiraceae bacterium
CATGCCGCGAGGCTCTTAAAACCGCCGTCCTGGCGGTTTTACCCTCGTTACAGGAACATTCTGTAAGTGAAATTACCAATTCTTCGCTAAAGCCTGGAAAGGATGTGTATCCCCCAGGTGCAAAGCCAGGCTGCCAATACGCTTCTGTTCCTTGCGGCAAGACACCGCCAAACTACACGAGTGAAGTTTTTGATAACCTTGCCCAATGCCGCGCTCTGATATGAGTGTGTAAAGTAACCAGTTTTCCATTGACGCAGGAAGCAGGGGCGCTATGGGCATTAAGGACTGTGCCGGGCAGGGGCATACATCCCTCCCAGGCTCTTGGCGAAGAATCGGTCATTTCACTTACAGAATAAGGCAGGGACGAGGGCAAAACCGCCAGGACGGCGGTTTTAGGAACCACGCGGCACGGATGCCGCTGGGTTCCGCCCCGACTGGTTTCTACAATTTATATTATTCTGTTAGTGAAATCCGATTCGAAGACCGAGTCTGGGAGGGATGTATGCCCCTGCCCGGCACAGCCCTTAATGCCCATAGTGCCCCTGCTTCTTGCGTCAATGGAAAACTACAATCAAAAGGGCAATTTCAATTAAGACTTTCTGCAATGATTATGCTATGCTAATAGAAAAAGAGGTGATCTTATCATGAACAAAAATATGGTTGTGGAACGAATCGTAGAATATCTGGAAGAACATTTGAATGAAGAACTATCCCTGGATAAAATTGCAAAGGATCTGAATTACTCCAAATTCTATCTTGCAAGAGTATTCACAAGGGAAACCGGAAAAACCATCTGCAAATATGTGCAGGGGCGCAGATTAACTCTGGCGGCACAGAAGTTGACGGAGACGCAAAAACCTATTGTAGAAATCGCTTATGAGGCGCAGTATCAATCACAGCAGGCGTTTACCGCTGCGTTTCACCAGTTGTATTTTTGCACGCCCCAGGTCTTTCGGAATAACGGGATCTTCTATCCCCGGCAGCCACGGATCAGTGTCGGAAGCTCCCGCAGAACCGGTTCTCAAATAAGCTGCGGGTTGGGAGGTAAAATTGCCGCATGAGTACGATTCCCTATGTTATTGAACAAACCAGCCATGGAGAAAGAAGCTATGATATTTTTTCCAGGCTTTTGTCAGACAGAATTATTTTCCTGGGCGAAGAAGTGAGCGATGTTTCCGCCAGTCTGATCGTTGCCCAAATGCTGTTTTTAGAAGCCCAGGACCCTCAAAAGGATATCCAATTCTATATCAACAGCCCCGGCGGTTCTATTTCGGCAGGTTTTGCCATTTACGACACCATGCAGTACATTCGCTGCGATGTGTCTACTATCTGCATCGGGCTTGCCGCTAGTTTTGGCGCATTTTTATTAGCAGGAGGCGCAAAAGGCAAACGCATCGCCCTTACAAATGCAGAGATCATGATACACCAGCCTGCCGTTCACGGAAATGGCATCCAGGGTCCGGCAACAGATCTGAAGATCATGTCTGACCACATTCAGAAAAATAAGCAGCGATTAAACCGTATTTTAGCGGAGAATACGGGACGGTCTGTTGAAGAGATCACCGCTGATACCGAACGGGATCATTATATGTCTGCCCAGGAGGCGCTTCATTACGGTTTGATCGATAAAATTATTGAAAAAAGGTAGCGGCAGCTTCCATGTCCAGCTCCGGGAAAGGAATCAGAGAACCCGGAGCAGGATCATGCACTCCGATTATTTTCTCCATCCAGACCATGTTGTACCAGCGTCCAAATTTATAACCGCACTTGTGAAATTCCCCAACCAAGGCATAACCCATATGGGCATGAAATCCCATGCTGTTTCTGGTCAGATATTCATCTTCCCTTTCCGGACAGCCGATACAGGCATATAAGTTGGTAATATTCTGCGCCCTGCAGACTTTTTCCAATGCCTGATAAAGCTTTTTTCCCAAGCCTATTTTCCGCATATCCATTTTCAGGTAAATGGTTACCTCTGCCGCCCAATCGTAAGCGGCGCGCCCCACAAATGATCCCGCATAGGCATAGCCTAAAAGTTTCCCATCTTTTTCCGCCACAAGATAAGGATACTTTTGCAATATAGTTCTGATTCTCTCTGCAAATTGGGCAGAAGTTGGCACATCATATTCAAAAGTAATTGCCGTCTTCTCCACATAAGGCGCGTAGATCTCTAAAATTTCTTCCGCATCATTCTCTGACGCTGCCCTGATTTTGATATCACTTTCCATTATTTCCACACAGCTTCCAATTTCCTTAAGGTTTTTTCTCAAAAATAACCTGACCGCCCAACGATACCGTTTCAACACCGTCTAAATCAATGGTAGTTGCAAAAGTTCCCTCGGGGAACAGCGGTGACACAAGCACCTTCCTTGCACTGATCCATAACGTATTTCCATCTCTTTTAAACCGCCATCCACGAAGGACAACAGCAGATTCCACAGAATCCACCTGCAATTTCAGTGATTCACCTTCCAAAGAAGTTCTGCAACACAGTTGCGCACCGTCAGCCGGCTCGCCAATTATGTAAAGATTTACAGCAAACCCCAAAGCAATAACAATTACCGCACCAAAACATGCCCATATAGCTTTAGCCAATTTACCTTTCATCAAAATTTATATACTCCTCTACCTTCTGAACAAACTGCTTTGCATTATTGAACTGCTCCTCCGCTTCCTTTCTCCCTGCAATATAGAAATCATCATAATCTGATTTTTCTCTGCAGTGCGAGCTGCCTTTAATAATAACAGCCATATCCCTGTCTAAAATATCTGTTTTAAGATATTCTTTCGTAAAGAAAGCTATCACCCCTGAATGTTTAGAAGAATCAAACCCTTTTAGTACATTCGCCGCACGCATTGCATGAAAAACTGCATAATATGATCTATTTAACGAAGTCTTGTATTCCTCTATTTCCAGATTGCTTTCTGCTGCTGATAGCATTTCTTTAGCCTTCTCCAATCGATATCCTGCCAACTCTTTTAGGCTGCCCTCCATAAAACGACTCCCTCCTTCCGGACATTCTGATAAAACGGAAGAACCCTCTCCCATTTCTTCATATTATCTTCCTTTATATCCACAATTGAAAAAACTCTCTCATGACGAATATCCATATCAGCCGCCCAACTGATAAAACGTCTTTTTGTCTGATCGTCCATCTCGTTTTTGATAATAATTGCAATATCAATATCACTTTCGTTGGTTGCTTCCCCTCTCGCCACCGACCCATATAAAATAATCATAGACATGTTCTTTTGAAAGATATCAGTTAAGCCCTGTATCAATTCCTCTCTTATCTCATCAGGCAGCATTCCTTTTTCCTCCCAAAGCCTTATCTTCTCATCATTTATTATACCCTTAATATTTCCATTCCACAATCAAATACTTTCTAAAACCTGCCGTGAAGGTTACCTCTTTTAATTTAAAAAATATAATTTACATTAGTCTTATATCGATAACAGCTTACAACCTAATTTGCTCTCTCTTTCCTGAGATTTACAATATTGTTCATTGTTTGGAATTGAAAATCATTAAAATATTTGTCCCAAATAAAATCTTCGCCCCGTATACTGGGTTCATACCAATCATACTTTTCGTAATATTCTTTCAATTCTCCCTCATATATTCTTCCGCAATACGCAAAAATACCATTGCATACGTATCTAAGTTCTTCGTCTGACAAATTTCTTAATTCGTCTTGTGAGATTACTTCATTTTCACTTCTTTTTATATATAGTCCAATAATATCTTGCTCACTTTTTTCTCTCTCTTTTTCAGGTTCTTTATAATCAGGGTTCTCAGAATCTCTAATAACATTTCCATCTTCATCATATACTTTTTTACGATATTGAACCGAAGCCGGTCTTCCGTATTCTACTATGAATTTTTCTTCTCCATTTGATTTTATTTGAATTATATCATAAACATCATATACTGTCCTTATGTAGAAATTTATTCTCTCCCCTCGATTGATTACTGCCGTCGTGCCCGTTTCATATATTTTGGCATTGGCAAACTCGGCTCCAAATTCAGCATTTATCATTTCTTGTATATCCACTGATATTCCTATATTAAATGTTGTAGTAGCTTCTTTGCCTCCTTCAACATTAACAGTCTCAAAATCATGAGCGCCTTCCTGACTTGCAACCAACTCCCAGTCTCCATATTCTTTATGCGTATATCTCTTTTCATAGCTTCCTTTTCCACATGAGCAAAAAACAAAGGTGATACTTATGCAAAATACTATGATAAATATCTTTTTTAACATATTTATTAGCCTCTCTATTTTTTATCAATTACACTACTATATTTTTACAATATATTACACAAGAGTTGTTCGTTTTTTATATTTTAACATATTACGACCTTAATATGATACGAACAATAATTCCTCTTCTTTCCTGCTATTATTCTCAAACGCAAAAAAGTAGGTAATTTTTGAAAAATAGGTTTTGAAAGCCCCATGAAATAAGGGCAGAAGATTCCGAGAAATTATATCAATAGATAGGAGGCTCTTAATGGATCTAAAATTCATAGAGGAACTCGGGCTAAAATATATCAAAAATCCTCCGGAAGAGAAAAAAGAAAGCCTGTGAGTGCGACTTTTGCACCATGGAGATGAGACTCTGAAAATCATGGGAACCCATGCTGACATGATTTTTGCGTTCAAAGGCTCATCGTAATGTCCGGTGCAACGGAGTACTCACAGGCTTTCTTTTTTCTCTTCCGGAATCTGGTTCCCAGCCGGCGCTGCCAAAAGTGGATGGGGATTTTTCACCCCCATTACGCAAACTCAACCCGGTTCTGAAATGCGGCTGACTCCCACATAAATATTGGATATGCTGTACCATGTAGGATAATCTACAATCCCCGACTGAGGCAGATTAAAGATTCTCTGGAAGGTTTTCACAGCGTTTGCAGTAGCAGGACCATAAATTCCATCCGCCGTAACCGTAGGAATCGCCGGATAATTCCTGGCAATGCGGTTTAACTGCTGCTGGATCTGTCTCACCTTGTCTCCCGTTGCCCCTATGTTCAGATTGTACCCTGGGAAAGAAGAAGGGACACCGGCAACGCTCTGAGCCGTGTTGATATACATATCGCTTCCATAATAGTAATGGATAATATCAATGGCAGAGTAGCCCTCTTCTCCCAAATACTTGGAACCCCACTGACTTAAACCGTCGCAGGTGACCCTTCTGCCATCGCAGTAGGAGGTAAAAATGGGCTGGCGCACCCCTGGACGGGACAGGTAATTGGCAAATACGCTGTCCACCACCCGGTCAATGTTGGTATAAACGTTTCTTCCTCTGATCCATTTCTGGTCATATGCCGTTGAGGAAGTGATGGTAAAATTATAGCCCTTATTTCGATACCATTCCGTATATACACGATTCAGCGTAAAAGACATAATAACAAGAGTATTGGCATAAATGGCGCTTTCCGGCCAGGTGGCATAGATTTCCGAGGAAACCACATTTTTAATGTAATCTCTATAGCGTACATAGTAATTAGGAGCTGTGGGATCATCGGGCACACCGTCGTGAACCACCACAAATTCAGGAATTACCACCCGGCTGAGTACGATCTCTCCGCTTTCATCCATGGGCTTGATCTCATCCTCCGGAATTTTGGGCGGATATTCCCCATA
Source organism: uncultured Lachnospiraceae bacterium (assembly GCA_947172705.1). Taxonomy (GTDB): domain Bacteria; phylum Bacillota; class Clostridia; order Lachnospirales; family Lachnospiraceae; genus Suilimivivens. Next base: position 5,649 of record CAMWCA010000014.1, read on the forward strand.
CAGGGTGTGGTCGGGAATCACGATCACCTCTTCATCCTCTTCCGTGGTTTCCACCGGCGTCAGTTTGACAGGCTGAACCGCCGTAACATCGGGAAGGATCTCCGTTCCCGAAACCACAACAGGCTCATAGCCGGGCGCCTCCACTTGTATGTTATATTCGGAATAAGGCTGCTGCTCCACCGGCGTCAAACTGTACTCCAAAGGAGGCGCCGGAAGATCCACCGTTTCTGTTTGACCAGATGAGTCGGTAGAAAGCTTTTCTATGGTCACATCCGGCACCCCTTTGTAGGATATGGTCACGGTGGCGTCCTGTATGGGAATGAGTCCCAGGGTGGAGGTCACATTGATCTGCAGTTTCCCGGTATATTCGTTCTCCGCCTGGGCACTGCGCATAATATTTTCGGGCATAAAAATACCTCTGCATTTATACTTATCATATCATATGCAGAGGTATCTTAATCGGGAACTGCCAAACAGCTTCCCTTTTATTTTGTCAGCAGCATCATAATGTCATTGCTTCTTGCTACAAACTTACTCATTGCCTCAGGTTCAAGGGGTGCATGCTGCAGCAGTGCAAGATCATACAGCTGTTCGCAGATCATATTTACATTTTCCCCTTCCGTCTTTTCCATAATGTACTGTACCAGAGGATGGTTTGCATTCAGGATCAAAGTTTCTCCTTCCTTGCCAAAACCGCCCATATCCATACCCGGCATGGAATACATCTTCATCATATCCTGCATCCTTCTGCTCTCCTCGGACAGGGTGATCATGGAAGAAATCTTCTTGTTTTTCAGCTTTTCCACCTTGATGGTGATCTTATCCTTTTTCAGAACCTTTTTCATCACTTTTCCAATGGCTTCCGCAGCTTCCTCCAGCTCCTTCTCCGCTTTCTTGCTGGTCTTAGCCTTAAAGGTATCTGTCAGGTCTGCATCGATTCTCTGGAACTTGATGCCCTCGTTCTTTGCTTCCAGCTGGGAAACAAAAGGCTGATCAATGTTGTGAGTGAGGATAACGGCATCCATCTTGGCAGCTCTGAACATGCTGATATACTGGCTCTGCTGCTTCTCATCGGTTACATAATAGATGACCTTTTCTTTCTTTTCTTCTTCCCCGGCATCTTCCTGTTCAACGCTGTTTTCATCGGAACCTGCACTTACCACGTTGCCGTCCGCATCCACTACCTCTGCCTCGGCTGCTTTCTCCTCCTGAGCCTCTTCCTCGCCTTCGTCCGGATCAATTTTATTTACCTCCAGACATTCCGGAAGAGTCAGATACTTTCCGTCCAGATTCTTAAAGAGAATATAGTCTGTCATCTTTTCACAGAACTTATCGTCCTTCAGACAGCCAAATTTGATAAATGGACTGATGTCGTCCCAATACTTGTCATACTCTTCCTTTTCCGTCTTACACATGCCGGAAAGCTTATCCGCCACTTTTTTGCTGATATAGTCGGAGATCTTCTTTACAAATCCATCGTTCTGCAGCGCGCTTCTGGATACGTTCAACGGCAGATCCGGACAGTCGATCACGCCCTTTAAGAGCATCAGGAATTCCGGGATCACTTCTTTGATGTTATCCGCAATAAAGACCTGATTGTTGTACAGCTTAATGACGCCTTCAATGGATTCATACTCCATATTGATCTTGGGGAAGTATAAAATACCCTTTAAGTTAAAGGGATAATCCATATTCAAATGAATCCAGAACAACGGCTCCTTATAATCCTGGAATACCTTGCGGTAAAATTCCAGATATTCCTCCTTTGTACATTCATTGGGATGCTTCATCCACAAGGGCATGGTCTCGTTTAAAAGCTCAGGCCTTTTAACGATCTTATATTTTAAGGGGTCCTCTTCCTTCTCCGGCTTGATCTCCTCCAGGACAGTGTCCGTGTCCAGTTTTTCATCGGCGGTAACCGTCTGGGTATCCTTGGTATTCTCCTTGGAAAGATAGATCTCCGTGGGCATAAAGGAACAGTATTTCTTGATTACTTCCCTTGCTTTATACTCATTGCAGAATTCCAGCACATCCTCATTCAGGAACAGGGTAATGGTGGTTCCCACCTCCGTCCTGTCCCCTTCCTTCATGTCGAACTCCGTGCCACCGTCACATTCCCAATGCACCGGTGCAGCTCCCTCCTGCCAGGAGAGCGTATCGATATGCACCTCATCAGCCACCATGAATGCGGAATAAAAGCCCAGTCCAAAATGACCTATGATCTGGTCTTCGTTTGTCTTGTCTTTATACTTTGCAATGAAATCCGTTGCTCCGGAGAACGCGATCTGGTTGATATATTCCTCTACCTCGTCTCCCGTCATACCGATACCGTTGTCCACAAATTTAAGGGTCTTCTCCTCCGGATTTACCAGCACCTGGATCTTCCCCTCATATCCCTCCGGAAGGGCATATTCCCCCATCATATCCAGCTTCTTCAGCTTCGTTATGGCATCGCAGCCATTGGAAATCAATTCCCTGAAAAAAATGTCATGGTCGGAATACAGCCATTTCTTAATAATTGGGAATATGTTTTCACTGTTGATCGATAAATTTCCGTGTTTTTCTGCCACGATAAATCACTCCTTTTTCTTATTCTTTCCTCATGTACGAATCCTGAAACTAAAATCAAGTGTAATTCCCTTTCCCATAAAAGTCAAGACAAAATTAGCACTCATTCGAAATGAGTGCTAATAATTCTAAAAATTCCTTGTATTTACAGGCTTTCTGTAATTCTAAAATTTTTATTAACTGAAATATTGGTTATAAATATCAAAAAAATCTCTGGTCGTAACCTCTTCATTTCGGATAAACGAAACCTGCTTCCAAAGCTCCTCGTTCAAATCCCTTGTAAGAGTCGTTACAAACATATCATATTCCTGACCAAAGACCTCCTCCCGCCTCTTCTCCACGATCTTCACTTTGTTGGCGTCGGTCTCCTCCCGGTTAAAAGTGCTGATGCACTTAATGATATGGTATCCATATTCTGTTTCAACAATATCACTGATCTCACCTGTTTCCAGGTTAAACGCGGTATCCTCAAAGACCTTTTCCATCTCTCCCTTACCAAAGGAAAGGGTTCCCTTCTCACCTTCACTGTATTGAAGCACCAGCTCCTCAAAGTCGCTCCCCTCTTCCCGTGCAAGACGCAAAATCTCCTCTGCATGCTCCCTGGCATCTCTTTTGGCATTTTCCGTGTATTCGATCTTTTCCCCCGTACCGTCCAATGCATAAGTGGTGATCAGGATATGCTGTACCGTAATGGTTCTGGCTTCATCATCGCTGATCTCCGGATTGATATCTTTAATGATATACTCATACACCTTGTTTGCCAGCGCAAATTCTCCATAAAGCTGACGGATGATCTCCTCCGTCACGTGCATGCTTTCCCTTTCAGCCTGATTCAGGGAATGAAAGTAAGCGGACGCCGCGGCTTTTACCGTTTCAAGCTCCCCATGGCTCAAGGAAACCCCATGCTGCTGGGCAAGAAGGTTCATGGTCTTGATCTGTGCCAGCTGCGCCAACACCGTATCCTTCACGTTTTCTTCCAGAGTAACGCCGTTTAAGTCGGTTTTCCATATTTCCTCTCCGTATACACTCTCATACTGATCCTGGGTATTGGTGAGGTAAACCATTACCTCCGGCAGGGTGCAGGACATGGTTTCGATCCGAAAGATCTCATCCTTTTTAAACCCTGTGGTGAGAACCAGCTTGGTATCGGCATCATTTTTCTTACAGCCGCCCACCGTTAAAAGCAGAAGCGCTCCTAAAAGGAACGCAGCGGCTCTCTTTCCCGTCGCTTTTTTCATGCTTCCAACTTCCTTAAAATACTTCTTGCCACGCTGATGCCGTTGGCGGATGCCTGCTGAAGCCCTCTGGTCACCCCTGCGCCGTCACCAATGGCACGAAGCCCATGGATACTGGTTTCAAAATCCCGGTTCACGATCACTCTGTTGGAATAAAATTTTACTTCCACGCCATAAAGCAGAGTCTCATCCGCCGCAATTCCCGGTGTGATCTTATCCAAAGCAACCAGCATCTCTTCAATGTCCACCATGATCCTGTGGGGGAATACCAGCGACAGATCTCCCGGCACCGCATCCTTTAGGGTGGGCATAATATTATTCCGGCACAAACGCTCCTCCGTAGTTCTTCTTCCCCGTTTAAAATCACCGAAAGTCTGCACCAGAATCTTTCCTCCGCAGAGCATATTGGAAAGCTGGGCGATATGCTTGCCGTACTCAATAGGCGTTTTAAAGGGCTTGGTAAAATTCTTGCTCACCAAAATGGCAAAATTCGTGTTACTGGTTTTAAATTCCTTTGACTTATAGGCATGACCGTTGACCACCGCCAGACCGCCCTCGTAATATTCTGTTGCCACCTCCCCGGAAGGATTGGTACAGAAGGTTCTCACCTTGTCGTCAAACGTAGGGGTATGATAGATCAGCTTCGCCTCATACAGGTTTTCATTCAAAAACTGCATGACCTCGTCCCTCACCTCTACCCTGACGCCGATATCCACCGTTCCCGGCGTAGTCTCAATTCCAATTTCCTCGCATTTATTCTTAAACCAGTCCGCTCCCTCACGACCTACTGCGGACACGATCTCTCCCGCATAAAAGGTTTCCCCTTTATCCGTTCTGATTCCCACGGCACGCCCTTCTTCTATGAGAATATCCTCCACCATGGTCTGGAATAAGAGGACTGCTCCTTTCTCCTCCAAATGATGCTGCAGCTTTTCGTATATTTTGTAGCCCTCTTCTGTTCCCAGATGGCGGATGGGGCACTCTACCAACTTTAGATTGGCGTTAATTGCTTTCTTTCTGATCTCCCTGATCTCGGTCTGCTTATCCATTCCATAAACATCCGTATCCGCGCCAAATTTCAAGTAGATCTGATCCGACTCTCCAATCAGCTTCAAGGTTTCATCATAGCCCAAAATAGCAGGCAGATTTCCTCCCACGTCCGGAGAAAGAGACAGCTTTCCATCGGAAAAAGCGCCTGCGCCTGCAAAGCCAGTGGTAATGGAACAGGGTTTACAGCCGACACACTGTTTTGTAACGCGCTTGGGGCATTGTCTTTTCTCGATAGAACGCCCTTTTTCTACGATCAATACTTTCAAATCCTCCTTTTGATGAAGAAGCTCATATGCGCAAAAAATACCGCCCGGTCCGGCGCCGATAATAATAACGTCAAATTGATTTTCCATAGGTACCTCCGTTTCAAAACAATGTTTACATTTTCCGGCATTTGCAACTACTGCCGCATCTATTACGATAACATAACAACCGCGCTACTTCCAGCATTTGTTTTACAAATTTGTATTTGATCTCCTATTTTTTCCGCCAGCTCCGGCACATGGGAAATAATGCCGATCAGCCTGTCCCTTTCCACCAGGCTCTGGAGGGTCAGACATGACTGCTCTATGGATTCCCCATCCAAACTTCCAAACCCCTCATCGATGAACAACGCTTCCACCTTAAGCCCGCCGCTTGCGGACTGTACCACGTCGCTCATGCCCAGCGCCAGCGCCAGGGACGCCTTAAATGCCTCTCCTCCGGAAAGAGTCTTCACCGAACGGTACTTTCCGGTATAATAGTCCATCACTTCTATTTCCAGATTGTCCTTGCTTCTCCCGTCGCTGATCTGCTCCACCCGTTTCAGCTCATATCTGCCGTTACTCATCACCCGGAGCCTGATATTCGCCGCAAGAAGAATATCCTCAAAGTAAGCCGCAAGCACATACTGCTCAAAAACCAACTTTTTCTTATTATTCCCATTTGCCGCATCATCTAAATCCTTTAGCAGGCTGTATTTTTCCATTAAAGCTTTCAGCCGTTTGTTTTTATCTTGAAGTGAAGCCATTCCTTTTTCCACGCTTTTCTGCCTGTTTTCCAATAGAACCTGCCGGTCAAAAAGCGTCTGCTTCTCTTCCTCCGCCTGTTTTAAGGCGCTTTTCACTTCCCCTATATCCTGAAGCTTTGCCTTGCCTGTCTCTTCCGTAAGATGAGCGATCATCTGCCTGTTTAAATGGAGATCCCTCCCGTAGCATTCGATCTCTTCCCTCAGGTTCAAGACCTCATTCTCCTCCCGTCGCGCTTCCTGATAGGCTTCCGTGGAAGAAAAACCTGCATTTTTCAATCCTTTCTCAAATTCCTGCCGGCATTTTTTTACATTTTTTTCTATCTGCACTGCCTCGGCTTTCCTTCGTTCCAGCATATTGCGTTTTTCCTTCAACACCGCTGTTCTCTGTTGATACTCCCCGATCTGACGGTCAAAATCCTCCGGCGTGTGGGCGGCAAGATACCGGGCTGTAAAAGGGGTTCTCTTACTGCAGCTTTCCTCCAAAAGACGGCAATGCTCCCGGCTCTCCTGCTCTTTCTTTTTCAATTCTTCTTTCTTTGCCACACATACCACGGTTTTTCCGTGAAGCTCCATGCGGACTTTCTGCTTTTTCTCATAGCATTCCCTTTGGCGCTTTACCTGTTCTTTGGTGGGAAGCCCCTTGTCCTCTGCCGCCGGACGGGGATGGTCTGTGGAGCCGCACACAGGGCAGGGCTTTCCTTCCTCCAGGCTTTCCGCCAGAATCCCCGCCATTCCATGGCGGTAAGCCTTATCGGTCTGTTCATAAAGAACCTTCGCCTCTTCCTCCTCTTTCTCAGCCTCTAAATATTCTCTTTGAAGTTTACATAACACTTCCGATTCCGCCAAATATTCCTGACTGATACGGTCAAACTCCTGTGTCGCTTCCTGCCGCCTTTTTTCCTCCTCAAAAGCGGCGGCAATTTCCTCCTGAGCCGCAAAAACAGGGGCATCTTTACCATTCTGACACTCCAGCTTTTCTATCTCTTCCTTACCTGACACCAATTCCTTTTCCAGTCTGACACTCTGTTCCATTGCCGCTGACAGTTTCACTTCTGCTTCCCTTAACCCAGCCGCCTTCTCCTGAATTCTAAGCAGAGTCGTTTTCTCCCGGATCTCCTTCTCCCGCAAAAGCAGGGCGGCGTTCCGCTCCTTTTCCTGTGCCAGCTTTTCCAGCAAGCTCTCCATTCTCTCATTCTCCGCAAGTATTCCTGCCAGCTTCTGTACCTGCTGATCCTTCTGCCTGTAAGACTCCCTGCTTTCACGGCACTGCCTGCCCAGCTGCTTTTTCTCTTCCTTCAGCCGCTCAATCGCCTCTTCATAGTAATGACCGTTGGAGTCACCCAAGTCTACTCCTTCCCGCAGCAACATATCCACGTCCTCGTCCATTTTGTGCCTGCATTCCGTTACCTGCTTATAGATACTGCCGGATTTTCCCTTTAAAGACGCGGCGATCCTTTCATACAGATCGGTTCCAAATATTTCCCGGAATATTTTTGTCTTTTCCGAAGGCGGCGCTGACAAAAGCCTTGCAAACTCCCCCTGCGCGATCATGGACAGTTGTTTAAACTGGCGATAGTCCAGCCTTAAAAGTTCCTGCACCTTCCGGGACACCTCGCTGCCGCCCTCCACCGATCTTCCTTCCCAATCCGTAAATACCGCTCTTTCTTTTTCTTTGGTAAACTGCTCCGCCGGCTTTCCCTCTTTAGCGGACGCCTTGCGTTTTCTTGGACGCATATATTCAGGATTCCTGTATATGGTATAGGTTTTCCCCTCATGGGTCATCACAAACTCCACATAGGTGGGCGTATCTCCATCGGCAAAATCACTGCGCACGCTGTTTTTTTCCCTCATTCCCCCGCTCATGTTTCCATAAAGAGCATAGGCAATGGCATCAAAAACGGTAGTCTTTCCTGCTCCGGTAGGTCCCGTGATTAAAAAAAGCCCTCTCTCATGAAAGCCTGTAAAATCTATTTCCTGTTTTCCTTTATAAGGTCCCCATCCGCACAGAGTCAATCTCACAGGTTTCATCGGCTACTCCCTTTCCTCCAATTCTTTGATCAGATCCGTGACGATCCTTTTTCCTTCTTCCGAGAGAGTCTCCTCCCGTACTTCCTGATAGAATGCCTCAAACAGCGGCAGTACATCCTTCTTTCCTTTATGCCTCCTGCTTTTTCCTGTTCCCGGCATATCCCTTCCGGCGTTTCTCTCCCCTTCCTCCCTCACGATCTGCATCACATTGGGATACACGCTTCTGAGGGTTCCGATGGGATCGATCAGTTCTCCCCGGTCTGTCAGAATCGCCTGAATATAATCCTCCCGCCCGGGATTTCCACCAACAGCGTCCATCCCGGCGTTTTCCATCAGTTCCTTTAGCGTTCCTTTCAGTTTTCTCATCTCCCGTAAAGGACGCAGGGAAAGCTCCCTTACCTCCGAAAGCCCGTTCTCTCCCATAGAAACCAGCAGCGCTTTCTTTGTCTGCCCCGCTTCCCCAAAGGAATAGGCAAGGGGGGAGCCTGCATACCAGACCGGATGCTCTCCTATCTGCTGGGGCTTGTGAATATGTCCCAGACTGACATAGTCAAAACCTTCAAACCTGGATACCTCCACATTATCCAGCCCTCCTACATGGATGGTAGTCTCACTGTCGGAAAGCTCCGGTTCCTTTCCCCCATTGGTTACAAAGAAATGCGTTACCAGCACGCGGTTCTTTCGGACCGAATCCTTTTTCTTCTCCCGTTTTTCCTCCTGCCAATATCGTTTAAGCAGGCATTCCACCGCCTCGTCGCTGGTTCTTACGCCCAGCTGGGAAGGCTTTACAAAGGGCAGAAGCAAAAATTCCGTCACACATGTCGTTTCCCTTATGACCACCTTAGTCAGCTCATTTTTCTGTACGCCTGCAATGTGCACACCCTGTCTGGAAAAAAGATTTTCGCCAAAGCTCAAACGTTCAGGGGAATCATGATTTCCACTGATCAGTATGACCTGTATGCCTAAATCCGTCAATGCGTTTAAAAAGCGATCCAGGAGGGTAACCGCCTCACTTGGGGGAATCACCCGGTCATAGACATCCCCTGCGATCACCACCGCATCCACCTGATTCGCCTCAGCCATGCCGCAGATCTGATCCAATATCAATTTCTGATCCTCCAGCATGGAAAAATCATTTACGACTTTTCCAATATGGAGGTCTGCAATGTGTAAAAATCTCATATGGGTTCCCCTGTTTTGTCAAACCATTGGTCGCCGTTTGTGAGAAGGTAGTCTTCTCCTCCCAAAAGAGCCTGACAAAAATCCTCCACGGAATGAAGTTTCCTTTTAAACGCCATACCTCCCCCCAAAAGCCGGGTGGTATGCACATCGGAGCCTGCGGTTAAAAACAGCCCCTGCTCCCTCCCGTAAGCAATCGCCTTTTGGTCAAATTCCTTTTTATTATGACCGTTGCTTAAAGGAGAAGAGTGCATAGCGTTGATTCCCTCCACACCGTCCACATCCTTCGGGAAAAGCCGGATTTCAGGAATATAGTATTCTTCCCGAAAGGGATGGGCATGAATGACCATGCCGCCCGCTTCGTGGATCAGCGCATATTGCTGAGAAACAGAAGCGTCCTTGATCTCAGGGTGGGCGATCAACCACTCCTTGTCCACGCCGTAGATCAGAAATTCTGTTCCCCTGTAGCCGGATTCATAACCAAAAAACACATCCAGACCATTCTTTTCTCCCCAGCTTCTTGCATTTTCATAGCCTTTACAAAATTTTTCGATCCATTCCTCCCAGGGCAGGGAAGGATCAATGCAGTTGTTGCCATACCAGTTGTGGTTGGTAATGATAATGCCTGTGTAGCCTGCCCCCTTCGCGGCTTTCGCCATTTCTTCCCCGGTACTTCGGGCGCAGGCGCTGCTCTCGCTGGTATGCATATGGGTTTCGTATAAGTAAGGGTAATCTTCTCTCAGCATCATATATTTCCTCTTTGTCTTTTCATCTGAACTTTCCACGGTTATTATACTACAGGATTGGGGATTTTTGTAGGGAATTCTTGCCTTCCTTCCTGAAATAGCCTATAATATGTTACGTTTCAGATCGTTGCCGGAAAGGCGTATTATCACATCAGGCGCAGGAAGAGGGAAAGAAAAATGATCAGGCATATTATTTTTGATATGGACGGTACTTTAATTGATTCAGAACGAATGATAATCGATAAATGGAAGGAAATCGCCAGGGAATTTCATATTCCAGATATAGAAGGAACCCTGATGCAGTGCATTGGTATCAACTCCCATGAAACGGAAGCGCTTTTTCACAGAATATACGGAACAGATTTTCCATACCGCAAGTATACCCACATGGTATCCCAGCGTTTTCATGAAGAAATAAACAGGAATGGGCTGCCTGTCAAACCGGGAACCTATCAGTTGTTTCAGTTTTTAAGGGAAAATCATTATCGAATCGGGCTTGCCTCCTCCACCAGGGAGGCGGTTGTCCGGGAAGAGATGGAGGGGATCGGCTTACTGTCGTTTTTTGATGTGATCGTTGGCGGAGATATGGTCTCCCACAGCAAGCCTCACCCTGAAATTTACCTGACTGCTGCCCAAATGCTTAACGTTCCTCCCGAGCAATGCTATGCCGTGGAGGACTCCCCCAACGGCATACGTTCCGCTTATCAGGCGGGTATGTATACCCTTATGGTGCCGGATCTGATTGCGCCTGATCAGGCGCTTAAGCCGATGATCTTCCGGCAGTTCCATGATTTGCTGGAAATACAGGATTTCCTGGCAGCGTCCCAAACTCCCTGATAAAAGCCTCGTAACAGTTCCGCCCAGCCATGAACAGAAGCGCCCTATTGGCATCCTGGTTCTGTCCCTCAGAGAACATACATCCTCTCAGGGCTCTGACGGAGAATTGGAAATTTCACTTACAGAATGCTCCTGCAACGAGGGCAAAACCGCCAGGACGGCGGTTTTAGAAACCTTGCGGCACGGATGCCGCTGGTTTCGACCCGACCGGATTACATATTTTCCGCATTCTGTTAGTGAAATCCAATTCGTAGGCGAGTCCTGAGAGGGTGTATGTTCTCTGGGGGACGGAACCAGGATGCCAATAGGGCGCTTCTGTTCATGGATGGGCGGAACTGTTACAAACAACCGCTGCAAAAATCCGAAAATCCGGCTCTCACCGCCTCCTGCTCAGATGCAAATATAACCTGATTCCATTCCCTGGGCAGTGAGGAACAGGTTGATACATGCAGCTTGCCGTTATTTTTATTTCCCACGTAATACAGGTTATCCCATGAAGGAGCCGGAGCAAAATGCCAGGTCAAGTTTTTTCCATCTGACACGGCAACGATATTTCCCTGCAAGTCTGTGCGGAATATTTCCGCCCCTGCCTCCTGGAACCTTTGCAAAGTCTCCTTGTGAGGATGACCGTACTCATTCTCTTTTCCACAGCTGATTACTACATATTCCGGAGATACGGCGTCCACAAACGCCTTCGTGGACGCGTCGCTGCTGCCATGATGCCCTGCCTGAAGCACATCTGCTTTCAGGGAAATCCCATTTTCCAGCATATCCTCCTCCGCTTCTCTTTCCCCATCTCCGGTAAAAAGGAACGTATTCTCTCCATAAACCAGTCTGATGCCGATGGAAGCGTTATTGATATTGTCTCCATAGTCCTGATTCGGCGCAACGATCGTAAAAGAAGCGCCTCCCAGCGAATAACTTTCTCCCGGTACAGGCGATATTTTTGTGCTGCCACGCCGTTCCATCACCTCCTGTACATCCCGATAAGACGCCTTATCCGAGGAAACATTCGGAAGCATGACCATACCGCAGTCATATTTTAAAAGAATTACATCCATGCCGCCGATATGGTCTGCCTCGGGATGACTGCCGATCACATAGTCCAGCTTTTCTACGCCCGTCTCCATAAGATAAAATTGAAGCAGGGGAGACGTTTCATTCCCCCCTGTATCAAACAACATGGCGTGCCCTTCACACAAGACTAAAGCCGCATCCCCCTGTCCTACATCTATAAAATGTACCTGCAGTTCTCCTGACTCTAAAGTCTCCGCTGTTTCAGGCGCGTCCGCCTGCGCTTTCCGGCTTTCTCCCCCAGAGGGATTCTGGCAGGAGAGCAGAAGAAGCATTACCGGCAAAAGGAACATAAAGCCATAACGCCTCATCCTGCCGCCTGTTTTTTTCTTTATATACACGTTCTCAGATCCTCTATTTCATTTTCATACGCCGCTTACCGGTACAGGATTCTACCGTCAATTTAAATACCTTGGTTTGAGGTATCACCGCCTTGTTGTACGGAAAATCTTCCTCATGATAATGCGCCATTAAAATATCCAGCGCGCGCTCCTTTTCCTCATCCGGCACAATTTCCACAATTCCCTGACCGATCACGCTCTCGTAATTCATGGTACAGTTTCCATCCTCCAGAATGGTCAGTAACTGGGTATCGCAATCCATCTCAAAGGATGCATGATTATTGCGGGCGATCAGATCATACTTTTTCCCTTCCAGTGCGCCATGAAAGTAAAGAACCACTTTTCCCTCTTGCAGTTCCATGCCAAAATTCAACGGCAAGATATATGGATAGGTTTCATCAAAAAGCGCCAGCCTGCATATCTCACACTTCTCCATCACTTTCAGGATCTCTTCAAATTCTCCGATCTCTCTGTCTGCTCTTCTCATTTTTACTTTTTCAACCTTTTCTCCATCCCAAGCGCTTTTTGCGCAGGCATATTACTTTTTAAAAATCAGGTATGCTCCGATTCCCAGGGCAATGCTTCCAAGAAGGATCAATGCTATAATCCCCGCCGCTTTACTGGGCTCCTCCGCCGGAAGTTCTTCCGTTGAATGCAAGGCTTCCTTTGCCTCTTCCAGTTCCTGCGTTCTTTCCGCCAGAAGATTTTCCTTTGTAGTGTCACTGATGATGATCACGTAATCGGAAGCATGTTTAAACTCATAATTCACCCGTCCCGTACTGCTCACCAGAGATGCACACATAAATTCAAAGGTCATGTTTTCTTCATTATAGTAGAACAAATTTGCATACTGTCCAGGAGTTGCCTGTTCCAGCTCCAGGGACAAGTGCGCCGTGAATCCGAAAACGCCGTCATGACTTAAAGACATTTCCACATATTTTTCATCCTGCACAAAGGCGTTCAACAATCTTCTGGGGATACGGCTTCTGCCCAGTTCAACCCCCAGGTCAATATCCTCCGGATCGTCACTTTCAATGGTGCTGCCGTCAATGGTCCAGCTTACTTTATCGTTCATTTCCAGAACAACTTCCGTTCCTTTTTCCCTGATCTTCTTCAGGGTTTCTCCGTAAACCGTCCCTGTATCGCTTATGGTCATTAAAACTGCATCTTCATTTTCCCCGGCTGTTTGAGGTTCCGGCGTAGCTGCCGCTATTGTTACCCTGGAAGAGTTTGTATTTTCCTGAACATTCACCGGTGCTGTCGCGGTTCCATCCGATGGAACCTCAGTTGCCACAGGTGCCGCAGGCGCTGTAGATGCCAATGCTGCTCCCGGGGTTTGCGTCTCTGGCATTGAAGCGGAATGATTCTCCTGTTCTGTCCTGCTTTCAGCTACAGGCTCTGCTGTGGGTTTTGCCGTAGGCGCTGGGGTAGGCTTTGCCGTGGGTGCTGCTGTTGGCTTTGCTGTAGGCGCCGGGGTAGGCTTCGCCGTTGGTGCCGGAGTGGGCTTTGCCGTTGGCGCTGCTGTTGGCTTTGCTGTGGGCGCCGGGGTGGGCTTTGCCGTTGGTACTGCTGTTGGCTTTGCTGTGGGTGCCGGAGTGGGCTTTGCCGTTGGTGCTGCTGTTGGCTTCGCTGTAGGCGCCGGAGTGGGCTTTGCCGTTGGTGCTGCTGTTGGCTTCGCTGTAGGCGCCGGAGTAGGTTTCTCGGCAGGCTTCTCTGTAGGCACTGCCGTTGCCGCCGGCTTCTCTGTTGCCGCTACTGCCGGTTTTTCTGTGGGTTCACTTGTGGGATTTATGACCGGCTCTGTAGTAGGCTTTCCAGTGGGTTTTACCGTTGGCGCTGTTGTAGGTTCTCCATCAGGCAGTGCGGTAGGTATTACCGTGGGTTTCGCTGTAGGTTTTTCTGTAGGCGCTGTGGTAGGTCTTGCGGTGGGTTTCACCGTAGGCGTTGCCGTAGGTTTTGCGGTTGGTTTTGCCGTAGGCTTCGCTGTGGGCTTTGCCGTAGGTTTCACCACCTGGGTTGGAACCGGGCACGCTGTTTCAGGCATATTCAAGTACACAGGAATTTTAAAAACAAAAGGATTATCCAGCGCGTTCACCTTGCTGTAAGCCGTTTTTACCATTTGTGACTCCGAATATGGCGCCATTATATTCTGCATATACTGATGGGTATATAAAGTACCATCGCTTGCATCCACATCAAACTTCTGCAGATACAAAGTATCCTGTCCTCTTAAAATATAATTCTTTGATAAAATCGCCGAACCACCTTTGATAGAGGCATAGGGTGAATTCCATCCTTCCTTAACTGCTCTTGCAAGCCCGGATTCCACTACCGCTTTCGTAGTGTTACCGGAAGCTCCTATGTTAAAATAATTATAATATCCCACATATGCCGGAACCGTAATATAATTTCCGGAGATCAAGGGCGACTTTCCCTCTCCCTGTTCCTGATAAACACGGCAGGCAAGATGGAAGGGACTGACTTTCAGTCCAACTCCTGTCTGAAAAAAGGCATCTGCATAAGTCATTCCCGCTCCCGGCAGAGCGCCTTTCATAAAGGTATTATTTAAAATATTCTGAACTGCCGCCTTGGAGTGATAGGAGGGATTATAAGTTAACTGCTCGAATTGAAAAATTCTTGTCTCGTCCAAAAAGTTCCTGGGGTCCAGATAGTATTCTATCGCCGCCTCTGAAGCAAAATACCAGCCCGGGCTGTGATAATCCACACGGTATGCTTCTTCCGTCTTTGCACTGATCAGGCTTCTTTCCTCACGGTTTTCATTGTCCACTACTTTTTTCCAGTCAAGCCCTGTATTTTGCCTGACAAAAATCCAGTTAGGATGCTTCTGCTTCAACTGCATCAGTTTATTTTCGTAGGATGCCGGGAACTGTTCAATATCCGGATACCCTGACCCAACGGAAGCATACATGGCAATCTGCGGGAAATAAGTGTCTTCCCATTCCATAAAAACCTCATTGGAATAGGCAAGATAGGTTCGATCCACATATCCCGTATAGGTGGTTCCATTCTGTTCAACGGAAATCTGATACCAAATATTATAGTCGGGATCTACCTCAACTCCTTTGATCAGCGCAGTGGCTCCTGAAGGCACCCTCACCACCTCTTCACCGTCCATGGCAGGCGTCTTCTTTACTCCGTAATCATCGCAAAGGTAAATCAATGCCATAACAGTCTCTTGTCCTGCAATTTCACCAAGGGCATTCTGTGCTTCCTTTATGTATTCCTGCATTTCCGGATCTATTCCGGATGCATTGTCCTCCTCCGGCTCCGGATTCTCTTCTCCTGCCGAACCTTCCTCTCCGGCAGTTCCTTCTTGTCCGGCAGTTCCTTCTTGTCCATCCAAAGACTCTCCTTCGGCAGGGTCTTCTTCCGGCAGTTCTTCTCCCTCAGCAAGGTCTTCTTCCTCACTCTGGATATCTTCCTCTATATCCTCTTTGGGCGTTTCCGATCCCGATAGTTCTTCACTCTGTACCGGCGTAGTATCTTCCGCTGCTTCTCCCAATTCTGCAGCATAAATCGCCCTGCCAAATACCAGCAGAACGCTCAAACTCAATATAAATGTAAAAACGCCTCTTTTCTTCCTCATTCGTACCTCTGCATTCTCATCCGCTTTTCGATTGTTGACGTAATCCACATTACTATATTCCCCAAATTATGTCAACCACTAAAACAGCTGAAAAAGTTTATCCAATAGCTTTAAACACGATCAGAAGTATTTCTATGCTGCGTATTTCCACATTTTTGACTCAGTAAATCGCATCTGTCACATATCCGGATACACAAGAACAAATAACCTAATCCTTACCAAACAACAATTCTTTACAATAATATACGAGTTCGTCTAATGTTGTCAGTTACTCGTCTCAATTCCATAATAATGCTAATCTTTTACCACCCAACGACCACTTCTATTTGTCCCCTCTCTTACAAGGGCACCTTCTTCCTGTAGCTCCTTCATATCTTTTTGTACCTGTTTTCTTGTTAATTCCATTTTTTCCATAAGCTGAGTTTGGGTTATCATTGGATTTTCTGTCAAAATTGCTAATATTGCTTTTTTTCTTTCAACTCCTTTTTTCGGCTCCTTTTCGGCTCCTTTTTGGCTCCTTTTTAGCTCTTCATTAATACCTTCCAAAAATTTTTCATGTATAAACAATCTAGTTATAAAATAACTTCTATCCTCATCCGTCTCAAATTCTGGTCTTGGAGAACCATTCGCCTCCAATGCATCCAAAATTTTCTTAAATCCGGTGTTTCTACCCTCCGTCAAATGCAATTCTTTCAGAAAATCCCCCGTTTTTAACTTCTCATACAAGGAGTTCATTTATCTCCTTCAGGTAATTCTGAATAATCCCTCCATTATCTTCGATAACCCGAATGATATTGTATGTCTGTACCGCTTGGCAGGGAAATTGCCACTTACCTATGGCAATCTTGCACTAAAGTACAATGACTTGCGGGATTATGTGAATGCGATGAATTGGTTTAACTACTAATATATACTTTTTTTGCTCAATAGGAACTTTATCAATCTTATTTTTTATCAGATAAATGAAGTTACTTTATGCCATTTTCTGCAAATATTCTCCCTATTTCATAAAGTGCTCCTATTTCAAACCTATTAACTTTATGCAATTTTGAATCGTCATCCTTACGTCTAAAATACACACCGTCAAAATACATATACTCATATGTTGGTATGAGATCATATGTCTGATTTGCTTGTATTGTCCCCTCTCCCTTCAGAATTCCCGACATTATAGAATGATTTCCATTATATACTACCGTCACTCCTATGGGATATATATATATAGCCATATGATTAATCTTATCAAACCTGAAAGAATTCCCTACATTTTCTCCTATCGTCAATAATGCATTTACAAATCTTTTCTTATTCCATGTACACACCAAGATAGCATCTTTCGACAAATCTATGTTTATATTGCTTTTTCCTAAGTCAAAACTTTCTGTATTTCTAAGTATACGACTATTAAGGGTAGCTTCACCTATATCTTGGAATACACTTTGAATATTCGTAACATTTTCATCTTCGTACAATTCTCGCACAATGTCAAACAAATGGTAATTAGTCATAGCTCTTACGAGAGAATATGCCGGACTTCTTCGTACATCTTTAATATCACTATTTTCTATAAGTTCATATGTAGTACTAAGAATACTATTAAGTTTTTCTTTCTTTATTATTCTTTTATTGCTGAATATCATTTACTATTCTCCACTATTTTTTTAACACTTCCGCAAAATTTGCTTTTACTCTCTTCTTTACAACATCAATCTCCTGATTATACAATTCACCTATATACTTGTATATTACATCATTAAAATCAATTGTATACTTTTTACTCAACCCTTTTGTAAAAGGAGCATCACTTTCAATTAAAATTCTATCTACAGGAATATTTCCAACAATATTTTTCCCATTTGCACTCTGCAACATTTGATGATTAATAGAAAAATAACAACCTTGTGCTATTGCTCGCCTTAAATCAGTTATGCCACCAGAATACCAATGCAAAATAACAGTTCCATCAAAACCGTCAATCATATCAACTACTTTCTTTGAAGCAAATCGACTATGAACACTTAATATTTTATTATTTCCAGAACACCACTCTAATATTTTTTCAAATACTTCTGTTTGCTTCGTTACATCTTCTTTTGATTTTTTCGTATAATCCAAACCAATTTCACCAATAAATCTAGTTTCATTTAGCAATTTCTTAAACAGCATTTGTTGATTACTATATTGATGCACCAATTCCGGATGAAAGCCCAATGCTAATTGAAAATATTTATTTTCCACATATTGATATTTATACTTTTTAAAGAGCTGTGGTAAATTAGTCACTGCTATGATATAAGACTTTTTTTGCATAATATATCTTAATATTTCATTCCTATCATCATATAAATCAAAATGCATATGTGCATCCATATAAAAATCAAACATCTATTTTCTCCAAACACTCCCTCATTTCCTTCATTCCACGCACATATAAATCTGCAAATTGCTCTATGTCTTCTTTAATCGGACCTGACTCTTGAATTCTCAAAAATGCATTATTTTCATCGAAATTATTAAATGCACATTTATAAGTTCTATATGCTTGTCTAGCTATAGGGAGCTTCTTATATTTACTATCAAAGTATGTACTTGTATCTTGCAATCCCCCCTTTTGGATGGAGGCTCTTCTAATAGTACATGGTAAGCAATATCCGCAATGCATGGTTTTTTTCATGCCTTGATGTCTTCCGACATCCGGATGTGAACATGACATAGTTTTATCTAATATCTCTTGTAAAAATACTCTGTCTTTACACTCTAAAATCATTTCACCTTTTGTCTTAAACTGAAATGGATTCTTGATTTTCACTTGAAGACCTAATTCTGCAATTAATTCCTGTAGCATTTCCATATAATATGGATGTGTTGTTCTTGTACTACTTGTTCCAGTTCTTGTATATGCTAACGGAATATTTAACGAAATCAAGCCATTTTCCGGTATTATCAATTCTATTTCCTTCCCCATAGCACTTGCATATGTAATTGCATGAGCAAAAAACATGAAAGAACGTGAACGTGTAGTGTCCTCCGTTTTATCTTCTTTTCTGGAAACAATTGCTGCATAATTTTGAACAAAATAACTTTCATCTATATTAAAGCGGTTAATAAATGCCTCTTTCAACATTCCTTGATATTCTACAGTTCCTTTTCCTCCACCATAATGACTCACAAAAACTATATCTGAAGCATCCGCCTTATCACAGAGCAAATTCAATGCACCTATACAAGAATCCAAGCCACCAGAAAACATACAAATTTTTGATATATTCATATTCTTCTCAGTTACTTTTTCCCACTTTTTCTTAGCTTTCTCCTCTATCTCCGTCAATTTCCTTTCTCGAAAGTAAATTTTCCACTTGTCTCCTGTAAGAAAGCTTAACATCTTTTCTACTAATGACTGACACAAAATCCATTTATCAACACATAATACTGGCATATATAACTCGATTTCTCTGCTCCATGCATCTTCACCGTTTTCACGAAGTATCAACCTGTCTGCTGCAAACACCGCAAACGATAAATATAACATATCAACTGCTTCATCTTTGTAGAATTCGGCATAAATATTATTTTGTTTCCAAAATGTATATTTGAACGCCTTTTTACAATTTAAATCTATAATTTTGCTTTTCTCCACTTCAAATCCATCTTCCGAAAGTTTACAAACTAATCTCATGTTACATATCCTCCAATACAGAATAGCATTTTTCATATAGTGCTTCTATTCCATCTTCCATTGACCGGTGTCCGAATATTTTGTCTCTGATTTCCTTTATTTGAAAAGTTGTTTTAACTTTACTGGAAACATAATCCTTCATTTCTTGTTCAACTTTTACAGTTCTATCAATGTCATCGGAGTATTTTTCTAGACAATATTGTAAATCATTCAAAATTCTTCCCCAAATATAGCATTCAACGTATGTACCAAGAACCTGTTCCATTAGCTCATTATCAATCCTATCTAATGACTGCAACTCCAGATTATTATTCTCCATATATTCATACATTTTCGACATTGCATTTACAGCTGCAATCCTTGCCACCGAATCTTCTTTTGAGTCCGCTGAATCTGAAATATAATTTACCAAGTCGGAGCAAATCTCTTTTGCACTCTTACCTTGATATTTCAGTCCTAAATCATCAAAAGTTCTCTGATAACCTTGTTGCTGAATATCCGAGAATATCCTCCCAATATTTACAGCACCTTTAATTCCTGATTTAGAACTCTTAACCAAACCCGCAGTACCACCTGCTGCTTTTACATAGTTTTTTGCAGTTTTACCAATGCTACCTCCGTGACCATTTATATATTTAGAAAATCCTGTTTTTGTTGTCTGCCAACTAACTTCCGGCTTAGATTGCTGTCCATTGTAATTACTTGGCAAAAGACCTTTATTGTCTTTATTTCCTGAATGACTACTTGATG
This sequence comes from uncultured Lachnospiraceae bacterium, assembly GCA_947172705.1. Taxonomy (GTDB): domain Bacteria; phylum Bacillota; class Clostridia; order Lachnospirales; family Lachnospiraceae; genus Suilimivivens. The sequence goes on from CAMWCA010000014.1 coordinate 25,749, forward strand.
TTCCCATAATTTATTACCTCTCTGTACTTTCTACAAAAAATCTTCCATCGCTTTTTTAAGTGTCGTATTTTCGTTCTTCCATCGCTCAAGTATAGTCTTCATTGTTCCCTGATTTTTGCATTGAACATAAAAACCTTCGAAATATGGAATCTGCGATACCGAAATTTTCCGTGCTGACAAATCTGTACAATACTTAATTGTATTTTCTTGCAACTGCTCGTTTAATGCACCCCATAACAAGAAAAATCTTACTTTTTCTTTTTCATAACTATCATCACTAATCATATCTTGATATAAACCATCTAATATTTGATGTTGGTCAAAGACAGACATTTTATCAACAGACATTTTAGCCTGACTAAAAGCTAAGTCCGAATGTTTTGAGAGCCCTTCAAATATTTTCTTTGCCTCTTCACTCATTTTCTCAACACTCGTAAATATATTATCTTTAGCGGACGCTCGCATAAAATAAAAATAGTTTTCCAACTTTTCTTCTGTCAACATCGGCTTCGCCTTCATCCATTTTTTTACCCACAATTCATTTTTCCACGGATCCAATGCACTTATTTTATCTTCCTGATCTGTTTCAAATCCTTCTAACTCTGTTTTTAGCATATCGTCACCCAGTAAATTAACCATTTTTCTAAATAAAGGTGTTTGAAAATACTCGACTTCCATTATCTTCGCCAAGACATTACTCTTCAACGTAACATTCTTATAGTCCGCCATTTTTTGTCGCATATCCAGTGTATTTAGAAAACGTTTGCATTGCCGAGGATTTCCATTCAGCCCCTGAGTCAATATCCCCGATAGTTGCTTCGATAAGACTAAGCTATCATTTAATCTTGTAGCAATTTTTTCATTATACTCCCTCAGAATTTCCATTGTTATAGAAAACTCTAATGGATTCTGTTTTCTCTTTGCTTGCAAAAATTTCAATAAACCATCAAATTCTGTTTCATTCAACTCATTTTCCGATAACAAGCACATTATATAAAATTCTGTTTCATCCTTATTCATACACGGTATTCTTATAGGATACTGGATAAGCTTTTCTTGATATTCTTTTCCAATATCCATATTAATGCCTTCAATATCATCAAATTTTGATCTGATTGCGTATGTAACGTGTCTCTCATCAGCACCTATAACAAAAGACACTTTCCCATAGAATAAGAAGAGTCTCATTGCTTCTAGTGTATCTAATATAGTTGACGGATTACATCTATCCAATTCATCAACAAATATTACTAATTTTTTTATACCTGCTTCTTTTATTAATTCTGCAAACTTTTCTCTAAACTCCCGTATATCCTCACGAATTTCTTTATAGCTCAATTTATCTTTTATTGCTTGAATCATAGATTCTTCATCAACATCTTCAACCACTTTTTTAGCTTTCTTTGTAATTTCTTTTATTGTCAAATTAGTAATAGCACCGAGACCGCCTGTAACTGCCATATCTATGCCGAATTTTATTCCACCTTTTATAACTTTAAATTTATCAATACTATCATACAAGGCTTTTATTATTATTTTTGCTGTCCCAGACAAATCACGACCTTCTTTTATTCCATCTAAAATAGACGCTAAAATAGCAGCTTTGGCATCATCATAACTCTCATATAACCAAGCATTAAAAAGTAAACATATAGTTCCATCCTTTTGCTCTTCCAATTGTCGCTTACACATATGCATCAAGCTTGATTTTCCACTCCCCCAGTCTCCATACAAACCAATACATGAAGGCAACAACTTCTCGTCATTTATTGTGTCCTTCATAATTTCGATAATATATGAAAAATCTAAGAAATCAATTTCTGTTTCGCTATCTTTCCACATTTGTAAAACCCCTCTTTCTTATATCAAAAGGAATGTCATCTCATTGTTACTTCCTTCTTTTTATTATAAATTTGTATATTCTAAATTACTTTTCAATTGAAGTAATATCTGGCAATTATCCCGTCTTGTTGGGTACAGTTCTATAATCTGTCTAACAAAAGCTCTCAGATTTTTTCATAGTATTAAATTTTTTCCCGACATTACTCAAGCCACAACCAATCATCAATTGTACTGTATCATATATTACTCTCTAATGATACAAATCTCATAGTTATTTAAAATTTAAAATTGCTTTAATACCAATTGTAGATCCTTTATTATCCATGAATTTTCTTCATACCATCCGGTATACACATTATAACAATAAGCTAAACCTGTCCACCCTTGCTCATCCGGAAGCATTAATCTCATTATTTGATCAAAATAACCTTCCCATATAATAAGAATCTCTTTGTCATTTTTTTACAAACAAACTAAATTTCTATATCCGCGATAATATTTTTTATTCACTACTCCCATATTTTTCCTGCCAAGTCATTTAATTGTTGCGAATAATTATGCATAATATTCTTCACCCTCTGAACTATCAACCTTTAAGCCATTGTCTGCCTTATAACTTGTATTATAAAAGATTTTTTATAATCTCATCACTCATAATTTTTACGGCATTTTCCGGATAACCCATATCACTGTATGGAATAGTATAAATCACTTTTCCATTCAATAGAAACTTCAGTGTATATCTATCTTCTTTCTGATCAATCTGGGTACTGACCCGCGTGCTCTTTCTAATAAATCGGTCAGTGATTTTACTCCTTGGCACAGACCAACTCGAATTATAATATTCAATAATTAATGTATCGTACTCTGTTGGAAATTCAGGTTTAAGGGTTTCTCCTGCTGTGATTTCAAAATAATATTGATCATACTGCTTAAGCATGATCCCCTTTTCTACCAATTGCTCACATGTTGCCTTCAATATGTTTCCATCATAATACTCAGCATATGGTTTATTATTTTTCTTCAATGTCATTGAAACTTTCCATGGGTTAATGCCGCACCATCTACTTCTATACCCAAAATCCCAATCCCAAAATCTTTCTTTACTGAATGCAGTACACCCTTTACCATGGAATTGATAACTAACGCCTTCCACCTCAAATTCCATCTTTTTACAGCTTGACCTGTACTTAAAAAAATCATATTTATTTCTCAAATTCAGATTTTCAGAATAATTAATACCTCTTATCAAAAGATTACATACATCCTCTATGTCCCCAATATATTCCTTCAAAACAACCTGTAAATTCTCTTCCATAGTTCTCTCCCTTGACCTCCTTAATATCAATTGCTTATTTCTGCTGCATCCAGCAATTCTTGTATTGATCTATAGTAAGTTCCATCAGGAAGAATCCTTCCTAGCTGCGAACTATGCAAATACTTGATAGGTACTCTATCATATCCCAACTGGCGAAATGCTTCTAATCTATGATGCCCGTCAACAACCAACGCCTGTCCATTATGTACTCTTATTTCAATTGGGGGAACTGAGTTTGGACCATTATGCACAATTGACTCCTTTATTGAAGAAACACGTTCTGGATCAATATAAGGTTGTGTCTTTTGCAATTTATTAATATCATAACTATTGCCATTTATCTGCGTAGATGGATTCATTGTTGAACCACCTTCACATTTACCAGCATTCCCCTTTCTTCCAAATATTCTTTCTTTTATCTTATTCCATTTCTCACTCCCCTTTCCTCTCTTCTTAACTGCACCTCCCGGCGCCGTAGCATAATACACCACGCAACCATAACCAAACTCCATAAACATCTCTGCTGCCGGTCGCATAATCTTTTTATGCTCTTCTGGAAATCTAGCAACAGGATCTGTTCTGATCTTCTCCGCTGTCTGTTCACAATCTACTCGCAGCATCTGGATCATCTGCGCGTTCAGTAAATGCGGGTCCCATCCCGGAGTATCATACATCCCCGTGGCAACGCCTCTTTCTTCCAGCACCGTTAAATATCCTTCCGGTTTTGATGCATCACACCCTGGCAGCAACAAGTCCATTAAAATCCGGAGAACATTGCTTTCCAGATTATCCGGAACAATCAAGGTTCCTATATGGATCTCTCCTCCATTCTTTTCCACACAGTCTTCCAGAAAGTTGATTGCATCCTTGTACATGTCCCCATCTAAGTACAGGCTGCCTCCTGCATTCGTGATGATCTCCACCAGCCCGGGGTATTTCTGCTCTATCCCATACAACTGCCTTGCTTCTTCTATCCACTTTCCTGCTATTACGCCGTCCTGCCCTGATGTGACTGCTTCTATCCCAACGCCGCATTTCTTGCACATCAATATAGAATCAGTGGTAATAACCTCTTCTCCCTCTATCTGCAACTCCTGCGGAGTCAGATTTTCCCACTTCTCCTCCAAGTCCATAAATTCTGCACAGGAAAACCCTTCCTTGCAATCTCCGAAAGGAAAAATGTTTTCCCATGCGTTGCTATCCTTCACACATCCGCAAGGCATCTCATTTATAGCCATTTCTCTTAAAGGCGGTAATAAAAAGCTATGCTTTGACCCATACGGGCATTTAAGCTCGGCTCCTAACACCAACAGCTGCGCCGGTCCCTTTTCTTTTCCCCACCCAAATAAACTTGAAAGGAAATCCACGATCCCACCTCCTTTATCTTATCATATACTCATCCATTTCAATACCCCTTATCTCGGGTTACTTTGCAACTATTTCATATTTTACCAACAGAACTTTTTGTTGTCATGGAGCTATAGGTAACGAACGACGTGTGTTTTATGCACCAGCTTATCGCAATAAAAATACCCCTTCCTGATAAGATTGTGCCATCCCAATTCTTACCGAAAAAGAGGTATCCCCATTTACACAGGCTTTTCTGCCGCATCCCGGCAGAATTTTTTCCGCCCTGCCCGCCTGCACCTGCCTAATTTTTATAAAGTAAATCTATAAATATCCGCCATCTCATTTTCAAAAGAAAAACTCCTTTCATATACACCGCTATTCTTTCGTATCACTTTTATTGATGCCATATTTTCTTTTTCCACGGATATATGAAGCTCCTTCATTCCCGCTTCTTTAGCTGCTTGAAGTAGTTTACATAACATCTCCGTTGCATACCCCTTCTTTCTTTCAGACGGGCGTACGCTATATCCGCAATTTCCCAGATCTTTCAAAAAATCATTCAATGTGTGCCTTAAATCGATGATTCCAATTATCTTATCGTCACCTTTTCTGATTGCAAAAAATGTGTCTGTAACCACCCAATTTTCATTTACCGTTTTGGGATCGGTGTTCCGCGTCACAGCGGACAGCCATTCCTCATAGCTTTCCGTCTTATCAAAAAGTTCGCTTCCATAGATAATTTTTTCTCCATATTGAAAGTGCTCCTGACGATATGCAAGGGCTTCTTCCTTCAGTTCTAAAGTTGGTCTTACCAAAATAATATCATTTTCCATATTGAATCTCCTCCAGCAATAAAAACCTTTTTATTTCATCCATTATTTGAGCGGGAATATTATGATCCATTTTCATCAGCCTGCTGTACATTCGCACTCCCTGATATGCAAATACAATTACATTGAAAACAGCTTCCGGATTGACAGAATTAAATTCTTTCCTGCTTATTCCATAGTTGATCAGTTCTACCCATGTTGATTTTGAAATCTCATACTGCTTTTTTACAGAATTATCCTCTTTAGAAATTGCCGGATTGCTGTAAAACTCATAAATAGCAAGGCTAAGAGAATTTTCGTAATCATTCATTTCGCTCACATATCTTGAAAGAAGTTCCTCCAATATTCGGGCAGCCGAAATGCGCTGCTCAATTTTGGCAAATACTTCATTTTTCTGCTGATCGGAAAAAGCATTCACAATTTCCAGAAAAATCTGTTCGGTACTTTCATAATGGCGGTACAACCCTCCACGGCTAAGCCCTGTCCGTTCACAGATATCTTTCATTGTAACTTCCTTAAATCCCTTTTCCGCAAACAGCCGATACGCATTTTCCCTGATCTCCTGTTTCGTCTTTTCTCCTTTCAATCCCATGTTATCACCTCTTTTATTTTGCGACATTTATGTCTCTTTTATTATGCGTCACGTGCGTCGCTTTGTCAAGAGTAAATATAAAAATACCCCTTTTCTAATAAGATTGCCCTTTCCAATCCCTGTCAAAAAAGAGGTATTTCAATTCACCCAGATTCTTCCACCATCTTCTGCCGCATTCCCAGCAGAATCTTTTTCTCCAGCCTGCTCACCTGCACCTGGCTGATCCCCAGCGCCTTCGCCACCTCCGTCTGTGTCTTGTCCTGGTAATATCTCAGCTTGATCAGCGTCTGTTCCTTTTGTGAGAGATCGCTGATCAGCTGCCGTACCACCAGATGATTTAAAATCGCTTCCTGTTCGCTTTGCTTCTCATCGGCAAGCTGATCCACCATAAAAATCTCGTTTCCATCATTCTGGTAAACGGATTTATAGATAGACTCCACCTGCACATTGGCTTCCATGGCAAGCACCACCTCTTCCACAGAAAGCGCCGCCTCCCCGGCAACCTCCAAAAGCGTTGGCTCCCGGTTCATCTGGCTGCTAAGCCTTTCCCTTGCATACTTTACCCGCATTCCATTTTCCTTCAGGGTTCTGGAAACCTTCACCATACCGTCGTCCCTGATAAACCGTTTGATCTCTCCTGTGATCAGGGGAACCGCATAGGTGGAAAACTTCACGTCGTAGCCTGTATTAAACTTATCTATGGATTTAATCAACCCAATCACGCCAATCTGAAACAGATCCTCAGGATCATACCCTCTTCCCACAAAGCGTTTCACAATGTGGCGAACCAGTCCCAGATTCTGCTCTATCAGTACCTCTCTTGCTTCCTTTTCTCCTGCCTGTGCCTTTTCGATCAGTACCGCATTTTCTGTCATAGGTCATTCCTCTTGTCTGATCCATGACGTAATTCCCAATTTTTTCTTCATTCGTACCGTTGTGCCGCATCCCGGTTCTGAAAGCACCTCCAGATCATCCATAAACGCCTCCATAAACGCGAAACCCATGCCGGATCGGTCCATTTCCGGCTTGGTGGTAAAAAGAGGTTCCATTGCCTGGTCGATGTCTTCGATCCCTTTTCCCGTATCCCTGACCTCTACCTGTAACACATCCTCCTCTATGATACAGTGTAAATACACCTGCTCCCGTTCCTCCGACTGATTCCCCTGGGTGTACTCTCTGTCATAGCCATGAATAATGGCATTGGTAACCGCCTCCGAAACCGCTGTTTTAATATCCGAAACCTCCTCAAGGGTGGGATTTAAAGGGGTGACAAAGGCTGCTACCGCAACTCTTGCGAACGCCTCGTTCACAGAGACCGCATCAAATGACATTTTCATCTCATTTCGCAAAACCGTATAATTTTCAGTTCTTCCTCGCATTTTATGCCCTGCTTCCATTTTCTTTTCCTTTCACTCCATAATTTCTATAACTTTATGTAAACCACATATCATCAGTGTCCTTTTAATTCTCATATCCGTGTTAATGGCAAACACCTTTCCGCCAAAATAGGATATTTTCTTGTATCTTCCAATGATAATGCCAATTCCGGAGCTATCCATAAAACGAGTATCCTCAAAATCAAACACCACGTTTCCCACTCCTTCCCGCATAATATATTCATCTGCAGTTTTACTTATGTAAACTGATTTGTGATGATCTACCTCCTCCGGCATTCTGACCATCAGGTAATTGTCAATTACCTTAAAATTCTCTTCCATACTATTTCCCCTTTCCCAACAAACGCCTTCACGCTGTGCGTTCCGGCTTATTGTTTAAAAAAAAGAGAACAAACCAATGTTTGTCCTCTTTTGTATGATCCTTATTTCATTTTTATTATTCCGCGTTATTGATCTCCGCCAGATAGGTCTCTGACCTGTTTGCTTTTTCTGTGCCTGGGAATTGATCTATCACTTCGGCGTAAAGCTCTTTTGCCTTGTCATTGTCCCCGCTTCTGCGATAGCTGTTTGCCAGATTATACAAAGCGTCGCCGTTTGTCTGATCATATTGGTATGCCTTGGCTAAATTGGGAATTGCTCCTTCAAAATCATCGGCACGATAGCTGGCATATCCCGCGTTATAATAATAGGTAACCAATCTATCCCGCAAAATATCTACGAAATTCCCATACAAGGTGGTGAAGGCTTCTGTCTTATTCTGGCTTTCCCCTTCATTTTCTTCCTCGTCAAGCGCCTCCAAGTATGCTGCGATGGTTTCAATATCCTCGGAATTTTCCAGATAAGCGCTGACGGCAAGCATAAGCCCGTCCGTTGCCTTTATGGTACCGTCTGTTCCCTGATACTTGGAAAGCTCCTCTGACAACTGTTCCTTCTCGTCTGTCAGCTTTTGTATCGCCTGCTCCTGCTCATCAATGGTCGCCGTCTTGGCATCAGACTGCTCGCTTACCACCCGCAGCTGACTGTTGATATCCGCCTTTGCATTTTGAATCTGTCCCGGCAGGATGAGAAAGCAGGCAAGCGCCACACCGATCAAAACGCCGATTCCCAAATTCAACAAGGTGGATACACCCCTGGATTCCTTCATATTGACAGGTTGAATGATGGTTTCATTACCGCTTTGATAACGTACCACATTTTCCTTCACCGCTTTTCTGGAGGAAGCGCCTTTCGCTGCCTCCTCGGGCATCAGCATATGCTCTACTTCCTTAATATAGCGAAGGGTCGTGGTATTGTTGGTATCGATCTGACGGCACTTTTCCAACTCCCTGTGGGCCTTTTCCCATTCTTCCGACATAATATCCACAAGAGCCAGAAGCTGATGGGCGCACACATATTTCGGATTGTCGGAAAGCACCTTCTTTAATTGTATCACAGCAAGATCCAAGCTGTCCTGATAGCAATAAAGCAATGCCTGATTGTATTTTTTGATGGTCTGATTAATGGTATCCAGTCTTGCCTGGTTAGACTGGATCATGCCAATATAATCATCTGCAATGTTTTTCTGAGGGCGCAGATTTTTACTGATCACCCATTCGCTGAGCGCGGAAACCACCTCGCCCATTTCAAAATAAACAAGCCCTAACAAATTTCTTGCTTCAATATTGTTCTTATTAAATTTTAAACTCTGCCGCAAGCTGACAATTGCTCCGGATAAATCCCTTACCGTGGCTTTTTCAAGTCCATCGTTATAAAAACGGTTGGACATATACATAATCCTTTTATAAAGACCTACGTCTGCACCACAGCCCGTACAAAAATCATGTTCTGACAAACGGCATCCACATTTATAACAAATCATGCCGCTTCTCCTTATTCTTCTTCCGTTTTGGCTTTATCCAACATCTTGATCAGCAAATCTGCCATATCCGTTAAATCCTGGTTGTATATCGCTTCTTCCGCATCCTCCACTTCGAGGCTGGGATGGAATTTCTTCAACTCCTCTTCAAAATCGATCATCCTGTTTTCTCCTCATCAGGGACTTCATTTGTCCTATCAAATACATTGAGCCTGCAATATAAATCACATCTTCACTCCCCTTCAGGGTTCTCAGATGCTCATACGCCTCCCGGGCGTCCTGATAAAAGCTGTGCTTTCCTCCGGTATATTGCTCCCAAGCTGTTTTCAGTTCATCTATGGATGCACTCCGATCTGTCTCCAAAATGGTAATGGCTGTCTCATCAAAAAGCCCGGATTCCGTAATCTTTTGAATCATTCTGTCGTAACGCTTGTCCCGGACAACTCCAAACAGTAAAAACCTTTTTCCTATGCAGCCATCATATTTGACCGTATTCAGAAATGCTTCTATTCCATCTTCATTGTGCGCGCCATCCAGATAAATACCCGGCAGCGCTTCCTCCATCCTTCCCGGCCAGTATGCTGACTGCAGCCCCTCTCGAATGGATCTCTCTGTAATCCTTGCATCCTTTAATACTTCCAGCGCAGCAACTGCAAGAGACGCATTCTCTACCTGATACAGCGCTGTTGTCTGAAGCAAAAGGCTAACATAATTATAATAACCAGTATGAAGGGAAAAATCAATGGTTTTATGATTTATATTCACATCTAAAATATTGTTTTTTCCGATTATAATCGCGGGACTTTGTGCTTTTTTTGCATATTCGGTCAAAACCTTTGTGCTTCCCTTTCGTTTGTCAGCAAATACCACCGGCACTCCTTCCTTTATAATACCCGCCTTTTCAGCCGCTATTTCTGAAAGCTGCTCTCCCAGATATTGCATATGGTCATAGCCGATCTCCGTAATGATACATACGTCGGGTTTTTCCAGGCAGTTGGTGGCGTCCAGCCTTCCTCCAAGCCCCGTCTCCAAAATCAGATAGTCCGGCTCTTTTTCCTGAAAATAAGTCATTGCCATCAAAAAAAGATACTCGAAAAAGGAAGGATGATTTTTTCCCTCTATACACTCTTTTACCTTAAAAAATGCTCTGACAAATTCCTCCCGGGAAATCATCTGGTTTCCCAGGCAGATCCTTTCCCGCATAGTCTCCAGGTGGGGCGATGTAAACGTCCCTACGCTGCAGCCGCTGTTTAAAAGGACAGAACGCAAGTAAGCACAAACGGAACCTTTTCCGTTTGTGCCTGCAACATGAATAATCCTGCTTTTGACCCTTCCTCCGGTCAGCCGCTCAAGCAGCTCCGCCGTATCCTTCAGGGTATTTTTCCCTGCAAATTTAGGAATATCAAGAATATATTGCTCTACTTCTTCGTATGTTTTCATCATTTTTATGAGTAAGCGATAACGCTGCTTCCAATCACACCTCTGTCATTAAAGAATTTCATAAAGCAGGTACTGCGCTCCACGGGCATCTGCTGCTGTGCCAGACATACTACTGCTCCCCGGTAAACATTTCCATTGACAATGACTTCGGCATCCTTGCCCTGAATGATCATAACCTCGCATTTCTTTCTCTCTTCCCGGTTTTCCTCAACCTCCTGCTTCAAGGTTTTGATCTGGGTATCCAGGTCTTTTATGCGGCTTTCCATGATCTCCGGAATTTTGCCGTTTGCCGCCTTCTTTTTCCGCAGAAGCTCGGACGCTTTTTCCATTGCCTGATCCAACTCTTCCTTTTTCGTTGCTTCGATCTCCCTTGCATCCTGAAGCTTCGTGTAGATCTCCTTCTCAGCCCCTATGTGAAGCATTGTTCTGATTTCCGCCGGATTTCCCACCTCAGTCGCCTCAATTCCAAGCATTGCATGGGTATAGCCTCCAATGATGGCGCCTTTTTTCCCTGTCACAGTCACCTTTCCGTCAGCCGAAATGCTGGAATTTAAAATGGTATTTGCCTGAACGTTTCCGCCCGCCGTCACAACTGAATGCTCGATAAAGTCTGCAAAAACACTGCCTCTTGCAGAAATCTTTGCACGCTGTGCCCCCTGAATGCCTTTTCTCAAAACAATATCTCCGCCGGCAAACAGATCTACCGCTTCCGCAGTACCATTGATCTCAAGATTTCTTCCGGCGCGGATCACAACCCCCGCTTCCACATTCCCACTGATTACAATATCGCCAAAGAATTCAATTTTTCCGGTAATCAACGTAACGTCTCCGGTGATCTCATGGAGAGATTGGATATCGATCTTATTGTCCCTGAGTTCGATCTTTCCATCCTTCTGCGCCAGATAAACATCAGGATCATCTCCATTATAAACTGCCTGCCCTCTAAGAGGCGGTATATCCTTTACTTTCCTTGCCTGCAGGACATTCCCCCTCACATCGTATCCGTCCTGACCCTCCTGGGCGTGATGGTAAATTGCCACCACATCTCCCTTTCGCACGTTCTGAAGAACGCTCATACTGGTATAATCCACGCTTCCGTCCTCCAGCACCTTAGGCGCACGATGCTGGTCAGGATCAAATTTATACTCAAAAAAGCCGTCGTGACCTTCCAGCGCCGGTTGTCCCTTCGCCACCAGAATCTCACGCTCGTATACCTTCTTTTTGATCATTGCCGCCAAATTGGAATGATGATATCCGGTGGTTATCCCCTGGCTTTCAAGAAAGCCCGTAAGTTCCTCCATGGTATATCTTTCTTTCCTGGCATCAGGCACAGTTAAATACATCCATACGCTCATATCATCTTCCGCAATTTTGATGTAAGAACCATTTTCCTCAACGCCCAGGGGTGCTTCCATCTCCGCCTCTTCAATAAAATCACTTAGGATCTGTCCCTCCGGGGACGGCTCGGCCGACGTCTCTCCGCTTCTTGATAACATCCCGCCTTCTTCCCTGACCAGCGCTTCCATCTCCTTGCGTAATTCCGCCATTTCTTCTTCTGACATAAATTCTTTATCACTGCCCATCCTAATCTCCATTCCCTCCCTTCTCTGCTTTATTGTACCATCAATACCTATGGTATTGCAAACCCTAACTGCGTCTTCTGAGATAAAAGAACCATAATCGTTGCAGGACTATGGTTCTTCTTCCATTTATTATTTTTTCAGCTGTGACAGACGCATTTTTACCTGCTCCATCATCTGTGTGTACTTTGTAAGCTTTTCTCTTTCCTCAGCGATCTTCGCCTCCGGTGCCTTAGACATGAATCTCTCGTTATTCAACATGCCGTTTACCCGGGCAAGCTCCCCGGTAAGCCTTTTTTCTTCCTTCTGAAGCCGTTCGATCTCCTGATTGATATCCACCAGCTCCGCAAAAGGAATGTAAAGGGTGGCATTGGCGATCACCACCGATACGGCATCCTCCCCGATCCCTTCTTTATCGCCCTGAACGGTAACCTCAGAAGCATATGCCAGGGTTCCAAAGAACAGCTTTCCTTCCGTAAAAGCGTTGATGATATCCTGTTTCTCGCTGACTACATACACCTGCGCCTTTCTGCTGGGCGCAACGTTCATCTCCGTGCGGATATTCCTGATGCCTCTTACAGCCTCCTTTATGATCTCAATATCTTTTTCTTCCTGTGCAAAGTGCCAGCCCTCCTGATACTCCGGCCATTTGGAGATCATAATGGATTCCTCGTCGGACTGAAGGGTGCAGAAAATTTCCTCTGTGATAAAAGGCATATAGGGATGTAACAGCTTTAAGCTATGGATCAGCACCGTCTTCAAGGTCCAAAGCGCCGCCTCCTGGCTGGTCTTATCATCGGAATTGTAAAGCCGGGGCTTTACCATCTCAATATACCAGTCGCAGAATTCATCCCAGATAAAGTCGTATACCTTCTGCACGGCAATACCCAGTTCAAAGCTTTCCATATTGTCCGTCACATCTCTGATCAAAGTGTTCAGCTTAGAGAGTATCCATTTGTCCACCGGTTCCAGAGAAGGTTCCTGAACCGTTAACCCCTCCTCCGGCATATTCATCATAATGAAGCGGGAAGCGTTCCAGATCTTATTGGCAAAGTTTCTGCTTGCCTCCACTCTTTCATAGTAGAAACGCATATCATTTCCCGGGGCATTCCCTGTAATCAGGGTGAGACGAAGGGCGTCCGCCCCGTATTGATCGATGATCTCAAGGGGATCGATGCCATTGCCCAGGGATTTGCTCATCTTACGTCCCTGGGAATCCCTTACCAGCCCATGGAACAGAACCGTTTTAAAGGGCTTCTCTCCCATCTGCTCAAAACCGGAAAAGATCATACGGATAACCCAGAAAAAGATAATATCGTAACCTGTCACCAAAACGTCCGTAGGATAAAAATACTTCAGATCCTCCGTCTTTTCCGGCCATCCCAACGTGGAAAAGGGCCACAGTGCGGAAGAAAACCACGTATCCAGCGTATCCGGGTCCTGGGTAAAGTGATCCGCCCCACACTTGGGACATACGGAAGGCGCCTTGGGGCTTACCACAACTTCCCCGCATTTATCACAGTAATAAGCCGGAATTCTGTGCCCCCACCAGAGCTGCCTGGAAATACACCAGTCCCTGATATGATCCGTCCAGTTAAAGTAAGTCTTCTCCATCCGCTTGGGAATCAGTTGAATATCCCCGCTCTTTACCGCCTCCACAGCAGGCTTGATCAGTTCGTCCATCTTCACAAACCACTGCTGCTTGATCATAGGCTCAATGGTAGTTTTGCAGCGGTCATGGGTACCTACATTGTGGGAATAGTCCTCGATTTTAACCAGAAGCCCCATCTCCTCCAATTCCTTTACAATGGCGGCTCTCGCTTCATAGCGGTCCATTCCGCAGAACTTTCCGCCGTTTTCATTGATGGTGGCATCGTCGTTTAAAATATTGATCTCAGGCAGATTATGACGCTTTCCAACCTCAAAGTCGTTAGGGTCGTGCGCCGGTGTGATCTTCACCACGCCGGTTCCAAATTCCATGTCCACATAGGAATCCGCCACTACGGGAATTTCCCTGTTTACAATGGGAAGAAGAAGCTTCTTTCCAATAATATCCTGATACCGCTCATCCTCCGGATTGACCGCCACAGCCGTATCCCCCAGCATGGTTTCCGGTCTGGTGGTGGCGAACTCTACAAACCTGGTCTTGCTTACGCTGCCGTCCTCCTCGATTACCGGATATTTAATATGCCAGAAATGCCCCGCCTGCTCCGTATACTCCACCTCGGCATCGGATATGGAGGTGTTGCACACAGGGCACCAGTTGATAATCCTGCTTCCTTTGTAGATCCAGCCCTTTTCATGCATTTTGCAGAAAACTTCCGTTACCGCCTTATTACAGCCTTCGTCCATGGTAAAACGCTCTCTGTCCCAGTCGCAGGAAGAACCCATTTTCTTTAGCTGACTGATAATCCGTCCGCCATACTCCTTCTTCCAGTCCCATGCACGCTCCAAAAAGCCCTCGCGCCCCAGGTCTTCCTTGCTTACTCCCTCTTCTTTGAGTTTCTCAATGATCTTGACCTCCGTTGCGATGCTGGCATGGTCGGTTCCCGGCTGCCACAGGGCATTATAACCCTGCATCCGTTTAAACCGGATCAGAATATCCTGCATGGTATTGTCCAGGGCATGTCCCATATGCAGCTGCCCTGTAATATTTGGGGGCGGTATCACAATGGTAAAAGGGGTTTTTGAATGATCCACCTCGGCATGAAAATATTTCTTCTCCATCCATTTTTCATAAATTCTGTCCTCGATTCCCTTAGGATCGTAGGTTTTTGCAAGCTCCTTGCTCATGGTCGTTCTCCTTTGCTTTCTTAAATATTGGCATAAAAAATACCCTCTGCAGACCTTCTATCTGCAAAGGGCGCATCCTGTCGGTTACGCGGTACCACCTTTGTTTATCGCTTATGGGATTTCCTTCAAAATCCTATCCGTTAACGGGGATAAAGCGTGGGCGCTTACTTGCCTTCAGCGCTCCGGCTCCAAAGCTACCTTCCGTATTCCCTCTCCTTGAAACCTTTCAGCACTGCACCATATATTAATTACGGCACAGGGTTTCTTCTCTGGCAGGCAGGATATGCGTACTCCTCTTCTTCATTGCCTTTGTAATTTCGGTTATTTTCATCTTAGTAGCCTCTTCCCGCTTTGTCAAGAAATTTTTGATTCTTTTCATTCCCGCTATAAATCCAGCGCGGCGGGATTTAACAGGAACTCATAGAGCCCCAGATGTAAAATTCCCGCTTCATCAAGCCACGGTTTCATCCCGCTCTTCGTGACTATGATCTTCCGAAAAAAATCCCTGACGCCAAGCAGCGGTCGAAGCTCCGTCTTTTCCTTCTGGGAACTGTCAAGGGTTAATGCCGACTGGATATAGTACTTCTTCACACCCTTGTTGACAACAAAATCAATCTCACAGCTGACCTTTTTCCTCTTCCTTTCCGCGTCCGTCTCAAAAATGTCAACCACGCCTACATCCACCGAATATCCCCTGCGAACCAGCTCATTGTACATGATATTTTCCATGATATGCGTCTCCTCCTGCTGCCGCAGGTTCAGACGGACATTCCTAAGCCCGATATCGCTGCAATAATATTTCGATGGATAAGAAAAATATTTTTTCCCCTTCACATCGTACCGCTTCGCCTGACGGAACAGAAAAGACTCGGAAAGACAGGACAGATAGCTGGCAATGGTCCCGCTGTCCACCCTGATCCCTTTTACCGTCTGCAGGGTGTTCGCTATTTTTGTGGCATTTGTAAGCGATCCCAAGGAGGAACACAGATCATCCGTCAATTCGCTTAAGACCTCCGGAAGCCCGATCTGATACCGCTCTATGATATCCTTAAAATAAACCTCCTCAAAGAGCGAGGACAGGTATTTGAATTTGTCCTCCTCCGTTTTCCGGAACAAGACTAACGGCATGCCGCCGTACAGGGCATATTCCTCATAAGCCTCCGCCTTATCCCCGCCCACGTAGCCGTAGTATTCCTGAAAGGAAAGCGGATGGACTTCAACCGAATCCCCCCTGCCCCGAAAGACCGTCATCACATCCCTGGAGAGCATCTTGGAATTGCTGCCGGTCACATAGATATCCACGTTGCGAAGCCTTTGCAGACCATTGAGCACATTGTACAGGTGAATGTCCTCAGGGTTCTTAAGTTCCTCCCGGGAAATCGCATACTGTACCTCGTCAATAAAGATGTAGAACATACCTTCCTGCCCCGCGGTCTTCGAGCGGATATATCTGGACAGCTCCGCCGGATCTCGATAGATCATGTTCAAATCATCGTCCAAGGCAATCGTTATGATATGATCCTCCGGAACCCCTTCCCCAAGCAGGTAATCATAAAACAGGTTAAAAAGCAAAAAACTCTTTCCGCAGCGTCGGATTCCCGTAATAATCTTGATGAGTCCGTTCTCTCTCCGGTTGATCAACTGCTCCAGATAGCTGTCTCTTCTAATATAATTCTTCATACTCAATCTCCTGGTCATTCGGAAATACATTGATTTGCACCCAAGTTCCGATTCTATTATATCCAATTCCCCTCTAAAAAACAATTCCGTTCAGAACTTTTTCAGAAAAATCTTTCAAAAGCTATTTTATCAGATACCGCCCTGCATCCCGCTCCAGCGTCCGCCAGACAGGATACTCCGCTCCGGTTTCATCAAAGAAGGCTTTCATATCCCGATTTAAGGCGCTCATTTCATCAATGGCGTTCATGGCGTGGTCGCTGGCACAGAGCTTTCCCAACCCGGTAGCGCACATCAGCCGGAAAAAGCGCAGACAGGTTTTTCGATAGGCGGCGCTTTCATAGTCCTGATCACTTGCCGGAAGAATCGCGTGTCCCGCCCCCTCGATTGCCCGATAGCCCTCGATATTGGCATCCAGCATCCGATTTAAATAGGCAGTATTTTCCTTCAGTTTCCGCAGATTGCCGTCCGTATAGTAACAGGCAAATGCCGCCGGCAGGACAAAAGCCGCGTGACAGAGCAGATAATCCTCCATATTGAGTTCGTAGACCACCCTGTATCCTGTGCTCTCAAAAATCCGCCCAATCAATGTATCATTGGAAGGTGCGTCTTTCAACTGCCCGATGGTAATCTTTTTCAGGTCAAGGGAAACCACCCGCTCCGGTTCCCGATGCCCTGCTGACAGTGCAAAGGCAAACATCACGTTTTTCTCCGGCAAGCGCGCGGCATAGTGGGCAGGACGGACATTGTTGCCCACAAACACAATATTCTTTGTTCCGTTTGCCCGCAAATCTTCCATCACAGTCTCCAGCTGAGTATAGCGCACCACAACAAAGATGGCATCGTAGCAATCTCCTACACCTTCTGCCTCCTGTTCCATTTCCGCAATATGCATTTCACCACCTGCACCAAGAAACCGCTATAGTTAGTATTCACTAACTATATATTATAATATGACTTTCACCCAACCTTGTCAACACTATTTTCATAACCCTCCCAGGTTTCATATTATCTAAAAATTTTTGAAATGATACAACTTTGATGCAAAAATGATGCTTCTTTGATGCAAAAAGGATGCAACTATGATGGGTGGATGCTGTACTGTAAAGGTAAGAGCTTACCGTACACATCATCTCAGAAAGGAACCAGATCCATGAAAAAATACCAAAGACTATTATGCATTTTATGCGCGCTGTTTGTCTTCCTTTCCTCCGCCCCCTGGGTTCATGCAACAACCAGCGACAGCGAACAGGAAGACAAAACCGCCTCCCCTTACTTTTATGTGGAATCCAAGGAAACGGGCGTTGACTGCTTCCCCTTAAAGAAAACCAGCGTCCACGCTGTCATTGAGGGAGTGGTGGCGGACATTCACGTTCTCCAGACCTATGCCAATACCGGGTCTTCCCCCATCAACGCAAATTACGTCTTCCCCGCCTCCACCAAGGTTACCGTTCACGGCATGGAGATGCGGGTGGGAAATCAGGTAGTGACTGCAAAAATTAAAGAGAAGGAAGAAGCAAAGCAGGAATTTGAAACAGCAAAAAGCGAAGGGAAAAGCGCTTCCATGCTGTCGGAAGAGCGTTCTAACGTTTTCACCATGGATGTGGCAAACATTATGCCCGGGGATGAGGTTGTCATCGACCTGCACTACACAGAGCTGATCACCCCCACAGAAGGAACCTATCAGTTTGTATTCCCCACCGTCACAGGTCCCCGTTATGTCAGCCCCATTAAGGATGACAGTGGAAACCGGGATGAATGGACGGCAACGCCCTATCTTCCGGAAGGAACCGCTGCCTCTGACCAGTACAGCATTGATGTGACCCTTTCCGCAGGCGTTCCCATTTCTTCCCTGTCAAGCAGCTCCCACAAGATCAACATCGACTGGAATGAAAACACCACCGCAAGGGTCAGCCTGGGCGATCCTGCCGATTATGGCGGAAACCGGGATTTCATTCTGGACTATAAGCTCTCAGGAGAAGAGATTCACTCCGGGCTGATGCTGGGACAGAGCGGCGGAGAAAACTTCTTTATGCTCATGGTACAGCCTCCGGAACGCATTGAAATAACGGAGATTCCTCCCAGAGAGTACATTTTCGTCCTGGATGTATCCGGCTCCATGTCCGGATTCCCTTTAGATACCGCCAAGGAGTTGATGAAAAATCTGGTCTCCGATCTGCGGGAAACGGATACTTTTAACCTGATCCTGTTTTCCGGTACCTCTTACCAGATGGCGGAGCGCTCCCTTCCTGCCACCAGGGAAAATATCACCAGGGCAGTGGGATTGATCAGCGACCAAAGCGGCGCAGGCGGAACCGAGCTTTCCTCCGCCCTGGAAGCGGCGATTAAAATTCCCACAGACACAGACACATCCCGTAATATTGTGGTCATCACCGATGGCTATATTTCCGGGGAAACAGAAATCTTCCAGATGATCCGCGACAACATCCAAAACGCCGACTTCTTTTCCTTTGGCATCGGCTCCTCTGTGAACCGTTACCTTATCGAAGGAATCGCTCAGATCGGACAGGGAGAACCTTTCGTGGTTACCAAAGCCGAGGAAGCCTCCAAAACTGCAGATCAATTCAGCGCTTACATTCAGTCTCCTGTTCTCACGGATATCCAGGTTTCCTTTGAGGGCTTTGACACCTATGATGTAGAACCTGTGGTTCTTCCCACTCTGTACGCCCAGAAACCCCTTATCCTGCTGGGAAAATGGCGGGGAGAAGCTTCCGGGACCATTCACGTAACCGGAAAAACAGGAAAGGGAGCTTATGCCCAGGATCTCTCCGTTGCCGATGCCGCCTCCGGCGGTCACGACGCTCTTGGCTATCTCTGGGCGCGCAAACGGGTGGATCGTCTGACCGATTACGGCTTGAATCAATCCAATCCCGATGCTAAGGAAGAAATCACCCAGATCGGCTTAAACTACCATATGATCACCCCGTATACCTCCTTTATCGCCGTTCTGGATGTGATCCGCAATCCGGAAGGAGCGGCTACCGACGTAGATCAGCCCCTGCCCCTTCCTCTGGGCGTATCCAACCTTGCCGTCGGCTACAGAGTAGGCTCCGAGCCAAGCGACCTTCTGCTCCTTGCAGGCGCAGCGCTGACAATACTTTCGGCGTCCCTTCTCAAACGCTATATCCGGCGCAAAAGCTCCTGCTGAGCGCTGCCATTATAAGAGAAAGAAAGGTTTACCATGATTTCAAAAATGAAAACCGCCGCAAAACAATACTGGTTACTTTATACGCTGACCCTAAGCATCTGCGCAGGGCTGAAATACCTCAGCCGAAGCAACCACTGCAATACTTATCAATGGATACTGGCGCCCACCGTCCGGTGGGTCAGTATCCTGTGCGGTATTTCCTTTGAATACCTTCCTCATGCAGGTTATGTAAACCATCCCCATCAGTTTTTGATTGCGCCCCCATGCTCCGGCGTACGTTTTATGACCATTGTATTTCTCATGCTGATTTTTTCTTTTCTGCACCAGCTCCAATCAAAAAAAGCAGGCTGTGTGTGGTTTTTCTTCAGCGCTGCTTTTTCCTATGGTTCTACGGTTTTTGTAAACGGCATTCGAATCGCCGCCGCCATTTATCTGCCTGATTTTCTTGCATCTGCCGGACTTCTAAAGGGATGGCTGAATCCCGACCGGCTCCATACCCTGATCGGAACCGTCGTTTACTTTTCGGCGTTGTGCCTGATTTATCCCCTTGCCTTTGGTTTATTGAAGGATAAATTTCTGCAGGAGGGTCAGCAGCCCCCTGAAACCACAGGCAAATCTAAGAGCAAGCTCTTTGCCCCTGTCTTCTGGTATCTTCTGGTGGTTCTTGCCCTGCCCTTTTTTACCCGGCTTCTTGGGAATAACTGGGATGGATTTGGTTCTTACGCCGTTTTAATTATTGGGGTATGCACGGTTGTAACAGGGATTGCATTCCTGGTTCGCCGCCTGCGCCATGCCGCACACAATCAATCATTCCATTATTTTCTCTAAAAGGTTTTTATACTCCACCAGCGTTATGTTTTCCATAGTGCCGGCGGTCTCCACGCACCCCTTTGTAAATCCGTTTTTTGCAAATAGATACAAATGTACTTCGCTATAATGGAATATCTTACTCCGTCTTACCAGTGTTTCTAAAACACCTGCATCTACCTTTTCATTTGTCCATTTGCACTCGCCAAACAATGCAATATCTTTATTCTGCTCACCCATAATGTCAATCTCTGTTTGACTGCGGGTAGATGGGTCAGTCCCCCACCAGCGCCCCAGTTCCTTAAATTGCACAGGAGATTCATCATTCAGCAATAGCTTCCAAAGATATTGCTTGCATATCTCCTCAAATACTTTCCCCATATAATCCGACAGATGTGGTTCGATTCGTTTATAAGCTAAATCAGCTGCTCCCCGACCAATAATGGAATGATTCTCCGGCACAAACCGATACCAAAACCGGAACATATTATCATCAATGGCGTAAATTGACTTTCGAGCCGCCTTTTCACCATAAGGCGTTTCCTTTTGCACCACTCCCAATGCCATCAGGTTTTTCAAATAGGTGGCACAAACGCTGGTATCTTCGCCAACCTTCGTAGAGATTTCCGCCATACGGGAAGCGCCGGTTGCAATAGCGGTAATGATAGCATTATAAAGAGCCGGTTCCCGTACCTCTTGCTTCAATAGATTTTCAGGCTCTTCAAAAAGGGAAGAAGTTGGATTTAAAAAGGTATTCTTAATATTTTCCTCAACACTCAGCCTATCATCCATTTGCAGTAAATACTGGGGTGTTCCTCCCACCATACCGTAGATCATAGCTTTGTCTTCTTGAGAAAAATTTTTGAAATACCGACAGGTATCCGCAAAATCAAAGGGCAATACCTTCATCTGCGATGTCCGCCTGCCATAGAGCGGCGCTTTATACGCCAGTACGTGATCCTCCATATAAGACATTGAAGATCCGCAAAGAATCAACATTAATTTTGAACGATCCTTATATTGATCTATCAGAAGCTGTAAAGTAGAAGCAAGGCTTTTGGAGGAGCGCGCCACGTATGGGTACTCATCGATTACTAAAATCAGACGATTTTTTTCCGCCAGCTTAAAAACATATTCTAATGCCGCCTGAAAAGAAGCAAACGCCGTATCAGCCTGAATACCCGTTCCAAATTCCATAATGCTTCTGCTAAAATTCTCCAGATTTTGTTTGGCGTTACTTTCTACCCCCATAAAGTAGATTGCCTTTTTACCACGGATAAACTGGTTGATAAGCGCAGTTTTTCCCACGCGGCGGCGACCATAAATGACTGTAAACTCAAATTGATCAGATGTATATAATCTATTGAGGGATGCCAATTCACGTTCTCTTCCCACAAACATGCTTCTACCTCCGTTCAATGATGTGGGAGTCAAAAGCCCTGGCTGGGGAGTGCGCCTGGCAATCTGCACAAAAAGAGTTCGTGCAACTGACTTTTGTGCGATGGAGATGAGACTCAAAAATCGTGGAAGCCTCTGCTGAACACGATTTTCGCTTTCAGAGACTCATCGGAATGCTCCGCACAATGGAAGGCGCACAACTTTTTTGTGCAGATTGCCAGGCGCACTCCCCAGCCAGGGCTTTTGATTCCCACATCATTCAATATAACTACACCATATCACGCTATTGAATTTTAGTCAAATACGATTTACTTATTTTAGATTTACTGTTAAATACATCCTCGCCTCATAGGGGCGCAGCTGCTTTGCCTGATCTGCGTCCTTATAATTACCGATCAACAGCTTCATGGAAGCATCCGGCTGTTCCAGCGGGTATTCCAGGGTCTGATCGAAGAAATTACAGATCACCAGAAGCTGGGAATTCTCATTTGTCCTGGTATAGGCAAAAATATTCTCATCCTTCTCCAGCAGCAGTTCAAAGCTACCCTCCACGAATACCGGATATTCCTTGCGCAGCCGGATCAGCTTTCTGTAGCAGTTAAAAACAGAATCCTCGTCCTCCGTCTGGCTTTCCGCATTGATCTCTTTATAATTAGGGTTTACCTTCATCCACGGCTCCCCCTGGGTAAAGCCTGCGTTTTCCTTATCGTTCCACTGCATGGGCGTCCTTGCATTGTCACGGCTTTTGGCATAAATAGAGGTCATGATCTCCTCTTTCCCATAGCCCTTTTCCATGCGTTCCTTATACATATTTAAGGTTTCAATGTCCCGGTAATCCTCTATTTCATACCGTATATTGGTCATGCCAAGCTCTTCCCCCTGGTAAATATAAGGAGTCCCCTGCATTCCATGGAGCAAAATTGCAAGCATTTTAGCCGATTCCACCCGGTAGGCGCCATCGTTTCCCCAGCGTGAGACGATCCGGGGCAGATCATGGTTATCCCAGAACAGGCTGTTCCAGCCCTTACCGTAAAGCTCTCTCTGCCAGCGATTTAATACTTCCTTCAGTTTCAGGAAGGGTAACGGCGCCAGATCCCATTTCTCCTTTCCCTCTATCTGATCCAGGCATATATGCTCAAATTGGAAGACCATAGAAAGCTCGCTGCCATCCGGATTACTGCAGCGCTTTGCCAGCTCTGTTGTCGCGCCCCAGGTTTCCCCTACCGTAACCAGATCCCCCTCCTGGAAGGTCTCCCTGCTAAGCTCCCTTAAAAACTCATGAAGCCTTGGTCCGTTAACGGTAATGCCCTGATCCGGCTCTTTGGCAATCTGGTCGATCACATCCAGCCGAAAGCCTCCGATTCCTTTTTTCATCCACCAGCGGATCATATTATATATTTCCCTGCGTACTTTGTCATTTTCCCAATTCAAATCGGGCTGCTTCACAGAAAACTGGTGAAAGTAATACTGCTGTACCTGAGGAACCCATTCCCACGCCGATCCCCCAAAGTTTGCCCGCATCTCATTTGGCGGCGTTCCCTCTACGCCGTCCCGCCATACATAAAAATCATGATAAGGATTTTCCCTGCTTTTCTTCGCCTCCTGGAACCAGTAATGCTCATCCGAAGAATGGTTCAGCACCAGATCCAGTATGATGCGGATATGATGCTTTTTTGCCTCCTCTATCAGCCTTTCCATGTCTTCCAGGGTTCCAAACATGGGATCAATGTCCTGATAATCCGAAATATCATACCCATTATCGTCCTGAGGCGACCTGCATACCGGAGAAAGCCACAGCGCGTCTACCCCCAGATTTTCCAGATAATCCAGTTTTGAAATAATCCCCTGCAGATCTCCTATGCCGTCTCCGTTACTGTCCGAAAAGCTGCGGGGATAGATCTGATAGACCACAGCGCTTTTCCACCAATCATGTTCTCTCATATTTTCCTCCATTTCCGTTTCTTCTAATCTTCCTCATCAAGATCCACAAACTGAGCGTCTATGATTCTTTCTTTATCCCTTTTCACCTTAAATACCCTGGATAAGATCCAGATGTCAGACACACCATCGTAAATCAAAAAGATACCGATAATCCTGACCACCAGCTCTACCGCCTCAAAGGGATTGTAAATCAGCACGCCGCCAAAGAGCACCGTGAAAATGCCCAGCAGAAAAGCCACCCACCAGTTTTCGTAGCCATCCTTCTTTAAGGCAAGCGCCTGCACAATATTGTGCACCCCATGTATCACGATCAGAACCCCCACAATAACCGGTACCGCCATGATGATCATTTCCGGCTTCAGAAGAATCCACAGTCCTACCACTCCAAATACAATACCGAGGAGCATCATCCCCTGAGAAATAATGGTTCTTTCCCGGTTAAACAGGTATATGGCGATCTGAATGATGCCATACGCCAACAGCACCCCGCCCAGCAGCATACATATGATCTGGCTGGTGGTTCCCGGCCAGATCACCAGCACCAGTCCAAGCAGCGCGCATAATACCGCCGATATGGTATAGTTCGCTTTCAGTCCCTTCAAAAAATCCGCCATACTAATTTTCCCTTCCTTTCTTTTTCCGCCTTCTTTTAACCCCTTCAAAAATCAGGTAAGCAATATATCCAAGTACCGCCCCTACGCAGTTCAGGAGAATATCGTCCACATCAAAAGCCCCAAAAGCGCTGAACAGCTGGAAAACTTCTATTCCCAGCACGAACAGAAACGCATTGAGCAGCATGACAAAAAAATTCCTTGCCCAGGGGAGCACATAAGGCAATAAAAACCCAAAGGGAATGAATACCACCACATTCCCCACCAGATTTTCAAAGCTGTTAAGCATATAAGAATAATCTATATACATACGTATGGTTTTAAACAACGTAAAATTCGCAGTATCAAGCCCCTCCAGAATCACGCCCTTTTCCCAGGTTGCCGCAATCTGCCTGAGCTGTTCTAAAGGATACTTGAAAATAATCACCTTAATTACGATCAATAAATAAATGATAAAAATGATTCTGACATATTTCCGTTGGAATCGTCCGTTTTTCACAAATAGCGAACCTCCATCAAAGTGAGTCCTTTTGCAGGAACAAGCCCGCCCGCGTCTTCCCTGCGTCCGCCGGCTAATATCTCCGCAATTTCTTCAGGTTTCCTCTGGTGCATCCCCACCTCCAGCAATGTTCCTGTGATAATTCTGACCATATGATATAAAAAGCCATTGCCGCTGTACCAAAACCGAATCTCATCCGCCCCCTTCTCCATTCCCATGGACATGCTTGCTGTCCTTTCAATTCGAATTTCATCCAATGTCCGGATGGTAGATTTCTTACTCTTTTTATTTGAGGTAAACGCTTTAAAATCATGGGTTCCCAGCAGATACGCCGCCGCTCTTTCCATGGCGTTCATATCCAGCTGTTCCTTTATCGCGTATACATACCTTCTGTCAAACACATGAGGCACAGAATCGTTGACCACACGGTAACAGTAAGTCTTTCCTTTGGCATTCAGCCTGCTGTGAAACCGTTCAGGGGCTTCCTCCAATGCAATAACTGCAATATCCTCCGGAAGATACATATTCATATATTCCATGATCTCCCTGGCGCTCATGGCAACGTCCCCATGAAAATTTGCCACCTGCCCCATGGCATGTACCCCGGCATCTGTCCTGCCGGAACCCTGCACCTCTGTTTTTTGCCCTGTCATCTTCGTAAGAAGGGCTTCCAGCTTACCCTGAATGGTGTTTTCCGTGCTCTCCTGCCTCTGCCAGCCCTGGTATCTGGTTCCCTCATATTGCAGGACCATCTTAAAATTGCGCAATTAATTAACCTCCCAGGGATTCTCTTTTCCCTCTGCAAAATATTGGCAGCCCAACAGAGAGTCTCTGACTACCGTCTCCACACAGTCATCCGTATAAAAAGCCATGTGATGGCTTACCGTCACATTGGGAAATCCTCTTAAAACTGCCAGTTCCCTGTTATTCAGTATATCTGATTTGTGGTCATAATAATACAATCCAAACTCATTTTCTACCACATCCAGGCCCGCACCGCCGATTTTTCCGCCTTCAATTCCCGAAATAAGCGCCTCCGAGTCGATCAGCCCGCCTCTGGCGGTATTAATGATCATCACGCCGTCTTTCATCTGAGAGATGGCTTTTTCATCGATCATATGATAGTTTTCTTCCGTAAGGGGCGTATGAAGGCTGATTACATCCGCCTGATGCCATAGCTCTTCCAGGGTTACATAAGGCACGCCTGACGCTTTCACCTCCTGATTTTCATTCACATCACAGGCAAGCAGTCTGCAGCCAAAGCCGGACAGATTTTTCAGAACCGTTCTGCCGATCCGCCCCGTGCCGATCACGCCCACCGTGAGATCCTTTAATTCTCTTCCCTGAATCCCATTAAGGGAATAATCCTGTATATTGGTACGCTCCAAAATTCGTTTCATTTTGCGGATAGTCATCAGTATCAACATAACCGTATAGTCCGCCACCCCGCAGGGACCATAGGGTGCGTTTGCCACCGTCATTCCCAGCGCCTTCGCTGCTTTCACATCGATGTGGTCATACCCGATGGTTCGGGTGGTAATGTACTGAACGCCATAATCGGAAAATACCTGAAGCAGCTCTTTCGGCATTTGAGAAGTAAGAATGTCAATGCACCGGCTTCCTTTTGCGAGAGCTGCATTTTTCCGATCCGGCGCATCCGGACATAAAACAAGCTCTATACCCAGTTCTTTCCCATATTTCTCAAACAGCTCCTTTTCATCAAATTCTCTGCAATTATAAACTGTGACTTTCATTTTTATTCTCAACAGCCTCCTGCTTTCTTTTCTTTGCCTCGATCCGCTTCTTTTCTTCCTCCCGGTAGATCTCCACCGCTTTCATGTCTTCTTCACTTAAATGCCTGAAATTGCTGATGCTGGCATACAAGATCTTAAGGCTGTCCAGCATGGTGTCAAAAACCCCTTCCTCATACATATTCAACAGGATAATGCCGATGGGCACCGCAATGATCATCCCTACAACGCCCCCGGCTTTAAATCCCACAAACAGCAAAAATAAGGTGGGAATTGGCGACAGCCCTACAGATTCCCCTACAATTTTGGGTTGTATCAGCTGTCTTGCAAGCTGTCCTACCCCCCATATGATCAGCAGTCCGATCACCATTTTATAGTCGCTGCTTAAAAATTTAACCACTGCCCATGGGATGAGAACCGTTCCCGTCCCAAAAAAAGGAAGCAGGTCAAGAAATGCAACCCCTATAGCGATCAAAAAGGCATATCTCACCCTTAAAACCGTAAAGCCGATCGCCAGGAGCAGATACATCCACAACTCAATTTTCAACTGTGCTTTAAAATAGCCTCCTACCGCGTGCTTAAAACCTCTTTTTACCAGCCTCCAGCGCTCCACAATGGCATTGGGCACTGCCTTGGACAGGAGATTGGACAGGTAATCCTTCTCCGCCACAAAGAAATATGCTGACAAAAGACACATGATCACGCCTATGATAATGGAGGGAAGATTCTTGGCAAACCGCCCCAGTGCCTCTATGGTAGGCGTGCTTAAGCCGCCAAAAAATTCTCCCAGATACTCGCCTATGTTCGCCATAACATCCTTAAAGGTGGTCTGCACCTGTTCCGGAAGATATTTGCTTGCGGATTCCAATTTTGCTCCTATCTCTGCAAAGTCCTTCTGGGTACTTTCCCACATTTCCGGCAGCGCTTCTATAAAATCTCCCAGTTCCTTCGTCACCCTTGCCCCCACAAGATAACCGGCAAGGATCACCAGCGCGATCACGGAGATGATCACAAACGCCGTGCCTGCTTTTCGCTTCACCTTCAGGGTCTTTTCAAAAAAACGAACCAGAGGACCGGCAATCAGTGCAATAATCCACCCGATCACAAAAGGCATAAAGTAGAAAATGATTCTGGGAACTACAAAAATGAAAACCAGCAGAAGCGCAAGCATAATTCCCAGATTTACCAAAACCTTCAAATATGTTGTTTTATTTCCCATGCCATTCATATATGCTCTTTCTCCTATGCCAGATCAGCGGGCTCCGGTTCCTCCAGATAATAATCCAACAACTGATAAATTTCCTCTCTTCCCTGCTTCGTCTGTGCAGAATAAGGTATAACGGTTGTATTTTTTACCACCTGAAGACCCTCTCTGATCATCTTAACGTGCTTTTGTACCTGACTCCTGTTGATCTTATCCAGCTTGGTTGCTATGATGATCGGTGCAAATCCCTGGTCTAAAATCCAATTGTACATCATTTTATCGTTTCCGGAAGGCTCATGGCGGATATCCACCAGCAGGAACACTGCCTTTAACTGTTTTGAAGTGTGCAGATAGTTTTCAACCATCTTCCCCCACTTTTCCTTTTCCTCCTTATTCACCTTCGCATATCCATAGCCCGGCAGATCTACAAAATACAATTGGTCGTTGATGTTGTAATAATTAATCGTCTGGGTTTTTCCCGGCTGGGCGCTGGTTCTGGCAAGCGCCTTACGGTTCATAAGACCGTTGATCAGGGAAGACTTTCCTACGTTGCTTTTCCCCGCAAAGGCAAATTCCATATGGGCATTTTCAGGCAGCCTGCTGGTAATGCCGCACACTGTCTCAAGATTCACATTCTTTATTACCATTTTCCCTCACATTCTCATGGCTGTAACAGCGCATGCTTTAAAACTTCTTTCATATCTGCGACATATGTAATGGTAAGCCCCTCTTTGATCTCCTGGGAGATCTCCTCTACATCCTTCTTGTTTTTCCCAGGTACCAATACCTCCTTAATACCCACCATTTTTGCCGCCAGTATCTTTTCCTTCAGCCCCCCTACAGGCAGCACTCTGCCCCGCAGGGTGATCTCCCCCGTCATGGCAAGATCACTTCGCACTTTCCGGTCTGTAAGGGCGGAAAAAAGCGCTGTCGCCATGGTTATTCCTGCGGAAGGACCATCCTTTGGAACCGCCCCCTCAGGAATGTGCAGATGGAAATCATTTTCCTTAAAAGTTTCCGGCAGAATATGATTTTTCTCTCCAATGGACCGCACATAGCTCATACCAATGATCGCCGATTCCTTCATCACATCGCCCATCTGCCCTGTGAGCTCAATATCTCCTTTTCCGGGCATTATATTCACTTCGATCTGGAGGGTATCCCCGCCTACGCTTGTCCAGGCAAGTCCACGCACGATCCCCACCTGAGGTTCTCTGTCTGCTTTATCCAGGCTGTATTTCCGTTTTCCCAGATATTGCTCCAGATTGGAAGCGCCCACCTTGATCTTTTCCTGTTCGCCGCCTGCTTCACGCGTCTCCAGAATCTCCTTTGCCGCCTTCCTGCAGACATCTCCGATCTTACGTTCCAGTTCTCTCACCCCGGCTTCTTTGGTGTAATAAGTAATTATACTTTTAAGGGCGCTGTCCTGGATGGTAAGCATCTTCCTTGTGATACCGTTTTTCTTCATCTGTTTTCCCAGCAGATGTTCTTTTCCGATGTGAAACTTTTCATTCTCCGTATAACTGTTTACCTCAATCACTTCCATCCGGTCCAGAAGAGGCCTTGGAATGGTCTGTGTGGTATTTGCAGTGGCAATAAAAAGAACCTCTGACAGATCAAGCGGAACCTCCACATAGTGATCCCGGAAGCGCACATTCTGTTCCCCGTCAAGCACCTCCAGAAGCGCTGAAAAGGTATCTCCCTTGTAGTCATTGCTCACTTTATCAATTTCATCCAGCAGCATCAGCGGATTTTTTACCCCTGCCTGCTTTAAGCCTGCCGCAATACGCCCAGGCATGGCGCCTACATAAGTTTTTCGATGCCCTCTGATCTCCGCTTCATCCCTGACGCCGCCCAGGCAGATCCTTACATACTGCTTGTCAAGGGCACGGGCGACACTTTTGGCAATAGAGGTCTTTCCTGTTCCGGGAGGCCCCACCAGACAGATAATAGGGCTTTCCCCTTTGCTTGTGAGACACCGTACCGCCAGAAATTCCAAAATACGTTCCTTCACCTGTTCCAGCCCATAATGATCCTTTTCCAGCACATCCTTGGCACGTTTCATACTTTCATTGTCCTCGGAAGCCCGATCCCAGGGAAGCTCCAGAAGAGTCTCAATGTAGATCCGCTCTATAGCGCTTTCGGAACTGCCTGGCGCCAAATTCTTAAAGCGGGCAATCTCCTTCATAATTCTTGATCTTACTTCTTCCGATGCCTCCAGCCTCTCAACAGCATCGTAAAACTGTTCTATATCGGAAAAACCGCTTTTTTCCCCCAGTTCCTCCTTAATATAACGCAGCTGCTCTCTCAGCAGGTACTCCTTCTGATGCTTATCTACCCGCTCTTTTATACTGCGGTTCAGTTCATCCTTTGCCTTGGCAATCTCAATTTCATTGAGCAGATGCTCACACAGGATCTCATAGCGCTCCTGAAGCTCCACTGCCTCCAGGATCTGCTGCTTTTTCATAAAACTCATAGGCAGATTGGTGGTGATCTGGTCGATCAGACGTCCAGGCACAAGAATCTGGGCATATCGGTTTAAAGCGTTCTTGTCAAGCTTTGGATAGTAGGATGCAAAAGTGGTATAATATTCCCTGACCTGCCTGAGCATTGCCTCCTGTTCCACCTTCTTTTTCCCAGGCTCCTCTCCTTCTTCACATACCTTTTCCAGCTTTGCCTCTAAAAATTTTGTATTTTCCCCATTTAATTCACATAAAATCCCCCGGTCCATTCCCTCCACAAGCACTCTTATGCTTTGGTTGGGAAGCCTGGTAACCTGTTTGATCACCGAGATAGTTCCTATTTTATAAAGCTGTCCAGCTTCCGGCGTTTCCACCCCTGATACTCTCTGTGCCACCAGGAAAACTCTTCCATCTTTCGCCATTGCATATTCCAATGCCTGTGTTGATTTTTCCCTGCTTACATCAAAGTGTATCACTGCCGTGGGTAAAATTGTCATCCCCCGTAAAGGGATCACCGGCAGCGTAAGAAGCTCCCCGGTTCCTGTCTTTTTCCTATTCATTGTTTTTCCCCTGAATTTATCACAAAATGCCGCCAAATGGCGGCATTTGTTATCTGGCTTTGCGCATTATTTCATGATGTATCAATAACGGTTCACTGGTACCTTCTACCGCCCCTTTTGTAATGACGCACTCTTCAATTGTCTCGTCCGAAGGAAGTTCAAACATGACGTCCATTAAAACCTTTTCCATAATGGAACGTAAGCCTCTTGCCCCTGTCTTCCGCTCAAATGCCTGCTTTGCAATGGTTTCAACCGCTTCCCGCTCAAAAGTAAGCTTCACATTATCAAAACCAAACAGCTTTTGGTACTGCTTGATCAGCGCGCTCTTGGGCTCCGTCAGAATTTTATAGAGAGCTTCTTCATCCAGTCCCTGTAAGGACACACTGATCGGCACACGCCCCACAAACTCAGGAATCAAGCCATATTTCACCAGATCCTGAGGCGTCACTTCACCAAGCAGCGCTCCCACATCCCGGTTGCTTTTACTTACGATCTCCACATCAAAACCGATGGAATTTCGATTCAGCCTGCTTTCCACAATTTTTTCCAGCCCGTCAAAAGCGCCTCCACAGATAAACAGTATATTAGAGGTGTCAATTTGTATCAGTTCCTGATGAGGATGTTTTCTTCCTCCCTGAGGCGGCACGCTTGCCACGGTTCCTTCAATGATTTTAAGCAGCGCCTGCTGTACTCCTTCACCGGACACATCTCTGGTGATGGAAACATTCTCACTTTTCTTGGTGATCTTATCGATCTCGTCAATATAGATAATACCCAGCTGCGCTCTCTCCACATCATAGTCAGCCGCCTGTATCAGCTTGAGCAGAATGTTTTCCACATCCTCTCCCACATATCCGGCTTCCGTCAATGTAGTGGCATCCGCTATGGCAAAGGGCACATTAATGATCTTTGCCAGCGTCTGTGCCAGATAGGTCTTACCGGAGCCGGTAGGTCCTACCATGATAATATTGCTCTTTTGAAGCTCCACATCATCCATGTCCTTGGGCGCCATAACCCGTTTATAATGGTTATGCACAGCTACCGCCAAAACCTTCTTTGCCGTCTCCTGACCGATCACGTAATCATCCAGAAAATCTTTAATTTCCACCGGTTTCAGCAGATTAATGTCCAGCCCTGTTTCTTCTATCTCTTCTTCATATTCCTCTTCTACAATATCCGCGCATATTTCAACACACTCATCGCAGATATATACCCCTGCAGGACCTGCAATCAGCTTTTTCACCTGATCCTGGGTCTTATTACAGAAAGAACACCTGATATTATCAGAATTTTTTCCTGCCATTTTTTCCTCCATGTCAGAGCAATTTATTGCCATGACACGCATCGAAAATTTCAGATTCTCGACTGTGGCCAAGGCAACCTCTTATTAATTAATTATCAGAACGCTTGTAGAGAACCCTGTCGATCAAACCATATTCCACCGCTTCTTCGGCGCTCATCCAGTTATCCCTCTCCGTATCCGCCGCAATCACATCATAATCCTTTCCGGTGTTTTCCGCCAGGATCTTATTCAGCTTTTCCTTAGTTTGCAAAATATGCTTTGCCGCAATCTCAATTTCCGTAGCCTGCCCCTGGGCGCCGCCCAAAGGCTGATGGATCATGATCTCTGCATTGGGAAGCGCAAGGCGTTTTCCCTTTGCCCCGCCGGCAAGCAAAAATGCCCCCATACTTGCCGCCATTCCCATACAATTGGTTGCCACATCACATTTGATATACTGCATGGTATCATAGATCGCCATGCCCGCCGTAACGCTTCCCCCAGGGCTGTTAATATAAAACTGGATATCCTTTTCGGGGTCCTCCGACTCCAAAAACAACATCTGCGCCACGATCAGGCTTGCCGTTACTTCGTTGACTTCCTCCCCCAAAAAAATAATTCTTTCTTTTAAAAGTCTTGAATAGATATCGTAGGAACGCTCTCCCCTACTTGTCTGCTCAATGACATAAGGTACTAAGCTCATTCTATATCCTCCTTACTGACTTTGCCATGCTTTATTTTTCTTTTGCCTTTTCCACTGCAAACTCTGCTGCCTTTCGCACTGCAAGATCTGCTTTGATCTGTGAGACGCTCTTTTCAGGAAGCATTTCCTTTACCTTTTCCACTTCCATCTGATATGCCTCTGCCATTGCCTTTAATTCTTCTTCAAAATCCTCCTCCGTGGCTTCGATCTTTTCAGCTTCTACGATAGCTTCCAGTACCAGTCTGGATTTGATTCTTTTTTCAGCCTGAGGCCGCACCTGCTCTACCATCTTATCATAGGTAGTTCCGGTAAACTGGAAATACTGATCCAGGGACAGACCCTGCATCTGAATCCTCTGGGCAAACTCATCCACCATCTGTTTTTGCTGTGTGGCAAGCATTGCGTCGGGGATCTCCATCTCAGAATCCTTTACGATGGCTTCGATCACCGCCGCTTCCTTTGCGTCCTTCGCTTCTTTTGCCTTTCTTTCTGTCAGTGTAGCCTTCACATCTGCTTTATATTCTTCCAATGTATCGAATTCTGAAACCTCACTGGCAAACTCATCGTCAAGCTCGGGAAGCTCTTTTTCCTTGATTTCTTTCACGGTACATTTGAACAGGGCTGCTTTTCCTTTTAGTTCATCCGCCTGATAGTCCTCGGGGAAGGTAACGTTTACTTCCACTTCCTTACCGATTTCCGCGCCCACCAACTGCTCTTCAAAACCGGGAATGAAAGCGCCGGAACCAATGGTCAGGGGATAATTTTCTCCCTTACCGCCCTCAAAGGCAACGCCGTCCACAAAGCCTTCAAAATCCAGTACTGTCATATCACCGTCTTTGACTGCTCTGTCGGTCACTTCAATATTTCTGGCGTTGTTTTCTCTCTCTTTATCGATCTCCGCTGTAATCTCTTCATCGGTTACTTCCGTATCGATCTTGTCGATCTTAACCCCTTTGTACTTTCCAAGCTTTACCGGAGGCTTAAGCGCCACTTCAGCTGTAAATATAAAGGGTTCGCCCTTTTTGATCTGTGTTACCTCAATTTCGGGAGAAGAAACAATGTCCTCGCCGCACTCATCCACTGCCTTCTCATAGGCCTCCGGAATCAATTCATTTGCTGCATCTTCATAGAAAACTTCAGGTCCATAGATTTTCTCCACCATCTGACGGGGTACTTTCCCTTTTCGGAATCCGGGAACGCTGATTCTGTTTTTGTTCTTCATAAAGGCTTTCTGTAACGCCTTTTCCAATTCCTCCGCCGGCACTTCGATGGTAAGCTTTGCCATGCTCTTTTCCAGTTTTTCTACCTGTACGCTCATTTTAGTACATCCTCCTTATAACCTTATGTCATTTTTATCTTATATTTACTGCTGCTTGGGCATTTTCACGCATACTAACAGTCATTTTACGATTATAGCATACCTATAATAAAAATACCAGATTTTTTCTGTTTTTGTGCTTTTTCTGTTGTTATGCCATTACTTTTCACGCCTGCGTCAGAGTTTGACATTCTATTAAATGCAAAAAGGAAGAGAGATGAATAGCGTTGGTCTATACGCCGGTCACCTCTCTGTTTCCTGTAGCTGAGCAGATCTGGTACATATATTAATACTTTTGGAGATTCAGACATGCAAGTTTTTTCGCTTCCTCATAGCTGCCTACGGTAGTTCCCAAACCTTCACATGCCTTTTCCAACGTAACCTGAAAATAATTCACAGCATTTTCAATATCCGCTACCAGACGTCTGGCTTCTCCATATTTGATCCCTTCTTGCGTTCCCTCTCGTTTTCCTTCTTTCCTGCCTTCTATTCTTCCTTCTTTTCTACCTTCTATCCTGCCCTCTTTTCTCCCCTGCCTTACATATTGGTCAAATAATTCGCACACTGTAATCTCATCCTCCTCTCTGATCCCCTGTTCTTCCATCCATTTCTCAATATCCTCTGTTTCCAGTTCCCCTGAAAGTACCTTGATCATTTTGATCAGCGCCGCTTTATGTACGATCTTCTGACGGGAACGGTAGCCGTCTCCCAGGGCAAGATAGTCTGCAACAATGCGCATATCGCTCCGAAACAGCTTCCTCGTTTCTTCCGGTAAATTCCTCATTCTGAATATGGGAACTTTTATCTCGTCTATGTACTTCCATATTTCTAATGGCAGCTTCCGCATCCAAAATAACTGTCTGATACTGACATGATCCCTCCACTTAGCAGAACCCCAATAAAGCACCAATTCAATAACGGGAAATGTATCTTTTACCTTACCCTCATACTGCTCCCTGTAAGCGCCGCCCACATAGCCTGCCTTCCGCAACGCTATTTTGCTGTCAATCCTGCCATGCTCCTTTCTCAAAAGTCTTTTATTCTGATAACAAACCTTTACTGGAAATTAAGCATGAAATTTCGATTCAG
>CAMWCA010000015.1 GCA_947172705.1 uncultured Lachnospiraceae bacterium
TTCTGCAAATTCTATACTGTCTGGATTAGTTCCAATAATATTTACACCACAGTTTGCAAGCTCGTTGGAGGTTTTAAAGACGGCTGTGCGTTTTGGCGCAGATGCAGTGTATATCGGAGGAGAAGCTTTTGGGCTGAGGGCAAAGGCAAAAAATTTTTCCGGTGAGGAGATGAAGGAGGGCATTGCCTTTGCCCATGCCCATAACGTAAAGGTTCATGTGACAGCAAACATACTGGCGCATAACGACGATCTTTCCGGTGCTGAAGCATATTTTTATGAACTAAAGGAATTAAAGCCCGATGCCCTGATCATCGCTGACCCGGGCATGTTTATGCTGGCAAAGGAGATTTGTCCGGAAATCGACATCCACATATCCACCCAGGCGAACAACACCAATTACATGACTTACCTGTTCTGGCACAGGCTGGGGGCAAAAAGAGTGGTTTCCGCAAGGGAGCTTTCCTTAAAGGAGATCAAAGAGATACGCAGCCGGATACCGGAGGATATGGAGATCGAAAGCTTTATTCATGGGGCAATGTGCATTTCCTATTCCGGAAGGTGTCTGCTGAGCAGTTATTTTACAGGAAGAGATGCCAATCAGGGGGCGTGTACCCACCCCTGCCGATGGAAATATGCGGTGGTGGAAGAAAAACGCCCGGGGGAATATATTCCCGTCTATGAGAATGAAAGAGGCACTTACCTGTTTAATTCAAAGGATCTGTGCATGATAGAGCATATTCCGGAAATGATGGATGCGGGAATTGACAGCTTTAAAATAGAGGGAAGAATGAAAACGGCGCTTTATGTGGCGACTGTGGCGAGAACCTATCGAAGAGCCATCGATGATTATCTGGAATCGGAGGAGAAATATCGTTCCAATATGGGCTGGTACCAGGAGGAGATCTCCAAATGTACCTACCGTAATTTTACCACCGGATTTTACTTTGGCAAAGCCGATGAAAAAACCCAGATCTATGACAACAATACCTATGTAAATGAATATATTTATCTTGGAATTGCAGAAGAAGTATCCGGGGAAGGGCTTGTGCGCATAGAGCAGAAAAATAAGTTCTGTGTGGGAGATCAGATCGAGATCATGAAGCCTGACGGAAGGAACATAGAGGCGGAGGTTTTGAGTCTTACAACCCAGGAAGGGGAGGCAGTTTTAAGCGCGCCTCATTCCAAACAGATCCTGTGGGTAGGATTGAGCCAGGCTGCAGAGCAATACGATCTGCTGAGAATACGGAATTGTACAATATGACTATGGGAATAAAAGGTCATAAGAGCTTTTTGTCAAATTATCATAAAAATAAAAAAAACTATTGCAATTTGACAAATTATAGGGTATCTTAAAGAAAACGAAGGGAAGAATCCTTCAAAATAAAATGCCGAACGAAGATGTTCCAAAGTTTTTTGGAGCATTTTTTGTGTTTATAGGTATGAAAGGGAGAAAAAAGATGAGTGAAGTGATTAATGTGGAAGAACTTTTTGGCAGCAAGGTTTTCACCCGTGCCACCATGAAGGAACGTTTGCCAAAGAACGTGTACAAAGAAGCAATTAAGGTGATGGAGCAGGGAGGAGAATTATCTCCTGCGGCTGCGGATGTGGTTGCAAAGGCGATGAAGGACTGGGCGGTAGAAAACGGCGCTACCCACTATACCCACTGGTTCCAGCCCCTTACCGGAATTACTGCTGAGAAGCATGATTCTTTTGTTTCTCATCCTGATGAAAACGGCAAAATGATAATGGATTTTTCGGGTAAGGAATTGATCAAGGGCGAGCCGGATGCCTCTTCTTTTCCGTCAGGAGGGCTTCGCGCCACCTTTGAGGCAAGGGGATATACGGCATGGGATATTACATCTCCGGCATTTTTAAAAGAAGACGCTACAGGAGTAATTCTTTGCATCCCTACCGCATTCTGCTCTTATAAGGGGGAAGCACTGGATAAGAAAACGCCGTTGCTCCGCTCCATGGAAGCAATCAGTCAGCAGGCGCTGCGTATTGTGAAGCTTTTTGGCAATACGGAAGCTACCAAAGTGGTTGCAAGTGTGGGACCTGAGCAGGAATATTTCCTGGTGGACAGAGAAAAATATTTAAAGAGAACAGACCTGATCTTTACCGGACGCACGCTGTTTGGCGCTCCTGCACCCAAGGGACAGGAGATGGAGGATCATTACTTTGGCACCATCCGCGAGCGCATCGGTGCATATATGAAGGATCTGAACATTGAATTGTGGAAACTGGGGGTTACGGCAAAGGCTCAGCACAACGAGGTGGCTCCGGCGCAGCATGAGCTGGCTCCCATTTATGAGACTGCAAATATTGCGGTAGATCATAATCAATTGGTAATGGAGACCATGAAAAAGGTAGCGGGACGCCACGGGCTTACCTGCCTGCTTCATGAGAAGCCCTTTGCGGGAGTGAATGGTTCCGGAAAGCATAATAACTGGTCCCTGACCACAGATAACGGTGTAAACCTTCTGGACCCCGGGGAGACACCCAATGAAAATATTCAGTTCCTGCTGGTGCTTGCCTGCATTATCAAGGCAGTTGACAGACATGCGGATCTGCTTCGCCAGAGCGCATCGGATGTGGGGAACGATCACAGATTGGGGGCAAACGAAGCGCCTCCGGCAATCATTTCCGTGTTCTTAGGGGAACAGCTTGAGGATGTGGTGAAACAGCTGGTGGAGACAGGAGAGGCATCTCGCTGTATAGAGGGAGGAAAGCTGGAAACCGGGGTTTCCACACTGCCTGATTTTACCAAGGACGCGACAGACAGAAACAGGACTTCACCCTTTGCCTTTACAGGAAATAAATTTGAGTTCCGTATGGTAGGCTCTGCCGATTCCATTGCAAGCCCTAACACCATATTGAATGCCATCGTTGCAGAAGCCTTTTGCGAGGCGGCAGATGTTTTGGAAAAGGCGGATAATTTTGAACTTGCGGTACATGATCTGATCAAGGAATACCTTACAAAGCATCAGAGAATTATCTTTAACGGAGACGGTTATTCCGAGGCATGGGTAGCGGAAGCTGAGAGAAGAGGGCTTCCTAACATTAAATCCATGATCGAGGCAGTGGATACGCTGACAACGGAAAAATCTGTTCAGCTTTTCAATAAATTTGGTATTTTCACCAAGGCGGAATTGGAATCCAGGGAAGAAATTCTCTACGAAACCTATGCTAAGACCATTAATATTGAAGCCCTCACCATGATCGATATGGCGTCCAAACAGATTATTCCTGCCGTGATCAGGTACACGAAATCTCTTGCAGACACGGTAATTGCAGTGAAGGAAGCAGGTGCAGACGCATCTGCGCAGGCTGATCTGTTGAAGGCAGTTTCCGAAAAGCTCACCGCCATGAAGGCAGCCCTTGCAAAGCTGGAGGAAGTGGAGGCAAAGGCAGGCGCTATGGAAAATGCAAAAGAGCAGGCATTCTATTATAAGGATGTGGTAAAGGCTGCAATGGACGACCTGAGAGCCCCTGCCGACGAAGCTGAGATGCTGGTAGATAAGCAGGTATGGCCGGTGCCTACCTACGGCGATCTGATTTTTGAAGTATAATAGCGGGCAATAGGTTCCGCGAAAGATGTTTATGTTAAAAAAAGCCCCTCCGACCATAAATCAGAGGGGCTGTATATTTTTATAAAAAACTCAGTCAACCTTTACTTCCAGATATCCCAAAAGCTTGCTCATATCGTACTCGGCGATCACGCCCAGATTGGAATCATAAAATTTACCGTCATAGTGAACCAGATAATGGCAGTAGAGTCCCATCTTTTCCATCATGATGCAGCATTTAGGGAGGGTTGCCTCGTGTCCTTCTGTGTATACGATCACGTCGCTGTGATCGATGCCGTAATAATTCAAAGCGGAGATCACCCGTCCCATGGTTGCCTGCCACTCCCGGCAGTCCATAACGCTGATTACCTCGGCGATGGTAACGCCGGCAAGCATGGCGACACAGGTCTGCCCGCACAAGCCGTCTTCCGGTTGAATAATGACTTCAATACCGTCGATTTTGCGGACAGGGTTTTCAAAGCTGTATGGGCTGTTGCGATCCATCTGGATCAGGCTTCCGTTGATGTGGAGCAGGATCTTATGGATCTGTGAGATGTCGATATGGGAAACGTCCTGATCCAGAAGATGGATCTTGTAGTTTCCTTTGTTCTCAGGAATCAGCTCGCACTCTATGATCTTGTTGTCCAGGACGATGTCTGCTTTGATGATATCCCGAAGCTTGCAGACTTCCCAGACATTAAAGGGGATGCGTATGGTATAAAGAGACTCTTCTTTCTCAATTTTACCGTCAAAAAAATACCTCATAAATATAATCCTCCTGCATGCTAATACATTTATTTGCCTTCTCTTTGTTTCACGATAACAGATTTTCAGATAATTGAAAACCTGTTTTTCCTTTGAATTTGGAAAGTATTGAAAAAAAAACAGCCTGTCAAAAATGTAACGAAAAAATTTTAATTTTCTACTTGCCAAATAGGTCATTATTGTGTATAATACCAAAAGTAATCAATATTGGGCTATCGCCAAACGGTAAGGCAACGGACTCTGACTCCGTCATTTCAAGGTTCGAATCCTTGTAGCCCAGCTGGAAAACCCCGGTGGAAAAATTCTGCCGGGGCTTTGTGTTTCAAGGAATTGAATTGTAATTAATGTGAAAGCTGTGTATAATATTGATAATGGAAAAAAGATAGATGATTTTTGGCATTTTATGATAAAGTGGAACGGAAAGCGAGGTTTAGAATGGAAGAAAAAATGAAGGTTCTTCGTTTGTTTATAAATGAAGTAGAACGAAAGTTAGGAGACTCAATCAGTAAAATTATTTTGTACGGTTCATACGCCAGAGAAGATTGCAGGGAAAACTCAGACATAGATATTATGATATTAACACCGTTGATGGAGAATGAAATCAGGGGAATTGAAGATGCAGTGTATGACCTGGCATATGATTACAGTTTAGAATATGATGTCACAATAAGCGTTAATATAAAAAATGAGGATCATTTTAATTACTGGCTTGGAGCGCTGCCATATTATGATAATGTAAAGAGGGAGGGAGTCATCCTTGCAGGATAAAAGAAAAATAGATTTATGCAAATATCGGATGGAAAATTCTTCAGATAGTCTCAAGGTTGCTCAGGATTGCTTAACAAAAGGATATTATAAAGATGCAGTTAATCGTTCCTATTATGCAGTATTCTATGCAGTCAAGTCTATTCTGGCGCTGGAAGGAAAAGACTTTAAGAGACATAAGGATGTAATCGCCTATTTTAATCAGGCTTATGTTGCATCGGGAGTTATTCCCAGAGAAATTGGAAGAAAAGTAGGACGACTACAGCAAAAACGGGAAAAAAGTGACTATGACGATTTTTATCTTGCATCGAAAGAAGAAACGATGGAGCAAATAGTAAATGCAAATGAGGTAATTGCAGCTATTAAGGAGTACTTGAAAAAGGAAGGCTTGTAAGAGAAGGAGTAAATTCAGGCATGTATTGTTTTCAAAGCAGAATCAGATACAGCGAACTAGACGAGACAGGGCATTTAAGGCTGGAATCCCTGCTGGATTATTTTCAGGACTGTTCTACTTTTCAGTCGGAAGATATTGGGCTTGGCATTTATTATTTAAAGGAAAAGCATTTGGTGTGGGTCATGTCCTCCTGGCAGATTGTGGTAGACCGTTTCCCTGAGCTTGGAGAGCGGATTACGGTGGGGACATCGCCTTATGAGTTTAAAGGATTTATCGGGTACAGAAATTTCCTGATGACCGATGAAGAGGGAAAATGGCTTGCCCATGCCAACTCTATCTGGAGTCTATTGGATACGGAAACCGGAAAGCCGGTAAGACCTTCCCAGGAAATTTTGGAGGGATATGTTCTGGAACCCAAGCTGGATATGGAATATGCCCCCAGAAGAATTGATCAGCCGGAGTTTCTGGAGGCGGGAGAAAAAATACAGATCAAAAGACATCATCTGGATACCAATTACCATGTGAATAACGGTCAGTTTGTGAGGATCGCCATCGACAGTCTGGGAAAAGAAAACCGGATAAAGCAATTGAGGGCGGAATACAAGAAACAGGTGATGCTGGGGGATGTGCTGATTCCATACATAGGAAAAACAAAGGAAGATCAATATGTGGTGGTGCTGAAGGATCAGGGCGATGGGATCTGCTGCATTGTGGAGCTGCAAATGGAAAGGAAGTAAGAGAAGTGATAGAGCTTGGAAAAAGTCAGGAACTGACAATTGTAAAAAAAGTGGAATTTGGCGTATATCTTGGAGATACACAGGATGGGCTGGAAAGTGAAGAGCGGGTGCTTTTACCCAAAAAGGAAGTGCCTGAGGAAGCCCAGACAGGGGACAGAATGCAGGTATTTATTTACAGGGATTCCAAGGATCGCCTGATTGCAACCACCAGGCAACCGGAATTTTCGGTAGGGGAGACGGCGGTGCTCAAGGTGAAGGAGGTAGGAAAGATCGGCGCTTTCCTGGGCTGGGAACTGGAAAAGGATCTGCTTTTGCCCTTCAAGGAGCAGACCGCCAGAGTGCAGGCAGGGGATGAATGCCTTGTGGCTCTCTATATTGACAAAAGCGGACGGCTTTGCACCACCATGAAGGTATATCCTTATCTGCGGACGGACAGCCCTTATCATAAGGACGACAGGGTAACAGGCAGAGTATATGAGATCGCTGAAAATTATGGCGTATTTGTGGCAGTAGACGACTGCTACAGCGGGTTGATTCCCAAAAAGGAACCTGTCATGGGGCTTAAGGTGGGGGATCAGGTAGAGATGAGGGTCGGGCAGGTGCTAGAGGACGGAAAGCTTACCCTGAGCCTTCGTGAAAAAGCGTATATTCAGATGATCAGCGATGGGGAGAAGCTGCTGGATATGCTGGAGAAAAAAGGAGGCAGGCTGCCCTTTAATGACAAGGCTGATCCGGAACTGATTCGGGAAGCTACCGGTATGAGTAAAAACGAGTTTAAAAGGGCGGTGGGAAATCTGTATAAGCAGAGGTTAATTGTAATAGAACCGGATGGAATCAGAAAGGTTTAAGGGAAATGACATGAACAGTAAAAAAGCAAATTGGGCATTTTTAATAACAATTGCAGCCTATTTGGGAATGACGATCCTGATAGCGCTTTTCTTTCCGGCGGTGGCGGAGAACCTGGTACTGAGCAATCTGATCTGCGAAACGGTGCTTTTGCTGCCGATTTTGCTCTTTCTCTTCACATCCAGGGACAGTGTGGGGATGTTTTTTCCCTTCCATAAAATAAAATTCACATCTGTGTTGATGATCGGCTTGTTTACCTTTTTAAGCGTCCCTTTTTTAACACTGCTAAATCTGTTCAGCCAGCTTTGGGTGGACAACGAGGTGGCGCTGGCAATGGAAAATCTCCAGATAACGGAGATGCCCTTTGGGCTGGTGTTCCTTTCAATGGCGATTATTGCACCTGTGTTTGAAGAAGTGATATGCCGGGGGGCATATTACAATTCTTACCGCAAATCAAGCGGCGCCTTTAAAGGAATGGTTCTTTCGGCTTTGATCTTTGCCCTTTTTCATAT
The DNA here is from genome assembly GCA_947172705.1 of uncultured Lachnospiraceae bacterium. GTDB lineage: Bacteria > Bacillota > Clostridia > Lachnospirales > Lachnospiraceae > Suilimivivens. The sequence goes on from CAMWCA010000015.1 coordinate 7,586, forward strand.
GAATTTCAATCAGGCAAGTTATGCGTTTGTAATGGGGGTCATGGCGGTGCTTCTGGTGGAGGCAACGGGGAGCCTCTGGTCTTCCATCCTGTATCATGGCTTTATCAATGGAAGCCAGGTGATACTGATGTACACGGTAATGAAGGACAATCCCAGCTTATACACGGAACAGGCGGAACTTATGACCACAGATGTGATGCTTTACGGGATCGGGGCGTATCTGCTTATTGTAGCGGTAACGCTGCCCCTTGCCTGGGCAGTGCTGGTGTGGATCAGTAAAAACGAGAAAAAGGAAGAAGCGTTGTCTGCTGTCTGGAGAAAGAGAAAAGAGAAAAAGGATAAGATCGTCACAGTACCTCTCGTACTGGGTCTTATCCTTTGCGCTGCCGGGATTTCAGGAATTTTCTTTCAGCTTGTGCTGAAAGTCCTGGAATACACGCTTTAAGATTTTGTCAGATCAGCATGTCGATATTTCCCCCGATGTGAGGGTTTACGGACAATTCCATGGAACGATCCATCATGCTGATCAGGCTTTCGCCTGTTGCCTGAGAGTTTTCAAGCGCCTTATCAAGCACGGCGATTCCTACCTGGCTGGCAAGCTTGGTACTTGCCAGAGCGGTTGATAATTCCGGAATATTCATACCATCATTCCTTTCTGAAAATCTGTTGTCATATACAGTATAACATGAATCGGTAAAATGTGGAACATTTGTTTTTCACTTTTTACCGATTTTTGTATAGGTTGCATAGCGTATGGAATTGGATAAAAATGTCAAAATGCATTAAAAATACACAAATAAATTGCAAATGCAGGTAGATTTTTTTGTACATTTATATTAAAATAGAAAAGAAGTTTGTTTGAGAGAGGGTTCAGGGGTGCATTGAAAGACAGAAAATATTGTCTAATTTGCATAGTGTTCAGAGTATAGTGTAGAAGGAGCGAGGGGTAAATGATTTCTAATCAGATATTGCAAAATACCATTGAGGGGCTTAAAACGATTTCAAGAGTAGATTTCTGTGTCATGGACACGGACGGTAAGGAGGCGGCGTCCACTGCAGTAAGTATGTCCGGATGCGGTCCGGAAGCTGTGGAATTTGCCGGTTCGCCGGCTGACTCCCAGGAGATACAGGGATGTCAGTACTTTAAAATATATGATGAACAGCAGTTGGAGTACGTGCTGATTGCGGCAGGAACCGGGGAAGATGTGTACATGATCGGCAAAATGGCGGCATTTCAGCTGCAAAATCTGCTGGTAGCATATAAGGAAAGATTTGATAAGGATAATTTCATTAAAAACCTTTTATTGGATAATTTGCTGCTGATCGATATTTACAGCCGGGCAAAAAAGCTTCATATCCCTACAGATGTGAAGAGAGTGGCAATGATCATTGAAACCGACGGTGGCAGGGACAGTAATGTACTGGAGTTGATCCGGACCTTTTTCGGGAGCAACAGCAAGGACTTCATTACCGCCGTGGATGAAAACAATGTAATTGTGGTAAAAGATCTCTCCGAAGGAGACAGTGCCAGAGATATGGAAAAGGCGGCTGCCTCCATAGAAGGGTTTCTGGCGAAGGAAGGAATGTCAGGCATCCATATCGCATATGGAACAGTGGTGAAGGAGATCAAAGAGGTCAGCAGATCTTATAAGGAAGCAAAAATGGCGCTGGATGTGGGGAAGATCTTTTTTGACGAGCGCAACATTATTGCGTACAGTGAGCTGGGAATCGGACGCTTGATCTATCAATTGCCCATTCCTCTTTGTAAGATGTTTATCAAGGAAATATTTGGGGGTAAGAGTCCCGATGAATTTGATGAAGAGACGCTCACAACCATTAACAAGTTCTTTGAAAACAGTCTGAATGTGTCTGAAACCTCCAGGCAATTGTTTATTCACAGAAATACGCTGGTGTACCGACTGGATAAGCTTCAGAAAAGTACAGGGCTGGATCTTCGCGTTTTTGAAGATGCCATCACCTTCAGAATTGCACTTATGGTAGTAAAGTATATGGATTACATGGAAAGTCTTGAGTATTAACAGGAAATAAAGAGAAAGCAGAAAGTACAGGTGGAGGATAGCTGTGACAAAAGGTGATGTGAAAAGCAGAAGGAGAAAAAGACAGGCATCCGGCAGCGATGAGATCATTACGCTGACGAATGTAAGCAAGGCATATGCCACAGGCGCTCCGGCGCTTAACGGAGTGGATCTACATATTAATAAGGGAGAATTTGTATTCATTGTGGGAGACAGCGGATCAGGCAAGTCCACCATGATTAAGCTTCTTTTGAGGGAATTGGTACCTACTTCCGGAGATATTCAGGTAATGGGCTATGATCTGGTGCGCATCCGGCATCGAAAGATCCCTAAATTCAGAAGAAACCTGGGGATCGTATTTCAGGATTTCCGTCTTCTTAAGGACAGAAATGTCTATGAAAATGTTGCTTTTGCCCAGAGGATCGTGCAGGTTTCCAATAAGGAGATCAAACGAAATGTACCCAGTATTCTGGCAACGGTAGGGCTTGCCGGAAAATATAAGGCAAAGCCCAGGCAGCTTTCAGGCGGGGAGCAGCAGCGGGTGGCAATTGCAAGAGCATTGGTAAACCGCCCTGCCATTTTACTTGCAGATGAACCTACCGGTAATCTGGACCCCAAAAACTCATGGGAAATTATGAAGCTCCTGGAGCAGATCAATGAAAATGGGACGACCGTGCTGGTTGTTACTCATAATCGTGAGATCGTTAATGCCATGCAGAAGCGGGTAGTTACAATGAAGAAAGGCGTCATTGTCAGCGACGAAGAAAAAGGTGGTTATATCGATGAGGATTAGTACATTTTTTTATACCATCAAACAGGGAATTATTAATATTTTCAGAAATAAGTGGTTTTCCCTTGCTTCCATTGCAACGATTGGAGCCTGTCTGTTTTTGTTCGGCTTATTTTATGCGATCCTTACCAACTTTCAACATATCGTGAAAACCGCAGAGGGCGGGGTCGCAGTTACGGTTTTCTTTGATGAGGGAATCAGCCAGGAGAGAATAGAGGAAATCGGGGTTTTGATTGACAGACGTACCGAAGTGTCCGGAAAGACCTTTATTTCCGCAGACGAAGCATGGGAAAGCTTTAAGGAAGAATACCTGGGGGAATATGCAGACGGTTTTCTGGAAAATCCTCTGGCAAACTCTGCAAACTTCCAGATTTATATGAATGATGTATCCATGCAGCCGGCACTGGTGACTTATCTGGAGGGGCTGGAGGGTATCAGGGAGGTATACCGCTCTGAAATCACGGCTTCTGCGTTGACAGGCATGAATGCATTGGTTGCATATGTATCAGTGGGAATTATTGCGATTCTATTTGCAGTTTCTATTTTCCTGATCAGCAACACAGTGACAATTGGCATTTCTGTCCGAAAGGAAGAGATCACAATTATGAAATATATTGGCGCTACAGATTTTTTTGTGCGTTCCCCTTTTGTCATAGAAGGTATGATGATCGGAGTGATCGGTTCACTCTTTCCCATGGTAATCATCTATGTTCTTTATAATCAGGTGATCGAATATATTATGCAGAGGTTTACAATGCTGTCCAGCCTTCTGGCGTTTCTGCCTGTAGAAAGTATTTTCAGCACGCTTCTTCCGGTATCCATCGCTATGGGCGTAGGCATTGGTTTCCTTGGCAGTATCACAACAGTCAGAAAGCACTTAAAAGTATAATTGAGGTAAAAATGAAGGGTTTGAAGAGAACTTTTTGCGTGTTGCTTTGCCTTTTGCTGATTTTAGGTGTTGCTGATCAGTATCAGACGCCTGTCTATGCAAGTGAACTGACCAATGACAGTATCAAACAAAAGGAAAAAGAAATAAGCAAGGCAAAGGAAGAAAAAAAGGCACTGCAGAGCGGTCTGACAAATGTAAAGGAATTGAAAAAGGAATTGGAAAATTCCAAGGCAGATCTTGCGAATTACGTGTCGGAACTGGACGCAGATCTTTCGGATATACAGGCAAAAATTGATGAACTGAAAAATTTGATTGTGGATAAAGAGGAGCAGATTGCGGAAAAGACTGCAGAACTGGAGGAAGCCCTTGCTGTGCAGCAGGCACAGTATGAAGCGATGAAAACCCGAATTCAGTTTATGTATGAAAAAGGTGATATTCTTTATCTTGAGCTTGTTTTTCAGGCGGAAAGCTTCGGCGATATGCTGAACAAAGCGGAATACATCGAGATGCTTTCTTCCTATGACCGCAAAATGCTGGATGAATATGTAGCTTATGCAGAATATGTGGCGCTCTGTAAGGAAAGCCTGGAGGAGGAAAAGGGCGTTTTAGATGAGGCAAAATTAAAGGTTGAGGAAGAGGAAGCGGCGGTCAGCGAATTGCTTCTGGCAAAAGAACAGGAAATGTACAAGATGTCTTCCGATATTCAGAGTAAGGAAGCGGCGATCAGGGAGTATGAAGCGGAGATCGCCTCCCAGAATGAGACCATTGCCGCCCTGGAAGCCGCCGTTGCAGAGGAGAGAAAGAGACTTGCCGAGGAACAGGGAAGAAGATATGACGGAGGAATGTTTACCTGGCCGGCACCCTCCTATACGAGAATTTCGGACGAATATGGAAACCGCACGCACCCCATCCTGGGCATCCAGCAGTTCCACAATGGCCTGGATATGGCGGCGCCGGGCGGAAGCGCGATCCTTGCCGCCTATGATGGAAAGGTGGTAGCGGCAACCTATAGCAACAGCATGGGAAATTATATTATGATCGATCACGGTGACAGCCTATATACGATCTATATGCATGCTTCAGCTCTTTATGTATCCAAGGGAGCTGAAGTATCCAAGGGGGATAAAATTGCAGCCGTAGGAAGCACAGGGCGTTCTACAGGAAACCACCTGCACTTCAGCGTTCGTCTGAACGGAAACTATGTAAGCCCCTGGAACTATCTGAAAGGATAGAAAGAGGATCAATTGTAAGTCAGAATGGGAGTGATTTGAATGGATAGGCAAGAGGAAGCTGTGGAAAATGCGTTACAGCCTGAAAGAAAAAGAAAGTCCGGGGAATTCCGGAACGGGGTGCTTACAGGCGCATTGATTGCTTCTATTTTATTGATTGGTATTTATGCCGGAAGAATGGTATACCGGTTTTACGGAGCTTCAGGAGCGCATAAGGCGGTAAGCGCAAATGCCGATGAAAATGTTTTGGACTCGGAAGTTCTTGAGAAGATTCAGTTTATTCAAAGCTTGATACAGCAGGAGTACTATTATGAGGAGGATGTGTCCGCGGAAGCTCTGCGGGAGGGGATCTACAGAGGAATGGTGAAAGCCCTGGGGGACCCTTATTCTGAATACTATTCCAAGGATGAACTGGAAGAAGTGATGAACAGCAATCAGGGGGTCTCCTATGGAATCGGCGCAATGATTTCTATCAATGAGAAGATGGGGATCGCCATGATCAGCGGCGTTTTGGATGAGTCGCCGGCATTGAAGGCAGGGCTGGAGGAAGGCGACCTTATTTATGAAGTGGACGGTGAGTCTACCCAGGGAATGAGCCTGACCCAGGTGGTGAGCCGTGTGAAGGGGAAGGAAGGCACCATTGTGCACCTGACCATATACCGGAATGGAGAAGCGATAGAGCTGGATATAGAAAGAGGAAAGCTGCTGGAAACAGCAACTGTAGAATACGGCATTCTGGAGGCTAACGAAGAGATCGGATACCTGCGCATCAAGGAATTTGATGTGGTGACGGTGGATCAGTATACGGAGGCTATGGCGGAGCTGAAAGAATATGGCATGAAGGGCTTAATTCTGGATCTCAGGGACAATCCCGGAGGGAATCTGAATGCAGTGGTTGAAATTGCAAGAAAAATTTTGCCATCAGGTCTCATCGTGTATACTGAGGATAAACATGGAACCCGTAAGGAATATACCTGTGACGGCAAGCGGGAAATGAATATGCCGTTGGTAGTGCTGGTGAATGAATATTCTGCAAGCGCATCGGAGATTCTTGCCGGAGCCATCCAGGATTATAACAAGGGAACCCTGGTGGGGACTGTTACCTATGGCAAGGGAATCGTGCAGCAGATTCAGAAAATGCGTGACGGAACCGCGGTTAAGCTGACCATCAGCGCCTATTATACGCCGCTTGGAAGAAATATTCACAAGGTGGGAATAAAGCCGGATGTCATTTTGGAATATGACAGAGAGGCAAGTGAGGAAAATGGAATTGACAATCAGCTGGAGAAGGCGATAGAAATTCTGGAAGGGAAAATGGAATAGACAGAAGGCAGACAGGGAGCATTCCGATGTGGGGATGCTCCCTGTTTCTTTTCAAGGAGAAAAAAATGTGATAAAATCAAATTCAATTTGTATAGTTTGAAACAGAGGGAAGAGGATCAAAAATGAAACGTCTTTTTTTATTGGAAGATGATTTGAGTTTAATAAACGGGCTTTCCTTTGCTGTAAAAAAGCAGGGATATGAGATTGTGATTGCCCGTACCACACTGGAAGCGGATGCATTATGGGCGGATGGCAAATATGATTTAGTCATTTTGGACGTGTCACTCCCTGACGGCTCCGGCTTTGATTTTTGCAAAAAGATACGGCAGACCTCAAAAGTGCCTATTATGTTTCTTACTGCTGCTGATGAAGAAACGGATATTATCATGGGACTGGATATCGGGGGTGACGATTATATTACAAAACCGTTCAAGCTGGCAGTTTTTCTTTCAAGAATCAATGCCCTGCTGCGCAGGAGTGAGAATTTCAGCACGGCTGTCACAGAATTACATTCAGGCGGCATCTGTATCCAGCTTTTAAAAGGGGAAGTATATAAAAGAGGAGAGCCGGTTGAACTGACAGCAAGTGAATATAAGCTGCTGTGCCTGTTTATGGAAAATCCTGACCGGATACTTTCCCAGGAGCAGATTTTGAACAGGTTGTGGGACTGCAATGAAAGCTATATAGACAACAATTCCCTTACCGTGTATATCCGCAGGCTCCGCACAAAAATTGAGGATAATCCGGGAGAACCGAAACGGATTGTTACTGCCCGTGGCATGGGGTATAAATGGAACACTGTGGATTGAGGGCAAGTTTGGAAGTAAACTTCCAAACTTTTTATTGAGGCAGTACCACAAGCCAGGCTTGCGGTATGCAGGGGAATAGGAATGAAAATATTTGTAAACCGGAAAATCAAACGGCTCTTTGGCGGTATCCTGCTGTGCGTTTTGTTTTTTACATTGACTGCGGTCTTGCTCATGGAGTTTGATGCCAGAAATGCGGCAGCTTATACAATCGCCTGCTTTTTGCTGATGAGCGCTGCAATACTGGCGCTTTTGTTTAGGTATTTCAGGCAGCAGCATGAAATCATGGAAAATGCTGTCTTACAGATTACGGAATATGTATCCGGCAACAAGGATGTCACGATTGAGTGTAATGATGAAGGAGAATTGTACAGGCTGTTCCATGAAGTGAATTCTCTGGTTGCCATCTTAAATGCCCATGCCGAGAATGAAAAAAGAGCAAAGAAATTTCTAAAGAATACCATAGCTGATATTTCCCATCAGTTAAAGACGCCTCTTGCCGCCCTCAATATTTATATCGGGCTGATACAGGATGAGGCGGAAGGACTGACAGCAATACAGGAATTTTCCCGGCTCTCCGAGCAGGAGCTTGACCGGATAGAAACTTTGGTGCAGAACCTTTTAAAAATTACAAAACTGGATGCAGGCATGATTGTGCCCCAAAAATCATTGGAAAATGTGTCGGAGATTGCGGAAAGCGTTAAAAAGCATTTCCTGTTCCGGGCAAATCAGGAAGGAAAAGAAATCTGTCTGTCAGGCAGTGGGGAAACCACATTTTTATGTGACCGCGGCTGGATGATTGAAGCGATCAGCAACCTTGTGAAAAATGCTCTTGACCATACCGGAAAGGGTGGCTGCATATGCGTAGAATGGCGGGGATCTGCTTCTATTGTCCAAATTGCCATAAAGGATAATGGCAGCGGCATCCATCCGGAGGATTTGCACCATATTTTCAAGCGGTTTTACCGGAGCCGTTATTCGAAAGATACGCAGGGGATTGGTCTTGGGCTGCCGCTTGCCAAGGCGATTGTAGAAACCCATAACGGAACGATTGAAGTAGACAGCCATTTAGGCGGGGGAACTTCTTTTACGATGAATTTTCTGGTGTAACAAGTCGTTCAGCCTGCGCCATTCGCAAAACGTGCTTTCAGCGCTTCCCGCTGCTATCGCAGCTCTTTTTGCTCATAAACGGGCGCTCCCTCAGAACACAGCCTGTACGGCAAATTTGTGCGAGCACGATTTGCCGTACAGGCTGTGTTCTGGCTGAACTATTCCAACAAAATTGTAGGATAATTGTAATATAGATGTAGGATTTCTCTGCTATACTTGGGGCTATCAAAACGAAAAAGAGGTGTTTACACAATGAATTTATTAGAAGTCAGCAATGTCAGTAAGACTTACGGAAGCGGCGAAGCTGCCGTAAAGGCATTAAAGAATGTCTCGTTTTCCGTTCCAAAAGGCGAGTATGTGGCGATTGTGGGGGAATCCGGCTCCGGGAAAAGTACGCTCCTGAACATGATAGGCGCACTGGACACTCCTACATCCGGAAAGGTAGTTATCAGTGGAAAGGAGATTTTTTCCATGAATGACCGCAAACTTACCATTTTCAGACGGAGAAATATTGGTTTTATATTTCAGGCGTTTAACTTGATCCCGGAACTGACCGTAGAGCAGAATATTATTTTTCCGGTGCTGCTTGATTACCAGAAACCAGACAGAAAGTATCTGGAAGAACTGCTTTCGGTGCTGAACCTGAAAGAACGGCGCAGGCATCTGCCCAGCCAGTTATCCGGCGGACAGCAGCAGAGGGTGGCAATCGGGCGTGCGCTGATTACACGTCCGTCGCTGATTCTGGCTGACGAACCGACAGGAAACCTTGATACGCAGAACAGCAGCGAGGTGATTGCACTGCTGAAAGAAGCGTCAAGGAAATATGAACAGACGATTGTTATGATTACCCACAGCCGCAGCATTGCGCAGACCGCAGACAGGGTTTTGAATGTATCGGATGGGGTACTGACTGATTTAGGGAGGGCGCAAGACGTCCGGGGGACATCTGTTATGCGCGGGCCGGAATGGAAAGGAGACTGCGAATGAAAAGCTATTTAAGTTTGATACCCATTTCCGCCAAAGTGCGGCGGCGTCAGAATCTCATGACCCTGCTGTGTATTATCTTTGCCGTATTCCTTGTGACGGCCGTATTCAGCATGGCAGATATGGCTCTCCGAATGGAACAGGCCAGACTGACCGAAAAGCACGCCCGGGAATTTACTTTCCAGGCTATGATGGATACCACTATGGGCCGGAACCTCTTTTTGCTTGCCGGAGCGCTGTTTATTCTGATTCTGCTTGCCGGAGTGTTGATGATTTCAGGCAGTATGAACAGTACGGTGGCTCAGCGGACAAAGTTTTTCGGGATGATGCGCTGCATCGGTATGAGCCGCCAACAGTTGAAACGATTTGTGCGCCTGGAAGCCCTTAACTGGTGCAAAATAGCCATTCCTGTCGGCCTTGTCCTGGGTACGGTCATTACATGGGCTTTATGCGCCGTCATGCGGTTCGTGGTTGGGGAGGAGTTTGCTATGATCCCCCTCTTTGGAATCAGCCCTATCGGAATGATCAGCGGCATCGTCATGGGGCTGGTCACGGTGCTGCTCGCCGCCAGGGCGCCTGCAAGACAGGCTGCAAAAGTATCCCCGATGGCGGCAGTTTCGGGAAATACAGAGAACAAAAGCCGGACATGGCATGCAGTCCGTACCGGCAGGTTTCCCATCGAAATTTCCCTGGGGGCTCATCATGCAAAATCGGCCAGGAAAAATTTGTTTTTGATGACCGGCTCCTTTGCCCTGAGCATCATCCTGTTCCTGACATTCTCTGTCCTGCTGGACTTTGTAGGCTATCTGCTGCCCCAGTCTGCCAGCGATGCCGACATCACGATTTCCGGGGAGGCCGGCATCAACTGTATTCCCTGGGAGACGGTGGAGGCAATTCGTGAGATGGACGGCGTAAAACATATCTTTGGTCGGCGAAGTGTCTTTGAAGTTCCGGCGGTTCTGGGGCAGGAGGGTTTGCCTCAGGTGGTGGATTTGATTTCCTTTGACGATTTTGATCTTGAAGCATTGAAAAAAGATGGCAGGTTAAAAAAGGGCAGCGACCTTTCCAAAGTTTATGGGAATAACGGCTCTGTGCTGGTAATCTGCGACCCGGAAGCTCCGCTTCATATAGGAGATACGATACAGGTGAATGACGAGCCGCTGGCTGTGGCGGGAATGCTGAAATACGACCTGTTCAGCGAGGATGGACGCTCTTCGGGCAGAGTTTCCATCATTACATCCGGCGAGACCTTTGCCTGGCTGACCGGCATAACCGACTATTCACTTGTGATGGTGCAGACCACGGGCGATGTGACAGACGAGGATGTTGCCGCCATAAGCGAGGTACTGGACGAGGGCATTACGCTCCGGGATGAGCGTGAGATGCGCACTTCCGGCACCTATACCGCTTTTGTGCTGTGCGTTTATGGCTTTTTGGCGATTATCGCTATGGTTACGCTGCTTAACATTATGAACAGCATCTCCATGAGCGTATCCGCCAAGAGCAGGCAGTATGGGGCTATGCGGGCTGTGGGCATGGATGACCGCCAGGTGACCAGAATGATTGCTGCTGAAGCCGTTACCTACGCTTTGTCCGGCTGCGTGATTGGGTGCATCGTTGGCCTGGTGGCTGGCAGGATGCTGTACAATCTTTTGATTGACGGGCGTTTTCCCTATGCTGTATGGGCACTGCCTGTTTCCCGTCTGCTCATCGTTTTGACATTTGTTGCGGCGGCAACACTGGCTGCCATTTATGCCCCTGCAAAACGGATTCGTAACATGGCTATAACCGCAACAATCAATGAATTGTAAAAAGAAGAACAAGTTGCAAAGGAATATGTAATATGATGCGAAAATTAGGATGGCGGTGACCTGTACGCGACATATGTTCAAAAGGTTATTGACAGCGCATGATCAGTAAATTTTCTGTCATTGTAGAATCCATAGGTTGACCTTTTAGTATCAAAGTGATAATATTGCCATATATCCAAATGGGAGGGCAATACATGACAGACAAAATTATGGATTGCATTACAAACCCGGTACAATGTAAACTGCTGCTTGAAATATACGCACAGGAGCAGACAACCGCAAAACATTTATCCGATGTTCTCAGTGACATTCCACAGGCTACTTTATATCGTAATCTGAAAAAGATGTTAAATGATGGTATTCTGAAAGTGGTTGAAGAAACCCAGGTACGGGGTACGGTAGAAAGAACTTATGCGCTTGCATTTGATTTGAACAGTGATTTTGAAGCTATATTAGCCGAAAATTCCGGTACCCTTTATATGCAGGTGTTCATGCAGTATCTTCTTGGATTTGCGAAACAGTTCCGGGAATATTGTAAATCGCCGAATATCAATATTAAAAAAGATATGTCGGGCTTTTCTCTTTCACACCTTTATTTATCCGACGAGGAATTAACTGAATTTATGAAAAGCATTTCAAATATAGTTAAGACGGTAGAGAAAAACGAGCCGAAAGCAGGACGAAAATTGAGGACGTTTGGGGTCATCATTACCCCGCCGGAAAAATAAAATCCGCCGCTCCCTGAAAAGAGGAGCGGTTTCTATTGACTTTATATTATCATTATGATAATATTACTAAAATGATACCAATATCAACAATATAACACAGGAGGAAAAAGAATGAACATACTTACGATACGGAACTTGTCGAAAAGTTTTGGAAGGCAAAAAATTATAAATGACCTGAGCATGTCTGTACCGGAGGGGAGTGTTTTTGGCTTCATTGGGCAAAATGGAGCTGGAAAAACAACAACTATGAAAATGGTACTTGGTTTGCTTAAGCCTGATTATGGAGAAATCCGAGTCTGCAATGAATCCGTATGTTTTGGGCAGACAAAAACAAATCAATACATCGGATATTTGCCCGATGTGCCGGAATTTTATAATTATATGACACCGATGCAATATCTCAGGCTTTGCGGCGAGGTTATTGCCATACCAAAAAGCGAGGTTGATAGAAGAGGTCAGGAGCTTCTTTCCCTTGTAGGCTTAAGCGGATCGGCAAAACAAATAGGCGGTTTCTCACGCGGCATGAAACAACGTCTTGGAATTGCACAGGCTTTATTGACGCAGCCAAAACTATTGATATGTGACGAGCCGACGAGTGCGCTTGATCCGGTAGGAAGAAAAGAAATTTTGGACATCCTCCGCAAGATCAGCAGCACAACAACTGTTTTGTTTTCTACCCATATCCTTTCTGATGTGGAACGTATCTGCGACCATGTTGCTTTCCTGAATGAGGGGAAAATTGCTGCTTGTGGCACCCTTGCAGAAATCAAGACATTGCACGGGCATGACAGTCTGCTCTTAGAGTTCTCTGAGGATAAGGATTTACAGCTTTTTAAGAAGCAGAAATCCATAGAGCCATTGCTGCTCTGCTCAGAAGAAAATAACAGGGAACTCATTTTACACAGCCGCAATATGGAGAGCGTACAAAAATTTTTATTTGGCGTTCTTGCGGAAACGGGGATTTGCCCCATAAAAATAGAACTTATGGAGCCATCCCTTGAAAGTCTGTTTTTGGAGGTAGTGAAATGAATGGATATATTGCATTTGTAAAAAAAGAATTTACAGAAAACATGAAGAATTACCGTTTTTTTATTTTATTTGCGGTCTTTCTGATTTTCGGTATTATGAGCGCATTTCTCGCAAAGTTTACGCCGGAAATTTTATCGGCTTTAGCAGCAGATATGGAAATGACTTCTGAACCGGTCGCTTTGGACGCATGGAAGCAGTTTTACAAAAATATATCCGGCGTTGGGTTTAGTGCATTTATTATTCTATATGGCAGCTGCTTATCAGGTGAATATTCCAAAGGTACATTAGTCTTAATGGTAACGAAAGGATTGTCACGCAAAGCGGTCATTCTTGCAAAATATACAGTGGCGGCTGTCCTTATGACAGTCTGTTACTGGGTGAGTTTCACAGCTGCTTATGGCTATACAGCTTTTTTATGGCATGATACCGACCTTTTTCATGTCGCACTTGCGGCTTTTGTCCTTTGGTTAATTGGCTTTCTGTATTTAAGTATTTTAATGCTCGGCTGCGTCATTTTCAAACAAACCTTCACAAGCATACTTTTTACCGGGGGCATTGTTGCCGTTATATCTTTACTTGGTATCATTGAGCCTATTGCTAAATTAAACCCGTTCATTTTAACATCAAAAAATGTGGATTTGCTTTCCGGTGAAGTAGTACCGTCGGATTTTATTATGCCTGCCTTGTTTTCCATTGCCGTGTCAATTTTAGGATTGCTGATTGCGATTAAACTCTTTAATAAAAAACAGCTATAATTTATGATGTACATATAAGGATGTACTGCAATAAAGGAAAAATCTTGTTGCGGTACATCTTTTTTTGATGTCAAATGTAGCATAATTGTTGACTGTTTCCTGTTGCGTTGGAATCTGGTCAACGCGCTGGCTGAGATTGTCTGGTTTTGCTTATTTTGGTATATAAAATTTACAAATACACTTGACAATATTTCTCTGATCCCAAACTGGCTAGGGGTGTGAAGCGCTTCAATGAAAAGAAGGAGCTCCAAATTGTATGCCAGTAATACCATTATGCCCTTTGGCTAGTGGTTTACTGGCTTTTTATGGGCAAATAAAAGAACAAAAGTTCGATTTGTATCTATACAAATTTAATGATTTGTGGTAAGATAAAAAAGCTCTTGCAGTGTTGCTTAGTCCATATGGGATTTATGGAGGTAGTATTTTCATGCAAAATGAACAAAAAACCTTTAAACTTCACAGTGAATACCAACCAACCGGAGATCAGCCGCAGGCTATAGAAACCCTTGTGAAAGGCTTTAAGGAAGGCAATCAATTCCAAACGTTGTTGGGTGTTACGGGCTCCGGTAAGACCTTTACGATGGCAAACGTTATACAGCAGCTTAATAAACCAACTTTGGTTATAGCGCACAATAAGACCCTCGCCGGACAATTGTACGGAGAGTTCAAGGAATTCTTTCCTGAGAATGCGGTAGAATATTTTGTGTCCTATTATGATTATTATCAGCCGGAGGCATATGTGCCTTCTTCGGATACGTACATCGCCAAGGACTCGGCTGTAAACGATGAGATTGACAAGCTGCGTTTATCCGCTACCGCGTCTTTGTCCGAGCGCAGGGATGTGATCGTGGTGGCAAGCGTGTCCTGCATTTACGGTTTGGGAAGCCCTGATGATTATCAGGAGATGATCGTATCGCTCCGCCCCGGGATGGTGAAGGACAGGGATCAGGTGATCAGGGAGCTGATTGATATACAGTATGACAGAAACGATATGGATCTGGACAGAGGATGCTTCCGGGTCAGAGGCGATGTGGTGGAGATCTATCCGGCGCAGGGCGGCGATTATCTGATCCGGGTGGAATTCTTTGGGGATGAGATCGACAGAATAGCGGAAACGGACCCTCTTACAGGGCGGGTTCATGCGGTGTTGGAGCATATTGGTATTTTCCCGGCGTCTCACTATGTGGTACCTCAGGAGAAAATCAATGCGGCGTGCAGGGAAATCGAAGTGGAGCTGGAAGAGAGAGTGCGCTATTTTAAACAGGAAGACAAGCTTTTAGAGGCGCAGCGGATATCGGAGAGAACCAATTTTGACATTGAAATGCTCAGGGAAACAGGTTTTTGCTCCGGCATCGAAAATTATTCCCGGCATCTTGCGGGTATGAGTCCTGGCGCTATGCCTCATACGCTGATGGACTATTTTGGGGACGATTATCTGATCATTGTGGATGAGTCCCATATTACCATCCCTCAGATCGGAGCCATGTTTACTGGGGACAGATCCAGAAAGACAACGCTGGTGGATTATGGGTTCCGTCTTCCCTCAGCGCTGGACAACCGACCTCTGTGCTTTGCGGAATTCGAGCAACACATCGACCAGATGATGTTTGTGTCGGCGACGCCCTCTGCTTATGAACGGGATCATGAGCTTCTCCGGACGGAACAGATCATCCGCCCTACAGGGCTCTTAGATCCGGAGATTTCTGTGCGCCCTGTGGAAGGGCAGATCGACGATCTGATCGCAGAGATCAATGATGAAACCAAAAAGCATAATAAGGTGCTGGTGACCACATTGACCAAAAGAATGGCGGAGGATCTTACAAGCTATATGAATGATGTGGGAATCAGGGTGAAGTACCTTCACTCCGATATTGATACTTTGGAGAGAGCGGAAATCATCAGAGATATGCGTCTGGATGTTTTCGACGTTCTGGTAGGGATTAACCTGCTCAGGGAGGGATTGGATATTCCCGAGATTTCTCTGGTGGCGATTCTGGATGCGGACAAGGAAGGTTTCCTGCGTTCGGAGACTTCTCTGATTCAGACGGTTGGGCGCGCGGCAAGAAATGCGGAAGGGCATGTGATCATGTATGCCGATCAGATGACAGATTCCATGGACGCGGCGATCAGGGAGACCAACAGAAGGCGGGCAATTCAGCAGAAGTATAACGATGAACACGGCATTACCCCCACCACCATTCAAAAGGCGGTGCGGGATCTGATCAGCATTTCCAAGGTCATTGCCAAGGAAGAACTGCGGTTTGAAAAAGACCCTGAATCCATGAATCGCAAGGAATTGGAAAAGCTCATTAAGGATGTGGAAAAGCAGATGAAGAAGGCGGCTGCCGACCTGAATTTTGAAATGGCGGCGGAGCTTCGGGATAAAATGGTGGAGCTGAAAAAGAAGCTGAAGGAACTGGAAGACGACGAAATTTGACATTTCGCTCGCCCCCCTCAGCATAAAGCGCTTCGGGATGGAGGAAGAAATGAAATTATCGGATCAGCATATAGAGACTCCCAAAATGCGCCCCAGGGAGTACATTAAAATACGGGGGGCAAACGAGCACAATTTGAAGAATCTGAACGTGGATATTCCCCGAAATGAGCTGGTAGTGCTGACGGGACTTTCCGGTTCCGGGAAATCCTCCCTTGCTTTTGACACCATCTATGCAGAGGGGCAGAGAAGGTATATGGAGTCTCTTTCCTCCTATGCAAGGCAGTTCCTGGGACAGATGGAAAAGCCCAATGTAGAAAAGATAGAAGGGCTTTCCCCGGCAATCTCCATTGACCAGAAATCAACCAACAGGAATCCCAGATCTACGGTAGGCACTGTGACGGAAATTTACGATTATTTCCGGCTGCTGTATGCCAGAATTGGAATTCCTCATTGTCCTAATTGCGGAAAAGAAATCAAAAAGCAGAGTGTAGACCAGATGGCGGATCAGATCATGGAATTGGAGGAAGGCACGAAAATACAGCTTCTTGCACCGGTGGTCAGGGGAAGAAAGGGAGAACACAGCAAGGTTCTTGACCGGGCAAGAAAAAGCGGCTATGTCCGGGTGCGGGTGGATGGAAATTTATATGAGTTAACAGAAGAGATTAAACTGGATAAAAATATTAAGCATAATATTGAGATCGTAGTGGACAGGCTTGTGATCAGGCAGGGCATCGAGAGAAGACTGACAGACTCTATTGAAAGCGTCCTTGCCCTTGCGGAAGGACTGCTTACGGTGGATATCATAGATGGGGAGACTCTTCAGTTCAGCCAAAGCTTTGCATGTCCTGACTGTGGGGTCAGTGTCAGTGAGATCGAGCCCAGAAGCTTTTCCTTCAATAATCCTTTTGGCGCATGTCCGGTCTGCTTTGGATTGGGCTATAAGATGGAATTTGACCCTGAATTGATGATTCCCGACAGATCATTGAGCATCAGCCAGGGAGCCATCCAGGTGATGGGATGGCAGTCCAGCAGCGAGCCGGGCAGTTTTACAAATGCGCTTCTCCAGGCGTTGGCTAAAGCATACGGATTCAGCTTGGATACGCCCCTTGAGGATCTGCCGGAAGAGGTGCTTCATGTGCTGATCCATGGAACGGGAGGCAGAGAGGTTCAGGTTCATTACAAGGGACAACGGGGAGAAGGCGTTTATCCGGTTGCCTTTGAGGGACTGGTCAAAAATATGGAGCGGAAGTACCGGGAAACCGGATCGGACGTGATCAAGCAGGAATATGAGACTTTTATGCGCATTACACCCTGTAAGGAATGTAATGGTATGAGGCTGAAAAAGGAATCTCTTGCGGTTACTGTGTGCGACAGGAATATTTATGAGATTACCGCCATGTCCATTCGGGATCTTCATCTGTTTTTACAGAACATGACGCTGTCCAGTCAGCAGCAGCTGATCGGAAAGCAGGTGCTTAAGGAGATCAGGGCAAGAGTAGGATTTTTGATTGACGTAGGGCTTGATTATCTGTCCTTGGCAAGGGCAACAGGAACCCTTTCGGGAGGGGAGGCGCAGCGAATCCGCCTTGCCACACAGATCGGTTCCGGGCTGGTAGGCGTGTGCTATATTTTGGATGAACCCAGTATTGGACTGCACCAGAAGGACAATGACAAGCTTCTAAATACCTTGAAGAATCTCCGGGATCTGGGGAACACTTTGATCGTGGTGGAGCATGATGAGGATACCATGCTGGAAGCGGATCATGTTGTGGATATTGGTCCGGGAGCAGGCTCTCATGGAGGAGAAGTGGTGGCACAGGGAACTGCAGAAGAGATTATGCAGGTACAGGAATCCGTTACAGGGCAGTATTTAAGCGGAAAAATGCAGGTTCCCATACCTGAGGAACGCCGTACGCCGAAGGGCTGGCTGACGGTAACGGGGGCAAGAGAAAATAATCTGAAAAATATTTCCGTGAAATTTCCTCTGGGTGTGATGACCTGTGTGACAGGGGTTTCCGGATCAGGGAAAAGCTCTCTGGTAAATGAAATTTTATACAAAAGACTTGCCCGGGATCTGAACCGGGCGAGAACCATTCCGGGTAAACACAAAAGTATTTCAGGGATGGAGAAGCTGGATAAGGTGATCGCCATCGACCAGTCGCCCATCGGAAGAACGCCCAGATCCAATCCCGCTACCTATACGGGGGTTTTCGACATGATCAGAGATCTTTTTGCAGGGACACCGGATGCCAGGGCAAAAGGATATAAAAAAGGCAGATTCAGCTTTAATGTAAAGGGCGGACGCTGCGAGGCATGCGGAGGAGACGGCATCATCAAGATCGAGATGCATTTTCTCCCTGATGTCTATGTACCCTGCGAGGTATGCGGAGGCAAACGCTATAACAGGGAAACCCTGGAGGTGAAATACAAAGGAAAAAGTATTTATGATGTACTGGACATGACAGTGGAGGAGGCAGTTCCCTTTTTTGAAAACGTTCCTTCCGTTCGGAGAAAAATTGAAACTTTGAACGACGTAGGGCTTTCTTATGTAAAATTGGGACAGCCTTCTACAACTCTTTCGGGAGGGGAGGCACAGCGGATTAAGCTTGCCACAGAGCTGAGTAAGCGCAGTACCGGAAATACCATCTATATTTTGGACGAACCTACCACAGGGCTGCACTTTGCGGATGTGCACAAGCTGGTTGAAATTCTTCACAGGCTTGCAGACGGCGGCAATACGGTTATTGTAATTGAGCATAATCTGGATGTGATCAAAACTGCCGACTATATGATCGACATGGGACCGGAAGGAGGAGACAGAGGCGGTCAGGTGGTGGTATCCGGAACTCCTGAGGAGGTTGCGGAATGCCCTGATTCCTATACAGGACGGTATGTGAAAAAAATGTTGAAAAAGTATAAAGAAAATCTGGAGAAATACCGATAAGTATAACAAGGCATGGATGCGGCATCGGAAACGGAGGGAACCGTTTTAAATGTTGCGTCCATTTTTATTAATTTTTTGTGAAATCCCTTTGAAAAAATTTTTCTATGGGTTATAATAATGCTGTATGTGTCTGAAAACAGTTAATTATAATTCAAAATAGAAAGGGGTACACGTAATGCAGTACACAGATATCGGAATTGATTTGGGAACCGCCAGCATATTGGTTTACATCAGGGGAAGAGGCGTTGTTTTGAAGGAGCCTTCCGTGGTGGCGTTTGACAGAGACACCAACCGGATCAGAGCCATTGGAGAGGATGCAAGACTAATGCTGGGAAGAACTCCTGGAAATATCGTGGCTGTACGTCCCCTTCGGCAGGGTGTTATTTCTGATTATAAAGTAACAGAGCAGATGATGAAATATTTCATCCAGAAGGCAATGGGAAAGAAAACCTTTCGCAAGCCCAGAATAGCAGTTTGTGTACCCAGCGGTGTTACGGAGGTGGAGAAGAAAGCGGTTGAAGACGCAACCCTTCAGGCAGGCGCAAGGGATGTTCACATTATAGAAGAGCCTATTGCAGCAGCGATCGGAGCAGGAATCGATATCTCCAAGCCCTGCGGAAACATGATCGTGGACATAGGAGGAGGCACCTCGGACATTGCCGTTATTTCTCTGGGAGGTACGGTTGTCAGCGCTTCCATCAAGATTGCCGGAGATGACTTCGATGAAGCTCTGGTGAGGTATATGAGAAAGAAACATAATCTGCTGATCGGTGAAAGAACAGCAGAGGATATTAAGATCAAGATCGGTTCTGCCTTTAAACGTGCGGAAACGGATTATATGGATGTGAGGGGACGTAATTTGGTAACAGGTCTTCCCAAAACCCTGAAGGTTTCCTCTGATGAGACAGAAGAAGCGCTTAAGGAGGCAACGGCACAGATCATAGAGACCATCCACAGTGTTCTTGAAAAGACGCCCCCGGAGCTTGCGGCAGATATTGCAGACAGAGGGATCGTGCTGACAGGAGGCGGAAGCCTGCTGAGGGGGCTTGAGGATCTGATTGCGGAGAAGACAGGCATTAACACAATGACAGCAGAAGACCCCATGACAGCGGTAGCGGTAGGTACAGGAAAATATGTGGAATTTCTTGCAGGCTACAGAGAAGACTAGGCATATCAGTATCTGAAAGACGAATATTTCCATTAGAAGGAGAAGTTACATGGTAAAGGGTTTGTACACTGCTTTTACAGGCATGATCAATGAACAGCATAGAATGGATGTGCTTACCAATAATCTTGCAAATGCAGATACCAATGGTTTTAAAAAGGAGGGCGCTACCAGCCAGTCCTTTGACGCCATTCTTGCATACAAGATCAAGGATTCCTCTGAGGGAGCCCATCTCTCCAGAAGACTTGGGGTCAATCATCCGGGGGTGAAGATCGGAGAAGGCTATACGGATTTTTCCCAGGGACCCATCAAGTCTACAGGCAATCCTTATGACCTTGCCCTTACGGATTCCGGATTCTTTGCGGTAGAGTTTACCAGCAAGGCAGGAGAAACTTCCGTAAAATATACCAGAGACGGTGATTTTACCCTGACCCAGGAGGGGCGTTTGGTTACCAGGGACGGAGATCCGGTATTGGATGAGAACGGTTCGTATATTGAGATCGATCCCCGTCTGACCACGGAGATCAACAGCAGCGGACAGATCATACAGGACGGAAGAGTTGTAGCGACCATTCAGGTGACAGATTTTGAGAATTATGATTATCTGGAACGCTACGGAGAAAATTATTTTCAGCCCATAGAGGGTGCCCAGGAGACGGAAGCGCCGGCTGAGATACGCGCCGGTTTTCTGGAGACGTCAAATATTTCGGTGGTAACAGAGATGGTGAATATGATTACGGTTTCCCGGGCATATGAAGCAAACCAGAAGGTGATCACCACTTACGACGGTACATTGGACATTGCAGCCAATCAGCTTGGCAGAATTTAAGGAGGCATAAAATGGTTAGGAGTTTATGGACTGCGGCAACGGGTATGAATGCCCAGCAGACAAATGTGGATACGATTGCAAACAATCTGGCGAATGTGAATACGGTGGGGTATAAGTCTCAGGTGGCACAGTTTAAATCGCTGCTTTATCAGACCTTACAGACGGCAACCACCACGGCAAACGGAGACCCCAAGCCTACCAGTTCCCAAGTGGGACTGGGTGTAAGAAATTCATCCATTAATTCTATTTTTACCCAGGGAAGTCTTTTGTCTTCCAACAGCCCTACTTCCTTTGCAATTGAGGGAGAGGGATATTTTGCAATCCGGGGCGGCGACGGGGAAACCTATTATACCCGTAACGGCGATTTTACCTGGGCGACCAGCGGAAACGGCACCATGATGCTTACCAATCAGGATGGGCTTCCGGTTTTAAATACCAGAGGCGGCACCATTACCTTGCCGGCAAATTACGTGACCACAAGAATTACCATTACCAATGAAGGAACTCTCTGCTACCCTGATGCAAACGGCAATCCTCAGCCCATTCAGGGGGAGGCAACCATTGGGATGTATCAGTTTAATAACCGGGGCGGACTGATCAGAAAGGGAGATACTCTTTGGGCAGTTTCTCCGGCAAGCGGCGAGGCTTTAAACGAAGCCACCAACAGAAATGTAGTCAGAAGCCGGATGGTTCAGAACTACCTGGAAGGTTCCAACGTACAGGTGGCGGATGAAATGGTTAACCTGATCGTAGCGCAGCGCGCCTATGAAATGAATTCAAAAGCCATCACCACCACAGATGAAATGATGCAGACAGCCAACAATCTGAAACGTTAAGGATCGTAAGGAATAGAGAAAGGAAGATACCAGATGGATATAGGTGGAATTTCTACATATACAGACTACTTGCAGAGTCAGAGTACGGCGGAGACAAAGCTGAAAGAAACCATAGACGGAACCAATTATGCCCAGGCGTCTGATGATGAACTGCTGGATGCCTGTAAACAGTTTGAAGCATATTTCCTGGAGCAGGTATTTAAAGAAATGCAAAAGACTGTAGATGTTTTTAAGGCGGACAGCAAAGATCCAAACAATAATCTGGTGGATTATTTTCAGGATAATGCGATTCAGGAACTGGCGGCAACCTCTACGGAACTTCAGGGACTGGGGCTTGCTCAGACGCTTTATGAACAGATGAAGCGTAATTATAACTTATAATCTAAAGAGAAAATAAAGGCTGCTGAAATGAGACGGGAAACCGTCTTATTTGGCAGCCTTTTTATCAATGGGAGGTTTTCTTGGAAACAGTCACAGGCTATGTAGATCATATTATTTACCAGAATAAAGAGAACGGCTACGGGGTGGTGGCAATGGTAGTAGAGGGGGAGGAACTGATCTGTGTGGGAACCTTTCGGTCAGTGGATGCAGGGGAGACTCTGAGGCTGACGGGAAACTACGTGGAGCACCCTGTATATGGGCATCAATTGAAGGTGGAAAGCTGCCAGGTGACAGCGCCCGACGATGTGGTCAGTATGGAACGATATCTTGGGTCAGGGGCGATCAAAGGAATAGGGGAGGCAATGGCGGCAAGGATCGTTAAGACCTTTGGAAAGGATACCTTTCGTATTGTGGAAGAAGAACCGGAACGCCTTGCCGAAGTGAAAGGGATCAGTGAGCGTAAGGCAAGAGAGATCGCTCTTCAGATGATGGAAAAAAGAGATATGCGGGAGGCTTTTGTCTTTCTGCAAAGATATGGCATATCCAATACCCTTGCCGTTAAGATCTACAATCAATATGGGATGGAGCTGTATGGTATTATGAAGGAAAACCCTTACAGGCTTGCGGAAGACATTGAGGGAGTGGGTTTTAAGATTGCAGATGAAATTGCTGCAAGGATAGGGATTCATACAGATTCGGATTATCGGATCAGAAGCGGCATTTTGTACATTTTGCTTCAGGCATCCACGGAAGGGCATGTGTACCTTCCGGAGGAAATTCTGAAGCAGCGCGCAGCGGAATTGCTGGAACTGCCAAAGGAGGCAGTGGCGCCTCAACTGGCGAATCTTTCCATGGATAAAAAGACTGTAATGAAAAAAACAGGGGAAGAAATCAGAGTCTACGCGGCGGCATATTATTATGCGGAGCTGAACTGTGCAAGAATGCTTCATGACCTGAATGTGACCATGACGGAAGAACTGCTTCCGGCAGAGGAAGAAAAGGTAAGGGTTCTGCTGGGGCAAATGGAGGAGGAACAGGGAATTCAGTTAGACCACCTGCAAAGACAGGCGGTATTTCAAAGCGTAAAATCAGGGCTTATGGTTTTGTCCGGAGGACCGGGAACAGGAAAGACCACTACCATAAATACCATTATCCGGTATTTTGAGTCTCAGGGAATGGATATTCTTCTGGCAGCGCCTACCGGAAGAGCGGCAAAACGAATGACAGAAGCAACAGGTTATGAGGCAAGGACCATACATCGGCTTCTGGAAATCAATGCAGGCGCTGCAGCAGAGGGAAAGCGCGATCAATTTGAGAGAAATGAAGAAAATCCCCTGGAAACAGATGTGCTTATTATTGATGAGATGTCCATGGTGGATATTTACCTGTTTAAGGCGCTCCTTTGTGCAGTCAGCGTAGGGACAAGACTGATTATGGTGGGTGATGTGGATCAGCTGCCCAGTGTGGGACCGGGGCAGGTTTTGCAGGATGTGATTGCAAGCGGCGCCTTTCCGGTGGTGAAGCTGGAGAGGATATTCAGACAGGCAGGGGAAAGCGACATTGTGGTAAATGCCCATAAAATCAATCGGGGAGAAAACATCGAATTAAACAACAAAAGCAGGGATTTTTTCTTTCTGGAAAGAAACGATGTGAACGTGATCTATAAGCATATGATTCAATTGATCAGAGAAAAGCTGCCTCCCTATGTAGAAGCAGATTCATATGATATACAGGTGCTCACGCCTATGCGCAGAGGAAACCTTGGCGTGGAGGTGCTGAATGATATTTTGCAAAAGTATCTGAACCCGCCTTCTCCTGCAAAGAAAGAGTACAGATCAGGAGAAAGACTCTTCCGGGTAGGGGATAAGGTGATGCAGATCAAAAACAACTATCAGATTCAATGGGAGATCGTGAGCAGATATGGAATACCTGTGGACAAGGGGATGGGGGTGTTCAATGGAGATATGGGGATCATTAAGGAGATCGATGAGGCGGCACAGCTTCTCACGGTGGAATACGATGAGCAGAAACGGATCGAATATCCTTTTACAGGGTTGGATGAAATAGAGCTTGCCTACGCGGTGACCATACACAAATCTCAGGGAAGCGAGTACCCGGCGGTAATTCTTCCGGTTTTATCAGGTCCTAAGCTGCTTTTTAACCGAAATCTTTTATATACGGCTGTGACCCGTGCCAGAAAATGTGTTACCATTTTGGGAAGCAGGCAGACGATCCTGGACATGATACGGAATGAGAAACAAAACAGGCGGTATACCAGTTTGTGCGACAGAATACGAGAAATTGAAGAAATGGAGAAAGAATGGCAGTAGGAAAGAAAATATTGGATCTGTTGTTTCCCAGGCGGTGCGTGGTGTGCGATCAGATTACGGACTGTCCCCAAGAACAGGTATGCAGAAAATGCAGGGAAAAGATCTTATACATAAAGGAACCCTGTTGCTTAAAATGTGGAAAACAGTTGAAAAGGGAAGAACAGGAATATTGTGGAGATTGTGAAAAAAACTCCCATCTGTTTCTTAAGGGGACTGCGCTGTATGATTATGGGAGCATGGCGGATTCCATTTTTCGCTTTAAATATGCCGGAAGAATGGAGTATGCGGAGTTTTATGGACGGGAGTTATATGAGAAAAAATCGGCATGGCTTTCAGCGGTAGGGGCGGATGCGCTGATACCGGTTCCGGCGCATCCATCCCGAAAAAGAAAGAGGGGATATAATCAGGCGGAGCTGGTAGCAGTACAGCTTTCAAGGCTTTCCGGGATTCCGGTCAATACGTCATTGGTCTCCAGAACGAGGCGGACGCAGCCTCTTAAGAATCTGAGCCGCCAGGAAAGGCAAAATAATTTGAAAAAGGCTTTTAAAATCCGGCAAAATGATGTAAAATTAAATACGATTGTAATTATAGATGATATATACACTACAGGCAGTACGATTGATGCAATGACAGAGATTTTACACAGGGCGGGTATCAAGAGGGTCTGCTTTATGGCATTGACAATCGGAAGAGGAATTTAAAATCAATGTAACGAATACAGGAGGTAGGGGTTATGAATGCACGTAATTGCAGGAAATGTGGTAGAGTTTTTAATTATGTTATGGGACCTGTTATGTGTCCCCGCTGCAGAGAGGCTCTGGAAGAGAAGTTTCAGGAAGTGAAGAAGTATGTACAGGATCATCCGGGATCGGATATTATGGAGGTTTCAGAGGAATGCGATGTGGACCCTTCCCAGATCCGCCAGTGGATTCGGGAAGACCGGCTTCAGTTTGCTGATGATTCGCCTATCAGAATACCATGTGAGAGCTGTGGTACAATGATTAAATCAGGACGTTTCTGTGAAAAGTGTAAACGAGAGATGAGCAATGAATTCAATCATGCCATAGGAAAGGATAAGCCTAAAGTAGCAGCGGCACAGCCGGCTCCCAAAAAGAGCGAACGGGACAGGATGCGTTTCCTTTAATCCCAGGAGGGGCTGGAAGCATCAGACGGGCGCTAAAGCTGCTGGAAGGTACAAAGTTATGATAAATGAAGAAAAGGTCATCCTTATGACCAAACTGGCATCCTATGAAATGCACGAAGGGAAAAAGCATATTGCCGTAATGAATTATTTCCGGGGAGATTATATAGGATTTCAGGTTTTAAAGTCAGTAATTGCTGCTACAATTTCGTTTTTTGCATTGTTTGGAATTTATGCTTTTTATAATTTTGAAGAATTAATGCAGGACATTTATAAAATGGATTTGCTGGAATACGGAAAGAGTATCGTCATATTATATTTATGTGCAGTGGGAGCATATGGAGTAATCTCTTATGTTCTGTTCAGCAGCAAGTATAACAGGGCGAAGAAAAGCTTAAAGCACTACTACAGCAATCTTAGAAATTTAGCAAGTATGTACGATAATGAATGAGGAAGACCATATGACAACCTTACTTGTTGCAAAACAGTATATCAAAATTTTTATCAGTAAATATGAAGTATACTTGAAACCACTAATGAAGTTGATTCTGGCGCTTGCATCACTGATGATGATCAATGGGAAAATAGGCTATATGCACCGGATTGACAGCGTATCGCTGGTACTGATCCTGTCGCTGATGTGTTCTTTTATGCCTATGAATTTTATCATTTTTGTAGCGGCGGCGTTTACGGTACTTCACCTGTATGCATTATCTCTGGAATGCGCGGCGATAGCGCTGGTAATTTTCCTGGTGATGTTCCTGCTTTACTTCAGATTTTCACCCAGGGACACGTTGGTGGTTTTACTGACGCCCATGTGTTTTTTACTTAAAATTCCATATGCCATTCCGCTTACCATGGGGTTATTGGGAACGCCGGCAAGCGCGGTTTCTGTGGG
This sequence comes from uncultured Lachnospiraceae bacterium, assembly GCA_947172705.1. GTDB lineage: Bacteria > Bacillota > Clostridia > Lachnospirales > Lachnospiraceae > Suilimivivens. The sequence goes on from CAMWCA010000015.1 coordinate 34,037, forward strand.
CTGCGGCGTGATGGTCAGCTACCTGATCAATTATGTGGCTGACAGCGCTCCGGCACTGTCCGGGATGGATGCGGATGATATGGCTACAAAATTTAAGTTTATCATTGACGGGCTGCTGAACAATAAACAGATGATGATTACCATTGCCGCTTTTGCAGTTACGATCATTTTGGTTTATATCATCAAAAGAATGTCGGTAAACTATGCATGGACGATTGCGATTATTGCCGGCGCAGTGGTGGATGTAATGGTTCTGCTGATTGGAGACTTGATGTTTGACATTAATGTATCTATTGGCGGAATCATAGTGGGAACCATTTTTTCCGTATTGATTGCAAAGGTGGTAGAGTTTTTTGCATTTCATGTAGATTATAACCGAACGGAAAAAGTACAGTTTGAGGATGACGAATATTACTATTATGTAAAGGCGGTGCCAAAGATTACAGTTGCAGCGCCCTCCAAAACAGTGAAGCGGATTAACACATCTAAAAAGAAATATTCCGGCGGTCAATCCAAAAGATAGATTAAAATTATATTTTAGCAATGGGGAATGATGAAATGTCGCGTGGATTAGAACTTGTAGAAACATACCTGTCACGGGTATCGGGCATCAGATGGGCAGACATTGTGGAGATCATTATCATCTCCTTTCTGCTGTATCACATACTGGTGTGGATCAAGAATACAAAGGCGTGGTCGTTGTTGAAGGGTATTCTTGTGATTGCCGTATTTATACTAGTCGCAGCATACTTTGAGATGAACACCATACTTTGGATTGTGAATAATATGTTTGGGGTAGCGGTAACCGCTGTGATCGTCATTCTCCAGCCGGAGCTTCGAAAAGCGGTGGAAGAGCTTGGAAGAAAAAATATTATTTCATCAATTGTTCCTTTTGAACTTGGGAAAACGCCCGGGGAGGGGAGATTTTCGGATAAGACGATCAATGAAATAGCAAAGGCATGTGTGGAAATGGGCAAGGCAAAAACCGGCGCCCTTATTGTTGTGGAACAGGATCAGAATCTTACAGAATATGAAAGGACCGGTATTGATGTAGACGGCATCGTTACCAGTCAGTTGTTGATCAATATATTTGAACATAATACGCCTCTTCACGACGGAGCCGTGATAGTAAGGGGCAACAGGATCGTTTCCGCAACCTGCTACCTGCCTCTTTCGGACAATATGCAGCTTAGCAAGGAGCTGGGAACCAGACACAGAGCCGGGGTAGGAATTTCCGAGGCGACGGATTCACTTACTGTTATTGTGTCGGAGGAAACAGGCAAGATCAGCGTGGCGTACAGAGGGGAACTGGAGCGCAACTTAAATAGCGATACCCTGAAGGAGAAACTCAGAACCATACAGAACAAGCCGGAGGAAGAAAGCCGGAAGAGAATTCTATGGAAGGGACGGTCTAAAGGTGAAAAATAGGTTGACGAGAAATATAGGCTTAAAAATAGGCTCCCTTTTTTTGGCAGTTGTTTTATGGCTGGTGGTGACCAGCATTAATAACCCTACGGAGCCGCGGTCTCTTTACAATATACCGGTGAAGCTTTTAAATACCAATATTATTACCGACTCCGGACAGGTGTATGAAGTGCTGGAGGGAACGGATGTGATCGACAAGGTGGTGGTAAGAGGTCCCCGCTCTGTGGTCACTGGGCTGAAGGAAGAAAATATTATCGCAACGGCGGATGTAAGTGAACTGAGCAGTCTTGATACCATATCCATTAAGCTTGCAACCAATGTTTCAGGCAGCGAGATCACCAGCATTACAGGCAGCATCGACACCGTAAAGTTAAAAATAGAAAATAAGCGCAGCAAAGCGCTGGCGCTTAAGGCTACCACATCCGGCAAAATTGAAGACGGTTATATGGTGGGTGAGATCACAATGGATCAGAACGTGGTCAGGATCTCAGGACCTCAGTCGGTGATCGACCAGGTGTCGCGTGCCGCGGTGGATGTGTCTGTTACAGGAATGGTCAGCGATATTGTAACCAATGCGGAGATCAGGCTGTATGACGAAGACGATAATGAGATCACCGATACCAGCCGTATTACCCAGAATATTCGATCTACAGGGGTAAAGGTGACAATTTTGCAAAAGACCTCTGTGCCTGTAAAATTCAGTTCTACCGGAAGGCCGGCAGCAGGTTTCAGGGCGACAGGGGAAATAGAAGGAAATGACGCTGCTGTGGAGATAGCAGGAAAGCCCAACGCAATCAAAAATATTTCAGAAATAGTAGTTCCTTCAGAGGTATTGGATATTGAGGATCAGGAGGAGGATTACGCAGTAGATGTGGATATCCGCCCTTACCTGCCGGATAATGTAGCGCTGGCAAATGGGGAAGAGGCAGTTCGTAATGTTATTGTGCGAATAGAGCCGGAGGTGACCAAACGTCTGGAAATCAGGGAGGAGAGGGTCAGAATCACAAATCTCCCTGAGGGCTACGAGGCAAGCATTTCAGGCTTGGAAGAAAGCTTTATTATAGAAGTGGTGGGGCTTTCCAGGGACGTAGCAGGGCTGCAGGCAAGCAGCATATCCGGCGTGGTTGATATTCAGGAATGGATGCAGGCAAGAGGCTTAACAGAACCGGAGCCGGGATTCTATACGGTGAATGTGGATTTCGGTTTGCCAGAAGATGTGGCTTTGCGCAGTCCGGTTTCAGTGACATTGCACATTACAGAACAGACAGAGCAATAAAGGAATAGTAAATAGGCAGGAAAGGACAGGGATAACAAAATGGGAAGATTATTTGGTACAGACGGCGTCAGAGGAGTGGCAAACGATGAATTAACGCCATTGCTTGCCATGCAGCTTGGGCAGGCAGGCGCGTATGTTCTCACAAAGGAAAATATGCATAAGCCGACCATTATGGTAGGGTGTGACACAAGAATTTCAGGGGATATGCTTGCCAACGCACTTATGGCAGGTATCTGTTCAGTAGGTGCCAATGCAGTTTATGTGGGTGTGATCCCCACTCCGGCGGTGGCATATCTTACAAGAAAATACAAGGTGGATGCCGGCGTTGTGATTTCTGCCTCCCACAATCCGGTGGAATTTAATGGAATTAAGTTTTTTGATGCAAATGGTTATAAGCTGCCGGATGCGTTGGAGGACGAAATTGAAAATATTATCAAATGTGGTATGAGCGACATCCGTTTTCCAATTGGCTCAAACGTAGGTAAGATCAAATATCGGACGGACGCGAGGGAAGAGTACATTAACCACTCCATTCAATCAGTGAATGTGGATCTTTCAGACTTTAAGATCGTGGTGGACTGTGCGGAAGGCGCTGCTTATTATACTTCCGTTGAGGCGCTTAAGGAACTGGGCGGCAGCATCGTAGCGATCCACAATATGCCTGACGGCACCAATATCAATGCCAACTGTGGCTCCACACATATGGAAGAATTAAAGGCAAGAGTGGTTTATGAGAAGGCGAATCTGGGGCTTGCTTTTGACGGAGACGCCGACAGACTGCTTGCCGTTGACGAACAGGGAAATGTGGTGGACGGCGATCAGATCATGGCGATTGTAGGAAATCACATGAAGGAAAATGGAGAACTGGCAAATGATACGATTGTTGCGACGGTCATGAGTAACCTGGGCTTTTTCCTGATGGGAGAGAAAAACAACATCAAAATAGAGCAGACAAAGGTAGGAGACCGCTATGTGCTGGAGAGAATGAGAGAAATTGGCGCCAGCCTTGGAGGGGAACAATCAGGTCACATTATTTTCCTGAAAGAAAACACCACAGGCGACGGTCTGCTCAGCGCGCTGCATCTGTTAAAGGTTATGGCTGAAACAGGAAAACCTTTGTCAGAGCTTGCTTCCATTATGGAAGTGCTTCCTCAGGCGCTTGTGAATGCCAAGGTTCCCAATCACAAGAAGGAAAGATACATGGAATATCCGGAGATCGCCGATGCCATCCAGAAGCTGAACCAGAAGTTTGCCGGAGAGGGAAGGGTGCTGATCCGTCCTTCAGGCACGGAACCCAAGGTACGCGTTATGATCGAAGGCAAGGATCAGAAGATGATCGAAAAGGATGCAAAGCAGCTTGCTGAACTGATTCAGGATATCATGCTGTAAACCCACATAATGCAAACATCATACTATAAAGAAGTAATACTTGAGAAAGAGATTGAAAAATGTTATAGTAATGAGGAGAGGTATAAACGGGAGTATCAGGCAGAAAATGAATTGGAGGAAAATAGTATGGTAAGGCAAAAGGTGGTCATTAAGAACCCCACAGGTCTTCACTTACGGCCGGCCGGCATCTTGTGCAAAGAAGCAATGCAGTTCAAATCATTGATAACCTTTACATTCAGGGATAATACTGCAAATGCAAAGAGCGTACTGAGCGTTTTGGGAGCCTGTGTAAAATGCGGTGATGAAATTGAATTTGTCTGCGAAGGGGAGGATGAAGCGGAAGCGCTTCAAACGTTGGTAAAAGCAATAGAAAACGGTTTAGGTGAATAATCCCCAAGCGCAAAAGAGTATATGTATATTAAAGCCGGTCTGTCTTGTGCTAGATCGGCTTTCTATTGTATAGATGTATGGAGGAGATCAATATGCTGAATTACAAGCGTTACAGAAAAAATCCGGTGGTTGAATACCCGGAAAGAAGGTGGCCTGACAGGGAAATTGAAAAAGCGCCTGTCTGGTGCAGTGTGGATTTGAGGGATGGAAATCAGGCGTTGATCGATCCCATGGTAGTCAGTGAAAAAATTGAAATGTTTCAATATCTGATCAAACTGGGATTTAAGGAAATCGAAATTGGTTTTCCGGCGGCAAGTCAGATCGAATATGATTTTCTGCGCCAACTGGTAGATCGGAAAATGATTCCCGACGATGTGCGCGTACAGGTGCTCACGCAGTGCAGGGAGGAACTGATCGACCGAACCTTTGCCTCCATAGAAGGCTGTAAAGAGGCGATCGTGCATATTTACAATTCAACATCAACACTCCAGAGGGATGTGGTGTTTGGTATGAACCGGGAGGAGATCATAGATATTGCAGTTAAGGGCACATTAATGGTGAAGGAACGTGCGGCAAAGTTCCCGGGAAAGATTATCTTAGAATATTCTCCGGAGAGCTTTACCGGGACAGAACTGGATTTTGCCCTTGAGATCTGTACGGCAGTACAGGAAGCGTGGGGACCCGACAAAGAAAATCCAATGATCATTAATCTTCCTTCGACAGTGGAAATGAATACGCCAAACGTGTATGCGGATCAGATTGAATGGATGAACAGACATTTTAAGGACAGGGAGAGCATCGTCCTGAGCGTGCATCCCCACAACGACAGGGGAACTGGCGTTGCCTCGGCGGAGCTTGCTATGCTTGCCGGTGCAGACAGGGTGGAAGGCACGCTGTTTGGCAATGGTGAGAGAACCGGGAATGTGGATGTATTGAACATTGCCTATAATATGTTTTCCCAGGGCATCAATCCGGAGCTGCATATAGAGAAAATCAATGAAATTATTGAACTGTATGAGAGATGCTGTAAGATCCCCATCCATCCCAGACATCCCTATGCGGGCAAGCTGGTGTTTACCGCTTTTTCCGGCTCCCATCAGGATGCCATTAATAAGGGCGTTAAGGCAATGAAGGAAAGAAAAAGCGAATATTGGCAGGTGCCTTATCTTCCCATTGATCCTTCGGATATTGGAAGAGAATATGAGCCCATTGTGCGCATTAATTCCCAATCCGGAAAAGGCGGCGTAGCTTTTGTTATGGATACTTATTTTGGCTTTAAGCTTCCCAAGGGAATGCACAGGGAATTTGCCAATGTGATTCAGGATATCTCGGAGAAACAGGGTGAGGTTTCACCGGATGAGATCATGGCGGCATTTCGCCAGGAATATCTGGAGAAAAAAGAACCCGTTCATTTCCGCAGACTGCGGGTGGATGATCTCAGCGATGAGGTTCAATCGGAGTTTGATACAAGAGTGTATGTGATCTATACCGATCACGGAACCGAGAAAAAATTCGAGGCTGTGGGAAATGGCCCGATTGATGCAGTCCAAAGAGGTATGCAGCAGGAGCTTGGCACAAAGATCAAGATTTTGGATTATGAAGAGCATGCCCTTCAAAGCGGGTCCAATTCTCAGGCAGCAGCATACATTCATCTGCTGGATGCGGACAGTGGAAGAGTTACCTACGGCGTAGGCGTGAGCTCCAATATTACCAGAGCTTCGGTGCGCGCCATATTCTCGGCAATTAACAGACTGGGATTGGGAGAAAATTAAATACACAGTAATACAAAACCCCGGGGTGACCATTGTCACTCCGGGGTTAAAATATGCTTCAGTTTCTTAATCAGCTTCAATGGTCTTTCCGTCTACCGTGAAGGTATCGCCGTCTTCCAGGATGCAGACCATGGTTTTACCTGTATTTAACTTGATTTCATTTCCGTCGTCGTCGTAATATCTTGTAGCGCCGTAGTCGGAAGTCTTTTCCCAGGTAACATGAATACCTTTGCCGTTGGTAAAGAACCAACCGTCACGGGTGGTATCATGACACTGGAAGGCAAGGTAGCCTTTCTGATCTCTCACCTCATAATAAGTATTCTGAACCAGAATGTTCTTGAAGGCAAGCTGCTGATTGTTTGCCAGGTCAATATGAGGACCATTGCTGTCACCGGATAAATGCTGATATCTGTCGTAAAGCCCTGTAGACTCATTATACTCGAAATAGCAGTTGGTAACAGGATAAGCAGGGGACATGTCCACCTTGCCGGCAGTTATGGCATCTGCATACTGATCCAGGGTATTGGGTTCTTTTTCGGAAGCAAATAAATAATGCTCTTCGTCTGCATAACCGTCTCTATATTCTAAAGGATAGTTATAATGTGCGGCAGCATCTTTGATGCGCTCAGTAGAAGTAAAAGCATTATCTGTGGAATTTTTAGCCTTTTCTCTGAAGGTTGCGTTGCCGTATTGGATGCAGTTGATATTTTGGGTATCGCTTCTTCCGATAATATCGTCTATGTAGAAAGGACCGCCGTAATGGATGTAGATGGCATCCCATTCAAATGCCCAATATACATAATAGTCACGGCAGCTTCTGATGTTGCCCAGCTTTTCAATGTTGCTCCAGTCCTCAAATACTCCCATAAGCCTTGTCATGCTGCCTTCCACGTTACATTCATATAGAACGGATACATTGGAAATGCCATATTGGCTGGCTGTTTTGGAGTTGGGAATCATGATAGCTACAGGACGTGTCTTTGCAATGTCCTCGCTTACCCATTCGTGGGTGAGTCTGCTTCTTGCCATACCCTCGGCAGGCGGGGTATCAAGCTCGTCCGTACCTTCTGTCTCTTCTCCGGTATTTTCTGCCGGCTCAGTCTGTTGTTCCACAATAGGCTCAACCACAGGAGCCACTACTTCATCGGAATCTTTACCGCAGCCGAACAATAAGAGAGATGAGGATAAGGCTACAAGACAAAGAACTTGTAATCTTTTCATCATATTTCCTCGCTTTCAATTATTAAAATATCGTAATTCTCTCCAATTACACGGTTACTATTATATCATACATGGAAATAAGAGTCACTAGCAAATTGTGTAAAACATGTACAAAAATATTAAGAAAATATTACGAAATCCAGGATTCAGTTTTGACAGGGAGAGAGGAGCAAGTATCAGTTCAGCCTGCCGCAGGGAACAGAAGCATATCGGCATCCTGGCTTTGCACCTGGGGGACATACTTCCTTTCCAGGCTTGTCTACGAATTGGATTTCACTAACAGAATGCGGAAAATTTTTCAAGTCAGTCGGGTCAGAGCCAGCGGCATCCGTGCCGCGAGGCTCTTAAAACCGCCGTCCTGGCGGTTTTGCCCTCGTTATAGGAGCATTCTGTAAGTGAAATTGCCAATTCTCCGCCAAAGCCTGGAAAGGAAGTATGTCCCCCAGGTGCAAAGCCAGGATGCCAATACGCTTCTGTTCCCTGCGGCAGGCTGAACCGTACGGGAGAAAGGCTGATATTTTATGAAATACTTGTCTAAAATGGATAAAAAGGGTAAAATAATAAACGGATGTACAAAACATGTGAAAGGAAGATTTGGTGATATGAAGAAAATTATCGTAACGGGCTGTAACGGACAGCTGGGGCGTGCGATTAATCTTGAAATGAAGGGTAACAGCGAAATTGAATTTGTCAACACGGATGTGGCGGAGCTGGATATTACCAATATTGACAAGGTAATGGAGCTGGCAAGGGAAGTAAAGCCCTATGCAATTATTAACTGTGCCGCTCATACAGGGGTGGATGCCTGCGAGGATGAGTGGGACAAGGCGTATCGGATCAACGCCATTGGACCGAGAAATTTAAGTATTGCGGCTTCTGAGACGGGAGCGAAGATGGTGCATATTTCTACCGACTATGTTTTTGACGGTAAAGCGGATAAGCCTTACGTTGAATTTGACAAGCCCAATCCCCAGGGTGCGTACGGAGCTACGAAGCTTGCGGGGGAAAATATGGTGAAGGATTTTGCCAGACGGTATTTTATTCTTCGGACTGCATGGCTGTATGGAGACGGAAAGAACTTTGTAAAGACGATGCTCCGCCTTTCGGAAACCAACCAGCAGGTCAGAGTGGTAGGAGACCAGGTGGGAAGCCCTACCAGTGCCAAAGAGCTTGCGGCGGCGATCTCACACCTTCTTTTTACGGAAAATTACGGCGTATTTCATGCTACCTGTGAAGGGAGCTGCTCCTGGGCGGAGTTTGCAGGGGAAATCTTCAGGCTTGCCGGTAAAGATACGAAGGTGGAAGCGATCACCACGGAGGAATTTGGGGCAAAGGCGCCCAGACCTGCCTATTCCATATTGGAGAATTATATGTTGAAGCTGACTACGGATTTTGTTTTTGCCGATTGGCAGGATGCGCTTACTGTTTATATGAAGGAATTTGTATAAAATGGATTTTATAAGGGAATTATTTCAAAATAAAATTTTTGTTTCCGCCGCCCTTGGATGGCTGGTGGCGCAGGTATTAAAAACCCTGATCCACCTGTTCCTGACGAAAAAGTTTGTGGCGGAAAGAATGGTGGGCAGCGGCGGTATGCCCAGTTCTCATTCGGCAACAGTGTGCGCCCTTGCCACCGCAACGGGAATACAGTATGGAGGGGGCGGGTTTGAATTTGCCGTAACGGTGATGCTTGCCATCATTGTGATGTATGACGCTATGGGCGTCCGCAGAGAGACAGGCAAACAGGGGCAGGTGCTCAATGAAATGCTGGAGATATTTACCAATATGGGTAAAAATATCAGCCCCGAGGCAAAACTGAAGGAATTTGTAGGGCATACGCCTCTGCAGGTCTTGATGGGGGCAATTTTGGGAATTGTCATAGCAGTTATCGTCGCATCCCTTTAAACCAACACGAGACTGACAGGGGAAACAGATACTTAAAATAATAAAGAGATAAGGAGACAGTTATGCAGAAGGTAGCATTGATTACAGGTATTACAGGTCAGGATGGTTCCTATCTGGCAGAGTTTTTGCTGGAAAAGGGATATGAGGTACATGGCTTGATTCGAAGGCACAGCATCAGTAATACGGCAAGAATCGACCATATTATTCAGTCAAAATACAATAAGGTTAAATTTTTCCTGCACTTTGCAGATACAACGGATTCCAGCAATCTGATGCGTCTGATCGGAGAGATTCGCCCCACTGAGGTATATAATCTTGCAGCGCAGTCCCATGTAGGCATATCCTTTGACGTGCCCGAATATACGGCGGAGGCTACAGGGGTAAGCACCCTGAAGCTGTTGGAGGCAATTCGGGTCAATGGAGGCAATTGCAGGTATTATCAGGCATCTACTTCCGAGCTTTTTGGCGGTCTTCCGGAAACAGCGCCTCAAAGCGAGACCACGCCTTTTTACCCTAAGAGCCCTTATGGCGCAGCAAAGCTGTACTCCTATTGGATTACGGTGAATTACAGGGAATCCTACAATATGTTTGCCTGCAATGGCATTTTGTTCAACCATGAATCTCCCAGGCGTGGGGAAAACTTCGTTACAAGAAAAATTACCCTTACCATTGCAAATATAATTGCCGGAAAACAGGAAAAGCTTTCCCTGGGAAATATGGATGCAAAGCGGGATTGGGGATTTGCAGGTGACTATGTAGAAGGAATGTGGATGATGCTGCAGCAGGATAAGCCCAGTGATTACGTGCTTGCCACCAATGAGACCCATACCGTAAGGGAATTTGTGGAGGCAGCGTTCAGACAGCTTGGCATTACCATCAGATGGGAAGGTGCAGGAGCGGAGGAAAAGGGCTTTGATGCCGACACAGGGAAATTACTTGTGGATGTAAATCCGGAATTTTACCGTCCTGCTGAGGTTGAATTCCTGTGGGGAAATGCAGCCAAGGCGGAAAAAGAGCTGGGCTGGAAACGGAAAGTGGATTTTGAAGGTCTGGTGGCAATGATGATGGACAATGATTTGAAAGAGATCGCCGGGCTCAGTGCCAGTGAATATAGGGAAAGCAGGAAATAAAAGTCCATTACAAAAGTAAAAGAGGAAGATGCAATGCTCTCTGTCATACTCCTATGGCTGTATATGCTGTTTACCTGTTATGTGATCGGTTTTGCCTGTATCCACATGATAAAAGGAAAATCAGCATACCAGTGCAGAAAAGAAACCGGTTATCTATATGCAGGTCTGGGAGCGGTTACGGTTTATGCCCAGCTTTTCAGTATTTTCTGGAAGGTTGGGCTTATAGCAAACCTGGTGCTGCTCCTTATCTGCATTTTGTGTATTGCGGTTTATAGAAGGCAGCTGCTGGAAAAGATTCATACCTGCCGCCTGACGATCACCACTGTAAAGGCGGCGGTTATTATATTACTTTTTCTGGTATTTGCTTACGGCGCGTCCAGAGGCATTATACATTACGATACCAGCTTATATCATGCCCAGAGCATTCGGTGGATTGAAGAATACGGCGTGGTTCCCGGGCTTGGCAATCTGCATAGCAGACTTGCCTATAACAGCGCGGCGTTTTGCCTTTCGGCTTTATACAGCATGGCGTTTTTAGGAGGTCAGTCTTATCATTGCTGTGTGGGATTTCTGGCTTTTTTGCTTGGACTGGTCTGTATGGAAGGTTTTACGGGAAAAAGACTGAAAAAACCCCGGCTTTCCGATTTCGCGCGGCTTACGGCGGTTTACTATCTGCTGATCATTTACGATGAAATGGTATCGCCGGCATCCGATTATTTTATGGTGCTTTTGGTATTTTATATTATAATCAGATGGTTGGAGCTGTTGGAAGAAAAGGAAACTTCTTATATTCCTTACGGGCTTTTATGCTTGTTATGCGTTGTAGTCCTTACAGTTAAGCTTTCAGGCGCCTTGATTCTTCTGCTTACGCTAAAGCCGGCGGTTATGATGGTCAGGGAAAAAAGAGGAAAAGAAATTTTTCAATTCCTGACTTTGGGTGTTTTGACAGTGGCGCCTTTTTTGATTCGAAATGTGATTTTGTCGGGATGGCTTGTGTATCCCTTTACATCCATAGATCTGTTTTCCTTTGCCTTTAAAATTCCCAAAGGGATGGCGGAATATGATGCCAGGGAGATACAAGTGTGGGGAAGAGGCTTTTCTGATGTGGAACGATATGGGGAGGAGATCACAAAATGGTTCCCGGAGTGGATGCGCCGCCTTGACGGCAGTAACAAAGTATTTCTGGTGATGGCGGTTGGAAGTCTGGCGTTACTTTTGCTGTTAGTGGTTTACGCTCTTATGAAAAGGAAAAGAGACATGGCGGACTTTCTCCATTTGGCGGGAACCCTGGCAGTCTGTTTCCTGTTCTGGCTTTTGACAGCGCCCCTGATCCGGTATGGCTGTGTATTTTTGTGGCTGCTTCCTGTTATAATATGGGGATATATTTATTTAACCGTCAGCCCCCATCTGGATCGATTTAAAATTTATATGATAGTGGCAGGGGTTTTCTGCCTGTATAAACTGGTCGCATTTGGAATAGAGGTTTACAGGAGTGCCACCCCGGAATATTTCATATATCAGAAAGATTATGAAAATTTTGAAACCATACCCTACGAGCTTCACGGCATAACCTTTTACTATCCTGTAGAAGGGGATCGGACAGGGTATCGGGATTTTCCAGCCTCGCCCATAAAGGCGGGAGATATTTTCCTGGGAAATACCATTGAGGAAGGATTTAAGCAACCATAAAATAAAGAAAGAAGGAAAATGTGATGGAAAAAACAGATAAAATTTATGTAGCAGGTCATAGAGGACTGGTGGGAAGCGCAATTGTGAGAAATCTCCAGGCGAAAGGCTATCAGAATATCATTGGCAGAACCCACAGGGAACTGGATCTGACCAACCAGGCGATGGTGAGGGAATTTTTCGAGACGGAGAAACCGGACGTAGTGGTACTGGCAGCGGCAAAGGTGGGAGGAATCAACGCAAACAACACAGCGCCCGCTGATTTTGCATATGAAAATCTCCAAATTCAATGCAACGTGATCGAATGCTGCCACAGATATCAGGTGAAAAAGCTGCTCTTTTTGGGAAGCACTTGTATTTATCCCAAACTGGCGCCCCAGCCCATCCCCGAAGACGCTCTTCTCACGGGACCGTTGGAGGAAACCAACGAAGCCTACGCTATCGCAAAAATTTCGGGTTTGGAGATGTGCAAATTCTACAAGAGACAGTACGGAGACGACTTCATCAGCTGTATGCCCACAAATCTATACGGACCCCACGACAACTACGACCTTCAAGGCTCCCATGTAATGCCTGCAATGATCCGCAAATTCCACGAGGCAAAAGTAACCGGCGCACCCACCGTAGAACTCTGGGGAACCGGAACCCCCTTAAGAGAATTCCTCTACGTAGACGACATGGCGGATGCCTGCGTGTTTCTGCTGGAACATTATAATGGAGAGCAGCATGTGAATATTGGAACAGGAAAAGAAGTAACTATTAAGGAACTAGCCGAAACCGTCCAAAAAGTAGTAGGCTACGAAGGCGAAATTATGTGGAATAGGGATATGCCCGACGGAACCCCCAGAAAGCTTACCAACGTAGACAAACTTCACAGCTTAGGCTGGACCCACAAGGTTGAACTAGAAGAAGGCGTAAAACTTGCCTACCAATGGTTCAAAGAAAACGTAGACACTGCAAGAATGTAAGGTGTGGAGGGGTATCAAAGCAAACGCCCCGTGCCCTTGGGAAGGCTGGCGGATTAAAAAAGAATCTTGTGCAAACGACTTTTGCACCATGGAGATGAGACTCAAAAAAACACAGAAGCCAATGCTTCTGCGTTTTTTGCTTTAAGAGGCTCATCGCAATGCTTGGTGCAACGGAGCGAGCGCAAATTCTTTTTTAATCCGCCAGCCTTCCCAAGGGCGCGGGGCGTTTGCCCCCAGCTCCGACTTATTGCTTATGGTCGATGGCGGCTTTGATTAAACCCTTGAAGAGGGGGTGAGGGCGGTTGGGGCGTGACTTTAATTCAGGGTGTCCTTGAGTGGCTATAAAGAAAGGGTGATTCGGCAGTTCGCACATTTCTACGATACGGTTGTCGGGGGAGGTTCCGGAGAGCTTCATGCCATGATCCGTGAGGGCGCTGCGGTAGTCGTTGTTTACTTCATAGCGGTGTCTGTGGCGTTCGTGGATGGTTTCCTCCCCGTATAACTTGTAGGCAAGGGAGGAGGGATCAAGCACACAGGGGTAGGAGCCCAGGCGGAGGGTTCCGCCGATGTCTTCCACTCCGTTCTGGTCGGGCATAAGGGCGATTACCGGATGGGTTGTGGAGGGGTCTAGTTCTATGCTGTGGGCGTCGTTGAAACCGATTACGTTGCGGGCAAATTCCACAATGGAGAGCTGCATTCCCAGGCACAGACCCAGGAAAGGGATTTGCTGTTCTCTTGCGTAGCGGATGGCGCATATTTTTCCCTCGATGCCGCGGGGACCAAATCCGCCGGGTACAAGAATGCCGTCCACAGCTTCTAGTAGTTTCCCAACTGTGAGATCGGTTACGGTCTCGGAATCCACCCACTTGATGTTGACGGTAACATGATTGGAAATACCGCCATGTTTTAATGCCTCCACAACGCTGATGTAGGCATCATGAAGTTGGACATACTTGCCAACGATGGCGATGGTGACTTCGCCCACAGGCGTGCGCAGCGCTTCCACCATTGCCTTCCAGTCGGTGAGATCCGGTTCCGGACAGGGGAGATTTAAGCATTCGCAGGTGACCTGGGCAAGATGCTCGTTTTCCATGGCAAGAGGCGCCTCATAGAGATATTCCACATCCAGATTTTGTAATACATGATGGTTGGGGACATTGCAGAAAAGGGCGATCTTATCTTTAATACTTTGATTTAAAGGATATTCGCTTCTGCAGACGATAATATCGGGCCAAATGCCCATTCCCTGTAATTCCTTTACGCTTGCCTGAGTAGGCTTGGTCTTCATCTCCTGAGAAGCTTTCAGATAAGGGATCAGGGTGACATGGATCAGAACGGCGTTTTCGTGCCCTACTTCATGCTGAAACTGGCGAATGGATTCCAGAAACGGCTGACTTTCAATATCGCCTACCGTACCGCCCACTTCAATGATGGCAATTCTGGTTTCTTCATCCGTAAAATTGCGGTAAAAGCGGCTTTTGATTTCATTGGTGATGTGCGGAATCACCTGAACGGTACCGCCGCCGTAGTCGCCCCGCCGTTCCTTTTGGAGCACCGACCAATAGATCTTTCCGGTGGTTACGTTGGAATTCTTGTCCAGATTTTCATCGATGAATCGCTCATAGTGTCCCAGATCCAGGTCGGTTTCCGTTCCGTCTTCGGTGACGAAAACCTCTCCGTGCTGAATTGGGTTCATAGTGCCGGGGTCGATATTGATATAAGGATCAAATTTCTGCATGGTCACCTTATATCCCCTTGCTTTCAGAAGTCTTCCCAGAGAAGCGGCAGTGATTCCCTTTCCCAGACCGGAAACCACACCGCCAGTTACAAAAACGTATTTTACAGCCATAATATCCTCCACATAGTATCTTCCATAATGCAAACGAAGCTGTTTGCCGGTAATAAAAAGAGGCACTATGAGCTATGCTCACAGCGCCTTTGCTTGATATGGAAATTTTAGCATTCGGCGATTTCCTTGTCAATATCAGGAATATGATTATTTATTTTTTGTAACAGTTCAGGGTGCATTTCACACCCACGCCACGGGGCAGGATACGGCGCCATGCAAGAAGGAGTCATGGGGAGATACGGCGGCACACGATTGATGGGGCTGGGAACCGTCTATAAAGGTTCAGTGCCGATCTCAAAATCGGATTTCACTAACGGAATGGTGAAAGCTTTGGAAAACTGGACGGGTCGGACCCAACGGCATCCATGCCGTATGGGTCCTGATTCCGCCGTCCATGGCGGAATCACCCTGTGTATTCTGCCATTTCGTAAGTGAAATAACCGATTTTTCGCTAAGGCGCTGAACCTATATAGACGGTTCCCAGCCCCATGAATCGTGTGCCGCCGTGTCTCCCCAAGACTCTTTCTTGCATGGCGCCGTATCCTGCCCCGTGGCGTGGGTGTGAAATGTGACTGGCAGTTCAACCTGCTGCAAGGAGCAAAAGCGTATCGGCATCCTGGATTTGCGCTGGGGGACATACCGCCTTTCCAGGCTTTAGCGGAGAATTGGCAATTTCACTTACAGAATGCTCCTGTAACGAGGGTAAAACCGCCAGGACGGCGGTTTTAAGAGCCTCGCGGCATGGATGCCGCTGGCTCTGACCCGACCGACTTGAAAAATATCCGCATTCTGTTTAGTGAAATCCAATTCGTAGACAAGTCTGGAAAGGCGGTATGTCCCCCAGGCGCAAATCCAGGATGCCGATACGCTTTTGCTCCTTGTGGCAGGTTGAACCATTACATCTTTTAACTTATACTAATGATTTTACGTCATTTCGCCGATATATAACTATATTATTACTTTTTATTTGGGACACTGGTTAATTTGGCTGAGAAACCGGAGGCAAAGGAATGCTATCTATCAGAAACAACATGCCGGCATGGAATGCAGGCAGGCAGTTCGGTATCAATGATCGCAGTAATACAAAAACCATGGAAAAACTTTCCTCCGGTTATCGGATTAACCGTGGCGCAGATGATGCGGCAGGGTTGTCCATCTCAGAGAAAATGCGCAGGCAGATCAGAGGATTGACCCAGGCGGCAGCCAATGCACAGGATGGTGTTTCTCTGGTTCAGTCAGCGGAAGGGGCGCTGCAGGAAGTTCATGAAATGTTGCACCGGATTAATGAACTGGCAATTAAGGCGGCAAATGGAACACTTTCAGATGATGACAGGGAACTGGTGGACGATGAGATACAGGAAATTAAAGCGCAGATTGATGCATCAGCCCATCACACAGTTTTTAATGAGCGGAAACTGTTTCCCGATAATGGTCTTTCACCCAGATCAAACGCTGTGATGAAAAGTTACCAGTTTGATCTGACCTGCAATCTGCAGGATGGAACGATAGAAGTGGAATCTATGCAGGGAGCAGGGACAGCGGGGCGTGCCGGAGTGGATGTTACCGCAGGCAACGTGCTGGCGGAAAAGATTGCCAAGGAATTTGTGCCCAATGCGGTGAGGCAGATATTTGACGCTTTTCCGGCACTGGAACATGCAACGGGAACAACGCCTATTAAGATGGCTCTCAATGTTGCCTTTATAGATGGACCTAACAATACCCTTGCCTATGCCCAGTATTCTTACAGCGGAACCGGCAGGCCCATTTCCATGCTCATTAAAGTGGATTCTGCTGACTTCAGCGATGCAGATGCAGAAGGAACCGGAGCGAAGGCGGAGGTGCTGGAATCTACCATAGCCCATGAATTGATGCACACAGTGATGCAGTATAATCTCACTGACGGTATGAGCGGCAGGAGGGGTGAAAAATATCCTACCTGGTTTGTGGAAGGAACGGCGCAGCTGGCAGGAGGAGGCTTTACCACCGGTTGGAACGATACACTGCTTTATTATGCCAAGAAGCTCCAAAGCGATCAGGACGACAGTCAGGATAAGAATATCAGCGATTATCTGAAAAGATTTACCATGAATGGAAGACCCTATGGACACGGGTATCTGGGAGCAGCGTATATTGGCTATCTTGCAAATGGAGGCGGGGCAGTAACAGGAGCCAATATTGCAAGTGGAATGAATAAAGTATTTGGAGATCTGCTGGCTGGCAAGAAGCTGGGAGATGCCATCAAGGGGCAGACCGGAAAGACCGAGGCGGAAATTGCACGGTTGTTCAGCAGCGGAGATAAGGATTTTGTTGAATTTGTGAGAAAACTTGCTTATGAGTCCAGAGACGGCGCCGGATCTGTGATAACCAATGCGCTTTCAGAGGGCGGAACCAGTATTTTAGGCGCTACGGCGCCGGAACAGTTGTTTGCAATTGACCCGTCCAAGATAGCGGTGGATTTAAGCGGAGGAGCCAGGCTGGGTATTCTGGTGGGCACAGACGCCGAGGAGGATGAATTTATATATATCGACCTTTACCAGATGGATGCAAATGCCCTTGGGATTGCGGATACGAATGTGAAAACAATAGAAGATGCCGGGGACGCTGTAAATGCGGCAAAGAATGCAATTACTTATGTGAGTAATGTGCGCAGTCAGTATGGCGCTATTCAGAATCGGTTAGAACATACAATGAAAAATTTGAACAATGTGGTTGAAAATACAACTGCCGCAGAATCTCGCATCAGAGATACGGATATGGCGGAAGAAATGGTACGTTTTTCCAATGCCCGGATCTTGCTCCAGGCAGGACAGTCCATGCTGGCGCAGGCGAATCATCAGCCTGACATGCTGCTTAGTCTTCTGAAGTAGCCGCCTGGGTTTTAAGAAAGGAGCCGCCTGAAATGGGGGAGATAAAGAAAATTGTTTGCAGATCATGTGGGGCGGAATGGGAATGTATGACCGGATGCGGCATGCTGCATGGAAGATTGGAATGGGTAGCAGATCTATATGAGGAAGATATCAGGAAGGAGATCAGAAGTCTCCTTGGGGAAAGGCAGTTTGTTCCTTTTACATTTGCATATCAGCTGTCTTACTGTAAGTCGTGTGGAAATATAGGAAGTGTTCCGGTTTTACGCCTTGAAGAGGATGGAAGGGAATATACAGGATCTTGTAGACAATGTGGACAAAAAACAGAACTGGTGGAAGCAATTGAAAAGACACCTTGCCCCATGTGCCATGCAACGGTTCTTGAAATGGAAGAAACGGGACACTGGGATTGATAATATGGATACTTGATGCTTTCCTTCTCTGAGCAGAGAAGGAAAGCATTATTTTATAAAAAATTGATATTAGTTCACTTCTTTTTTATGGAATAATCAGGAGGGTTGTGCTACAATTAGAATCGGTATCTAAATGAGGGAGCAGACATATGAAAGCAGGATTTGACAACGAAAAGTACTTGAAGATGCAGTCGGAGCACATTGAAGAAAGGATTAATGAATTCGGAGATAAGCTATATCTTGAGTTTGGCGGGAAGCTTTTTGATGATTTTCATGCTTCCAGAGTGCTGCCGGGGTTTGAACCGGACAGCAAGCTGCGTATGCTGATGAAACTTTCCGACAGAGCGGAGATTATCATTGTAATAAATGCCGCCGATATTGAAAAGAATAAAATACGCGGTGATCTGGGTATTACCTATGATGAGGATGTACAAAGATTGATGCAGGAATTTGAAAGCAGGGGACTTTATGTAGGAAGCGTAGTATTGACTCACTATGCCGGTCAGGCAAGAGCCTCTGATTTTAAAGAACGTCTGGAAAAAAAGAACGTAAAAGTATATCTGCACTATGCCATTGAGGGCTATCCTTCCAACATACCATTGATCGTCAGCGATGAGGGATATGGTAAGAACGAATATATTGAAACCAGCAGACCACTTGTGGTGGTTACGGCGCCGGGACCGGGCAGTGGAAAGATGGCTACCTGTTTATCCCAGCTTTATCATGACAACAAAAGAGGAATCAAGGCAGGATATGCCAAGTACGAGACATTTCCCATCTGGAATATTCCCCTGAAGCATCCCGTGAACCTTGCCTATGAGGCGGCAACAGCTGATCTGAATGACATTAATATGATCGACCCCTTCCACTTGGAGGCATATGGGGAGACGGCGGTCAATTACAATAGGGATATTGAGATATTTCCGGTTTTGAATGCAATTTTTGAAGGGATATATGGAGAAAATCCTTATAAATCTCCAACTGACATGGGTGTCAATATGGCGGGCAACTGTATTGTAGACGATGAAGTATGCAGCCAGGCATCTTATATGGAAATTATCCGCCGCTATTATACGGCAATGAATGACCTGATCAGAGGAAAAGCGAAGGAAAATGATGTTTACAAGATAGAGCTCTTGCTGAAACAGGCAAAGATCACAACGGACGACAGAAAAGTTACCGTTGCGGCGCGGGAGCGTGCTCAGAAGCTTGGAGTGCCTACGGCAGCAATCGAGCTTGGAGACGGAAGCATTATTACCTCCAAGACCACAGATCTTTTGGGAGCATCGGCAGCGCTGTTATTGAATGCTTTGAAATATCTGGGAGGGGTGGATGACGATATCCATTTGATCTCCCCAGAAGCCATAGAACCTATTCAGGAATTAAAAACCAAATACCTTGGGGGGAAAAACCCGCGGCTTCACACAGATGAAGTGTTGATTGCCCTTTCTATTTCCGCATTAAATGACAGTAATGCCAGAAAGGCGCTGGAGCAGCTTCCCCGGTTAAAGGGCTGTCAGGTACATACCTCGGTTATGCTTTCAGAGGTGGATATTAAAACATTTAAAAAACTGGGAGTGGACTTGACCAGTGAACCAATTTTAAAAGGAAAGAGTATTTAAATGAGTGAAAATAATTTGAACCAATACGATGGCGGTCATGGAGGAAACGGCGGTCCATCCAATAACAATGGCAATGGAAACGGCGGTTCTGGCGGATCGGGCGGAGATCCAAGGAAGCAGAGTATTATTACCTTTTTGATCGCGGCGCTTTTATCCCTCCTTCTGGTAAGCTTTTTTGTGAAAATGCTTACAGGGGATTCGGAAAAAGAGATTTCCTACAGCGAATTTATAGAGATGCTGGAGGAAGAAAAGATCGAAGCGGTGGTAGTTGGGGCGGACAGGATCTATATTCAGCCCAAGGCGGACAAGGAAAATCAATCTCCCATTATGTATTTGTACGGTATGAATCCCATGGTAAGTTATTATACCGGAAAGATCGAGGAGGATGACACGCTGACCAGCCGTCTTCTTGCACACGATGTGGAAGTAAAAGGGCAGGTGGCGGACAGAACCAGCACGATCATCAGCTTTTTACTGTCCTATGTGTTCCCTTTTCTGTTGATGTGGCTTCTGCTCAGCTTTTTGTTTCGCAAAATGTCCAAGGGCGGCGGTCCCATGGGGGTCGGGAAAAGCAATGCAAAGGTGTATGTCCAGAGGGAAACGGGTATTACCTTTAAGGATGTTGCCGGTGAGGACGAGGCAAAGGAATCCCTCCAGGAGGTGGTGGATTTTCTGCACAATCCCGGTAAATATGCCCGGATCGGCGCAAAGCTCCCCAAAGGAGCGCTGCTGGTGGGACCTCCCGGAACCGGTAAGACATTGCTGGCAAAGGCAGTAGCAGGCGAAGCAAAGGTGCCTTTCTTTTCTCTTTCCGGTTCGGATTTTATTGAATTATATGTGGGTGTGGGCGCTTCCCGTGTAAGAGATCTGTTTAAGGAAGCAACCAAGAACGCCCCCTGCATTATTTTTATTGACGAAATAGATGCCATCGGGCGAAGCCGGGACAGTAAATACGGAGGAGGCAATGAGGAACGGGAACAGACCTTAAATCAGCTGTTGTCCGAGATGGATGGATTTGATACTTCTAAGGGAATCCTGGTGCTGGGGGCAACCAACCGTCCCGAGATTCTGGATAAGGCGCTTCTCCGTCCGGGGCGTTTTGACAGAAGAATTATTGTAGATAAACCGGACTTAAAGGGAAGGGTTGAGATCCTGAAGGTGCATGCCAAGGATGTACATTTAGATGAAAGTGTGGATCTGGACGCCATTGCCCTTGCTACCAGCGGAGCGGTGGGTGCAGATCTTGCCAACATGATCAACGAGGCGGCGATCAATGCAGTTCAGCACGGCAGGGAATATGTGACCCAGAAAGATCTGTTTGACGCAGTGGAGCAGGTTCTGGTAGGAAAAGAGAAGAAAGACAGGATCATGAGCAAGGAAGAAAGAAAGATCGTTTCCTATCACGAAGTTGGGCATGCGCTGATCAGCGCTCTTCAGAAAAATTCTGAGCCGGTGCAGAAGATCACCATTGTGCCCAGAACCATGGGAGCCCTGGGATATGTTATGCATGTGCCTGAGGAGGAGAAGTATCTTCAGACGGAAGCGGAGCTCCACGACAGGCTGGTCAGCCTTCTTGGGGGCCGGGCGGCGGAGGAACTGGTTTTTGGCAATGTGACCACGGGAGCGGCTAATGACATTGAACAGGCGACCAATATGGTTACCAATATGATCACTCGTTTCGGTATGAGCAAACGTTTTGGTTTGATGGGGCTTGCAACAGTGGAAAGCGAATACCTGGGCGGCGGCGCGCGGCTGACCTGCAGCGACCGGACGGCGGCGGATGTGGATACGGAGATCATGGAGACCCTGAAGCAGTGCTATGAGGAGGCAAAGGAGCTGCTTGCAGGCAACCGGGATGTGATGGATAAGCTTGCGGCGCACCTGATTGAGAAGGAGACCATCAGCGGCAAAGAATTTATGAAGATCTACCGACAGGAAAAGGGAATTCCGGAGCCGGAAGAAGAGGATTCCTCCGGGGATCAGGATAAAGATAAAGGAAAAGAAAAAGAATCGGAAGTAGTAAAGGAGCCGGAAACAGATCCGTTTTTTGCCAGGGAAGATGCGCCCGGCAGGGAAGATGAAAATCCTGTAAAACCGGAAAATACCGGGAATGCACCGAAGCAGGGCGATGGGCATGTGACGGGACGGTTTTCCAACGCACCCTCGGATTTCCACTAAAAAATAAGACAATGGACATCATTAGAAGAACGGAAGTGATTCATATGATGTCCTTTTTATGAATTTTAAGCCGGAGATAAATTTATGTTTGACATTCAGGAAGAATTAAAAAAACTCCCCAATTGTCCGGGGGTCTATATCATGCATGACGAGATGGATAATATTATTTATGTAGGAAAGGCTGTGAACCTGCACAACCGGGTGAGATCTTACTTTCGCAAAAATATTGGGAGAGGTCCCCAGATCGATAAGATGGTTTCGCTGATCAGCCGCTTTGAATATATAGTGACAGATTCAGAGTTGGAGGCGCTTGTACTGGAAAATAATCTGATTAAGGAGCACAGCCCCAAGTACAACACCCTGCTGAAGGATGACAAGACCTATCCCTATATTAAGGTGACAATGGGAGAGGAATATCCCAGAGTGCTGTTTTCGCGGCAGATGAAAAAGGATCGATCCAGATATTTCGGTCCCTATACCAGTGCGGCGGGGGTGAAGGATACCATCGATCTGATCAATAAGCTCTACCAGCTTCGTACCTGTAACAGAAACCTTCCTAAGGAATGCGGAAATGACAGGGCATGTCTGAACTATCATATTAAACAATGTATGGCGCCCTGCCAGGGAGGAATCACCAAAGAACAGTACCAGGAGCAGGTGAGAAAGGCGCTGGATTTTTTAAATGGCAGCTATCAGGATACTCTGAAGGAATTGGAGCAGAAAATGAAGGAGGCATCCGAAAAACTGGAATTTGAGGAGGCGATTCGCTGCAGGGATTTGTATAACAGTGTAAAGCAGATCGCTTCCAGGCAGAAGATTACAGACAGTACGCTGGAGGACAAGGACGTGATTGCCCTGGCGGCGGACGGGCAGGATGCGGTGGTTCAGGTTTTTTTCGTAAGAGACGGGAAGCTGATCGGGCGGGAGCATTTTTACATGAAGCATGTGCTGGAAACGCCCAGGGCGCAGATTTTATTGGATTTTGTAAAGCAGTTTTATGCGGGAACGCCTTATATTCCCAGAGAACTGATGCTCCAGGAGGAGATTGAGGACACAGCGGTGATCGAGCAGTGGCTGTCAAAGAGAAAGGGCGGAAGGGTATACATTAAGGTGCCTAAAATCGGCTCCAAGGAAAAGCTGGTAGAACTGGCGGCAAAAAATGCAATGCTTGTTTTAAGCCAGGATAAGGAGCGGATTCGCAGGGAAGAGGGAAGAACCATTGGCGCTGTGAAGGAGATCGGAGGACTTTTGGGAATTCCCCAGGTGACCCGGATGGAAGCATACGATATTTCCAATATCAGCGGTTTTGCCAATGTAGGCTCCATGATCGTCTATGAGAAAGGAAAGCCGAAACGCAGTGATTACAGGAAGTTTCGTATTAAAACGGTTTCGGGTCCTGATGATTACGCCTGCATGAAAGAGGTTTTGACCCGGCGTTTTCTGCATGGCATAGAGGAGCAAAAGGAACTGGCTGACAAAGAGTTGGAAAAGGAATTTGGAAGCTTTACGAAATTCCCGGATCTTCTCTTAATGGACGGCGGTAAGGGACAGGTCAACATTGCCCTGCAGGTATTGGAGGAGCTGCATTTGGATATTCCCGTGTGCGGCATGGTAAAGGATGATAACCATAATACCAGGGGCTTATATTACAACAATGAGGAGATCGAAATTGACAGAAGCAGCGAAGGGTTTAAGCTGATCACCCGAATTCAGGATGAGGCGCACAGATTTGCAATTGAATATCACAGGTCTTTGCGGTCCAAGGCGCAGGTGAAATCGGTGCTGGATGAAATTCCCGGCGTAGGTCCTGCAAGAAGGAAGGCGCTGATGCGCTGTTTCAAATCCATAGAGGAGATCAAAAATGCAGATGTTGCGGCACTGGCAGGGGTGGATGAGATTCCGGAATCGGTAGCAAAAGGAATCTATGGCTTTTTTCACAGCAACCCGATAGCGTAAGTTTATTGTAGGAATAGGACAGACAGAATAGCCCCTTGATCCGGTCAGACTGATCGACCTTCTTTACTATACCTGATCTTTTTTCTTCCTACAAGCCCCAGATATGATCCTTTAGTGCCGCGATCTTTCTGATCTGTGTATACGGTATCGTGTATACAGGCAGGTCTGCCAACGCTCCCTGTGCTTTCCGGTTCTTACGTTCGCTCTTTAATACCTCTTCTGCTGAACAGACCACTTCTTCCATCCCTGCAGCCCTTGGCAGTTCCTGTTTCTGATATCTTACGAGCGTCAGCATATCCCCGCCATTCTTTTTATACACTCTAAGACGCGCCATCTTATCCGCTCCCGTCTTTGACCATCCAAGGGGTCTTGAACTCATCCTGTCCGCATAGATGTGGCTGATATGCCCTTCTGCGCTACAATGAATGTCATCCTCTTTGTTCCTCACCCCGTTCATGATCGCAGACCAGTGCCCCAGGATATAATCCCTGGATGCCCCTACCGCTTTCTGTTTGCTCTCTGTATCTGTGATGCCGATGATCCTCTCAAAGACCTCCGCCGCATCCTTTTTCCTCTTCCCGTTTATCGCACGCCATATCTCACTGCGGGCATCCTGGGCACTGTCTCCCAGATGGGATGTGGCCGCTATGATGTATTTATGCATATGGTATCTGTCAAGGACAAATTTTGCCTTGGCATGTACCTTCGCACCTGTCTTGATCCATTCTGCCCCATCCCCGTTCACATAGATGCATTCCAACGCTTCTTCATCATAAGTTCCTGCTATATAGTCATATACCTCTCTCCATAACTGCTGCGTCCCCTCTGTCCCTTCATAGCCGCCGCCAAAGTATCTCACTCCCTGCAGTTCATGTCTGTCCCCTTCCCCATGGATGCTTTCATACACATACACCAGTTTTGGCATGAAGGTATGTTTCAGGGCACTCTTTGTATCCCCCTTTTTCTCCAGATACTGCAATGCTACATGGTCTTCATCCGCATCTATGTAGAGGGTCTTTACCTGTTTCTTCTCTTTTGCCTGCTTTGCTCTTGGAAACTGCAGGCAGTGCAGTTTCTCCATTACGGTCTCCTTGCTCACTGACACGCCGCTTATACTGGCATTCATGCCGCCTTTCCTGTAACTGCTGTCTGCCGCCTCTTCATAGATCCTTGCCACCGCATCCTCTGTCATGCGTTCCCCTGCTCCTAACCCCATCAGCCTGTCTAACAGGTAGCATCTTTCCCCCGTCTTAGGATTATGGAAGTAAGTCTTTTTATAGGTCACTTCACCAAGGGATGTCAGTTTGGACACTTCAT
>CAMWCA010000016.1 GCA_947172705.1 uncultured Lachnospiraceae bacterium
AGGCTCATCGGAATGCTCCGCACAATGGAAGGCGCACAACTTTTTTGTGCAGATTGCCAGGCGCACTCCGCAGCCAGGGCTTTTGACACCCACATCATATGATATTTATTCCGTCTATTTACCGCCGATTGCCGGTGTATAATTATCAAAATAGCTGTAGTTGCATCTCACACAGGTATAAGACGTATATCCCTGGGTATGTGCCGTTGCCGGAATTACCACAGAACGGAAGGTATGCCTGTTTAAGTCCAGTTCTATAGGCTCTGCATAACTGCTGCCGCAGACGCAGGAGAAGGAACGTATTCCCTTTTCCGTACAATTTGCCTCCTTCAAAATATAAGATTTATAATCGTGAACATGAGGCGTGGGCGTAGGAGCCGCTGAGGGTGTAGGCGCTGCCGTGGGCGCCGCAGTAGGCGCTCCGCTTGCCGCCGGGCTCTGCGCCGGTGCCTGGGTCTGTGTGGGCGTCTGGGTAGGCGCTGTGGAAGGACTTGGTTCCAGCATATTAATAGGTCTGGAATCCAGAACCACTCCGCACACACTACAGGTTCTCTGCTCTGTTCCCATCTTTGTGGTGGTTGCCTCCGCCGCCACCTCCCAGTCAGTTGCAATATGACCCGGGGCGGGAATCATTTCCGTATAAAAGTTTCCACAGCTGCAACTGTATTTCCGAAGCCCTGCCAGAATACAGCTGGCTTCTCTCTCCGTGGAAGCCGTATATTGATGGATATGGGGCGCTTTCTCCTCTCCTTCCTGGCCACTTCCCTCTTCCTTCTTGAACTTTATGTTTTCCTGTGCAACGATCTCATCGCAGTAAATACATTTTTTAACCTGAAGCCCCTCCCTTTCTTCCGTAGGCTTCCGGGTAACCTCCCAGTCTCCGGCAACATGTCCGGTTGACATAACATCTACATAATAGGTATCCCCGCACTCGCTGCAGGTATACTTGATCTTTCCCGGTTGATAGCAGTTCGCCTTTTTCTCCACAGACTCCTCATAATCATGTACATGATCCGGGTCGGCTGTAGGCTCCGCTATGGGTTCCGGTGTCTGCTCCGGTTCCGGCTCCGCCGTAGTTTCCGGCGCCTGGGTAGGCACTGCGGGGTCCGGCGTGGGGCTCGGCTCTTCGGTCTGCGCCGTCTGTACGTTTTTATTATCTCCTCCGCCTATCATGGAATAGCCGACGATCCCTATTGTTGCAAGACAGGCGATCACCGCCAGCACACCGAGAATGCCTGTCAGTATTTTTACAAATGCGTTCATCTTGATTCTCCGTTGTCTATCGTTTTATAACCTTAAGTATATAGTTTTTCGCGGTTTTTGTAAAGATACTGCTTACTTGAATTTCTATATACGGGGCGCGCTGGGAAATTTTTCACGCCTGCGTCAGAGATCGGCAGAGCACAGCCAGGTCGTCGATACGCTTCTGCTCCTTGCGGCAGGGCGGAACTGTTGCTATATATGACACTCGATCAGATCCTCAAGTCTTTGAATCTTCAGGTCTACCTTATCGCTGCAATTCCCTCCCTGCATCAGTATGGTTTTCATCCCAGCCGCTTTTGCGGCGCAGATTCCGGACTGAGCATCCTCCACCACCGCGCATTCCTCCGGCGGCAGCCCCAAACCTTCCGCCGCTTTTAAAAACACTTCCGGATGAGGTTTGGAATGGCGCAGGTCATTCCCATCCGAAACGAATTCAAAGTATGGCAAGAGTTCCGTCCGCTCCAGTATGATCTTCGCATTTTTACTGGAAGACCCTACGGCAAGAAGGTATCCCAGATCTTTTAATTTCACCAGTGTATCCCTTACGCTCTGTGAGATATCCGAACGTTTCATATTTTTCAGCAATTCACGGTATGTACGGTTTTTTTCTTCCATCATTTTCGATTTTTTCTCTTCTCTAAAAGGCGCGCCATGATAATTTTCCAGTAAAATTTCCAGGCTTTCCCGTCTGCTGACGCCCCGCAGGCGATGGTTGATCTTTTCATCAAAATAAATTCCCAGGCGGTCCGCCAGCTTTTTCCACGCCTGATAATGGTACTGATCCGTAAAAACGAGCACACCGTCCAGATCAAAAATGATTCCTTTTATCATAATCTGGTATCCCACCTTTCGCAAAATGCATCTACCGGGCTTTTCCCCTTAAAAGGCGATTTCCCGGTGAGCTTGTCAAACAACGCGTCGATCGCCCTGTCCTCGGAGCTGTACACATTAATGAACGTTTTTACTCTGGGCACGTCCAGCAAATGATAGGGATTCTCCACCGAAATAAAAACGATGGGCTTTTCATGAATGTATACCGGGCAATTGGCTCCCATGGGCTGCATCCACTCGATCCTCACTGTGGTCTGGTTGCTTTTTGTGGCATAGTTGGCACAGTACAGACACAGATCGTAATGATCCAGAATCGCCGTAGAGGGGCTGATGTGCCCTTCCATATTGGCTTTGTCCACAAAATAGGTGTCCACCTGAAAACCTGCGTCCACTAATCTTCTTCTCACATTCTCACAGACGCCTCCTTTTACGGAATATCCGAATTCCGCAGTATCCGCCTCCAGAGGATAATACAGGATTCTCGGGTATCGCTGAGGCGTCAGGGGAAAGACCCCCATTTCCTCCTTTACCAGAGTAATCGCCTGATCTGCACAGTCATAAGCCCAATCGCCGTATTTTTTCTGTGCCACAGCCTTTTTTGCCTCCTCCGGCTCCGGTATCTGAACGCCTCTGTGCAGCCCCAGCGCAGCCTTCAGCCCCAGAATCCTCATAACTGCTTCGTTTAATCTCTGTTCGGACAGGATTCCCGCCTGATATCCTTCCCTCATAAACCGCACGTCTTCCTCTTCATTCCGGGTAAACAGGAACATATCGCTGCCTGCTTCTATGCAGTAAGGCACCGCCTTTTTTCTGGGCATAGCCACTGTAAATCCGGTCATGGTGGTGGCATCCGTGCAGATCAGCCCGTTAAATCCCAGTTTTTTTCGCAACAGACCTTCCAGCAGTTCCCGGGAAAGAGAGCATGGAAGAATATCTTCGTCCTTTAGCTGAGGATTCAACATTTTGGAATATGCAGGCTGCATAATATGACCTGCCATAATGGTCATAACGCCGGCGTCAATGCACTCCCGGTAGATTTCCCCGTAAGACGCATCCCATTCCTCTACGGACTTGTCATTAATGGTGGTGACCAGGTGCTGATCCCTTTCGTCGCACCCGTCTCCCGGAAAATGCTTTGCCGCCGCCGCAAGCCCTCGGCTTTGTATTTCCCTGATATAGGCGCTTCCCATTTCTTTCACAAGGAAGGGATCTGATCCGAAGGTTCTCGTATTGGTAATGGGATTTCTGAAATTATAATCCACGTCTACGATGGGAGCGAACGCCCAGTTGCAGCCTGCCGCCTTTGCTTCCACGGCACAGATCTCCCCCAGCCTTCTTGCATTTTCCGGATCTCCTGTTGCCGCTATTTCCAGAGGCGAAGCAAAAAAGGTTCCCTCCTTCACAACGCCGCTTCCTCCCTTTTCCAGATTTGCCGCAATCAACAGAGGTACCTTTGACTGCTTTTGCGCCATTTGGGTATAGGAAAGGGCTTCCTTCAGAGAGGCGGGACGGTACATCAGCCCGCCGGGCTGGAGATGCTTTTGGGTCTCCTCCCAGTTTTTTTCTGTGAAATCCAAAACGGACAGGCAGAACAGCTGCCCTATCTTCTCATCATCACTAAGGGATTCCAGGGTATTTCTCACCCAGTCTATCCCCTCACGGTCAAGATGAAAAGGCTTCCTGCCCAGAATATCCTCATAGTTTAAAGGAGCTTTCTTCATATTTTTTCATCCTTTCTGTATTTTAACGGTTCCATGCCCGTTTTCTTTTTAAAGATCTTGGAAAAATAGGAAAAGGACTGGAATCCCACCTCCAACGCTATTTCGCTGACGGAAAGAGATGTGGTCAATAAAAGTTCCTTCGCCTTTTCGATTCTCTGACTGCTGATATATTCAGACAATGTGATCCCTGTTTCCTTTTTAAAAATGCGGTTCAGATAATCCACATTTAGAAAAAGGTATTGGGCGATCTGTTCGCTCAGCAGGCGCTCGTCCAAATGCTCTCCTATATACTCCTTTGCCCTGTCTGAAATCAGCTTTCTCTTTTTCTGATAAATGCCCCTTCGCCTTTCGCAAAGGGTATGGATCAGCATGGCTGCAAAGGTTTCATATCTCTCCACGCTTCTACAGGCATTGTGTATCTCCGACTGCATTTCCCTTCCCATAAGAAAATCCGTACCGATCTTCCACTCTGTGACACAGGCATATGCCGCCTGCATACAGGCGCCTGTGCACTGCTCCAGAATCCCATTATTCAGGCTTTCCTCCGTTGCGTTTCTTCTCACAAAGCTCCGAAGTTCCTCCAAAATTTCCTGTTCCGACCCGGTTTTAAAAAGCCCGATCCACCGTTCCGGATCGGGAAGGGGAAACTCCTTCCTGTACACGGTCAGTTCCTCATCCCCCCGCACGATCATTTCCTTTTTGATCACCTGCTGCTTTGCCTTTTCCCAAAGGGTCTGATATTGCCCTCTGATCTCCTCCATGGAAATTACCGGCGAATAGAAAACGTTAAAATAACACTCCAAATGCTGTTTACAAATCTCAAAAAATTGACGGAAACTGCCTTTTAGCGCTTCTTCCCGGCGCAACGCTTCCGCCTGGGACATCCCTTTTTGTTCCCGTAAAATACCGATCAGTATCTCATTTTCCTGAAAGAAAACCCAGCCCTGCTTCCTGATCAAAATTTCTTCCGCCATATTCCATATGGCAAACCGCACGTTTCCGTCGTCCTGCGCCTCCACATCTTTATGCATAAAAAGCAGATCTATCAGAAAAATCCGATACCCGGCTTCCTTTTCAAATTCCATGCCGTTATAGGAGTACAGCTCCGCCATCAGCTTCTCAGATGCGGTCAGTTCACCGGACAAAATCTCCTTCCACAGCTTCTCCACCAGATGCTTTCTCCCTTTTATAAACAGCTTTTCTCTGGTGTGGGCATCCCTTTCCCGTGTGAGCAGACGCACTTTCTCTATTCCACGGCGAACCGCTTCCTCCACCTCTTCATAAGCGACCGGTTTCAATATATAGTCCAGGCTTCCCAGCTTTAAAGCGCTCCGGCTGTACTCAAAATCTGCATGGCAGGTCAAAATAATGGTCACTACAGGAAGCTGATATTCTTTTACCCACCGCAGCAGTTCCAGACCGCTTTCTCCCGGCATCTCAATATCGCACAGCATAATATCGATCTGCTCTGTGAGAAGCAGCTGCCTGGCGGCAACGGCATTGCAGGCTGTATATACTTTTTCAAACCCTATTTTCTCAAAAGGAACCCCGTGGCGTAAGCCTTCCAGGGTGTGCTCCTCATCATCGACCAACAAGATCCGATACATCCCATTCTCCTTCCATTTCTACCGGAATGGTCAGCTTCACCGCCGCCCCTCCCGTCTGCCTGTTTTCAAAACAGACGAACACCTGCCGCTCATAACTGATCCTGAGTCTTTCACAGACATTATAGATTCCGGTATGCTCTCCCTCCCCGTCTGATAAAGGTTTGTGCTCCTTAAGCTGTTCCAGAATTTCCTCCTGAAAGCCTTTTCCATCATCCTCCACCTGAATCTCCATATAGCCTTCTCTTCCGCTTCTCTTGATGCTTACCCGAATGTGTAATGCCCTGCCTGCAATTGCGCCATGTTTGTATGCATTCTCCACCAGCGTCATGATGGTAAAGGGCGGAAGTTTTACGCTGCTTAGTTCCTCATCCGCATCGATGGCAACCGTCATGACCTCCTTCTGCAGAATTTTTCTGATCTCCGCATAGCTATACACATATCGGCATTCCTCCGAAATTTTCACAAAATTTTTGTCAGCCCCAAAAATATAACGGAAGTAGCTTGAGAGACTTAACACCATTTTTTGAATCACACCGTTTTGCCCTGTTTCCGCCAGATTATAAATCCCATTTAAAGAATTTAGAAAAAAATGGGGTCTGATCTGATAATGAAGCTGCAGCAGCTTCATCCTCTGCTCTCTTTTCTGCTTTTCCAGAATCTCCTCCTGAAGCAGCTGAATCTGGTCCATCATATCGTTAAAGGATTCATAGATCATTTGAAGCTCTTTCGCCATATTCTTTTCCTCCATGGCGCGAATCTCCATATCTCCTTCCGCAATCAGTGTTATTGCACTGGTCAATCCGCAGATAGGCTTTAAGATTTCTTTCCGGATCAGCATGACGCACACCGGAATCAGCAGCATCCCTGCCAGAATCAGACTGCCTGATACCAAATAGACTCCTGGAAGATTTTCATACACTTCCTTTTCAGGAATCACCCCTGCCAGATAGAAATCTCCCATCTGGGATTCCGTATGCACCTGGAGATAACGTGTATCGTGAATTTCGACCCATTCACCGCTTTTCAATTCCCCCAGGGCGAGACTGTGGATCTCCATGGGATAAAGACTGTCGATGCACCTTCCCTCTTCATCGCACATCAGCACATTGCTGCCCGGGGTAAAATAATTGCTGATATTCAGGCAATTCTCCGCCTTTAACAGAATCCCGATCTGTACATCCCCGTATTTGATATTTCTGATCAGATACGCCTTTTCACTTTCAAAGCAATGCCATGTGGAGGAAAGCTTTACGCCGCTCTCAAAGGTCCTTTTCAGGTCCTCCACCAGCTTTGTTTTAACACGGTAATCTTTTTCCGATTTCCCTGCAATATAGCACTTTTCCTGTCTGCTGTCGTAAATATACATGTAATCGATAAAGCCGTGAGCCGATACAGCGTTGACCAGCTCCTGATATGCCTGATATTTATATAGCTCATATTTCTCAGGATAAACCTTCCGGAAAGCAAATGCCTGAATCGCTGCGTTAGTGGTGGTATAAGACCGTAAGTAGTCCTCCAGGCTTTCCAGTCTTCCATCCAGGTTTTGAATATAGGATCTGACCATCTGCGTCTCCATCTCAAAAGATTTTTTCTTCAAAGCCTCTACACTGTAAAACAGGGAAAAAATCAGTAAAATGATCAAAGGCAGATACACACTCCCCAAAATAACCATAGATTTAAATTGTAAGGAATTATTTCTTCTGTTTCGCCAGTCGTTCATCAGGAATTCTCCAATATTTTATTTCCGATCTTCTTCATTCTGTTTGCGTTCCACATCACCCCAACAGAACTGAGGGACATGGCAAAGCCCGCCAAAAGAGGTGAAAGCATACCGGATACAGCCATTATAATTCCCACTGTATTGTAGAGGAAAGACCCCAGAAGATTTTGGCGGATGTTTCTGTTCATGGCTCTGCTCAACCGAATCATTTCCGGTATACGATCCAGGCGGTTACTGCCTATAACCAGATCCGCACAGTCCTGTACGGCGCCGCACCCTGCATTCAGGGTGATTCCGATCTGCGACTTTAACATACCGGGGAGATCGTTGATTCCGTCTCCCACCATAATAATCCTGTCCCCCCCATGTTCTATCCAGTCCGCCTTATCCTCCGGCGAAAGACCGCTGTATACGGTTTCAATTTTCAGTGTCCCCCCTATCTTTGTGACATTCTCCTCCCGGTCTCCACTGAGGATCGCTATGGTAAGCCCCAATGCCTTTAGCTGCTCTATGGCGCGGTATGCTTCTCCGCGAAGGGTATCTTCAGATTCAAAAGAATCTTTGCTTGAGATCCTTCCTTCGGTCAATGTACCTGTTTTATCGAATACGATCTTTTCCGCTTTTCCCAGCTGCTCCAGTTTTCCCTCTTCCCGAATAAAAATTCCATGGGCTGCCGCGCATCCTACCGTATGGATCACACTTAAGGGAACGGCAAGACCCAAAGCGCAGGGACATGCCGTCAGCAATACCGCCAAAGAACACTCCGCCGCCTTCTGAAGATCTCCCGGTTTCCCTGCTCCGTACCAGAAAAACAGCGTAAACACTGCCACCAACAGTACGCCGGGCACAAAATATTCCAGAATCCGATCCACTACTGTAATGACCGCTATTTTTTTCCCCGACATGGCAAGGGAGGCATCCTCCAGCAGCTGGTAAAAATAAGTTTCCTCCAGTTTCTTTTCCACCCTGCAAAGAGCGCTGCCTCTAATCACATAGCTTCCTCCTGTGATACTGTCGCCAGGCGCCTTTTCAATTGGGAAATATTCTCCCGTAAGGATCGATTCATCCACACTGACGCTGCCCTCTAAAAGCTTGCTGTCAATGGGCGCTTTCTCCCCGCTTTTAATCCGGATCTCCATTCCCGGACAAAGCTCCATCACTTTCAGGCAGATCTCCTCTCCTTCCTGTAAAACCCTTGCCGTTTCGGTTCTGCTTTGAAAGAGCTTCCGGATGCTTTTGCCGCTTTCCATTCTGGTGCCAAGCTCTATGAAGCGACCGATCAGCACCATGGTAACGATTGCCGCCAGATTATCAAAACATGGCGACAGGTTTTCTCCTTTCCCCCGGATGACTGCATATACGCTGTATAGATAACCTGCCGTCGTTCCAATGGCGATCAACAACGACATATTTCCCTTTTTACTTGCAATACCGTTTCCCGCGTCTTTATAAAATTCTTTTACCACCACAACCTGTACTACCGTCGCTAAAAACAGTGTGACCAGATCCGGCAGTAAATATTGAAGGGAATTCAGCAAAAGAGAACAGGTAAAAACCAGCAGTATTTTTCTCCGAAGATTTTTCTTTCTCTTCTGTCTCAGCCTTCTCCCCTGCCGTTTCCGGGCATCCGTCTCCTCTTCTTCCAGCTTATAGCCTGCCTTTGCCGCCGCCTTTTGAATACGCTCCAGATCTGTCAGCGTCTCCTCGTAGCGCACCAGCATGGTATCCGTCATGTAGTTTACTTCTGCCGTCCTGACTCCCGGTACTTCTTTTACAGCGTTTTCCAGAATATCCGTGCAGGCATAGCAGACCATTCCGTAAACCTGCAGCCGTTTAGTCGTCATAGCCGTATCCTTCCCGATCCAGTTCCTCTTTTTCCTCAAATCCCAGAAAGCTCTTTATCTCTTTGAAATTGATCACAAATTTTGCGATCAATATGGCTCCTACAATACAGCACAGCATATACTCCACCGCCCTATTCTTTAAGCATAAGCCTTTCACAATATCCCTGCAGCTTTTCCAAGCAGTTTCAGCCCCAGCAGAACAGTAATCACACCGCTTATTTTTACGGTAATCCGCCTCATCCTTCCCGTAATTGCCGCATGGAGCGTTCCCAAAAGTACCAGCACCGGGATCGTTCCGGCAATAAATGCGATCATACAGGCACACGCTTCCATCACATTTCCCGTTCCCGCCGCATAAACCTGAGCTGCATTCAGCACTCCGCAGGGCAGCAGCCCTGTCAAAATTCCCGCCGGCAGAGCTCCTCTTGCTTTTATGCAGGAAAACAGCTTTAAAAACGCCTTGTGTATAACGGGCAGGGAGATCCTGTCCATCACCCCCAGATAGGAAAACCCCATATAGATCATAAGGCTGCCACAGACCGCAGGAAATAATTTTTTAAAATAAGGGTTAAGGACAAAAAGCTCTCCCGTAAATCCCAAAAGAAGTCCCCATAAGACTCCTGTCAGCAGACGTCCCAGATGATACGCGGTCTGCTTTTTCCACATAAAGCTTTTTTTATCCCCTTCACAAACCGTTACAGACAAGATCATTCCGCCGCACATACCAATACAATGCAGGGATGCCGTGCAGCCGTATATAAAAACGCCAAGTATTGAAAGCATATTTCCATGGTAAGCTGCCCCAATCTCCATTTACACCCTCCTGATCCGTATTTTCAACCGCTTTTCCAGATTTACCTGAAGGCTTGCTCTTCCGCTTTCATCCGCCTTGATCCGCCGTCCCAGTCCTTCTGCCAGATAAACCTGTCCCGGCTGGAGACGCCCGATCTGAATCTCCTGTTCCTTTCTGCTACTGCCACCGCATAGAACCAGTTCCAGATCCTCTCCGTCGGTGCTTTCGGCTCGCGCCACCAGTACATCGGGATAAGAGCACTCCTCCAATACAGGACCTTTCAGGGCGTTTTCTCCCGGTCCCTTATGAATCACGTCGTACCAGTCTCCCTGTTTTGCCCATTTGCTCAGGGCAAGGTAAGCCATATTGATCACCGCAACACCTTTATAGCGTAAGACCTCAGGATTTTTACTTGCCTTCAAATAGTGCCTTTCCACCGCTTCCACTGCCTGTAGCAGCTCCCGGTCTCCGTATTCCGCCGCAAGCTGTTCCAGTAAGCCGCAGTACATACTGGGATTTTTCGTCATGGTTCCCAGATCTACCGCCTCTTCCCAGGGCATTCCGTGAATATACGCCATCCCGTTTCTGATCTCTATGACTTCATCCCTGAGGATTCCATAGCATCGCTTCGCCAGTCCCGGATCGATGAGACGATACTGCATGGCAATGGAAATCCCTCCTATCGGCGACACATTCATGGCAGGCTTATGCATAAAGCGGCTGGCTCCAAATAAATAATGTCGCATATCCGCAACACATCCGTCCGCTTCCACGAAATCTCTTCGAAGCGTTTCATTATACAGATCCAGAATTTCCGCCATATGATCCGTACCGTGATCCCTGTCATAGATCATGCCTCCCAATATGCCATATGAATTACAGATGGGAAATGCAATATGGGGTTCGCAGGAAATTAAAATCCCCGGGTATTTCCTGTCCCTCCACTGATCCACAAGCAGTCTCGTCAGTTCCCCTGCGCTGTATCCGTATTCTCTCGTATTTTCCCTGTAAAAAGGGTGAAAACGGACGGCATTTTCTTTTTCGAACCTGCGGTCTCCCGTATTGGCTCCGTAACCGTTGACAACAGGAAGCATCCAGCCGCTGAGCATAATATTCTCATTGGCAACAGGATCAGGATTCCATTTCAACCGCCCGCCCAGGTACTCCCACTTCCAGTAGGCGCAGCATCTGGGGTCTGTAAAAGCTTCGATCAAAAAACGCCATGCCTTACTCTGATACCCGTGGAAATTAGGCGTATACTTGCACTGCATCAGCATAAGGGCATATCCCAGGGCGGAAAACTGATAGCGGTAGGCTCCCATGGAATTAATGCTGGTCTTGTTATAATCCCTGAAATCCCCTTTTTCCCTTACTGTCATATCAAACAGGTAGCGCGCCGCTTTCAAAGCGTTATCATCAAGTTCCCTGTAGGTCTCACTCTCCTTTTGAGGCAGGCTTTCCACTTTCTGAACGATCTTATCAAACCTTTCCTCCCGTCTTGCCCGGTCTTTCAGTATCCTTTTTTCCAGACGAAACTGTTTCCATTCAAAGTAAGAAAAACACAGGGTTGCCACAACTGCCACAACGATCAGGGACCACAGATCAGGCATCCGTTTGGAAAAAAGACCTCCAAGAGCTCCTCCTGCCCACAGGAACGCCATCAGGACAATATTCCCATACCACTCGATCACACTCCTTCCGATCGTAAAAAAGGCAACCAGAATTGCCATTCCCGCCAAAGCGCCAAATAAACTCACATGGGCAAAAAATCCGCCGCCTGGAATCACAAAACCAAGAAACATATTTACCATTCCAGGATTCAGATCCATTCCAAATATCACAGACAAAACCCATGGAATCATTCCGATCACGCACAGCAGCGCATACTGTATTCTCCTTTTTCTCCTTATGGAACACATCAGCTCCGAATTGGCTCCGGAGACCGGTCCCGTCTCGCTGACCAGGGGAATCTTATCCCATTTTTCCAAAACTTCCTGTAGCTTTTTCATTTTCAGCCCTGTTCAGGGCCAAGCTCCGGGGAGCACAGCCCTGACCCTTCTCTTATTTTCTTGCATCCATCTGCTGCTGTTTGCATGCGATAATGGCGTCTATTCCCGCTGCCTTTAATTTATCCCGAAACTCGGCAAGCACTTCCTCCGGCTCCACCGTTCCGTTTTCCAAAACCATTCGGTACTGGCTCATGGTTGAATTCACCGCCGCAACTTCTGTGGAAACGTCATTTAAATCAAAAGATAAGCCGAACGCCGGCGATTTTTTTGTGCTCTTGTTAAACTCTTCTGTGATGGTCCATAAGTCGTCTACATCGTTGTCCCATAGATGTGTGATAAAGTTGTTTCCGATCTCCCAATGGTTGAACACATACCCGCTGTCCGTAACCCCTTCCGGCAGCGATGCTTTTCCCTGATCGTTTAATACATAATGTTGACCTTCTATGCCATTGGTGAGCAGATTCATCAGATCCGCATCCGTATACAGCAGATTTAAAAATGCCAGAGTCTTTTCTACGTTTTGGCAATTGCGGGCAATTCCCATCTGTAAAGCGGCAACATCCTGAGTACAGGCAATGGGTTCTGAAAGATTCACCTGCACCAGTTCCACGCCGGAATTCTTACTTTCCTGCTCCGCATAGCCTGGTTTCATATTGGCAAGCCATGCAAAGGCTTTTCCCGCTGCCATCAGGCTGGAACCAGTCTCCTGTGTGGTGGTTATGTCCTGATAAACGTATCCGCTTTGATACCACTCACGAACCAGCTTCAATGTTTCCTCGTATTCCGGCGTTTCAAATAAATTTACCACCGTTTTATTCTGATCCCCTAATTTCACCACTCCCATTTTATCCTGTAAGAGATCATAATCACTTCCCAGAATCATTTCTCCAATGGAGGTGGCGGAATCAAAGCTCACCAGCGGATAAACCTCCGGTTCATTTTCCTTAATTACCGCAAAAACATCTCCCAGATCTTCCCATGTCTTAATACTATCCAGATCGATATTATATTTTTCCACCAGATCCTTGCGCATAACGGCGCCGTATTCAACGCCGTACTCCTTGGTAGGCGGCAATCCGTACAATACGCCGTTCACTTTACAGCCTTCCAGATTCTCCGCTCCAATCACTTCTACCGCGTCCGGGCACCAGGTTTCAACCAGTTCCGTAATATCTACCAGCTGCCCCTGAGCGATCTGGCTGCTCATATTAAAATTCTGAGAAATCAGTAATGTGTCCAGTTTTTCATCTCCGGAAAGCATCAACGTCATTTGTTCCACAAATGATACTACGTCCATGG
The DNA here is from genome assembly GCA_947172705.1 of uncultured Lachnospiraceae bacterium. Classification (GTDB taxonomy): domain Bacteria; phylum Bacillota; class Clostridia; order Lachnospirales; family Lachnospiraceae; genus Suilimivivens. The sequence continues at coordinate 13,088 of CAMWCA010000016.1, forward strand.
GCATCAGTTTCACCGTCACGTTGATTTTTTCTTTTGTAATTTTACTCATTTCCTGAGAGACCGCTTCCGCGTCTGCATAATTGCCCATGGCAAAATATGCCATAACCACCTCGTAAGGCTCCTCGTCTGCAGGTTCTGAAGCCTCCTCGCCCTGATTTTCCGAAGGGGTCTTTTCCCCCTGACCCGAATCCGCCGCTTTACTCCCGCAGCCGCTCAACAGTCCCGCTGCCATGACCATACACAGCAGCCTTGTTAATAATTTCTTTTTCATTGGTAACCCTCCTTCTTTTTTATGGTGACGCTTTTAGCCTTTTACAGCGCCAAGCGCAATACCCTTCACAAAATACTTCTGAAAAAACGGATATGCCGCCAGCATAGGCACCACACCGATGATCGCTATCGCCATCCTCACCGTCTGGCTTGGCAGATCAGCGGCAGTCACATTGCCTCCCAGGCTCGTAGAACTTAAAAACTGTATATTGGATGTCATTCTGTTTAACAGATTCTGAAGGCTGAACAGCTTGCTGTCCGTCAAATAGATCAACCCGTTTGTCCAGTCATTCCAATAGGTCACGCTGATAAACAGCCCCAAAGTTGCAAAAATAGGCTTTGCAAGGGGCAAAACGACTTTTCCGAAAATCGTGGTTTCTCTTGCCCCATCCACCCTAGCGGCTTCCAGGACTTCCACAGGGATGGAGGTCTGAAAAAAGGTTTTTGCCAGCATCACATTGTAAGCCTGCACTAAAATATTGGGAACCAGCAGCGCCCATATGGTATTTTTGATGTGAAAATATTGGGTATATGTTAAGTATGTGGGCACCAGACCCCCATTAAACAGCATGGTGAAAAACACATAAAAATTCATGACCTTACGCCCCGGCAGTTCCCTCCTTGACAGGGGATAAGCACATAATACCGTCATTACCAATCCCCAAACGGTTCCCACAACCGTTACAAAAATGGAAACCAGATACGCCCTGACGATCGTAGCGGAGCTTTTTCCCAAATATGCATAGGCATTCAAACTGAATTCCTTAGGAAAAAAGCTGTATCCATTCCTTGTGATGGAGATCTCATCCGTAAAGGAAGACATCAACAGCAACAGAAAGGGCAGGATGATCGATATGCCAATGAGACCGATCACTATATACGCAAAGACTTCCATTTTTCTGCTTTTAATCATTTTCTCGATTCCTTTCGTCTATTTCCTAGAATAAAGCATTGTCAGGATTTCTTCTCTTTACCATCCAGTTTGCCAGGATCACCACTGCAAATCCCACCACAGACTGGTAAAAGCCTGCCGCAGAGGACATGCTGATATTCCCTACGCTCAGAAGCGCATTGTAAACATATACGTCGATGGTATTGGTGACGTTATAGAGCGCTCCTGCATTCATGGGAACCTGATAAAACAGCCCGAAGTCAGAATAAAAGATTTTGCTGACTCCCAGTAAAACCATAATCGTTATCACCGATGTCAGTTCTGGTAGGACAACATGCCTGATCTGCTGCCATTTCGTCGCCCCGTCCAGCGCCGCCGCCTCATAATAGGTTGGATCGATTCCTACCACAGCCGAAAAGTACACAATGCTCAGGTAACCGCAATTTTTCCAAAGCTGTACAAAAGTAAGGATAAACGGCCAGTATTTTTCCTGTGCATACCAGGATATTTTTTCCATGTCAAAAGCTTTTAAAACCGTATTATTGATAAATCCTGATTCTCCGCTTAAAAAACCATAGACCAAATAGCTTATAATAACCATGGAAATCAGATAAGGCAGCATCAAAATACTCTGTAATAAATTTTTTGCCATTTTATTACGGATCTCGTTTAACAAAATGGCAAGCGCCACACACACCACGGTATTCAGGGCAATAAACAATACATTATAAAACAGCGTATTTCTGGTGATGATCCATGCGTCTGAGGTCTTAAATAAGTATTCAAAATTTTTCAACCCGACCCAGGGGCTTTTCCATATGCCAAGGTTAAAATTTATCTTTTTAAATGCAATTACCAGTCCCCCCATGGGCAGATAATTGTTTATAAAAAAATAAATCCCGGCAGGTAAAAACATGATATATAAAGGCAAAAATCTTCTGAATCGTTCAAACTTACTCTTTTTCATTTCTCTTTGCCTCCTTCCCTATGATTTCATTATAAAGACAGGATGAGGAAAAAAATAAAACTTTGAAGATGTAAATTAGAAATATTCCGACTTTTTTGAAAAAATAAAAAAGACCTTGAAATGAGATGCCGCTCCCATTTTAAGATCTTTAAAAATATATCGGTATGGACTTAACGCTACGATCTAATCCTTGCAGTATAAGTGTTAATGCATCCAATAACGGTAATGACCACGCAATACCCGCAGCTTGCTATTGCAATCCACAATTTGGGTTTAAAAAACGAATAGCATAAAAGCCCAAAAAACACAACAAGCGCATATTCAAATCCCATTATAATACGGTAGGCGATCAGCCGCCCACCTGACGGGGCATAGACCAGCCGGGCAATCAAATTGGGCAGGAACAGAACGACCGCTGCAATTGCGATCAGAACGCACATAACGATCATAAATCCGGTGGCGAGCGCCCCCATGGCATATGCACCGCCGCTTGCCAGCAATGCATATCCTTCCACGTCTCCGATTTCGTCCTGTTGTTGTATTTCTTTTATCGTTTCCCTGGTACCGGTCAATTCATTTGTGGAGGAAAGAGTCATAAAACACAGCGCCACCGCCACGACCAATAATGCAGCTGAAATCAGCAGGATCGATACGAAATTAAAGTTTACTCTTTTTTTCACATTATCTCCTTTTCTCTTTTGGGTAATTGATTCTTAATTCTGATAATAAGCATACAGGAAAATCCGCACTTTGGCAATGCGGATTTTTCAAACCTTTTGTTATTTGAAATAAAGCTTTTGTTTCTTGACATTTTCCTCATTTATGTTAATATTATATTAACATCTCCCTCAGGCCTCTGTGGAAACACATGCACACTTGAGGGTGTTTTGTTTACAAGGAGTTATATTATGGCAAATAAGGATTTTAAAACTGTTGAAGAGCAGGTGCAAATCCTTCGTTCCCGCGGTCTTACTATTGATGATGAGGACAAGGCTAAAGATTTTCTGCTCTACAACAATTACTACCGCATCAGCGGCTATTCTCTAACACTTCGCAAAGATAACGTTTTTTCCAAATCTGCAACTTTCCAAAATATTATTGACATTTGCAATTTTGACCATGAATTCAGACACATTATTCTTCAATATCTGGAAATAATTGAAGTGCAGATAAAATCTATATATGTCTATGAATTCACGAAAATCCACGGTCCTATCGGTTATCTCAATGCATCTTTTTTTACTGACGAAACCAAACACAAACAGATCATTGCTAAAGCAAATCATCAAAAAATCCGCCGACTCCCTCACGAAGCATATTTGAAGCATTACATAAATGACTTGCACCAGGATATCCCTCTATGGGCATATGTAGATTTATTTACCATATCAGATATCTCATTTCTATATTCCATTTCCGAACAGCCTGTCAGAAATGCTGTTGCCCGTACTTTTGGTTTAACCATGAGCAAAGGTGCCTCCATTCTCGGAAGTTATATGCATAGTATGACTATTATCCGCAATCTGTGCGCACATGGAAGCAGGATATACAACCGTCTTTTTGAGCAAAAACCTTCACTGAATAAAAAGGAAAAAGCACTTTTAATTAAAAACAGCAACGGAGAAATCGACAATGCTCATTTTTATGGTTTTCTATTAATTATGAAGCGAATTCTTCCTGCTGATAAGTTTCCTGAAATGAAAAAATCTATCATAGCGCTAACCAATAAATATCCGTTTGTAAAAATGGAGTATTATGGTTTTCGTAACGACTGGCAGCAAACCTTATAATATTTTTTCCCTATCAGCATATAATATTTAAGACTTCTCCCACGAGCCAGCTCAGGCGCAATATTGTGGGCGATTTGTCGCCAGAGGCTTAAGCCTCTGGTTTTTTAATATGAACAGTAACTTCATACGCCGTTATATATCCTCATTACCCCTGATCCTGTATCTGCCGCCCTTCATGATTCAAATGATAATGATCCTTATAGAGTAATTCCGAAAGGGGCACGATGGTATACCCCTGTTCCTCCAATGCCGTGATCAGCGCGTCTAATGCCTCCGCTGTATATTCTGCGCCGTTGTGGCAGAGTATAATACTGCCGTTCCCCAAATTTTTGTGCCCCGTAACGGTTTTCAGTATGGAATCTACCCCCTGATTCTGCCAGTCCAGACTGTCCACATCCCATTGAATAGGATAATAACCGCAGTCCTTCACGGCATCTACCGTGGCGTTGTCATAGTCTCCATAGGGAGGGCGGAACAAGAACATCTCATATCCGGTGAGATCCTTCACCTGATCATGCACCTTCCTGATCTCTTCCTTTTTCTCTTCTTCGGAAAGCTGACTCATATTTTTATGATTTTCACTGTGGTTTCCCAAATCATGCCCGGCGGCAAGAATCGCCTTCACATCCTCCGGATACCTCTCCACCCAGCCTCCTGTCATGAAAAAGGTCACATGAAGCCCATGGCTTTCAAGCGTTTTCAAAATCTTTTCCGTATCCTCATTTCCCCATGCCGCATCAAAGGTAAGCGCCACTTTTTTCTCCTGCGTCTCCACACAATAAATGGGCAGATTGCGACCATTTACATCGTGATCCGCCGTTGTCCAGTCTATGGGCGTTTCCGCTTCCTCCTGGGGTTCCTCTGCCAGATCAGGCTCCTGCCTGCTTACTTCCTGTGTTTCCAACGTCTCAATATCTTCTGTCACACCTGCCGCCGTATCCGCCAGGGCATAATTGTCTGTGCTTTCCTTTAAAGCGTTTTCTTTCAGTGCACTTTCCTTCTGGGTGGTTTCTTCCTGGGCATTTCCCTCCGGAATGTCTCTTTCCTGAACGCTGTTTTTTCCTTCCTCTACTGTTTCTTTTTGAACGCTTCCGCAGCCTGCCAGCAGCGCAAAGCTCAACGCCAGCGCCATCATTCCTTTTCTTCTCATCCCGCCGTTTTCTCCTCTGTAGCCGTCTTTCGCCTATTTTCTCTTATCCTGGTTATCCCATCAACATCAAAGACCTGGAAGCAAGAACAATGGACACTCCGATCATCAAGATCCACAAAATAATGCCTCCTACCGCCCTGATTCGTCTTTTTTCTTTTTTCTCTTCTTCATCGATATACATTCTCATTTGCATCATAGCCTTCTCCTCCTGTTCCGCTCATTTAAAATATTACACGGCTCATGCATCAAAACCCCATCATTTTTGCATCATTTTTGCATCATCTGAAAATTTTCAGGATCTGATGCTCCTTCTTGCCGGATCGTCTATCAGGTTTCCATGATAATCAAATCTTGAACCATGACAGGGACAGTCCCAGCTTTTCTCGTCAGGATTCCAGCTCAGCTCACAGCCCATATGGGGACAGCGAAGAGAGATTCTGTGCAGGGTTCCGTCTTCCTCTCTGTAACAGCCGTATCGCCTGATGCCCTTTCGCACAACGCCGCCCTGTCCCTTTAAAAGTTCCGATTCTTTGGGCAGGTTCCAGAAATGGCGCAGCCATAGAAGCCCCGCCGCGCTTTCTCCAAAATCAATTATCCATTTTTTCAGAGAAGGGAAAAAATTCCACCGCTGGGGTGAGAAAAGCCGGGCATAGGGATTTTCCCTCCTTGCAATATTGTCCGACAGGATCATTGCCCCCAGCATGGAAAAGGTCATGCCCCATTTTCCGAACCCTGTGACCACATGCCAATAAGGGCGGAACACAGAATATTTTCCGATCAAGGGCAGACCGTCATGGGTAATGCAGTCCTGCGCCGACCAGTATGCCCTTTCCCGCAACCCTGGGAAATCCTGCTCTACCTTTCTTCTGATCCCCTCATAGCGCCCTCCCCGCTCATTTTTACCGGTGCGGTGGGCGCCGCCTCCGGCAAGAAGCAAGTCCCCATAGCTTCTGTAAGACAGACCGTTCTGGTCTATGCTGTAATACATACCCTCAAGAGGATCTGCGCCTTCATATGCCGCCACATAGCTTCTCTCCTGATGAAGCCGCAAAAAGTAAAACCCCGGCACAATAAGCATGGGATAATGCACTGCAAAAACGATCTGCCGGGCGTTCACCTTTCCCCGATCCGTCTGAACCCAGTGCCCCTTTACCCTCAGTACCCGGGTGTTTTCGTATATCTTCAGTTTTTCCGCCAGCCCCTCTATAAACTTCAAAGGATGGAACTGCGCCTGATCCTCAAAGCATACCGCCCCCGCCGTCTCAAAAGGCAGGGTAACCTTTTCACAAAAATGAGCGGGCAGCCCCAATTGGGAAGCTGCCTGGGCTTCTCTGATCAGTTTTTCTTTAGCGGGATTTCCTTCTTTAGAATACAGATAAGCGGGAAGTCTTTTAAAGCCGCAAAAAATAGCTTCCTTTTCAATGATCTCCTGATACTTATCTATCGCCGCCTGATTTCCTTCCCCGTACAGGCGCGCTTTTTCCCTGCCGAATGTTTTGATCAGCTTCTCATAGATCATGCCGTGCTGACTGGTGATCTTCGCTGTGGTGTTTTTGGTCTGACCGCTGCCGATGCGATCAGCCTCCAGGACGATCACCTCCATGCCCTGCCGGGAGAGAAAGTATGCGGTGAGGATGCCTGCCATCCCCGCGCCGATGACGGCAACGTCCACGCTCTGGTTTTCGGTAAGGGGCTGCCTTGGGGGGATTTTTGTGGTTTCAGTCCATATGGATTTCATGTATTCTCCTATCCTGTGCTTGCAATGATATTTTACAGGATAGTTTTTACAGTTTCTTATGTTTTAGTCAGGAACATTGAAAAACCGCCAGCAATTTACTGGCGGCCACAATACTATTATTTAAGAAAAGGATATTTGGTGGGTGTGCCCCTTCCCACATTTCTTTTGACCCATAGGGTGCGTAGCAGCACAATCTCTACTTCAAATATCCTGTTCTTATTGTAATTTTATTATAACGAAATTATTCTTTTCTGTAAAGTAATGCATTTTTCTTAATTAACTTTTTTAAATTTCGTTCCCTTATCCGATAAAAAGTCATGACTGAATTCCTCAATCCACTTTTATCTGTATCTAACGCCAGTCTTAATACTACATTTAAATTCGTATCTGGTAATTTTCTAACCATAAATACTGTACCTGCATTTTTATAATCTTTTATGATATAGTCTGGATTTTGTATACACTCTATACCGTATTTTTCAAATAACTCATAATCAATTAAATGTCTTCCTTTAATATGCTCTATCCGTTCACTTGTTACAATGGTTTCACTTGTCTGTATTTTTCCAAATTCTTTTTCCAGAATAGAAATATTTATATTTCCTAAAGTCCAAATTTCTGCCACTGCATACTCCTCTTTAGTTACTGCTCTATTTATTATAGCAAATTCAGCCGCTTTGTCTATATCCGTACAACAATTCCTTTCTAAATGTTCTCGCGGATCACTTGAACTTTTGACAGGATCAGCAATAAATATAATTAATCGAGTAGGAGGGAAAATTAAATAAATTCTCCCGACCTCTCACACCATATTGCATATCCAAATTGATACAAATATTTCTTGAATGCTATCGATTTATCATTTGGTACTGCCGCATTTTAGGTTTTTCAGAGTATAAGATTTAACGATAACCCATTTTTTAGGGTGGCTATCGTTATTTTTTGCACCCAATGCTCCTGCGCTATATTTTACCAGAATAAGCGGCGGATTTCTCTCCGTTGACCTCCTCCGCTTCGCTATAGATGCGGCTACAGTCCGTCAGCGCCTCCATGACCGCCCTGCAGTCCGCTATGACAGTTTCCCGGATTTCTGCCAATGCTGTAAAATATACGCCTACACAATTATCGAATACCCTGGGGTTCTCACCAAGAAATGATGCCCATATGATTTATATACCCAAGAGAGAATTCCTGCTATATGATGCATATTCATGTTTGGAATTCTGGTATGAAGAATCCTGTGTACTGCCCGCATCAAGGTTCTTGTGTTGATTCCGCTTGGACTTGCCAATATTTGGCTTTCCATCGTGTTTTCAATTATTCTCTTCTCATTGTTCGTAAGCATATTAGACTCCCCTTTCAATATAGAATTTTTTTACTATTTCATTGATTTTCTGTGTCACGTTATTTGCCTCGGAATCGCTGTCACTTTTTTCCAGTATTCCAATAACTTTCTTTAACAAATTCAGCTTGTTAATTTCCTTGTAATCTTTTTCTGACATTTCATTGATATCTGATATATCAGAGTTTTCTTTGGAAATATCTCCAAATTCTGATGCTGACATCCGAAACAACCTTTTTCCAGAAACTAAATCCCCAAAATTCAAAGAATGCGACTCATCAATTAGGTACATACTAAATACCCTCAAACTTCTTGATACCTGTGAGATATTAAGAATTTCTTGGCTTCGAAAAATAATCCTTATGGTCTGGTCATCAATCACAGTCAGTTCAGTGATTTCCTTGGGATTAGTAGCAACCCGGCTTTTCATGTTAAAATAATCCTTTGCTTCCATAAGATATGGTTCGAAACCAGGAGTTCGAAATGTTGGCGCATCTGCTTTCGCAAATTGTGCTATTACCTCATAAAACATACCAATACCTCTCTTTCTTAGCGCATACTTCGCGCTTATTTATTTTATTATGACATAAGGAAAAGCATCCGTCAAGTAAAAAACATTAAGCGCTAAATAAAATCATCAAAATTCTCCTGGACAACAATCTCCCAGGGGGGTGTCAAGAAAAACCTATTGTTAAAATTTGCCCCTAAACTCATGCTTGGGTGCATTGTATCAAATTGTGGTACGCAAGCCACCGTGCGTACCGTTCGGTACACGGCGGTTCAATCACCTTAACAAGTGACACACCTTTCGGTGTAGTAATCTAGCATAGAGATTAGTCCAAAAGCGGCTAGTCACTTATTGTTTATGGCAACATTTACAGCACCCTTGTTGCATACATAGGCTATTCTTCTTCCTGTATATGCACCCTTCTTGCTGTGTCTCTGTCAATGCCAAGTTTTACAAGGTTTTTCTCTCGATTCTGTGGTGTTTTCCATTGTTTCCATATGCACATGCGAAGTCTATAACGGATGTGTCTGTCCATTTCTTTGCAAAGAATTTTCATACTCCCTATCTTGAAATAGTTAATCCATCCTCTGATTTCACCCGTTAGAACGCGCCCATGGCGCGCAAACTATAAAAACCGCCAGCAATTTACTGACGGTCACAATACTATTATGAAAGAAAAGGATATTTGATGGGTCGTTTTATTGCATTATGCAGCACTGCTATAATTTACAATGGAAATTTCCTGTGTAAATTGTTTTGCCTGCTCTCTAATCTGCTCCAATCTCTTAATAACATCGCCTGTATAAATAACTTCGTTACATTCTGTGCATTTATAGCAAGGAACATTGCGCACGATTAAAAGGCAATTTCCCAGATCCGTAACGCTTGTTGTATATCCTTTTTCTGCTTTTGCTCCGCATTCCATACATAACATAAATTCAACGCTCCTTTCTCGTCTTGAAGTCACTTTCCCATATATTAGGATCAGGAAAATATGCAGTTATCAGATATATAAATTCTGTATCACAACTTAATACTATATGAAGATATTCCGATTTGACAGAAAATCCTAAAACCAGACAACTTGCCAATGGCTTATCATCTGGATATTGTTTTATGATTTCTCCTGTATTTATACCATTTATAATATCATCAACGATAATATTTCTTTCAAATAAACGAATCCTGGCATGTTCTGTTATTGCTATATTCTCAGGTTTATTTAATGCTATTAACTGTTCTATCGTTATCATGATACACCAACTTTTCTATTGTTATTCCCATTATACCAGAATACCTTGATTTTTCAAGCGTCACAAATACCTATAGCTCAGCAATAAACATAATAAAAGAGACAGTCTCCGCCTGGAAACTGCCTCCTTTTTTTCACTCCTACATCATCGTATCGTCCCTCAAAACCTCCGCCAGCCGTATTTTCCGTATATTCCGCCAGGCAAGCCCATACGCCGCCGTCACTGCCCCCAAAACAGCCAGCACAAAAACAGCAACCGGCGTCAGTGGTGCCTGCGCCAGAAATTCTCCCACTTCCAGATAGCTCAGTTTCAGCATATACCCCACGGCAAGAACTGCAACAGGCAGGGCAAGCAGGATCGGACGGAACGCAACCAACATCCCTTCGATCCAGAACATCTTGCAGATTCCCCCGGGCGTCAGCCCCACAGACATGTACCTTGCAAACTCTCTTTTCCGCTGGCGCACGAAACCCATGGTGTTGGAAAACACATTACCGATACCGATCAACGCCAGCAAAACACAAAAGCCGCCAAATATCATCCTTGAGCCCTGTATCATCTTGCGGTTCGCCTGATACTCCTGAATGCGGTTTTCGCTTTCCACCGTATATACCTGACCAAGAAGCCTCTGCAGCTCTTCCTGCATCCCTGCAAGTTGATCCAGCGTTACATTTTCTCCTCCAAGGACGCGGATATAGATCTCCTTTTCCGCTCCCCCTATCTGTCCCTTGATCTCCCGCCACAGGGATACCGGAAGGAAATGCACAAGCTCATAATAATCAAGCGTTGCATATTCTTCCCGCAAAACAGGCGCTTCCGTTGTGTATGAGAGAACAGAAATCTCCGCTGATTTTTCTTCATCACCTGACTGTCTTAAAATACTTACGGGATTTTCTTTTATATAATTTCCATACCTGGGATGCCTGAAATCCGGATTTGTCACGTCACGGATGCGGTTTAAAATCACCCCGCCATCCAGCCGGGGGACAATTCCAAGCTGCACGCAGTAATCCAAAAAGCTGTTATCATCCAATACCACTATGGGCGCGTTTACCAGCCAGCCCTCATCCGTCCTCGTCACATCATTGGCGGAAGCATAGGAAAAACCGCCAAATGTCTTCATTTCTTCGCTTACTTCCTCTTCCCTGACAATTCTTTTTGCCATCGCCTTTTGATACACCACCGCACTCTCCACTCCGGGAAGGTTCTGTACCTCTTCCGTTTCCCTGAAGGTATCCGCCTCTGCATCTTTAACCGTCGCCATAATATCCCAGGCGTCCTGATACCGCTCAAAGTAGGTTTCTCTTGTGCTGATCTCCGAAGTGGTAAAAAAACACTGCATGATCGTAAACGCCATAAAGGAAAAGATCAAAGACAAGGATGCTGTACGCAGAGCCTTCCGCTGCGCCTTCAACGCATTTCCAGCCAATTCCCCTTCCACCCCAACTAAAAATGAAAGTACAGGAGATCGCTTCTTTCGTTTTAATTGCAGTTCTTCGGTGTTTCTGATCGCCTCAAGGGGCGTAAGCCTGCTCAGTTTCCCCGCCGGCATCCAGGCAGAAATCCATATAGTTATCACCGTTACAAGCAAGGATGCTCCCAAAACCAACGGATGATAACCAAAGACCGCCTTATGCCTTCCCGGCACATCACTTCCAAGCAAAACATTTGATATTTCGATCAGCCCCATGCTGATCCCAATTCCCAGCAGATTTCCAAGGAGAACCGGCACAGCGCACAACGCCGCCGCTTCCTGCAAAAGGCACGTCCTGATCTGCCTTGGGGTTGCCCCGATGCTGGACAAAATGCCAAACTGATGAATCCTCGCGTTCATGGAAGCGGCAAAGGAATTGTGTATGATAATGATCAGGGAAAATGCCGCCAATACCATGATCAGAAGAAACATGGGAAAAAGCAGTCTCGGCGCCGTATCCCCGGAATCACGTATTAAATACATGGCAAGAAGTTCATAATTGTAATGAATCCCTTCCGCAGACGCCCCTGCCAGTTCGGCGATCCGGGGGGTGTCCTTCAAAACCGCTCCATAATCATAAAAATAAAGCTCCAGCGCAGTTTCCCCTTTTTTCTCCTTTCCCCGGCTTACCGTCACGGCTTTTACACTGTCAAAATTCTCCACAGCAGCAATATCTTCCCTGTTAAATTCCCCAACGATCCGGCTCTGCCATCCGCCCTCCTCCAGTTCTATCCTCTCCACTTCATACTTCCACAGATTATAAAACAACCCGCATAAAAGGGATAAAAACAGGGCGGAAATAAACGCCGCCGTCACAACGGCTACGCCTGACGAACGATTATTTTTAAGGTAGCCTGATGAATAATCTCTCCACATATCCCTCACCTCCGCCGTTCGTCGCTGACGACGCGCCCATCCTCTATGGTAATAATGCGCTCCGCCTCCAGGGCAACTTTTTCATCATGAGTAATCAGCAGAATTGTCTGATCCAGATTGCGATTGGAAAGCTTCAGCATATCAATGATCTCTCTGGAATTTTTCTGATCCAGATTTCCCGTTGGCTCATCCGCCAAAAGCAGCGCCGGACGGTAAATCAGGGAGCGGGCAATGGCGACTCTCTGCTGCTGCCCGCCGGAAAGCTGCCCCGGCAATGCCTCCAGCTTATCAGAAATCCCAAGCGAATCCACGATCCTGTCAAAATACTCCTGATTAGGCTTTTTCCGATCAAGGGCAAGGGGCATCAGTATATTTTTCCTCACATTAAGGGTAGGGATCAGATTATAAAACTGATACACCAATCCCACTTTCCTCCGCCTGAAAATCGCCGCCTGGGTGGGATTTAAACCTGCAATATCCGTCCCGTCTATCATCACCTTTCCCTCCGTAGGCTTATCCACACTGCCAAGAATATGCAGCAAAGTGGATTTCCCTGAACCGGACGCCCCAACGATCGCCACAAACTCTCCCTTACTCACCGAAAGATCGATCCCATTAAGCGCCGCCACCTGACTTACCCCTCCATGTCCTCCATAGATCTTCCGGACTCCTTCACACTTTAAAATTTCCATAATATTTCTATCCTTTCCTCCGTTCCGAAGCGTTTTACACTGTCCAACATAAATAAAAATGCCGCGCTGCATTTATTACATTTTTCAGTATATCAAGGAAAAGTTACAGCTTAGTGACTGTAAAAGTAAAACCGAATTTCAAAAAGCGCCCCTCCCTCAACTCTGTTTCTCGCCCTTATGGTTCCATTCTGACGCTCGATGATCTCCTTTGCCAAAGCAAGACCGATTCCGATTCCCCCTCGGCTTGCATTCCTCCCCCGATAGAACCGCTGGAAAAGATGAGGAATGTCCTCTTTGGCAAACCCTTCCCCCTCATCCCAGATCAAAATTTCCGTATAAAGTGGATTCTTTTCATAGGAACAGCATATCCTTCCGCCGCCGCTGTGCTCCATGCAATTTTTCATTAAGTTCATAAGGGCTTCCATCGTCCAGTCCAGATCTCCCGAAATCAGTGTCTCTCCCAACTCCGGTATCTCTATGGAAGTTCCTGTATCCTGAAATAATTCCTGCAGATTATCCGCCGCCAGAACAAGTACCGTAAAAACGTCTATTTCCTCCTTTTTCAAAGGCAGCGTTCCCGCGTCAAGCTGTGCCAGCACTAGCAGCGCCTCCTCCAAATGAGCGAGACGCTGCAGTTGCTTTTCCATTTGTTCCAAATGATTTTCCTCCGGATTCCGTTTCATCATCTGAATTGACAGAGAGATCGCCGTAATAGGCGTTTTGATCTGATGTGCAATATTGGACAGATTTTCCGCAAAATTATTCTTTTCCTGTACTGCCCTGTCCTTAGTCTGATAAAGATATGTCACGGTTTTATAGATCTCGTCCTCTAATTTAGAAAAATCATCCTCTCCCAAAGCGGAGAGGACGACTGCTTTGCCCATATTCACCTGTTCCAGGTAATCTTCCAGGGCATGAATGCGCATGGCTTCCTTCCTCTTCCGCCGCAAGAAAATAAGCAGAACAAGAAAGCTGCCCGCCATAAACCCTGCTGCCATAAATAAAATATTTTCCCATCCGCTCACACCGTATCCTCCATGCGGTATCCCACACTTCTTACCGTTTTAAGGCAGCCCGGCTGGTCAAGCTTATCCCTCAGCCGCTTCATGGTAACGGTGAGGGTGTTGTCATTGACATAACTGCCCTTTACATCCCATACCATTTCCAGAATTTTTTCTCTGGTAACCGTTCTTCCTTTATTCTCCATCAAACACAAAAGCAGCTGATACTCCGCCGCGCTTAAGCCGATCTCCCGGGCATGGCTGGAAACCGTCTGGCGGTTTAGATCCATTACAATTTCATCGCAGGAAAGATACGATCGGGCAGCGTTGTCGGTTCTGCGCAGCAACGCCTGAATTCTGGAATATAGTACCTCCAATTCAAAGGGCTTTACCACGTAATCGTCCGCACCGTTTTGAAAGCCCGAAACAATATCCGCCGAATCTCCACGAACGGTGATAAAAATAATGGGAAGCTCCTTCCAGTTCCTGCGTACCCACCTGCACAGACCGTCCCCATGCCCGTCCGGCATATTCCAGTCCAGCAGGAGCAATGCAGGCAAACGGGTTTTGATCCCATATCTCGCCTCCTCCAGGGTGGCATAGATCCTGACCTTAAATCCCTTCTGTTCCAGATACTCCTTTACAACCTGCGCAATATTGGGATCGTCTTCCACATAATATATTTCATCCATAATCCGTTTCCGCCTTTTTCCTAATCATAGCAGACAAAAGTTACAATTCCGTGACAACCTCCTCCACAACGATTCCGCTATTTTGATAATAAGCCTCCACCGTCGCTTCCTCCACAAATCCTTTCGCCCCTCCGCTGCAGCGTATTTTCAGGGCAGCAAAAACCTCCGCCCGGCTCAACGCGCAGACCGGATCATACCCCTTCCCATAATAATTGATAAAAGCGGAAAACAGCGCGTCTCCGGCTCCCAGGGTATTCACTACCTCTCCCACATTTGCCGCTCCCAGCTTATATATTCTGTCTTCTGCACGTACATACAGTAAGGCTCCTTCCTTGCCCCTCCCCATCACGATTATCTTTGAAGGATATTTTTCCTTCATTTTCACAAGAAACTGCCGGGGTTCGCAGGGCAGCCGTTCGTCGCTTAAAAACAGAATATCCGCATATTCCATAAAATCTTTATTAAAGGCGTCTTCCAGGTCGCTTAACACATGAACGTCGCTGGCGATCGGTTTTCCCATTGCCTTTACCCTTTTCAGCAGAGGACGGTTAAAATTTGTATTGCATAAAACCACCAGATCGCTGTCTTTTATGCCTTCCTCAAGAGCCATAAAATCCAACTCTTTTTCCTGCACATCCTTTAGATCACAATAAATCTGCCTTTTCCCCTCCTGATCATATAAGGTAACCGTCACAGGAGTCTCCTTTAACTCCTGACGAATAAACTCTGTTCCTATTTTTTCCCTCTCCAGCTTTTCCAGTATCCTCTTCCCCTCTTCATCATCCCCGATCAACGCTGTCAGCCGAACCTCATTCCCCAAGGTCATAAGCGCCTTCGCCACATTAAAAGCAACTCCTGACACATCCGAATGAATACCGAAAAAAGGATAATCGATAGGAAAATAGGGAATGGGAAATTCCCTGATCTTCAATGTAGTTTCCACATTAACCAAACCCGACACCATTACTTTCACTCTTCACCTTCTCCTCTCTGGCGGATCTCAAAATCCGTATTTAAATATAGACCCTCATCATATATTTTCTTTCCGTATTTGCCCTTAAGCTTCAGCAGGTAAATGTCATGATGAATATGCTCCGACAACAGCTTGATCAGCAATTCATTACTGCTTACCGTTCCATTCCATTCCTCCAATTCCCCTCCCCTGTCGGCAATCAGCGCAATTTCCTGATCCACTGCCAATACCAGCCTGGATGCCTCCTGCCCCGGTTTCCTGCTTCTGTGATGAGAATAAAATTCCACATTTCCTCCTGTAACAAGCTCATAAAAAGAAAAAACGATCACCCTGACCTTCTTTTCCTTTAACAGCCTGAACTCCTCCTCAAAACAGCCCAAATCAAAATCCGCATTGATATAGACTTCCTTTTCCGCCTTTTTCAAAATCTCCTTCGCTTTAAAAACAGCCGTTTCAAACCCCTTAAACACAAACTGGATATTTTCTCTTTTTCCTTCCCTGTACGCTCTCAACTGCTTTTGGGAAGCCTCCATTGCTCCCTCCATTTCAAAACGCATTTTCTCAAAAAGCACCTCCGGCTCCTGCGCCCTGTACAGCGCCGTATCCCCCGGCGCCATCTCAACCATCCCCTTATCCAGCATATGCTCCAGCGCATTATAAATAGAGGTTCTCGAAATATCGATCTTCTTCGCCAACTGATACGCCGACAACGGCTCCGCCCCCAACAAAGCAAGATAGATCTGCGCCTCCAGCCTTGAAAAATTCAATTTCTCCAAGTTTTCCTGAATATTCATAAAATCACCTTTAATTATAGTTGTACATTTTATACAACTATAATACTATATTTATTTTCCGCTTGCAATACCAATTAACTCACTGACTGAAAAATCACCCGGCAGTTTTGTCCGGCGTTTATACGCTTTCCCACCCTTCATAAATTATTCAGAATTTCCATATAGCATTTCTTTTTCCAACCCACTATAATAAAAACCAGAAATTCATTCGAGGTTCATTTCATGAAAAATATTTTAATAGTAGACGATGATATCAATATTGGAAACATGCTGGAGGAAGTCCTCACCAAAGAGGGCTACGGGGTATCCCGCGCCTATTCCGGTACCGAAGCCCTGTACGTGCTGTCCTCCCAGAAGCCTGATCTGATCCTGCTGGATCTGATGCTCCCCGGGCTTGACGGCAAGGAGCTTCTGCCCCGGATAAAAGACATCCCTGTGATCGTTGTCAGCGCCAAAACGGCAACCGAAGATAAGGTAGCTCTCCTTCTTGAAGGCGCTGCCGATTACGTGACCAAGCCCTTTGATATTCAGGAGCTGCTGGCAAGGATCACCGTACAGCTGAGAAACCCTTCCTTTGGCAATCCCTCCGTACTCACCTTTAATGCCCTTTCACTTGACACCGCCTCCCACGACGTTGCCCTGGACGGGCGATCCGTCAAATTGACCCGCACGGAATACGCCATCCTGAAGCTCCTGATGCAGAATCCTTCCCAGGTAGTAACCAAGTCCCTCCTTCTGGATCGTCTCAGCGAAGACACCCCGGACTGCATGGAAAGCTCCCTGCGGGTGCATATCAGCAACCTGCGCAAAAAGCTTCGGGACATAAACGGCAAAGATTACATCGAAGCAGTCTGGGGCATCGGCTTTAAAATGAAAGAGGATTAAACCTCCCATCCAGAAATTTTTACAGTTTCTTTACTCTTTTCTTAACAGCTTTCTTAACAATTGTCCGTTATGATACTGCCATCATCAAAACAAGGAGGCTTGATTTATGGAGTATGTTTTAAGTACTGACAGCCTGTGTAAAAATTACAGGCACTTCAAAGCGTTAAACGGACTTTCCATGCACGTTCCCAAAGGAGCGATCTATGGATTCGTAGGTAAAAACGGCGCGGGAAAGACCACCCTGATCCGTCTGATCTGCGGACTGCAGGCGCCCACTTCCGGCGAATACACCCTATACGGGATTAAAAGTTCTGAGGGAAGCATTACAAAATCCCGGCGGCGCATCGGCGCCGTGGTAGAGACCCCTTCCATCTACCTGAACATGACGGCGGAAGAAAATCTAAAGGAACAGTATCTTATTTTGGGGCTGCCCTCCTTCGACGGCATACCGGAGCTTTTACGTCTGGTGGAACTGGAAAATACCGGAAAGAAAAAGGCAAAAAACTTCTCTCTGGGTATGCGCCAGCGTCTCGGCATTGCCATTGCTCTCTGCGGCGACCCTGATTTTCTCGTTCTGGACGAACCCATTAACGGGCTTGACCCCCAGGGTATCATTGAAATACGTGAATTGATTTTAAAGCTGAACCGTGAAAATCAGATCACCTTTCTGATCTCCAGCCATATCCTGGACGAGCTTTCCCGTCTCGCCACACACTACGGATTTATTGACAACGGGCGTCTCATCAAAGAGATCAGCGCCCAGGAACTGGAAGCGGCATCCCAGAAGTGTATGCGTCTGGAGGTTTCCGATATGCGGGTCCTTACCCGGGTAATGGATGAAATGAATCTGGACTATCATATTTTCTCCGATACGCAGGCGGATGTATTCGCTCAGGTCACGGCTACCAAAATTGTGCTGGAACTTGCCAAAAAAGGGTGTGAAGTAATCTCCATCCATGAGCGGGATGAAAGCCTTGAAAGCTATTATGTAAGTCTGTTGGGAGGTGACGCTGATGAATAAACTGATAGCTGCCCATTTCATGCGTTTAAAAAAAGACAAGTGCTTTTGGATCTGCACCCTGCTTACGGTCTTTGCGGCGGTCTTCCAGAATCTGGACTCCTATTTCATGTCAAAAAAGTACAACTTTACCTGTACCCTAGAGTCCATGTTCTTTTCCTTTATCATGTTAATGACAATGCTTTCCCCTGTTTTCTGCAGTCTGTTTTCAGGTACGGAATTCAGCGACGGAACCATCCGCAATAAACTGGCGGTGGGGCATAACCGGACGAACGTCTACCTATCCAGCCTGATTCTATGCGGAATCGTAAATATCCTTCTGTGTATTGCCTACATGATCCCCTGTCTGTGCCTGGGGATACCCCTGTTTGGCTTTTTTACCATCAGCCTGAAGGCGGTTCTGATCCAGATGGGCTGCTGCCTGGTACTTGCCATCGCCTATGCCGCCCTCTATACCACAATTGCCATGCTGAATCAAAACCGCGCCGTCACCGCCGTTATCTGCATTATGGGTATGTTTTTGCTGCTCTTCTTCGGCACGCTTCTTCACTCCCGTTTGGGCGAACCGGAAACCTATGGTCCCTATGTCTATGTTTCAGAAACCGGAGAGCTTGTGCAGGAAGAGGACTCCCCCAATCCCTTTTATGTAGGCGGTACCCGGCGTGTAATATACGAATTTCTGGACGAAGCGCTTCCCGGTGGTCAGACCTGCAGCCTTTCCTCCTCCAATTCCTCCCTCTATGAGGAATCCGGAAAGCCTGTACGCCTTATCCTGTACTCCGCCCTGCTTTCGCTCCTCTCCACCGGCTTAGGCATATACTTTTTCCGTAAGAAAGACATTAAGTAAAGGAATCCTGTGATGGAAATCATATTATGGCTTTTAATTGGAATTCTCTTTTTTGTGATCCTGCTGATGGGAATCAAAATCTATCTCCTTCAAAAATCAGCAGAAGAAATCAGAGACGGGCTTACAGACAAGCTCGCCTCTGAAACCAATACCCTGATCGATATCTCAAGCCGCGACCGCCACATGCGCAGCCTTACCGCCGACCTTAACGGACAGCTTGCAAAGCTGCGCCGGGAAAGACACCGGTTTCAGCAGGGGAACCGCGAAATTGCAGAAACTATAACCAACATCTCCCACGATTTGAGAACCCCCTTAACTGCCATATACGGTTATCTGGATTTACTGAAAAGAACGGAGCAGTCGGAAGATGCCATCCGTTACCTGACCATTATTGAAAACCGCGTTGACGCCCTGAAGCAGATGACGGAAGAGCTTTTCCGCTATTCCGCAGCTTCCTCCGCCATCCACGATACGCTTTATGAAAAAATTATATTGAACAGTTTCCTGGAAGAAATCCTCTCTGCCTATTACGTTGCATTAAAAAGCAGGCAGATCTCCCCTCAGGTCACCATGCCTGAGGAAAAAATCGCCTGCTTTCTGAACAGAAACGCACTTTCCCGTATTTTCGCAAATATCATCAGCAACGCCATCAAATACAGCGACGGCGACTTAACCGTCACTCTCTCAAAGGAAGGCGTCATTGCCTTTTCAAACCATGCCTCCGAATTGAATGAACTGGCAGTGATGCGGCTCTTCGACCGCTTCTATACAGTGGAGACCGCCTCGAAATCCACCGGGCTCGGGCTGTCCATTGCCAAAGAACTGACGGAACAGATGGGCGGAACCATACAGGCAAAATACAGTGAGCATGTGCTGTGTATTGAGGTTACAATTCCACTTTCTCTCACAAAAAGTACCAGACTTTAAATCCGCATTTGCGGTTTCTTTCGCTTCGTAAAATCATTATAATACTTTAATAAAAACTAAGGAGAGCTACCAATTATGCGGTTGACAAAAAAGAGATAAAAGAAATACCTGAATGCACGTTGTCTTCAACGTGTCTTCAAAGGAAAACTATTGAACATAGCGAACGAAGCCAAAGCAAAATGGAAAAAGACTGTCTTCTATTCATGGGCAGTCTTTTTTGAAAAAGAATATCGCTAATCTTAAATATCGCTGTTTGTTGCATGAGTGTTATTTACAAGCCAGTCTTTTAATATTTTATTGATGTATTGGCTAAATGAACGGTCGTCTTTCTCTGCTAAATCTTTTATTTCCTTTATTATATTGTCGTCAAGTGTTATGCTTACTTTCGTTTTTAATGGTTTCATCATAGTTACTCCTTTTTATTGAAAGCATATCACCTTGGGGGATGAAATATTGACAAGTAGCTTTAAGTAGTATATAGTAGGATATGGTAGGATAAAAAGGTAATGATATGTCCTATAAAAGAATATATAAAAGTGTTGTGATGATGTAGGTTTTGAGGTTTTTGTGGACGCAATTTGTGGCACTTTAAGGGGGTGATGTGTGGGCGACAGGTAAGAGCACAAGGGAAAATGTGGAGCAATGTGCTTTTTATACCATTTTGCATACAATAACTTAAAAAACGAATTTACATCACAAAACAAAATATTTTAACATGGAGGTACATAATTTATGAAGAAACATATTTTTAAGGTACTGGCAACAACTTTTGCAGTAGGTCTTTTTGTGGTTTCCCCTTCTGCAACCATGACAACTCATGCATTTGGATTTAATGCTGATGCAAATGACACTAGCAACAGAGGTACTGATGATGATGCTGACGCTTTCTGGGATGCTTATCAAAATGGTTCCAATGACAGTTCCAGCGATACGGTTGTAGATTATGACGAGCCCAGCCAGCCCGAATACACAGAACCCGCCCAACCTGCCAACACTGGTTCTTCCAGTTCTTCTGCTAATGAATCCTATAGCGGCGGTTCTTCCAGCAACAGCGCATCCAGCAATACTGCTTCCGGCAATGGCGGTTCCACCGTTTCTGCCCCCAGCACAGCAAAAGACCCGAATGCTTTTAATGTGAAGGTGCCTGATTGCCAAGCATTCCGCATTACAAAAGACCCTACACGTTCGATTTTCAACATTTATCATATGGGTGGACGTAAAGTGTCTTTTGTTGCAAAGGATGAAGATGGCAACGAGGTATCATACAGTGCAGTAACACTGGAGAAAGGTGATGATGGGTTATGGTACTTGAATGTGACTTATCCTGCGACAGTTGATACAACTACTATCACTATGGAAGTCCGTACAGGGGATGAGACCTATCTTTCTACTACACTTGGCGTAAGCGGCATCAAAATGAACGGTGTACTTGCCATCTCTACGGTTCCCGTAGCAGAAACAGAAGCAGAAACAAAATAACAGAATAATTTTAAAAGGAATTGCCTGTACCAATGCAGGTAATTCCCTTTTTTATTACGATAAGCCGACCCGCAAAGCGTGGCGGCGTTCGTTTGCATATGCGGATATAAACACTATAGAAGGCATTTATCAGCCTGTCCTCCCATAAAACGTATTTTGGGAGCAACACTGCCTTGCCGGATAGCCGTAAAAGTTTATGTTGCACCCGCCCATATTTCCCTGTTAATAATTCGCCTGGCGTCCAGGCTGTCACAAAGCACTTGGAGAGGTAGATTTCAACCACACTTGGATATATATATATATATAATCCGCTTACAGAATCAGAGACATACAATCTCATAACAAAGGCATTATAGACTGTCTTCAACTGTCTTCAAATTTGCAGACACAAAGAAAAACGGAAACGCTGTATTTTCAACGTTTCCGCGACTTTAACCAGAGCGCGAGACGGGACTCGAACCCGCGGCCTCGACCTTGGCAAGGTCGCGCTCCACCAACTGAGCCACTCGCGCATTTTCCGTCTGTACCTGACGGACAACTAATAATATACATGATATTTCTCACTTTGTCAACCAAATTTCAAAAATTTATTCATTTTTTTATTTGACTTTTTTATGATATTTTTATAACTCAAAATCATCATTATCAGTTTTAATCAGACAAAGTATTCTTCTTTTTTACCCGGAAAATCCTTCTCAGAGATTCATCAATTCTCTCTTCCGTAAGGGTTCCGTTATTTACCGCCTCAAGTACCCCGTTATAGGCGCTCTCAAAATCCTCGGGCATTAAAATCATATCCGCTCCTGCCTGTAATGCCATAACCGCCGCTTGGTCGGAGGTATAATAATCTGTGACCGCTGTCATGTTCATGGCGTCTGTAATGACCACTCCCTGATATCCAAGCTGCCCTCTCAAAATTTCTGTAATCATTTTTTCAGAGAGAGATGCCGGTGTATTATCTCCGGTAACGTTAGGCGCCGACAGATGGCTGACCATAATCATATCCACTCCCGCCGCTATGCCTGCCTGATAAACAGGAAAGTCTGTTGCCGCAAAATCATCCAATGTCTTCTCGGTGCTCGCCATGCCCTGGTGCGTGTCGGCTGTGGTATCCCCAAGCCCGGGAAAATGCTTCAGGCAGGCGCTTACGCCTGTACTTTGTATTCCTTCCACCATAGCAGATACCATAGGCGCTACTACATTAGGATCAGAACCAAAGGAACGATCTCCTATGGTGGTATTACCCTCTGCCACCACATCGGCAACCGGTGCAAAATCCACATTGAATCCATACCCTGACAAATAATTACCGATCAAAGCGCCAGCCTCCTGTGCTGCCGCCGTATCTCCGGTAGCTCCGATCTCCGCTATAATGCCAACATTCTCGGCGAGACCGTTCTCTGCAACTCGGCTTACGGTACCGCCTTCTTCATCTACCCCCAAAAAAATGGAATATCTACTGGAACTTTTGGTATTTTGAAGCATCTCTGTCAACTGATCTGCGTCCAGAATATTTTTTGAAAAATAGATCAATCCTCCCACCCGGTATTCATCCAGCTTTTCCCTGGTGGTATCTCCCGCTCTTGTCACAGTATCCATACCGGTAAGTGCTTCCGGTGTAACCATAAAAAGCCCTGCCACCTTATCCTCCAGCGGCATTTCTGCAATGCTTGATTCCACGATTTCGCCTAAATAGTCTTTGTCCTCCTCCGGCTCTGTAGATTCCTCCGGTGCTTCCACTGCCGCCGGCTCCTCTTCCTGGTCGGAAAGCTCCTCCAACTGCTTTTGAAGCTCCTCAGCCTGCTTCTTATCCTTCAATACCGTCATAAGCTTATTCACTCCAAAAATCCCTCCGGCAATTAATCCGCCAAGAAAAATAATAAGGACAATATAGGCTATCACCTGATTTTTGACTCTGCGCTTTCTTCTAAATTCTCTTCTATCTTCTTCCTGATCAAGCATTTCGTTATTTGGCATATCACTCTTCCTCCGTACAATTTCTATCATACCTTATTTATTCCCTAATTTCCACCAGAAATTGCACTGATCTTACAATATCAGACTTTTGGGTTTATTGTTTACTCCAACGCGAAGCGGGTATCAATCTTTTCGATTCATACCCGCTTCTAAGCTACGCTATCCAATGGTCTTTACCTCTCTTTTCTTTTTTGGATTTTGCTCCTTATTCAGTTTTCTTTTTTCTCTTTCGTATTTTTGTCCTTTTTCTTTTGTACGTGTGTACTGTAACGTTGTTTTCTTCTTCTTTTGTTCTTCGTTACCTTCTCTTCTGTACGTAATACGAATTCGAAATTCGCTTTCTTTGGTACTTTGTTCTTTTGTACTTTAAAAGCTTAACTCTTTCACATTTTGTTATCTGACTTAAACTAGAAAATCAAATAACTCATCTTATGTTTTTGGTGGTCCGTACCTTCCTTTCTTTAAGATTATCTATGTGAATTTGTTTTTGTAAGTTTATTATATCCAACCCAATCGTATTTGTCAACACATTTTTTCATTTTTTTACCTGTTTTTCTTTTTTTCTGCTTCTATACTGTTTTTATCTGCTTTTTCTATTTTTTTTGTAAAATTATCTCATAATTTTACAACATTATCCAATATGAGCCGCAGAGTTTCTCCCCTCCATCCAGCGCATACCTTTCCACACATCCCCAATTTTCAAAAATACCTTTTCCCTGCCTTTCAATTGATTTATAATAAAAATACAATTTCAACATAACCAATCAGAGGAGGAATCAATATGACACCTAAACAGCTTGCTTTTCAGACCGCCGCCACAGGCATTATCCAGAAAATGGCTTTGCGGAACATAGAGGGGCATTTTTTTGAGGACAGTGCTTCCTGTGTAAATGCAATTACCCAAATGATGGAAGAAGGCGCCGTAATCAGTTGGGGAGGCAGTGAATCCATCAAGGAATGCGGGCTTATGGACGCTGTCAGAACCGGAGGGTATACCCTGGTCGACAGGCTCAGCGCCAAAACTCCGGAGGAATCCCGGGAACTTTACGCAAAGTCAGTATTGTCCGATTATTATCTGATGAGCGCCAATGCTGTTACATACGATGGCGAGTTGATCAATATAGACGGCAACGGCAACCGTGTTGCCTGCCTGATCCACGGTCCTAAAAATGTTATTCTGGTCGTAGGCATGAACAAAATTGTCGCTGATGTCGAGTCAGGTTATAAGCGAGTACGCAATTCGGCATCCCCTGCCAATGCCCAGCGTCTGGGACGAAATACGCCCTGCTTCCACACCGGAAGATGCGGCAACTGCCTTGCCGATGACTGCATGTGCAACCACATCGTAGTCACGCGAAGAAGCGGTGTTCCTGGAAGAATCAAGGTGTTCTTTGTTGCCGAAGAGCTGGGGTATTGATTTTCTTTTGCTTTTACCAAAAACAGGTATTGCTTCCTTCACGAACGCCGGAAGCAATACCTGTTTCTTATTAACAATAAGCTGGCGTGCAAAGTGCGGCAGCGTTTGTTTATCTTTTAATTCAAGGGATATTTATCTGTCAGTTTCTGTACGATCGCTCTCGCCTCGGGAATCTTCTCTTCTCCGCCCTTTACGATCATTGCGATCGCCTCTGCGATCTGATCCATATCCTCCGTATTCATTCCTCTGGAAGTAACTGCAGGCGTACCCAGACGGACACCGCTTGTCACAAAAGGAGACTTGGGATCATTGGGGATCGTATTCTTATTTGCCGTAATATGCGCCTCATCCAACATCTTTTCCACAGCCTTGCCTGTGAGGTCGTAGGTGGTAAGATCCATCAGCATCAAATGATTGTCCGTTCCGCCGGACACGATCTTAATATCTCTGTCCATAAGCCCTTTGCAGAGCGCCTGGGCATTATCCACGATATTTTTCTGATAAGTTTTAAACTCATCTGTAAGAGCTTCCTTAAAGCAGACTGCCTTTGCGGCGATCACATGCATCAGCGGACCGCCCTGGATGCCAGGGAACACTGCCTTGTTAAAATTGTACTTCTCAGCGGCTTCCTTGTTGGCGAGAATCAATCCGCCTCTGGGACCTCTCAGTGTCTTGTGGGTAGTGGTGGTAACCACATCCGCATAGGGAATCGGGCTGGGATGAAGATCTGCCGCCACAAGCCCTGCAATATGCGCCATATCCACCATCAGCACTGCTCCAACCTCATCCGCAACCTCTCTGAATTTCTTAAAGTCAATGGTTCTCGCATAAGCTGAAGCGCCTGCAATGATCATTTTAGGCTTGCACTCAAGGGCGATTTCTCTGAGACGGTCATAATCGATAAAACCTTCATCATTTACGCCATAGGGTACGATCTTAAAATATTTTCCTGAAATATTCACCGGGCTTCCATGGGTCAGATGACCGCCGTGATCCAGATTCATGCCCATAATCGTGTCGCCGGGGTTACAGATCGCAAACTGCACCGCAAGATTCGCCTGCGCCCCCGAGTGAGGCTGAACGTTGGCGTAATCGCACCCAAACAACTCCTTTGCTCTGTCAATGGCAAGATTTTCCACCACATCCACGCACTGGCAACCGCCATAATAACGCTTCCCCGGATACCCTTCCGCATATTTGTTTGTAAGCGGGCTTCCCATAGCCGCCATAACAGCCTTGCTTACCCAGTTTTCAGAGGCGATCAGTTCAATATGACTGTTCTGCCTTTCCTGCTCATCCACAATTGCCTGGGCAATTTCCGGATCTGCCTTTTTCACCTCATCAAATGAATACATACTTTTTCCTCCTTGTAATATATAATGAGACAAACTTTTACCACACAATTGCGATCATTATATCATAAACCTCTCCTAAAAAAAACCTCTCCCGCACACTTTTTCTCAATTCTGAAAAATCTCCTAAGCATTCATTAAGATTTATGGAATATTGCAAAAAAACTTTACTCTTCTGAAAAATACTGCTAAAATAGGTGAAGATTTGGGGAGACAAAAGAATTATGTATTACATAATCGTAAATCCCGCCTCAAAATCCGGGCGGGGAGCTAAAATCTGGTTAAAGCTAAAG
Source organism: uncultured Lachnospiraceae bacterium (assembly GCA_947172705.1). GTDB lineage: Bacteria > Bacillota > Clostridia > Lachnospirales > Lachnospiraceae > Suilimivivens. Next base: position 39,695 of record CAMWCA010000016.1, read on the forward strand.
CCAATTTTAGAAAATAAGGGAATTGCATACAAAGCATTCTTTTCGCGGGAAGCCGGACATATTATCAAACTGGTAAGGGAATTAACGACTTCCTTATTAAATGATGCCGATTCTGATATGATTTTAAAGTTGATCGTACTTGGCGGCGACGGAACGCTCAACGAAACCCTTCAGGGCATTTCAGACTTTCAGCGGGTACAGCTGGGATATATCCCCACCGGTTCAAGCAACGATATGGCAAGAGATTTGCGGCTTCCAAAGGACCCTGTTCAGGTGCTGGAAAATATTTTATCCTGCCGTGAGCCTGTCTTGATGGATTTAGGTTCGCTCACCTATGAGCAGATGTCCGGGGAATTTTCCAGACAGCACAGCGGCGACCCTGTTTCCACACGGCTTTTTGCCGTCAGCAGCGGTATTGGATTTGATGCCACCGTCTGCGAGGAAGCCCTTGCATCCAGGTTTAAAAATATTTTAAATAAATTAGGATTAGGAAAGCTTACCTATCTTACCATTGCGCTGAAGCAGTTGATCAAGGCAAAAAAGGTTACCTGCACTATTACCCTGAATGAGGAAAAGCAGATTTACCTGCCCAAGTTTCTGTTTGTCGCCTGCATGATCCATCAGTATGAGGGCGGCGGATTTAAATTTTGCCCCGGCGCAAACTTTCATGACGGGCTGATCGATATCTGCTCCGTTGGTAATATCCCCAAGTGGCTGATCCTTCTGGCGCTTCCCACCGCATTTAGTGGAAAGCATTATCGTTTTCAGGGGATCGACCATTATAGCGCATCCCGGATTCGTCTGGAAACGTCCCTGCCCCTTTGGGTGCATACGGACGGGGAGGTGGCTGTCAAAAGCAGTTCTCTCACTATAACCTGCGAACCAAAAAAGTTACAGTTTTTACTATGAGTTTTGAGGAGAATACTGTGAAAATGCTGACGCCCAAATTTGCAGGTGTTGGCAGCATGGAGGATTATTATGAAAAAATATTACGAAAGGTATAAACATGCTATACCTCTTATCGTTTATGCCATTATTTACTGCACATGGTTTGCCTATCTGGAGCAAAAGGTAAAACATCCTGCAACCATTATCCATATGCAGCTGGATGATAAAATTCCTTTCCTGGAGGTTTTCGTCATACCTTATTTTTTATGGTTTGCCTATGTTTCCGTTGTTGTGCTGTACTGCTTTTTCAAAAACAAGCAGGAATATTATAGAACCTGCGTGTTCCTTTTTACAGGAATGACTGTTTTCCTGGTGATTTCAACCCTCTGGCCGAACGGGCACCATCTCCGCCCTCAGATAATGCCCAGAGACAATGTTTTTACCTTCCTTATTGCAAACCTTTATAAAGCAGACACGCCCACCAATCTTTGGCCAAGCATCCATGTATATAATTCCATCGGTGCCCATCTTGCAGTGGTGCACAACCAAAAGCTTGCAAAAAATAGGAAGCTCTGCACAGGCTCCTTTATCCTGTGCGTCTCCATTATTCTTTCGACAGTATTCATCAAGCAGCACTCCATGTTCGATGTGATCACTGCTTTTGTAATGGCAGGCGTTATGTATCTGGTGGTATATCAGGCTGATATTGTCACTTACTGTCAGGTGTACCGCTCCAACTGGAAGCACCGCAGAGTACGTCAGGTGTAAACGAATGTCTCCGCACTTTGCCAGTCGATTTAGCGCAAATGAATGCCCTGCGTTGACGCGCAGGGCATTTTATATTGCATTAATTAAAGTTAAAGAACCGCCGGCAGATCTTATACCCTTCCACCGAAATCTTTCTGCCTCCTCTTCCCGGCAGGTTCATGCACTGACCAAGTAAACCATATCTCAGCTTTCGATATATGATCCAGTCTTTCTTTTTCAGATAGTCCCACAGTTCCTTTTTCTTATCCATATTCTCCTTGGTGCCGGAGCGGATCAGTAAAATGGACGACACTGTTGTAATAATATCCAGATAGCTGAGCATATAACCAAAGCATTTTTTATTGGCAGACACCTTATTTTTATTTTCTACCATATAATCGATCATCAGCTTATTCACTCTGATCTGCTGGTCGATCCTTCCGATCATCACATCTTCATTCACAGACTGGTCTTCCCGTCCGATGTAATAGCGATAAAAATTCACATCCAGATAGTACATATTCCGCACATAGGGAAGGGGTTCAAAAACATAAAGATTATCCACATAAAAGGTGTGTTCCGGAAGCCGCAGCCCGCATTCCCGAAGAAGCTTGGTTCTGAAAATCACGGAATGCATTAAAATATATTGTCCCTTATGGAAATGCTTTACTTCCTTCCAGGTAAAGAGCTGGTTCACCGGAAGCGCATGCTTATAGCGCATGACCTTATGCCGCTTTTCCCCTACCTTTTCGTATACAAAATTGCTGACCAGCATATCCAGTACCGTTTCGCCCCCGGCAAGGTTCCTCAGGGTATCCAGGATCTGCCTATAAGCTTCCTCCTTCACCCAGTCGTCGCTGTCCACCACCTTAAAGTATAAACCTGTAGCATGGTCTATACCGGTATTAACGGCGGAGCCGTGTCCTCCATTCTCCTTGTGCACTGCCTTGATAACCAGGGGATATTTTTCCGCGTAGCGGTCCGCGATCTGTGCCGTTTCATCTGTAGAACCGTCGTCCACTATGATGATCTCTATATCCTCTCCACCCTTTAACAATGATTCCACACACTTTTCCATATATGCCGCCGAATTATAGCAGGGCACCACAAAGGATAAAAGCTTCATTTTATTTACTCCTGTTGATCTTTTATTATGTTACCTTTTTATCATACCCATTTTGTCCAAAAGAATCAACTTAAGAAATTCTGAAGATAAACACGATAAGCGGAAGGAATAGCATACTTATCCCTTACCTCCTCAGGCTCCACAAAAAGCATACCGCTCTTATTTCCCTTTTCCGCCAGTTCGTCCACTCTCACCTCATAGCCGATCATGTGCCATTCCTTGTGGGTAAAAATATGCCTGCTGTCTTCAAGGGCTTTGACCTTTAGTACGGACAGCCCTTCCTTCTTTAAATAATCTACCACCTGCTTTCCGGACAGGTGTCCCTCCAGGCATGGAAATTCATACATTCCCGCAAGAAGCCCCTTTGCAGGTCTTCTCATGAGTGCGGCGCGGGTATCATCTCGAATGATCAGAACCGTCTTTTCCTCTATGGTTCTGGGTTTTTTAGGGGTCTTACAGGGAAATTCCAGTTCGCGTTGCTGCTCATGTGCCATGCAGCTTTCCACCCATGGGCATTCCCCGCAATGAGGCATGCCTGTGGGAAGACACACCATAGCTCCCAGCTCCATCAACGCCTGATTAAAATCCCCCGGACGCTCCTCTGGCATTTCAAGGGACAATTCCTGCTCGATCCGGGCACGTACCCCCGATTGTGCTATATCCCTTTGATCTCCCTTTAGTCTGGAAAGCACTCTGAGCACATTGCCGTCCACTGCGGGAACCTTTTTGCCGTAGGCGATGGAACTGACAGCCCCTGCCGTATAACTGCCGATTCCCGGCAGCTTGATCAGTTCCTCATATTCTTCCGGCATCCTTCCGCCGTACTCTTCCATAATCATCACAGCCGCTTTTTTCAGGTTTCTTACCCGGTTATAATAGCCAAGCCCCTCCCATAGCTTTAACAGTTCTCCCTCCTGCGCCCTGGCGAGGGAAGGGATATCGGGCAGTGCCTTCATAAAACGGTCGTAATAGGGTTTCACAGCCTCCACTCTGGTCTGTTGCAGCATGATCTCCGATACCCACACATGATAAGGGGTTGGCTCCTCTCGCCAAGGCAAAATTCTTCTGCCCCGGTCATACCACTTCATCAGGTTCTCTTCCGCCGCCTCCAGCAGAGAAAGCTTCACCGGCACCTGCCGGTTGATTTCCATGGAATCAGGCGTAACCAGACAATCCCAGGCAAGTACCTTTACCCCCGCTCGGCTGGCTTCCAGAAGCGCCTGGGCAAATTCCGGATGGGTTTTGCGGTTAGGGGTAAAATATTTTACATTCTCCATCTGCACCACGAAAATAATATATGCCCGATAGCCTGCCTTTACCGCCTCCGCCAGCTCATGGATATGCTTCACGGCGCGTTGGGAAGGTGCATCGGGAAACAGCACAACGTCCTCCTGCTCCAGGGTGACGCCCTTTACCTCAATAAAAACCTTATCCTTTGGAGTCTCCACATAAAAATCAAAGCGGGAATTATGATATTGGCTTTCCGGTTTCACTGACACAATATCCGGAAACAGCCCTCCCTTTAAAAGCCACTCCTCCACAGCCTTATTGGGCGCCTGGGAATCCATATTGATCAAACGGCTGCCCTTTTTAACCGCTACCAGATCATAGGCGGTGCTTCTCTTTGGATTATCGCTTTTATCCAAGTAAACCTCTGCCTGGTCTGTCAACAGTTCTCGGCATCTTCCCGTATTTTTAACGTGAACCTTTTCCCTTTTGCCCGCCATGTTCACATAGGCTATAAATCTGTTTGGGCGGCTCTCGAACCGCCCTTCCAAAATCTCTCTGTATCTCATTGTTTCCTCACGGATCTCTTTTATTTTCCTGTTTATCCTGCTGCTTATAGGGCACCCTTGCCGAGGGCACCACCTGGGATGCCGACGCCGTATGCACCGCCTGATCGTCAAAGAAGATATGGGCTCCAAATGCTTTTAACACATCCCTCTTTGTAATCCCGCCCAGAAAGAACGCTTCGTCGATCCGCACATTCCATGCCCTGAGGGTCCTGATCACACGCTCATGCGCAGGCGCGCTTCTTGCGGTAACTAATGCGGTGCGTATGGGAGCCTGCTCCGGCGAAAATTCCCTTTGCAGATCGGAAATAGTCTTTAAAAACTTTGCAAAAGGACCCTGGTTCAGGGGACGCTCCGCCTGAAGCCTTTCGTTTTCTTCGAAAGCCTCCAGCCCCTTTTCCTGAAAAATTCTTTCCGACTCATCGGAAAACAGCACTGCGTCTCCGTCAAAGGCGATACGGATCTGGGCGATCTCCTTTCCGTTCTCATAGCTTCTGATCTCGTCGCAGCATATAATCCCCGCCGCAATTCCACAGTCCACCGCCGCCTGCACATCCGCTTCGTCTGCTGATAAATACAGATCCGTATGAAACGCTTCCAGATAGGGGGCAAGAGAAGCCCCGCTTGCCAGCACCGCCCTTGAAATGTCCAACCCATAATGCGCCACAGCGTTAAAAACTCTAAGGGAAGTGTCCGGGCTGTTATGGGACATGATAATTACCTCCACCCGCCCTTCCTGCCCCGGAAGCCTGTTGATATTCAGCAGTGCTTCGATCAGACGGAACCCGTTCCCCGGCGCCAAAAGCTCCTTCTCATGCTCTACCTGATACTGACAGTATGCCTCCACTCCCTGAGAACGAAAAATTTCGTTTTCCACGGTGAGATCAAACAGGGCGCGTGAAGACACGCCGATCACCAGTCTGTTTTCCAAATCATATGCCATAAAATGCTCCTTCCTCTCCGCTGCGGGTTTGGAAGCTGCATCTTATCTCAGGCGGTTGCACTCATATTTTTCAAGAGTCATAAGGCAGCTTCGCAGCTGTGCAAGACGGTCATCCGTATCGCCCTCTCCAATTTCCACATCCACCGCCATCGCCATGGTGTTGATCATCTCATCGGTAATGCGATGCTGCAGCGCCGACAATATGTTGAGACGCTCCCCATAGCTTCCGGCATCCAAAAACTCCAATACCAGCGGATCTATATTTAATTCCTCTTCTTCCATGGAAGAACTTTCTTCTGAAGAAGTTTCCTCTCCAAAAGACATTTCCTTCTCTTCCTGAGAAAGCTCCTTTTCTTTCTGCTCCGGCTGCCGCCCTCCCCATTCTTCTTCTCTTCTGACGGAAGAAGGAACAGAGGGCTGGATCAACTCCTCCTGAAGGGTGAAGCGGTATTCGGAACCTGCCTCCGGATAAGTTTCACCATCCAGTTTTTCCATAAACATGGCAAGGGGTCTTGCATAAACCTCATAGCTTCCGTAAAGAGCCTGATAAACCACCAGCTCTTCTCCTGTTTCCGTGTGCTTTGCCAGGGTAACGATTCTATAAAGGTTTCCCTTAAAATGCTTGTAGATCTGTCCGGGTGACGGAATATTTGACATAGCTTTCCTCCATTCTGCCATACAGGCGCGTAACTATATCAATTATAAGCCCTCTCCCGGCTGTTGTCATGCTTCTTTTAAGAATCTGTTTCCAGAAATTCATGGTAAATACTACAATCTTCTACAGGAAACGCTATTTCTTCACATTCCTTAAGCAACGCATCCCGTTCTCCTGCATCCAGCCTGTTAATCCTCCTATGATGGATCGTTACCGTATATTCCCGGCTGCCATCCTCCTGGGTCACTCTGTTCATAGTTATCCCGCTGTTACAATACCCCTTTTCCTCCAGCAGGCTGCTGACACGTGCAGCATATTCCTGCTCCAGTATCCGCCAGCTCTGCTCCTCCACCTGGGCTTTCCCTTTGCTTTGGCAAAATACCGTACCGGAAATGCAAAAAGCTGCAATCAGTATTAAAATCGCTGTTAAAACCGCCGTTATTGCCGCATCCCTTAATTTCTTCATAAGTCTTCCTCCTGATCCGTTTCCTTTGTCTTTCTTTTCCTGTTATCTATAGTATAAAAAAAGATGTGTACAATAAAAAGGACTCTGAAATATTAAAATTTCAAAGTCCATTTTTACAAACCATTTTCCAGGTCTTTTAAGCTTTTTCCTCAGAAAACTTCACCTATCTTTTGCAGCCGCCTGCAGCCGGAGGGAAGCTGTTCCGGCTCCTCGCCGGATTGTGCCGTAAATATGTACATGCTGTCGATTCCATAGCTTTCCGCTCCCTGGATATCCGCCCGGTACTCGTTCCCCACCATCACCGACGCCTCCTTTTTCAGGTCATACTTTTGAAAAAGCGCGTCAAAAAAGAAAAGAGAAGGCTTTTTCACTCCCGCATCGGAGGAATAAAAAATACCGTCAAAGAGGTCGTATATTCCCAGCATCCGCATTTCAGGCTCCGTAAACATACGCTGGGCGTTGGACAGAAGGTATACCCTTTTCCCTGCCTTTTTCAAACGCATCAGGAGCTCTTTAGCCCCCTCAAACAGCCTGATATATCCCATGGACAGGCTTCGGAAAACAATGCCCAGCTCACCGATCTGTTCCGGCGTTGCTAAAACTCCTTTCTCTGAGAGGAGCTTTGCAAATACATTCTCCAAAAGGATTTCGATTTCCTCATCCTCAAGTTCCTGCGTATCCAATCTTTTCCTCATCTCCCTGCCCGCCTCCGCAAGTTCCTCCGCCACAAGCCGCTGATACTGCCTGTGCAGCTCTGACGGTGCGTAGGGAGCGCCCAGCATGGAAAAAATACACGACATGTTTTTCCACAGAGAAGCTTTTCCCTCGTTTGTATAAATATCCACCAGGGTTCCATACAGATCAAAAATATAATTCTGATATTCTTTCATACTCTGTCCGTCCTTTTATAAAACCTTCCTTGGTTTCTCCTGTTATTTTAAACGCCTACAACGCTTTCTTCACGGAAATCGCCTTCATGGGGCACATTTCCTGACAGCAGAAGCAGGAAATGCAGCCTTTTTTCCTGAATTTGGCTTTTTTATTCTCAATCCTGATAATATGGGCAGGACAGCTCTCGGCGCATTTTCCGCATCCTACGCACAGTTCTTTGTTCAACTGAGGGTAGGATTTAAAGAGCTTTCCTCCCAGAAAGGCAACGGGCTTTTGTAAAAATTTAGGAAATGCCCCTGTAAAATCCAGCTTGTGAGTATCCGGAAGCTGAAAGGGCGTCAGGTTCTCCGGCGCCGGATCTCCCGTCAGCTCTATTTCCTCCGGTTTTGCCAGCCCTTTTTCCACTGCCTGCCGAATCATTTCGATTTTCATGGGATCAAGCCCCATAAGCCCTGCCGCAAAATAGTCCTGAGTATAAAAATCCCTCGCCCCCAAAAGCAGCCCCAAAGGATGGGAGGTACCTCCGGTAGGTCCGTTTCCTTCCATGGCGTCTATAGCGTCTATGATGGTCAGCTGAGGGTTTACCGTCTGGGCAAGCTCTAAAAGCATCCGGGAAAAATCCTGGATATCCGGCCATCTGTAATGCATCTGGGGTTTTTCAAGCCCGGGTATGGTTCCGAACAGATTTTTAATGCCCCCCGAATAGCCCGTCATGGCATGGGTCTTCAGTTTGCAGATGTTGATCACATAATCCGCTTCCAGAATCGGCGTAATAATATGAAAGGAATGATTGGAAAATCCCCCCGGACAGTTCACCGTCTTCGCAGAAAAATCCATATTCAGCTTAACCTCCGGTTCCAGCTGCCTTAAGCCGCACACGTTATATACATTTTTCATGTATTCGCCGTTGTAGAGCCCTCCGGAGCTTTCTGCAAGAAGAATGTCCTCCACCCCCTGCTCTCTCAGCCAGCGCGCCGCCGCCTTAATCACAAGGGGATGGGTGGTGACAGGATACGCCGGGCTTTTTGCCATAACAAGGTTGGGCTTGATCACCACCTTTAAGCCGGGACGCATATCTTTTGCAATATCCAGCCTTTCCATCATCTTGCAGACAGCGGGATAGATCAGCTCCTCTTTATATTCCGGTACCTGGTATAATGTCTGAAGCATATGCTTTCCTTTCTTTCATCAATTGATGGCTGTTACCTCATAACCCGCTTCCGTCACTGCATTTTTCAGAGCTTCATCTGATACCGGAGCGCTCAGTGTGAGACTTGCGCTTTTCTCCTCCAGGCTCATGGAAACGCTTTCTACCCCTTCAATGCCTTCCAATGCCTTCTGCACCCTTCCTGTACAGTGGGCGCACATCATTCCTTCGATAATCATTGTCTTGTTCATTTCTAATTTCTCCTTCTTTTCATTTAAATTTTCATTTTCATGACTGCTTTCCTTTTCCATTCCCTCCGGAACCTTAAACCGCCGCAGCCGCAGGGCATTTCCCACCACGAAAAGACTGCTGAGACTCATTGCCGCCGCGCCGAACATAGGATTTAACCGGATGCCAAAGACAGGATACCATACCCCCGCCGCAAGGGGAATACCGATCACGTTGTAGAAAAATGCCCAGAAGAGATTTTCCTTGATATTGGTGATCACGGCGCGGCTTAAGCGGATCGCCGTAATGGCATCGGTGAGCCTGCTTTTCATTAAGATAATATCTGCGCTGTCCAATGCCACATCTGTGCCTGCGCCGATGGCAATTCCCACATCCGCCGCGGCAAGCGCCGGCGCATCGTTGATGCCGTCGCCGATCATTGCCACCTTTTTTCCCTGCTGCTGAAGCTTTCGGATCTCCTTTTCCTTATCCTCCGGCAGCACCTGGGCAACCACCTGATTGATACCCAGCTTTTTCTGTACGGCATGGGCTGTCCGCCTGTTGTCTCCGGTTAACATAACAACCTCAATTTTCATGTGATGCAGTTCCTCTATGGCTTTCACCGAGGAATCTTTCACCGTATCCGCAACGCCTATAACCGCCGCCAGTTTTCCGTCGATGGCAAACAGCAGGGGGGTCTTGCCATCTTCTGACAGCTGGTCCGTAACGTCCTTATGCTCCTTTGTCACCGCAACGCCGTTTTCCTCCATGAATCCGGCATTTCCGGCAAGGCATTTTTGACTGCCGCAGATGCCCATGACCCCTTTTCCAAAAACAGCCTGAAATTCAGAAACGCCGGGGATGGACAGGTTTTTCTCCTGCGCCTGGCTCACCACCGCCTCCGCAAGGGGATGCTCGCTGGGCTTCTCGATCGCCGCCGCAAGGGCGATGATTCGATCCTGATCAAAATCCTGCCCAAAGCAGACCACATCTGTCACCTTCGGCTTTCCCTCGGTAATGGTTCCCGTTTTATCCAGAACCACCGTGTCAATGTCTCTTGCCGACTGGAGGGCGTCCCCGGATTTGATCAGGATGCCGTTTTTGGCTCCCACTCCGGTTCCCACCATGATCGCCACCGGCGTGGCAAGCCCCAGGGCGCAGGGGCAGGAGATCACCAGCACCGCAATAGCGCTGGACATTGCCACCTCAAATCCGCCTCCTGCAAGCATCCATACCAGGAAGGTGAGCAATGCAATTCCCATTACCGCAGGTACGAAAACACCTGCTATTTTATCTGCAAGCCTTGCAATAGGCGCTTTAGACGAGGAAGCCTCCTCCACCAGCCGGATGATCTGCGCCAGGGTAGTGTCCTCCCCCACCTTTACCGCCTTACACACCAGCCTGCCCGCCTTGTTCATGGTGGCGGACACCACCCTGTCGCCGGGCTGCTTTTCCACCGGAATGCTTTCTCCCGTAATCGCCGCCTCATTGATGCTGGAGGTTCCCTCCACCACAATGCCGTCCGCCGGAATCAGACTTCCGGGCTTCACAAGAAATAGGTCGTCCTTCAAAAGCTGATGGGTGGGAATTTCCTTTTCTTCCCCCTCTTTGGTCAAAAGGATCGCCGTCTTGGGGGATAGATCCATTAGCTTCTGGATCGCCTCTCCGGTTTTTCCCTTAGAGCGGGTCTCCAGATACTTTCCTACGGTGATCAATGCAAGGATCATGCCCGCCGATTCAAAATACAGATCCGAGGCATAGCGGCTTACCAGCTCCCCGTCTCCATGACCTAATCCATAGCCGATTCGGTAGATGGCAAAAACACCGTATACCAGCGCCGCACCCGAACCAATGGCGATCAGACTGTCCATATTGGGGCTTAAATGGAACAGGGTTTTAAAGCCCGTCTGAAAATACTTTCGGTTTACATAAATAATCGGCAAAGTGAGTAAAAACTGGGTAAAGGCAAAGGTCAGCGCGTTTTCATTGCCGTGAAACAGCCCCATGAAAATTTCCGGCACGGGAATGTGCAGCCACATGAAGAACATGTGATGCATGGACACGATCATCAAAAGTATCATGAAGACAATGGAAATGGTCAGCCGCAGTTTCATCTCTCTGCTTTCCTTTTTCCCTTTCAGAGCCTCCCGCTTATTTCCTGCTGCCTCCTGCCCTCCGATCTCTCCTGTATATTCGCCGCCGTCTCGCCGATACTCTTCCTTTTGTGTCTGATCAAAATTTCTCTGTCCTTTGTCAAGGCTTGCCCCATAGCCCGCATGCTCCACAGCGTCAATTACCTGACTGGCGTCACAGACCCTTTCGTCATAAGACACCTGCATACTGTTGGTCAGCAGGTTGACTGTTACTTCTTCCATTCCCTGTAGCTTCCTGACGCTCTTCTCAACGTGGGAAGAGCATGCCGAGCAGGTCATGCCTGTTACTGCATACTTTTCTTTTATCATAACTTAATTTTCCTTTTCTTGCTATGTGTTTGTGGAGATAAAGTTTGTGGGGGTAAAATTCAGGGTTAACGTCAAAAATCCTGGTGCATGGGAGCGGCTGGGGGAGCCTGGGGAAGCGTTTGAAGGAACGACTTTTGCACCATGGAGATGAGACTCAAAAATCGTGGAAGCCGCTGCTGACACGATTTTAGCTTTAAGAGGCTCATCGGAATGCCCGGTGCAACGGAGCGACGCCGAACGCTTCCCCAGGCTCCCCCAGCCGCTCCCATGCACCAGGATTTTTGACTCCTGAAATTATAAGTTATCTCTTTTTTTTATATGGAAGAAATGATTTATCCGTTTTTATTTTAGCTTTTTTACTAATTCAATTACTTCTTCCATTATTTCATTATTGCCGTTTAAGATTTCCTCTATTACGCAGGTCTCCATATGTTCCTGTAAGATGATGTAAGCGAAGCTCTGCAGGGCGCTTTCTACGGCGGCTACCTGGGTAAGGATATCGCCGCAGTAGCGGTTTTCTTCCAGCATTCTGCCGATTCCGTTTAGCTGTCCTGTGATGCGGTTTAAGCGATTTTGGAGCTGCTTTAGCTGGGCTTCGCTTCTGGGCGTATGTTTGGTGTGGCAGGCACACTCTGAATTTTCCATGAGTTCTTTGTTCTCTTGCTGCATCACGCTCTCCTCTCTGTTTTTGTATACCCTACGGGGGTATTTTTTATTATATTATACCCCTATGGGGTATATGTCAAGTGGTACGATTATTTTTCCATACTCCCAGGATCAAGCAGGAAATCATAAATACTCAATGTCAAAATACCGTATTCATCGTAATAGGGTTTCACAATATCTTTCGTTACAATGATTTTTTTGAAAGAATCATCAATTTTTCTGAACGGTCGTATTTCCTCCATTCTTTTTGCCTCGTCAGGTATGGCGTATGCCGACTGAATGTAATATCTCGCCGAGGCAAGATTACATATAAAATCTACTTCAAGCTGTTTGCGTATTACTTTTCCTTTCCGGTCTTTTTCCGCTATCGGTACGATACCTACATCCACACCATAGCCCCGCATACGAAGTTCGTTGTAAATTACGTTTTCCATGGAATGCGTCTGTTCGAACTGGCGAAAATTAATGCGGGCATTGCGGAGCCCTAAATCCGAAAAATAATATTTTTTCGGAGTTTCTATATATGCCTTTCCTTTAATGTCATATCGCTGGGCAGACTCGATCAAAAACGAATCTTCAAAACAATCAAGATATCTCTTAATTGTGTTTGAAGTGATGTTGGATTTTTTCATGGTTTTGAAAGTATTTTTCAGTTTTTCAGGGTTTGTCAGAGATCCAATAGATGAGGACAGGATGTTAAGCAAATCCTCAAGTTCCCCCTGATTTCTTATTCTATTTCTCTGATAAATATCCCTGATATAAATTTCAGTAAATAAATTTTCAAGTGCCGCCGCTTTTTCATTCATTCCATTGCGAAGAACGATCAGTGGAATCCCCCCATAGATCATATACTCTGACAGCCCTTCATATTTATCGCCTTTATAAACGGACATAAATTCGGTAAAGCTTAATGGATACATATGAATTTCATCGCCCCGCCCTGCAAATTCCGTAATAATGTCTTTAGATAAAAATTTTGCATTGCTTCCGGTCACATATACATCCATATTTTCTTTCCTGAGATACCCATTTAGCACCGCTTCAAAGCAGTCAAGCATCTGAACCTCGTCCAACAGGAGATAGTACATACCTCTGTCCGTCATTTTTGAGCGAATATATGACATAAATTTTTCCGGATCAACTCGTTTTTTTCCCTTTTGCATTTTTATAAGACTTTCCCCTAGCAGGTAAAGATCATCCGCGGAGTCAAAAGCAAAACGTATAATATGACTTTCATCCACACCGCTTTCAAGAAGATGATTATAAAAGATGGTATTGAGCAAATACGATTTACCACACCTGCGAATACCGGTTATAACCTTAATCAGACCATTGTTCTTTCTGCTGATTAGTTTATCCAGATAAAAATCACGCTTAATCTCCATATTTTTCACTCCTTAGCGAAAGATTTTTGCAACTTTTTACTGTTTTCATCTATAAATTACCATAAAATGATGAAAATATCAATTTACTTTACGTATGAAAGAAACTTTTTCAATTTTGTAAAAATGATGTATAATAGAGCCATCCATAAATCTACATAAAAACTGAAAAGGGGATTTTTTATGCCTGTAAGACCTATTTTAGACAAAAATCTGGACAGTAAAACATTTCGTGATTTCTATTATTTAAAAGAAGAGTTAGTGGACTTTTGCAGGGAAAACGATCTGCCCGTTTCCGGCGGGAAATTAGAAATAACAGACAGAATCGCTTATTTTCTTGATACAGGCAAGGTATTGCCTGCCTCTAAAGTAAAGAAAAAAGCGGCTGCTCCCTCTCCCGTTATGATCACTGAAGATGCTGAAATCGAAGCTGATTTTGTCTGCTCAGAAAAGCACAGAGCTTTTTTTAAAGAGCAGATTGGAAACGGCTTTTCTTTCAATGTGGCTTTTCAAAAATGGCTTAAAACGAATACCGGAAAGACTTATAAAGAAGCGGTTGCCGCTTATTATGAAATTCTTGAAGAAAAGAAAAAAGGAAAAACCAAAATTGACAGGCAGTTTGAATACAATACTTATATCCGGGATTTTTTTGAGGATAATCAGGGAAAAACTTTAGATGAGGCAATTAAATGTTGGAAGTACAAAAAGCAATTACAGGGGCACAATCGCTATGAACGGTCGGATCTTACGGTTTTGGGCTGATATTCTGCCCCAAAGGAGCAGGCGGTATGTGATCCGCCACGCTGTTTTAGCGCTTCTGCCTGTCATAATTGTTCTCACAGGCTGCCAAAATAATATGCAAATGGAATCCTCCTGGACTGCCCGGGATGTGAAAGCTGATGATGATGCCCGGGAGGAAGAGCCTTCAGCTGGTCCAAAAGCTTTGGATGACAGGGAGATTTATGAGAATTTCCTGGACGGAAGACTTACAACAGAATTGGAAGAACGCCATGTTTATATTGACGAATTATTTTGGAGCAATGATATTGCATACTGTTTTTGGGACATAGACGGCGACGGCTGTGATGAATTGCATGTGAGGGACAATACCATATATTATGCAGTAAAAGTACAGGATGAAATACCCAGGATTATTTTTGAAGGCTGGTGGCACTATGAGCCTGTCGCCGCTGACGGGTTATGCGGTATTTTGCATTCCTCCTCCCAGTACGGGTCCGGAGATCTTGAGTTTATCAAGATGAATGCCGACGGCAGTCAGAAGAGCGATGGCTGGATGCACTGGTCTGACCAGAATAAAAACGGAATGATCGACGGGGAAGATTCCTTTATTGGCTGTGAAAATGCAGATCAGTATTTTCAATTTTTGAACCAGTATACTGCAATGCAGGCAAAAAGCAAGCTGAAATGGATAAACATACGATTAAAGCATTTTGATACCTGGCAGGAAGCATACGTTGATTTTATTCAAAAGCTTCACATTACGATACCATTACCCGAACCTGAATTTAAATATTTACTTATTTATGTGGATGCCGACTACATTCCCGAGCTCTATATTGATACCGGAGGAATGGCAAGCGGAGAGCTTATCGTTTCTTTCTATAACGGAAAGGTGCGTGCCCTGAACCGCGGTCGGGTGGGAATACAGTATCTCAAGCACAGCGGACTGCTCTACGGCGGAACCGGTGCAATGGGCTTTTATCCCAGCAATGTCTATCAGCTTGAAAAAGGAGAATTTTCGGAAATCGGAACAGGATGGTATACTGACGGTATTGACGATCAGGGAAATATGTACTTTGAATATTACTGGGAAGACCTTCCTGTAACTGAGGAGCAGTTTGAAGCGTCCATTAACGAACTGATCGACACCTCAAAATGTGTTATGCCTGACATGCTCGATTCCATGCTCTATTCAGAAGACGAGATCCTGGCAATATTAAATGTTACCCCAAATGAAAGGTTGAATAAATGAAAATACTGATATTATCCTGCAGCACCGGCGGCGGTCACAACGCTGCCGCCATGGCAGTAAAAGAACGGCTTGAATATGAAGGTCATGAAGCGGTTATACTGGACCCCTTTTGGTTATCCGGCGAGCGTACCGCCGCCATGGTAGGGAATTGTTATATTAACATCGCCAAATATCTTCCCAATTTTTTTGGCTTTCTGTACAGGCTGGGCGCATCGATCAGCTCATCCAGGCATAAATCCCCCGTTTATTATGCCAATTCCCTTATGACAAAGCATCTGAAAAATTATCTGGCGGAGCACAAATTTGACGCCATTGTAACCACTCATTTATATCCTGCTGAAATGCTCACCTGCATGAAGCGCAGAAAGCTGGAGGTTCCCCCTTCTGTTGCAGTCGCCACCGACTACACCTGTATCCCTTTCTGGGAGGAAACAGAATGTGACTATTACATTCTTCCTCATCAGGAGCTTGCAGAGGAAAATATCGCCCGGGGGCTTCCTGAAGATAAGCTTCATCCTCTGGGCATTCCCGTTGGCATGGCTTTTTCAACGAAGCCGGACAAACGCAGGGCAAAGGCAAAGCTGCACCTGCCTGCCGACAAGCCTGTGTTCCTGGTTATGAGCGGCAGCATGGGCTTTGGAAAAATGCACCTGTTCGTATTTGAACTTACCAGAAAACTCACAGAGGGCGAACAGCTGATCATCATCTGCGGCAATAACCGGAAAATGTACCGCATTCTGAAGCGTACCTACAAGAAGAATGAAAATGTCCATATTACGGGCTATACCGACCATGTATCCGAATATATGGACGCCAGCGACATTATTTTTACTAAACCGGGCGGGCTTACCTCCACAGAGGCGCTTGTGAAAAATATTCCCATTGTCCACACCGCGGCAATTCCCGGCTGCGAGACCTGCAACAGAGATTTCTTTGTCTCCAGAGGGCTTTCCCTTGCCTCCGGGCATGTGCACACCCAGATTTCTCAGGGCATTACCCTGGTGAAAAATGAGGAAATACGCCGGGCAATGATCTTCACCCAAAAAAGATATGCCCATCCCAATGCAAGCGCGGAGCTCGTTCAGCTTCTTACACAGCTTACAGCAAAAAACGGCGCAGATTGCCACAGGCAGTCAGAAAAGGAAAAAACTTTATGAAAACTCTCTTATGGATACCCTATCTGTTCTGGACCCTTGTCGGTTATCTCTCCGGCAGTGTCCTCTACGGCTATTTGATTCCCAAATACTTTTATCACGTCGATGTGCGTCTTCTCAGCGACGATGGAAATCCCGGCACGGCAAACGCCTACAAGTATGCCGGATTCTGGGCGGGAAGCACTGTGATTTTATGCGAACTTTTAAAGGCATTTCTTCCCGTCTACTTTGCTGCCCGCAGAGTTGATCCCACAGTGCTTCCCTTTGCATTTGTGATCGCCGCGCCGGTTGCCGGACACGCTTTTTCCCTTTTCTTCAAAGGAAAAGGAGGCAAAGCAATCGCCGCCTCCTTTGGTGCAGTGCTTGCGCTGTTTCCCAATCTTTTCCCTTTTGCCGCGCTTGCCCTGTTTTACATTTTATTTTCCACGGTGATCGTTGTTTCTCCTCACCTGTTCCGCTCCATTGTAACTTTTCTCCTTTTTACAGCGGCGGTTCTGGTGAAGGTTACTGTTCCTTCCGTCCGTTTAGGTTGTACGTTGATTACGGCAATCACCGTAAAAAAACATCTGGACAGCTATCAGGGCGAAGCTTTTAAAATCCGCCTGGGACGTCATCACAGAACCTCCGGTTAATGCGCTCAGCCCAGCATTTCCCCTACGATCTGGTTCACCAGGCTGCCGTCCGCTTTTCCTTTTACCCGGGGCATAAGTTCTTTCATCACCCTGCCTTTGTCCTTTGCGGAAGGCTCCGTAATGCCAAGGGTATCGAACACTTCCTTCACCTGGGCACGGATCGCCTCAGGGCTCATCTCCTCAGGGGCAAAGTCCTGATAAACGGCAAGTCTCAGTTTACATGCCTCGATAATATCCGTCCTGTCCTGGGGCGCTGATTCCATGGTTTCTTTGGTCTGCCTGATCTCCCTTTTTACCACCTCGTACTCTTCCGCTTCCGTCAAGTCGGCACGCTTGTCGATTGCCTTGTTTTTCAATGCGGAAAGCAGCATGGAAAGAGCGTCCTTTCTGTCTTTATCCTTGCTTTTCATTGCCTCCATCATCTGGGAACGTACCGTATCGATCATACTCATTTTCATCTCTTCCTTTCTTTTCTTAAAATGATATCTTATGATGTGGGTGTCAAAAGTCCTGGCTGGGGAGTACGCCTGGCAATCTGCACAAAAAAGTTGCGCACCTTCCATTGTGCGGAGCACTCCGATGAGCCTCTGAAAACGAAAATCGTGTTCAGCAGAGACTTCCACGATTTTTGAGTCTCATCTCCGTCGCACAAAAGTCAGTTGCACGAACTCTTTTTGCGCAGATTGCCAGGCGTACTCCCCAGCCAGAGCTTTTGACTCCCACATCATCTTATCAGTTGCTATACTGAATGATCAGCATCTCTACGCTGATATTGTCGTTCATCCTTCCTGTCTTGATTGCCTCCTCCGCTGCCACACACGCCTCCAGGGCGTCTCTGATCTCCCGGGTTTTAAATCGGGAAGCCTGGGTCACATATTTTCCCGCGATAAAGCCCGGCAGCCCTACCTTTTCCCCGATCGCTTTATTCTGATAACCTTTCCCCGCCAGCTCCTTTACCTGCAAAAGGAGATTAAACTGTCTGGCAATGAGAAACAAGATCCGCATCGGCGGTTCCTTTTGGGCAAGCAGCTCATAGTAAAGCTCCAGCGCATGCTTCTGCTTTTTGTCCGCTATGGCGCTGACCATATCAAAAATATGATTGCCGATCCTCTGGGTACAGATCTCTTCAATATCTCCTTCTGTGATCGCTTCTTTATCCAGACAGAAACAAAACAGCTTCTCTGTTTCCTTTCGAATATTCTCCATATCCGTTCCGGTTTTTTCAAGGAGATAGTTTAATGCAGATTCCGAAATTTTCTTATTTTCTTTCTTTACCATTCCCAGTATCCACTTTTTCAGGGTGGTTTCATCCTGAATGCCGAATTCCACCCCGCAGCCTTTGGAGGAAACGGTCTTATACAGCTTGCTCCTTTTATCCACCTCGGTTTCCACAAAAAGGAAATAAGCAGTTGGAGCCAGCGTTGGGAGATATTGTGCCAGCTGCTCCCCTCCGCTTTTAAAAAGACCGCTGTTCTCTATGACGATCAGCCTCTTCTCCGCAAAAAAAGGCAGCGTCTCCGCCTGATCGATGACCTCTCCCACAGAAATATCCTTCCCCTCATAGTAGTGATAATTCATGGTGTCATCGCCGATGATCGCCTCCTTCAGCCGATCCCTGTACTGCTTTCGCAGATAGGCTTCCGCTCCGTAAAGAAGATAAATGTGATTCAGTTCTCCCGTTTTTATATCCTGAACTAACCGCTGCATGGCTCTCCTGATTTCTGTATCGCTATTCTGGTATTTTTAAGTGCTTTTCACACCTGCGCCGGGGCACGGGATACGGTGTCGGGCAAAAGGAGCGTGGAAGGACACTGCGGAGCACAGCCAATGGGGCTGGCTATTCCTCATATGGTTTCAGCGCCTTGGCGAGAAATCGGTCATTTCACTTATGGAATGGCAGGATACCCAGGGAGATTCCGCCACGGATGGCGGAATCAGGAGTATGCGGCATGGACGCCGCTATACTCCGACCCG
>CAMWCA010000017.1 GCA_947172705.1 uncultured Lachnospiraceae bacterium
TGCAAAGCCAGGATGCCCATACGCTTCTGCTCCTTGCGGCAGGCTGAACTGTTACGTTGTTCTTATTATCTCACAAGAAGTGTCCAATAAAACTCCCTCAATGGCATCTTCCTCCTCCCTTTCCATATTTTTGCTTTGGATGTTTGGCAGAAAATGCCGGATATGCAAAGCAGAATATTCACCGCATCCAGAATGCAGTGCAGATTTCTTACGTTATAAATGTAGCATATAATTACTTATTTGACAAGCAAAACCCCAGATTATGATAGGTTTGATCCGTTAAAAACAGATCTCAAAAATTTATCAATAATTCTTTTCTTTTTCTTTTTATTATGCTACAATGTAAAAGTACTACATATATATAGTAGTATTATTATAATTTTAGATAGGAGGAAAAAAGAATGTTATCAAAGCCTGCTGCTTTGCTCTTGGGTATTATTTATGACAAACCGCTTAATGCCTACGAAATAACCAAGTTACTGCATTATATGAATATTAAATGGTGGTTTAATATTGCAGATTCAACTGTTTACACTACCTTAAAGAATCTTGAAAAAAGGGAATTGATTGTGGGAACCACAGAAAAAATCGGAAATATGCCGGATAGGACCATCTATTCCTTAACAGAAAAAGGGCAGGATGAACTGAAAGATACCATCAGAAAATCTATTGTACAGTTTAATTATGATACCAATATTTTTACAATAGCCGCTTTTCTTATGGATATTTTAGAAAGGAAAGAGGTCAAAAGATTGTTGGAGGAAAGGTTATATATCCTGGAGTCTTATCTTGAGGGAATTTGTAAACAGGATAACGAGACATGGGCGCAGGAAGTGCCTGCCTCTCATGTGGCAAATTTAAGGCGTATGACCGATATCGTTCATGCTGAAATATCCGGAACACAAAAATTATTATCTGTATATAAGGAGAACCGCAATGAAAAATAAATGGTTACATTTTGCAATGGATAAAGAAAATATATTTGGACTGGTTTGCGGTTTCATAATGATCGCATTAAGCGCCACCATGACATTGTTTCATAATGAGTTTTTTAATATTTTATTGCGAGATATATGCATGATCTTACTTTTAGGTTTTTTCCTGCCCTTATATTATATTTTATTTATAAAAAAGAGAACTTTATCTGTTCTGGGAATACGCAAAGAGAAACTGACTACCAGTTTGGTAATCAATGCAGCGGCAGGACTCTCTTTGGCATTCATGTTCATCAGCAAAAATACTGAATCTGTCACTTTTAATATAAATTCACTTTATGCCATAACCTATATTTTTGCTGCCGGAATTTTTGAAATGATTTTCATATATGGATTTCTGCGCTATGAACTTGAACGTGCCTTTGGAATTTTGCCTGCCATTTTTATTACCGCAATTTTTTACAGTTTACACCACGCCGGTTTTCAACCGGAATTCCAAAAACTATTCTTTGTTGGGATCATGTACGTAACGGTATTCTACTTCACGCAAAATATTTTCTCAATATTCCCATTCTTCTGGGGTGTCGGCGCTGTTTGGGACGTTCTGATAAATTCAGAAGCCGGCAGCCAGATTAGAAATATAAACTCATTTATCATAGCAATACTAATGCTTATCACTATGACAGCTATCACCATTTACATCTACAATAAAAACAAAAAGGGAAAATTGTAAAGAATTCCCACCATTACAATTCAATATTTCGCCTATCAAATATGACTCCTATATTTCTGATAGTCCCGATAGGTAACCGTCACCCATCCGTAATAATAGTTAAAGCCCACTTCCATCCCCATAGGCGTGTAAAAAATAATCAGACTGTCCATATCCGTCAACAGTTCTGTGATATCCTGATCGGAAAAGTTTTCCAGAAAAGCGATCTCTCCGTTCTGCTTTTCACAGCGTTCCCTGAAATCTATGGAAAACGCATCGTCAACGGCAAGCAGCTGGGTATTGGTCAGCGCCATTTTGCTTTCCATATCAATGTTCACGGAAATCACATAGCTTTCAAAGTCTTCATTGTTCAGATAGCCGTTTTCCCGATAAACAACGCTGAGGGTTTCCTCATCCATATAAGTCACAATGCATTCTGCCTCAAAGTCAAAGCTTTCTCCCCAGCCAAGCTGATCTGCAACAGACTCCCCGTAACGCTTTATTTCATCTACTTCTCTGTGCAAAGCAGCATTGATGCCATCCAGCTCCTCAGAGTCGGCGCCCCATACCACCGGATATTCCACCTGCACAAAAACATTATCCGTATCTCCATAATAACAGCCCAGTTCTTCGATCCTTACCTGGTAGGAAAGATCGTCTCTGATTTCGTTGTGGAAATCATAATAGATGCTTTCCTCCCACTCCTCTTCGGTCTCCTCTTCCTCTTTTTCTTCCTCTTCCTGCTCATCATAGCGGCGGTAAGATTCGCTGGGGCTTTCCGGTCGCTCCTCCTGATGCCTGTACTCCCCGCTCTCCCGCTCTTTTGCCTGCAAACTTTCTCTCCCGATATCGTTCAGCAGCAAAAAAACGCTGATACAGAATGATCCAAGAAGCAGCATGCCTGCCGCCATACTTCCCAATATCAGCGCAACAAGCTTCCCCGAACTCCATTTTCCTTTCATTGCAATTCCCCCTGTTTTCTTTTCCTTCTGCCCGGCTTCCTTTATAAAAGGCAATCGTAAAGCAGCGTAAGCGCCGCCTGGGTGGTCTGCTTCCTGATCTCCAACCGGCTTCCCTGAAAATGATTCTCCGTAACCACGGTCTTTCCATCTACGTAACAGCCAATATACACAAGTCCCACCGGCTTTTCCCTAGTTCCCCCGTCAGGTCCCGCCACGCCGGTAACAGCTATTGCCGCCTTTGCCGATGCCGCCTTTGCCGCTCCCTGTGCCATCTGCTCCGCCACCTGGCGGCTTACTGCGCCATGGTTTTTAAGAGTCTCTTCCTCTACTCCCAGGAGTTTATGTTTGGAATCGTTGGCATAGGTTACATAGCTTTCCCTGAAAACATCGGACACCCCTGCCACATTCACTAAAGTGGAAGCGATCATTCCTCCGGTACAGGATTCTGCACAGGTCACCTGCATCCCCATTTCCTTTAATTTTGCAACCACTTTTTCTTCTATCTGTTGTTTTTGATCCTGCATACTATTTCTTTTCCTTCATAACGTCTTTATTCTTGATCAGATAATCCACCAGGGATACTACTGTGAGAATCACCGCGATCCACAATACGATCTCTGTCACCAAAGAAAGCGCCGGAATATCTGCGATCAAAAGGCAGACCGCCACCATCTGAAAGGTGGTCTTGAATTTCCCCCAATAGCTTGCTGCGATCACCACTCCATTATCCGATGCTACCAGCCTGAATCCACTGATGATAAATTCCCTTGCAATAATAAGGATAACCATCCATGCCGGGATTTTATGCAGTTCAATCAGGCAGATCAATGCCGAGCAAACCAGCAGCTTATCCGCCAGTGGGTCCATAAATTTCCCGAAATTGGTGACCATATTATATTTTCTTGCAATTTTTCCATCCAGCAGATCCGTCAGGCTTGCAAGAATAAAAATTGCCAGGGCAATCCACTTGTCATAAGGGGTGATCGGTATTAATAAAAACACAATGAAAAACGGGATCAATATTACCCGGAATATGGTAAGTTTATTTGGTAAGTTCATTTTATCCTCCTCCATTCAGGCAGTTATTTCTCCAATCAGGTCGTATTCGTTTGAGCCGGTTATGATTACCTCAACAAAATCTCCGCTCATAAGCTCTCTGTCTGTGCGGATAAACAGATAGCCGTCCACTCCCGGCGCATCTTTATAGGTTCTCGCCACATAGGCATCCTCGTCCGCCACTCTTCCTTCGATCATTGCCTTCACAATTCTGCCTGTCATATCTTCTGCCCCTTCAAAGGCGATCTCCTGCTGCAGCTCCATCAGTTCATCTCTTCGCCGCTCCTTTATTTCTTCCCTCACCTGATCCGGCATGTTTGCCGCCGGCGTGCCCTCCTCGGCAGAATAGGGAAACACACCCAGACGGTCAAATTCCATTTCGTTCACAAACGCCATGGTCTCCTCATGCTCTGCTTCCGTTTCTCCCGGGAAGCCCGAGATCAGTGTGGTTCTGATACAGATATCCGGAATCTCCCGGCGCAGCTTTTCCACCACTTCTCTGATTTGCCCGGCATCGGTTCTTCTTCCCATTCTCCTTAAAACGGCATCGCTTCCGCTTTGTATGGGAAGATCCAAATAATGGCAGATCTTTTCTTCCTGCCCAATTACCCGGATTAATTCCTCGGTTATCTCTTCCGGATAACAATAAAGGATTCGTATCCACTCCAGGCCATCTATTTTGCACAGTTCCTCCAGCAACTGCGGGAGCATCTTTTTCCCATACAGATCCTGTCCGTAAAGAGTGGTTTCCTGTGCTACAAGAATCAACTCTTTCACGCCTCCCTCCGCCAATGTGGAAGCTTCCTTCAGCAGTTCATCCATGGGGATGCTGCGGTAACTTCCCCTTATTTGGGGTATGATGCAGTATGTACAACGTTTATCACAGCCTTCTGCTATTTTCAGATACCCATAATATCCTCCGGTGGTCACCACACGCTTTCTTCCTCCCACCGGCGCCTTATCCAAAGCTTCCATGTAATTCTCAGGATTTCCCTTAAGTACCCCGTCAAGCGCCTTCGTAATGTCCAAAATAGCAGTTGTCCCTACGATAGCGTCCACCTCAGGAATTTCCTCCTGGATCTCCTTCTGATACCGCTGCGCCAGACATCCGGCAACGATCAATGCCCTGACCTGCCCGCTTTTCTTTAATTCCGCCATCTCTAATATGGTGTTAATGCTTTCTTCCTTTGCATCATTGATAAAACAGCAGGTGTTGATCACTACGGCTTCAGCTTCGGCTTCATCGTCCGTAAAACAATACCCCTTTTCCGCAAGGGCTCCAAGCATCACCTCGGAATCCACCAGATTTTTATCACATCCCAGCGAAATAAACAATATTTTCATACAATTTTTCCTTCTTGATAACAGGTTTCATAAGCTGATATCGCTACGAGGAGAGACGTCATTTTGCCCTCTTCGTAGCGATAACACCTTTTCAATCATTCCTCTTCCGAAAGGATTTTGATCTTTCCCTGGTTTAGTTCTTCCACTGCAACAGACAAAGGTTTTGCTTCCTTTTGATCCACCAGCGGCTCCTCCCCTGCAATGATCTGTCTCGCTCTCTTTGCAGTCGCCATTACGATGGAATATCTGCTGTTTACAACAGGCGCCTCTCCAGGCTCAACCTCGCTGTTTACGACTTTCATTAAATCGGAATAAGATGGATGTAACATTTTTTCTCCTTTCATCTGAAACGCCTTAATTTAAGGCATCCAGTTCTTTTCTTATATTTTCAATCAACTCCTCATTTCTTAAAGGGGTATAATGTGCCGCACGAATCAGAGCGTGCATTTCCTGAACGCATTCCTCCAGCTTATCATTGATAATAATGAAGTCATACTGTTCGATCCCTTCGGCTTCCTCCGCGGCGCGCTTCAGCCGCTGGCAGATGACCTCCTGGCTCTCCGTGCCTCTTCCCTCCAGCCGCCTTTTTAATTCAGCAACATTAGGAGGCATCACAAACAGAAGAAGCGCTGTGGGAAACTTTTGTCTAATCTTAAGGGCTCCCTGGATCTCAATTTCCAGGATAACGTCCTTTCCCTTCTCAAGCTGCCTTTCTACATATTCCCTGGGCGTCCCATAGTAATGATCGCAGTAACGGGCATATTCTATCAAGCCGTCCTTTGAAATTTCTTCTTCAAACCTTTCCTTGCTGACAAAAAAATACTCTTTTCCTTCTTCTTCCCCAGGTCTTGGATCTCTTGTGGTCATGGAAACCGACAAGGCATAGTTATCATATGCGTGCACAAGCTGTTTCATCAGCGTGCCCTTTCCTGCCCCTGAAAAACCTGAAACTACAATTAGGATTCCTTTATGCTTCATCTTTTTCATATTTCCTGTTCTTGCTTCCTGCTATTCAATATTCTGTATCTGCTCTCTGACCTTCTCAATTTCCGTTTTCAATTCAATGGCACGATTGGAGATCTCCAGATCATTGGATTTAGAAAGAATCGTGTTTGCCTCTCTGTTCATCTCCTGTGCTATGAAATCCAGCTTTCTTCCGATGCTTCCGCCCTGAAGCAGGGTTTCTTTGGTGGTTTCAATGTGGCTTTTGAGACGAACCAGTTCTTCGTCCACACAGACTCTATCCGCAAAGATCGTAACCTCCATGAGCAGCCTGTTTTCATCCACCTTAGTGTCTTCCAAAAGCTCTTTTACTTTATCCTCAAGCTTCTGCTTATATTCCGCAATGATCTGAGGGGATCGCTCTGTGATAAAGTTCACATGTTCCAGCATTCCGTCCAGCTTTTCCAGCAGATCTCTCCGCAGATTTTCTCCTTCCCTGATCCTGGTTTCCACAAAGCCTTCCGCTGCGCCTTTGATCGCCTGACGAAGAAGCTTCCACAAAGTTTCCTCGTCGATGTTCTGCTCCTCCATGGTAAAGACCTCCGGATATCTGGACAGACAGGAAACCCGCACATCATTGTCCAGCGAAAAGTCCTCCGCCATCTGATTCAGATAGGAAAAATATTCTGCCGCCAGCTCCTTATTGTACTTTACACACACATTGGATTCTGTGTAATCCTCATAGGTAATAAAAAGATCTACCTTACCCCTCTGAATATAGTTTTTCAGCTCGCTTCTGATTGCCGCTTCAAAAAAATTCAGTTTCTTGGGCATCTTGATATTAACATCCAGGTAGCGATGATTTACCGATTTCATCTCTACAACGATTTTGCGCTCGGCTTCCTGCACCTCGCACCTGCCAAACCCCGTCATGCTTTTGATCATGCCAATCCTCCTGCTTTTGTACTTTGATTACAAAGTCGCAGCTTCCCCCCGCCACATACTCTTTTACATTATAGGCGAACCGCCTGAAAACGTCAAGGATTTCAAAACTGTAACTTGTGTGTTTTTCCCGGCTGCTATATAATATGGAAGAAACAGAAAGGAGTACTCTTATGGCTTTTGACGGAATTACCATCGCAGCAATCGTAAATGAACTGAAGGACGCCCTTACCGGAGGACGTATTTACAAGATCGCCCAGCCGGAAAATGACGAACTGCTGCTCACCATAAAAACCGCCGGCGGCGGGCAAAAACGTCTTCTCATCTCCGCCAGCGCTTCCCTCCCCCTTCTCTATTTAACAGAAGGAAACAAGCCCAGCCCCATGACAGCTCCGGGCTTTTGCATGCTGCTGCGCAAGCATCTTCAAAACGGAAGGATTACCCATATTTCTCAGCCCGGGCTGGAGCGGATCGTTCATCTCCACATTGAACATTTAAATGAAATGGGAGATCTTTGCCGCAAAAGACTGGTGGTTGAGCTTATGGGAAAGCACAGTAATATTATCTTTATAGATGAAAATGACAATATCATAGACAGTATCAAACATATTTCCGGTTTGATCAGTTCTGTCCGTGAAGTGCTTCCGGGTCGAACCTATTTTATCCCTCAGACCCAGGAAAAAGAAGATCCTCTCTCCACAGATTTCTCTTCCTTTCAAAAAGCTCTTACCAAAGGACATACGCCTGTCTACAAAGGAATCTATAGCTCCTACATTGGCATCTCCCCTGTAATGGCTCAGGAAATCTGTTGTAGGGCAAAGGTGGATGGGGATACCTCTACCGCCTTTTTTGCGGAAGCTCCCAATGGAGGCGAAGCTCTCTCCTCCCTTTATGGTGCCTTCTCAGATATGATGGTACAGGTAAGGGAATGCCATTTCAATCCGGTTATTATCTACGAAAAGGACGCTCCTGTGGAGTTCGCCCCTTTTCCCCTTACCCTGTATGACTCAGTTTCCCAGAAGTCTTACGCCTCCATCAGTTGTCTTTTGGAACAGTATTATGCCCAGAAAAGCACCGTTACCCGTATCCGCCAGAAATCCGCTGACCTGCGCCGGATCGTTCAGACAGCATTGGAAAGGAATATCAAAAAATACGATCTTCAACTGCGTCAAATGCAGGATACTGAGAAAAAGGACAAATACCGTATCTACGGAGAGCTGTTAAACACCTATGGCTATGAAGCCCTTCCCGGCGCTAAATCCTTAGAAGCGTTGAACTACTATACCAACGAGACGATCACCATTCCCCTTGATCCTCTCCTTAGTCCCTCTGAAAACGCCAAAAAATATTTTGATAAATACGGGAAGCTTAAACGCACTTATGAGGCATTGTCTTCTCTCACCACCCAGGTGAAGGAGGAGATCGACCACCTGGAATCCATTCAGGCGGCGCTGGATATCGCTCTTTTGGAGGAAGACCTGGTACAGATCAAGGAAGAATTGATTTCCAGCGGCTATATCCGCCGAAAGGGCGGCAGTAAAAAAGTGAAGTTTACCAGCAAACCCTTTCACTATTTAAGCAGCGACGGTTTTCATATCTATGTAGGCAAAAACAACTACCAGAACGATGAGCTTACCTTTAAGTTTGCCTCCGGCGGCGACTGGTGGTTCCATGCAAAGGGAATACCCGGTTCTCACGTCATTGTAAAAGCAGACGGTGCCAAGCTCCCTGACCGCACTTTTGAGGAAGCTGCAAAGCTTGCCGCCTACTATTCAAAGGGGCGGGGTCAGGATAAAGTGGAGATCGACTACACAGAAAAGAAAAACGTGAAAAAGCCCAACGGAAGTAAACCTGGTTTTGTAGTCTACTATACCAATTATTCCATGATGATCGATTCCGATATTTCCCAGCTTAAAACATATACTTCCCAATAAGGGAGAACAGATCAGACGCCCGTGAAATACGGGCGTCTGTCTCTTACAAAGTGCTGCTTGTAAACAGGCTCTTCACATGGTCTACCTCTGTCTGGGTCGCCTTTGCCGCAGGCACATAGTAGGATTTTTCTCTCGCCAGCTTGTAAAGCTCTTCCTGTGACTGCTCACAGGTATTTCTGAACTGCTTCAAAGTCTGCTTCAGCTCCTGATTCTCTGTCTGGGCGATCATTTCTCCAAACCGAACCAACTCTCCATTGATACCTGTCAGGGTATCCGCTACCATTGTCTTTTCATTCATCTGCATCTTTTTCCCTCCTACTGCAAAAACTTCATCAACTGATTTTTGTTGTCCATGGCTGACTTAGCGCCTTTTTCAAAGAACTGTTTCACCTGTGTATCTGTTGCACAGGATGCATATTCCTTCATTTTGCAGTGTGTTACATCATAACCGCCGATCAGGTGACGCAGGTTCTGCAGATCCAATTCTGATAAATTTGCCATAAAAAATACCTCCTGAAAATATTATCTTATCTGACGTATTTATTATTTCCAGAAGGTTTTATTCTATACTGTCAATTTATTCATCAAGCCAGTAATCATCATCATTTTCATCCACAAAATTTTCTGCTGTTTTGTAGGCTGGAAGCGTTATTTTTTGAATATTTTTTTTATTTGTTTGAGGCGGCGCTTCCTGCTTCCTGCGCCCGGTGGCTTTCTCTTTTTTCCGGGACTTCTTCTTTCCCTGAGGCGTTCCTTTCTTGCCCGCTTCCGGCTTCATAATCCCAAACTTTTTGGCAATGCCGATCATCATATGCCCCTTAGGCATACCGCGTAGTTCTTCTTCTGTCACAGCCCGCCAGCGGATCACCAAAATAAAGTAAATCGTCCCCCCTGCCATAATAGCAACCGCCAGGGCAAGAATATTGATTCTGCACAGATAATAAAGCCCCTGATATACCCCAAAGGCAACGCCTCCCATGATAACTGAGGCAAGAATCGGTCTTAAAAAGGTCCTGTTCACTTCCTGGCTGTATTTCAAATGCCTGTGCACCGAGATCTGATTCAACACACAAAGAATCAGGGAGTACAGCACCGTGGAGAACACATAATAGTAAAGAGTGTATTTTTCATCCAAAAACAGCATCATGGCAATCATAACGCCTGCATGAATAAACACCGCTGCCGTTGCATTGATAATGGGCGTCTTCATCCTTCCGATGGACTGAAGAATTGCCTGGGTAAGGGTGGATAATGCATAAAGAATAATGCTTACAGCCATACAGGAAAGCAGCGCGGAAGCAATATCCAGGGTATCCGGCTGATGAAATATGACCATCATAATGGGCTTTGCCAGCACGCCGATCCCTACCGCACAGGGAATGGAAATGAGCATGGTAACCTTAACTGCCTTCGCTACTTTTCCCCGCACACCGGAGAGCTTTCCCTTCACAAAATCACTGGAAATACCTGGAATTAAAGCTGTTGCCATGGAGGAAGCTATGGCAATGGGAATATTGGAAATCTTCGTTCCCTTTGCCACGGCGCTTAAGTCCGTGGCAACCAAAGCTTCTTCCATTTTTTTTACATCCATCATAATATGCTGATAGATGGTATTATCAAGAAAGGTATTGATATTGTAAATACCCGTGCTGATGATAAAAGGGGTGACCACCATCAAAATCATCTTAAAAATATCGCTGTAGGACTCGTCTATGTGAGTGGTGTCCCGCTCCACTCTTTTCCTGATGGTCTTTCGGTTCAGCCCATACACTCCCAGCATAAACAAAAGCCCTGCCAGAACGCCTGCACCGGTTCCTATGGTTCCTCCTGCCGCACCGTAGGAGGCACGCATTGTAGCATCCCCCTCCCCCGCCAGTTGAACCAGCACATATGCCATTCCAATACTTGCCGCCGCATTTACAATCTGCTCCAGGATCTGGGATACAGAGGTTTGCAGCATGGTTTTATGCGCCTGAAAGTAACCTCTCAGCACTCCCAATATGCCGCTGAAAAAAATGGTAGGGGCAAGAATACGCAACGGCAGAACAGCGTTTTCCATGTTCACCAAAAGCCCTGCCCCAAAAAACACAAATAAGCTGGCAATACCACCTACTACCAGCACATAAATAAACGCGCAGCAAAATATCCTGTGCGCATTTCGATATTCCTTTGTGGCAAGCCGCTGTGCAATGACCTTGGAAACCGCCGAGGGAATACTGTAGGAAGAGATCAACAGCACAATGCTATAGGCATAATATGCGCTGTTATAATATCCGTTTCCCTCATCTCCGATGATTGCTACCAGGGGCGTATTATAGAGAAGTCCGATAATGCGGCAGATGATTCCGGCTGTCGCCAGAATCCCTGCCTGCAATATAAAACTGTCTTTTCTTTTTTTATCCGGCATTACCGTTACGCTCCAAAATTTCTATCCGATCAGCCAGTCGTACATCTCCTGATATTTAGCCGCTGAAACATTCCATGAGAAATCGGTCGCCATAGCACGATCCACGATCTTATTCCACTCGCGCTTTTTGTCATAGAATACATGCTCGGCGTAGCGGATCACTCCCAGCATTTCATGGGCATTATAATTTACAAAGGAAAAGCCCGTTCCTGTACTCTCATATTCATTATATGGCTCAACCGTGTCTTTCAGTCCGCCAGTTTCTCTCACAATGGGAACCGTACCATAACGAAGGCTCATTAACTGGCTTAAACCGCAGGGTTCAAACAGGGAAGGCATCAGGAAAGCGTCGCATGCCGCATAGATCTTGTGGGACAACGCCTCGGAATAATAAATATTTGCCGAAACCTTATCGTTGTATTTCCAGTCAAAGTGACGGAACATGTTCTCGTAACGTTCCTCTCCTGTTCCCAGGATCACAAGCTGCACGTTATCCTGGCACAGTTCATCCATAATGTATGCGATCAGGTCAAAGCCCTTCTGATCGGTCAGCCTGGACACAATACCGATCATAAATTTCCGGTCATCCTGATCCAGCCCCAGTTCCGCCTGCAGCGCACGCTTATTTCTGATCTTTTCCTTGCGGAAATTCACTGCATTATATTTAAATTCTATATATTTGTCCGTTTCCGGATTGAACTCATCATAATCGATGCCGTTTACAATGCCCCGCAGGGAATTTTCCCTTGCACGAAGCAGTCCGTCCAACTGCTCGCCGTAAAATTTCGTCTTGATCTCCTCGGCATAGGTGTTGCTCACCGTAGTAATGGCATCTGCATAGACAAGCCCGCCTTTGAGCAGGTTTGCGTCTTTATAAAGCTCCAGCTTATCAGGGGTAAAATAGTAAGGAGGCAGACCTGTAATATCCTGCACCTCCCGGATGCTCCATTTCCCCTGGAACTTCAGGTTGTGAATGGTCATAACCGCCTTAATGCCCCGATAAAACTCGCTTCCCTGAAAACGCTCCTTTAAATATACCGGAATCAAACCTGTCTGCCAGTCATGGCAGTGGATCAGATCCGGCCTGAAATCGATCACCGGAAGAATGGACAGTGCCGCCTTGGAAAAGAACGCATACTTCTCGATCTCAAACAGCGCATTATCACTGTATGGTCTGAATCCGTTGAAAAACATCTCATTGTCGATAAAGTAATATTTAACCCCGTCAACCTCAGCATACATGATGCCTACATATTCATTCTTCCAATGAAAATCCATGTAAAAATGAGTCACATAGCTCATTTTATCCTTCATTTCCTGCGTCATGCAGGTATACTTGGGAAGAATCACACGCACATCAAAATACTTCTTATCAATACATTTCGGCAGTGAGCCTACTACATCGGCAAGCCCGCCGGTCTTAATAAAAGGAACTCCCTCTGACGCGACAAAAAGAATCTTTTTCATCACAAACCCTCCAATTAATGTTGTTATACAGTATTATACAACATCCCTTCCTTCAATTAAAGACAAATTTGCAAAATAATAGGTTCCTTACGGAACCTGTTATTTTAGCGGTATTGTAATCTGATCTTATCAGCAATCAGCGCAATAAACTCTGAATTGGTAGGCTTTCCTTTTCCGGTATTAATGGTGTATCCAAACAAAGCGTCCAGGGTTTCCATTCTTCCCCGGTTCCACGCCACCTCGATAGCATGCCTGATCGCCCGCTCCACACGGCTTGCGGTGGTCTGATTCTTTCTGGCAATGGTGGGATAAAGCACCTTGGTAATCGATCCCAGCATATCCGGGTCCTCCACCGACATCATAATTGCCTCTCTCAAATACTGATATCCCTTAATATGTGCCGGAACGCCGATTTCATGGATCATGTCCGTCACATCACGCTCCAAATTATAGCTGAGCTTCTTGTCCGACTCCTTTTCACCCTCT
Source organism: uncultured Lachnospiraceae bacterium (assembly GCA_947172705.1). Classification (GTDB taxonomy): domain Bacteria; phylum Bacillota; class Clostridia; order Lachnospirales; family Lachnospiraceae; genus Suilimivivens. The sequence continues at coordinate 13,188 of CAMWCA010000017.1, forward strand.
TTGGGCAACGTAAGTTTACTGCCGGAGGGTACTGTTATCATGATCTGGAATTCTCTGTTCATATGTATGAGCTCTCCCAAAATCTTATATACCTTTTCTGTATCCTCAATTGTCGATAAATTTAACTGCTCCATCATTTTCCCTCCATTTTTCCAAATATTGCTATGAAGTTATTATAAAATACATGATGTGCCACTTCAACTGTCATTCATCGCGCAATTTTTGGTAAAAACCTCCCTGCACAGGTATGCAATATAACTTCCCCTAGTCATTGGGCCGCTTATAAAATCTTCCCGTGATCTGTTCCGTCTTCACGTTATTGATAAATGCATGAGGGTCCACTTCCCTGATTTTTGAAACCACCTTCCGGATCTCATCGCTCCCCACCACCGAATAGAGCATATTGCACTCCTGATTCCGGTAGCAGCCTGTCCCCTTAAACAACGTAGCATCGTGGTTGGTGATATCCCGGATCTCCTCATAAACTGCATTGGGCTGTTCCGTGATGATAAACAGCGTCTGCTTCTGGTAACGTTTATAGAGAGCATGAAGCACCTGGGTGGAGGTAAACTGGAAAATAATAGAGTAAAGCGCCTCATTCCAGCCAAAAAGGCTTCCCGCAATCAACAAAACGATTACATTGGCACCAAAAATGTAGTTCCAGGTATCCACACCATACTTCTCCGAAAAGAAAATGGCAATAAAATCCGTTCCGCCGCTGGTGGCATTTGCAAACAGACAAAGACTAATGGCAAATGCATTGATAATCCCGCCGAAAACACAAACCAGCAAAATGTCATGAGTAACCGGATACCCCGGCAGAATGTCAGTCAGAATGCCGGATAATACGATCATCAGGCAGGAATAGCCTGTAAACTTCTTTCCAATAAATTTAAAACTGATAAATACCGGAAAGGCATTGAGAATCAGGTTTACAATCGTAAACGGAATCTCTGCCTCCCAGAATTCCCATGCGATCTGTTGGATCAAAAGGGTAACGCCGTTAAAACCGCCGGGAATCAGGTTGCCGGCGCGTATAAAGCTTTTAATGTTCATTGCCATAATGCAGGAGGCAAGAATGATCAAAACAACTCTTTTCCCCTCTTTGAACATGGGATTGTCCAATTTTTGTTTCACTTTAGATTGTACATTCATCTTATCGATACTCCATCTGAATCTGCAGACGGTTCCCCTCTGCTTTTATTTTCGCCATGCTTCCGCTTACCAGAGGCATCATGGGTGGAAGATGTCCCAAATCGGCATCCATGATAACCGGAATTCCATAATGTCTTGCTACAGGCAATATTGCCTCATACTGGTCAAGTCCCATCATATCCTCTCCAAAGCACACAGGGCGTCCAATCAGAAATCCCTTTATATGCCGGAACCAGCCTGCATGCTCCATCTGCCACATCGCCCTTCGAATGCCAAAAACATTTAGATCACATGCCTCCAGAAACCATATAAATCCATCCTCACGATATTTTTCGGCAAACGCCTCCACGCGGTCAAAGGAAGTTCCCAGGAGATTGACCAGACAATCCATGCAACCCCCGATGAGGCGCCCTTCCATCTCGACCTGGCGGCACTCTGTAAGCCCTCCCCGGTCATTGGGCGTATAAAGCTTCAATCGAAGTTCTTCCTCACACTGGTACGGCGCCAAAGGGTGGTCTTCATCTTTTATGCCTTCTTTCTCCCAGGTTCCATAACTGCCTGCCTGCTTTCTTTTTCCCTCCAGCAGATCCATTGCATCTGTCAGGCAGGGATGCCACGGCTCCATGCCAAAGGAACTGGCGCAGGGTCCGTAAATGGCTGCCGTATCGCACAGTGTATTCAGCAGAAAGGTCATATTGGTATTGTCCGAATAGCCCATAAACCACTTGGGCGGGGCATCTTTGATCGTCTCAAAATCCACATAGTCTAAGATCTCACACATCAGCTCTCCGCCCCCGCAGGAGATCAGGCAATCGTTAGACCTGCTTAAATAGCACTCCGTAAGCTCTCTGCCACATGCCTCCGGCGTACTGCTGATTCCCACCCCTTCCTGCTTATAGCAGTTAGGTCCTAAATCCAGCCCATACCCCAGTGCCTTCCACTTCCTCTGGGCATTTTCAAAAGCTGTTCTGTAAGGCTCCATTGCACAGCCAAAAGACGGCGCCGAAAAGCCTATGGTTCCTTTTTCTTTCAAGAAATCCGGATATCGCATTTTCACTCTCCTCTGGTATCTTCCCTACCAGTCCTGTCTGAATAACTCTTCCAGGTACTCGCTGTAGGTTACTCCTGTCTCTATTTCTCCATATTTTTTTATGAGCTGCATTTTATGATGGACAGGGTCATAGTTCTGAATATAATCTCTGTTCACTATGGTATTTCGTTTGCATTGAATAAATTTTTCCCCTTTTAATTTTTCCCGGATCTGCTGTATGGGCATATAGGAAAGGTTGAGCGTTCTCTCATCCTTCAAATGCACAAATACCTTGGGTTTTTTAATAATTATGTACACGATCTCTTCCTCCGGCACCCAATGCATCACTCCGAATCTGCGGAAAAAAACCTTATTTACGCTGCCATTATACCGTAAAGCTCTCAGGCTGTCTTCCAGAACCTGCTTGAACTGTTCCTCCTGAACGGGCTTCCCAATCATCTTATAACAGTTCAGTTTTTCATAGGTGTACAGCTTTGATTTCCGAATATCTGTGATAAATAAGATGGGCGTCCTGCAGTATCTCTCCATATCCCGTATTTTGTCCACAAACACAAGCTCCGGAGGCAGTTCTTCTCCCTCCTTCTCAAAAGCTGTATCTACAATGAACAGATCTATAAAATTTTTAACGGCACATTTATAAGCCCTTTGAGCATCGGTAAGCGCATAGACTTCCGCCTTCTCCTCTATCATGCTCTTCAGGCTTATCAATGTATCCGCATCTTCCTCCAATATCAATATCCTTCTCAAAGATCTGCGTCCCTCTCTCGTTCCTTTCCATAAAAACATCCTATCATATGTGCCATCTTTTGGAAAGAAGATTCTCTGTTACAGCATGTTTTCAATAAAGATTCCATAACCTTTTGCCGGCTCCTGAACCAAAACATGGGTAACAGCTCCTATGAGTTTATCATTTTGGATAATGGGGCTCCCGCTCATCCCCTGTACAATGCCGCCTGTGGTCATCAAAAGCTCCGGATCGGTAATTTCCAACACGATTCCTCTGTTTACATTATCATTTTCCAGATTGATGTCCGTAATTTCCACATCGTATGTCTGTATTCCGTTTCCAAGGGAACAGACGATCTGTGCCGGTCCTTTTCGGATCTCCTGCTTCAATCCCAGAGGAAGATAATCATAAACTGCCTCCATCTCCGTTTCCGGCGTACAGATTCCAAAAATCCCTCTGGGCGTGTTTGCCGTAATAGCGCCCATAATATTCTTGTCATCGTATTCAATAAATCCTGTCAGTTCTCCCGGCGAACCAGTGGTTCCCTTGGTAATTCCTATGATCTCCGTATGGTACAGAGTTCCGGTAGACAAAGTCATTAACGTGCTGGTATCTACATCGTTAATGCCATGCCCTAACGCGCCAAAACATCCGTTCTCGTCAATATAGGTCATGGTTCCCACACCCTGGGCGTTATCCCTGACCCATATTCCCATTTTGTACTCTCCGTTTTGATTGGGTTCCGGGCGCGCTTTTACCTCCAGCAGCATATCCCCTCTCTGTACCTTAAATACCAATTCCTGCCCTTCACAATGGCTGATCCTGTCAACCAGTTCCCTTTTTTCATTGATCTCCTCATCATTGATCTCCAGAATGTAGTCTCCTGTCTGGAAAACATATTTCCCGGGATTGACGATCTGTCCATCCTCCCCCTCAAATTCACCGATCCCCACTACCAGCACCCCCTGGGTCTTGACAAAAATTCCTATGGGAATTCCAGCCGGCTTTAAGCGGACATCCTGAATCACCTCCACATCCACTTCCTTAAGAGGTATGATGCCAAAAATCTTCAGATGAAGCTTGTATTGATCCACCTGATTTGCCTTTAAGGTTACGGGACGCCCCAAATCAATGTAAAGTCTGTCGTTTTCAATGTCTGCATTGGTTCTGCTGCTGACCTCCACTGCCTCTTTATAGATTTCACCTGAGGCAGGTACTTTAAAATCCAATTCCTGATCCACCCCCGCTTTAATCATGATGGTAGATGGAACACTGAGCCACATAAAATAGTACATAGACAGCAGCACTGCCGCCACGCCGAATACAAGCATAACATATAAAAATTTTATATATGAAATTTTTTTACAGATCAGTCCATGGTCATGGACTGTTTCATTTAAATGGTTCAAGTTTTCACATCCTTTATCCTAAAAATAATAGTAATAAAAAAGACATACAGCCTGCATGCCTTTTTTAGTATGTGAAAAACTTGAAATTTTACTTTCTAAATTTTATTTTTTTGTTTCCAAATGTTACAAATAAAATTTCGATTTTGTTTTGCGCGCGGTATCCTGCATCTCCCGGGCATTGCTTAAAACAGCCTCCGTGAGTTCCCCGCTTCCCAAAAGCCTTGCCAGTTCCTCCAGGCTCTCTTCCTCCCTGATCTCTCTGATCTTTGTTACGGTTCTTTCATTTACTACACTTTTTTCGATCATAAAATGGGCATCCGCCATGGCGGCAATCTGGGCAAGATGCGTAATGCAGATAACCTGATGATCTCTGGAAAGACTTCCTAACTTTTCAGACACCTTCCATGCTGTTTTCCCACTGATTCCCGTATCGATTTCATCAAAAATCAACGTATCCGTTTCATCTCTGTCGGCAAAAACGGTTTTAAAGGCAAGCATAATGCGGGAAAGCTCTCCCCCGCTTGCCACCTGCCACACAGGCTTTAACGCCTCTCCCGGATTGGTGGAAATCATAAATTCCACCTGATCATACCCTTCAGCGGTAAACTCCTCCTCCCTGGGAAGAATGGATATTGAAAATTTTACATGGGGGAAATTTAAGTCGACCATTGCCCCCTTTAGCTTTTCGGTAAGGGGTTCCGCCGCTTTTTTTCTCATTTCCGAAAGCTGTCCGCACAAAAGTAGAATCTCTTTCTTTCCTTCCTCCATTCTGTTCCGAAGCTGCTCCATATACGCTTCATAATGGTTCAGCTTATCCAGTTCCTGCTGCTTCTTCTCCCAGGTTTTCAGGACATCCTCTATGGTATTCCCATACTTGTCTTTCAGGTGATTCAGAACATTCAACCGCTCTTCAAGCTCTGCAAATTCCCTTTCATCGAATTCAAGGCTTTCGCTGTATTGCGCCATGGAGCGGTTAAAATCATTCAGCAGGTCATCAATGTCCGTAAGCTGCGCAGTAAAAGCTTCTATTTCATCGTCATATTCCGCAAGGGGCTTAAGCTCCCGCAGGGCATGTCCCACTGCAAGACCTGCACTGCCCTCCTCATCATAACCGGTAAGCCCGTGCACAATGTAAACAGCTTCTTTCATTTTTTTGGCATTCACCAGCTTACGGTATTTTCTTTCTACCTGTTCATCCTCTGTTGGCTCAAGCGCTGCGGCTTCAATTTCACTGATCTCAAATTCCAGAAGCTTTGCTTCCCGCGTTCTTACCGCCTCGTCCAGATCCTGTGCTTCCAGCTCCTCCTTACAGCCCCTGTAATCTGAAAGCTTCTTCTTCAGCTGCGTCTTTATAGCCTCTGCATCCTCTCCAATATAGTCATCCAGCATCTTCCTGTAGGAAGATGGTTTCAGGAGAGACTGGTGTTCATGCTGTCCATAGAGATCCAAAAGACAGCCCGCCAGGTTTCTCAGTTGTCCGGCGCTGATGCTTTCTCCATTTGCCCTGCAGACGCTTCTGCCTGCCGTAATTTTTCTCTGTAAGATCAATGTGTGGTCTTCCTCCAGAGGCAGGTCCAATTCCCGCACCTTTTCACACTGTCTCTCATTCAGTGAAAAGATCAGTTCCACCAGGGCGTATTCCGCTCCCGTGCGGATATATTCCTTATCCGCCTTTGCCCCCAGCGCCAGATTAATGGAGCCTATCATGATAGACTTTCCTGCGCCGGTCTCGCCGGTGAGGATATTCATTCCCCTTGAGAATGTGACTTCCTGCTCATCAATCAACGCCAGATTTTTTACATGTAAACTTTCAAGCATATCGCTTCCTCCTGCTGTCCCTTCTCTCAAGTACACAGTCGGTTACTCTTCCAGTACGCTGTTTATTTTGCTCATAACGACCTGCGTGTCCTCTACGGTGCGCACTGCCATCATAATGGTATCGTCCCCCGCAATGGAACCCACGATCTCCTTCAGCTTCATGGCATCTATGGCGGCTGCAACTGCCATAGCCATACCGGATACCGTTTTTACCACAAGAATATTCTGCGCCATATCCATGGATACAAAACCATCCTTCAGGACTCGTATATATTTATCGCTGAGATAATGATCGCTATGGACCAAAATCGTGTATTTCTGTCTTCCATCCCCCATGGGAATCTTGGAAAGCTTCAATTCCCGAATATCCCGGGACACAGTCGCCTGGGTAACGGTATATCCGGCTGCCCTCAGCTTGTCCGCCAGTTCCTCCTGGGTTTCGATCTCAAACTGTTCCACCAGCTCTTTTATTTTTTGATGCCTGCTCTTTTTCATTCTTCACTCCGTCATGCCGCACGTTCTATTCATGCTGCTTTCTCAATCACTCATTTTCCTGTGAAGCACTTCCAGAAAACTCCCCTGTCCCAGTTTCACGATTCCTGTGGTCTTTTCTGACCGTTTCACTTCGATTTTATCACCGGTATGCAGCGTAGTCTTATGGCAGCCGTCAAATATTGCCTCCACTTCCTGCTCCTCTCCATCCTTGCTGCACCCAATCTCCACCGTCACCTGATCCTCGGGAGAAAGGACAATACTTCTGTTCTGCATGGAATGGGGGCAGATGGGTGTGAGCAGAATCAATTTCGCTCTCGGCTCTACGATAGGTCCTCCCGCAGATAGACTGTAGCCGGTAGATCCTGTAGGCGTTGAAAGAATAATGCCGTCCCCATGATAATGATGAAGAAACTTTCCATTGACAAAAATATTAAAATGAATGATCTGCAGTGATCCCTTCCTGGTGATCACAATATCGTTGAGCGCTCTGGCTTCATCTGTAATTCCCTGTCTGTGGAAGCTTTTTCCACAAAGCATCATGCGTTTTTCAATTTCAAATTGATCTCCCATAAGCTTTTCAAGGGCATCTTCTATTCCTGTTTTGTTGACCTCCGCCAAAAATCCCAACGTTCCAAGATTGATTCCCAAAAACGGAACGTCTCTTGCCGCCAGATCAGTCGCCGCCTGTAAAAGGGTTCCGTCCCCTCCAAGCACGATCACACAGTCTACCTGCCGGCTCACCTGCTTCTGATAGGTATACGCCTCCCCGTCAGACTTGGGCGCACCCTCATCCACAATACACTTTTTCCCATGAGCAGTCAGATATTCTTGTATGAAACAAGCTGTCTTCAACTCCGGGTCCTTGGTGGGATTGGATATTACATAAAAATACTCCATATCGTCATTCCTTATTTTGGTATTTTATACACATCATGAAATTCCCTGTCATACATCCAGGATACCGTGAGCCTGCTTCACCGTCTCCGTTACCTGATCCGATATTTTCTTCTGCCAGGAATAACCTTTTCTTTCCGCTATGATGTCCTGCAGCTCTGTCTCCGCTTCCATTTCTGTGATTTCCATGGTGTTTTTTATCTTTTCCGGATTTTTTTTCAGATGAACCAGATATTCGATGTTTCCTTCCGGTCCTTTGATGGGCGAAAAATCAAGATGTAATATATCAAATCCTATGTAATCCCCATAGTCGATCACTTTTCTGATAACCTCTTCATGCACTTCCGGCTCTCTCACCACTCCTTTTTTACCCACCTTATCACGTCCCGCTTCAAATTGGGGCTTGATCAGACAGACCATTTCACCTGTCTCTTTCAAGAGCGCCCTTGCAGGCAGCAAGATCTTGGTGAGAGAGATAAAGGATACATCCACAGAGGCAAAATCCAGCTTATCATCTATATCTTCCGGAACCATAAATCTGAAATTGGTCTTTTCCATGCAAACCACCCTTTCATCGTTCCGCAATTTCCAGTCCAGTTGTCCATGCCCTACGTCCACTGCATATACCCTGTGTGCGCCGTTTTGAAGCATGCAATCGGTAAATCCTCCTGTAGAAGCTCCAATATCCATACAGATCCTGTCCTCTAGCGACACTCCGAAGCAGTCGATTGCTTTTTCCAGCTTAAGCCCTCCCCTGCTCACATATTTTGGCGCGCCGCCCTTCACTTCCAGCTTAATCTTTTCAGGATCAAAAGAAGCCCCTGCCTTATCCTCTCTTTGTCCGTCTACAAAAACATTTCCGGACATGATGACCGCCTTCGCCTTTTCCCTGGAAGGTGCAAGCCCCGCTTTTACCAACAGTACGTCAAGCCTCTCTTTCATTGATCTATTCCCATTTCCCTTTTGATTTTATCTGCAACAGAAAGAGCGTCAATGCCAATTTCCTGTTTTAAGAGGTCTACATTGCCATGTTCTATATATTCATCCGGTATCGCAACCTGCATAAAACCCGCACCTGTCTCAAGGGCGTCTATCGCCTCTCTGACCTTTTCTCCATAGCCGCCGCTTGCCACATTCTCCTCCATGGAAACCACCAGCCGGTGATTGCGTGCCGCCCATTCCACAGCGTTCAAATCAATGGGTTTTACAAATCTGGCGTTAATAATACTGCATTTGCATCCGGAAGCATTCAGCAGTTCTTTTACCTCCTGGGCAGTTTTCACCATACTCCCTACTGCCAAAAGACAAACCTCTCCCTCTGCATAGAGAAGCTCCGCCTTGCCCAGGGATATCGGCGCGCGGAATTCCTTCAGCCCGGCATAAGCTTCTCCTCTGGGATAGCGGATTGCAACAGGTCCCTCAAAGGCAATTGCAAATTTCATCATATCGGAAAGCTCCCATTTATTTTTGGGCGCCATAATATGCATTCCCGGTATGGAAGATAGAAAAGACAGGTCAAAAATACCCTGATGGGTCTCCCCGTCGCTGCCCACAAGTCCCGCCCTGTCAATGGCAAATACCACCGGCAGATTCTGGATGCAGACATCATGGAGTATCTGGTCATAGGCACGCTGAAGAAAGGAGGAATAAATTGCCACCACCGGCTTTAAGCCTCCTGCCGCAAGCCCTGCCGCAAAGGTAACTGCATGCTCTTCCGCAATTCCCACATCAAAAAACCGTTCCGGATACATATTCCGGAATCGCTTAAGACCTGTTCCATCGGGCATTGCAGCCGTAATTGCCACCACCTTTTCATCCCTTGCCCCCAGCTTGGTCATAACAGTAGAAAAAATATCCGTATAATTTGCCGTGGTTCTGGGTTTGGTGGGAACCCCTGTTTCAATATCAAAAGGCTCCGCCCCATGGAATCTGGCAGGATGCCGCTCCGCCGGTGCAAATCCTTTTCCTTTCTGTGTGATCACATGTACGATCACTGCGTTTCTGGTACGCTTTGCCTCGTGCAGGGCGCGAAGCATTGCCGAAATATTGTGACCGTCCACAGGTCCTAAATAAGTAATTCCCATATCTTCAAAGAACATCCCCGGAACCACCAGCTGCTTGAAACTGCTTTTTGCCTTACGGATGCCTTCCACCACCTTTTCTCCTTTGGGAATCTCTTTCAGAGTATTGTAAACTCCCTCCTTAATATCCAGATAGGTATTGGTGGTTCTTATATTATTTAAATATTTTGATACGCCGCCTACATTTTCAGAAATGGACATATTATTATCATTGAGCACAATGATAAAATTGGTTTCCAGCTTTGCAGCATTATTCAATGCTTCATACGCCATTCCCCCTGTCAGGGAACCATCCCCGATCACGGACACTACCGTATTGGTTCCTCCCTGAATATCACGTGCCTTTACCAGCCCCAATCCTGCGGAAATAGACGTGGAACTGTGTCCCGTATCAAAACAGTCGCAGTCGCTTTCTTTTCTTTTGGGAAATCCGCTCATTCCACCAAATTTACGTAAGGTTTCAAATCCGTCTCTTCTTCCGGTAAGAAGCTTATGGGTGTAAGATTGATGCCCCACATCCCAGATCAGCTTGTCCTCCGGCAGATTCAGAAAAAGATGCAGTGCCATAGTCAGTTCTACTGCTCCCAGATTGGAACCCAGATGTCCTCCTGTACGGGAGATCTTTTCAATCAGAAACTCTCTGATTTCCCGTGCAAGCTCCGGATAATCTGACGGATTTATATTTTTGATGTCATTTACGACTTTGATACTGTCAAGCAACATATCATTTACCTTCTTTTCTTCTGTCCTACAGTTTGAACCAATTACTTTTCTCTGGTAATCAGAGAAACTACCAATTCCTCCAGAAATTCATTTTTCGTTTCAAAAGAACCTAAAATAGACAGCGCCTCCCGGGAGAGTCTTTCCACTTCCTTTCTCGACTCTTCAAGCCCATGAAGGGACACGTAAGTAAGCTTGTGATTTTTTTCATCACTGCCAATGGGCTTCCCCAGCACCTCTTCCGTACTGGTCACATCCAGAATGTCGTCCTGGATCTGAAATGCAATGCCAATATTATAAGCCGCTTTCTCCATCAGCTCTACTTCCCGCTTACCAGCGCCTGCCAGCACAGCGCCTGTCATCATTGCCGCCTGAATCAATGCCGCCGTCTTATTTTCATGAATAAACAAAAGCAGTTCTTCCGTTATCTCCGCTCCTGTTTCCGCCTCAATATCAGCGCACTGTCCTCCGATCATTCCATAGATTCCGGCTTTTCGTCCCAATATCTGAATCCCTGCCGCCGCTCTTCTAAGCTGCTCTTCATCCTCTGCATAATCAAACCCGAGAGCTGCTGTTTCAAAAGCAAGGTTCAACAGCCCATCTCCCGCCAGAATCGCCATGCCGTCCCCGTAAACATTCCAGGTGGTTTTGCGCCCTCTGCGATATTCGTCATTATCCATCGCAGGCAGATCATCATGCACCAGAGAATAATTATGGATCATCTCCAACGCCGCCATAAATGGCTCTATCAGTTTTCCCTGTCCCCCAAACAAAAGAAAGCTCTCCTCCATAAGAACGGGGCGCAGGCGTTTCCCGCCTGCCATGGCGCTGTAGTTTACCGCCTCCAGGACTTTTTTCTGAAACCCTTTTTCCTTTGGCAGGTACGTCATGAGAATTTGTTCTGCGTGTCTGGTTTTTTCACTGAGTGTTTCCTTAAAATTCATCGATTTCTCCATCTTCGTTCAATACCATCACTTTTTTTTCTACCTGATCGATTGCCTGATTGCATTTTTTGAGCAGTTCCATTCCCTTTTGATAGATCTGAAAAGATTCCTCAAGAGAAATGTCCTCCTGCTCTAATGCCAAAACTGTTTCTTCCAGCTGTTCAAAAGCTTCCTCCAGCTTTAGTTCTTTTTCTTCCTGCTCCTGCATGTCTCCTGCCTTTCTATCCTGTCTTCCCTTCTATGGGAAGCGTCTGCGCCGGATATACTCCGGTGGCTTTTGCCTCTATTCTTCCATTTTTTACATAAATTTGCAATCGGTCGCCCACACTAACCCTGCCTGCGTCTGTAACTGTCCTTCCCCTTTCATCTGCCACATAGGAATACCCCTGATTCAGTTTGTCAAGGGGGGAAAGCCCCTTTAATTTTTCTATATAGAGGGCAAGCCTGTGCCTGTCCCGCGTGATCCTGTTTGTCATAACCTGGTACAAACGCTCTTCCAGATTCAGCGCATAGGTTCGATTTTCCCTGATTTTTCCCATCGGACTGCCAGCTTTTAATCTTGCGTCCAACGCCTGGAGCTGCATATGGAAGATCCGCAGCCTGTTCTGTATCAGACGGTTTAACGTAAGCTTCGCCCCTTCCAGCTGCCCCAGTAAAAGAGACACATCATAAACTGCCAGTTCCGCTGCCGCAGAAGGAGTGGGAGCCCGCAGATCCGACACATAATCAATGATCGTTGTATCCGTCTCATGCCCCACTGCCGAAATAATCGGTATATTACAGTCAAAAACCGCCTGCGCCACCTTTTCTTCATTAAATGCCCATAAATCTTCAATGGAGCCTCCGCCGCGCCCCACGATCATCACATCCACCTGTTTTTGGGCAAGCATATGTATGCCCTGCACAATGCTGTCAGCCGCCGCATCCCCCTGCACAATTGCCGGATACAATAGAATCTGCACATAGGGATTTCTTCTGGCGGCAATATTGATAATGTCTCTTACCGCCGCCCCTGTAGGCGCCGTCACCACACCTATGGTCTTCACAAACCGTGGTATGGGCTTTTTGTACTCAGGGGCAAACATTCCCCGTTCCAAAAGCTCCTGTTTTAAGCGCTCAAATCGTTCAAAGAGTTCCCCTGCACCATCCTGCCGTATGCTTTTGGCATACATTTGATATTTGCCGTCCCGCTCATAGACATCGATGGTTCCCTTTACCACCACCTGCATTCCTTCTATCATCCGAAATGCAAGACCGGAACGGTTCCCTGCAAACATTACACAGGAAATCGTTCCTTTTTCGTCCTTTAAAGTAAAATAAATATGCCCGGAGGAATGATATTTGCAGTTGCTGACTTCGCCTTTAAGCCACAGCTCACTTAGCAAAAAATCCTGTGCGAACATATTTTTAATATATGAATTTATTTGTCCAACTGTATAAATATTCTGCATCTTGTTCCCACCTAAGCGAATTTTGCCAGCACTCCGTTGACAAAAGACGGGGATGAATCCTGTCCGAATTTTTTGGCAAGCTCCACTGCTTCGTTGATGGCAACGCCGGTAGGAATTTCCTGATCATAAAAAATTTCATAGACTGCCAGCCGCAGAATGGTAAGATCCACCTTTCCCATACGGTCAGTATTCCACCCCTGCACCTTATCATTCAAATTCTGATCAATTTCGTCCAGCTTTTCTACAATTTTGTTGAACTTTTCACTGATTTGAGCGCTGTCCTTGAGCGCCGCCGTATTTTCCTCGTCCTCGAAGAAAAACGCTTCCTGCTCAGCCATCTCTTCCTTGGGATTAAATTCTACGCGAAACAATAGCTTAAATATCTGTTCCCTTATTTCTCTTCTGCTCATAAGTGTCCACCCTGCGCTTATTTATCCCTTGGTATATTGACACCTGCAATGCGAATATCCACATCCAGCACCTCAAGCCCTGTCATATTCTCAATGGTTGATTTTACTCTTTCCTGTACCCGTTGGGAAACGGTCAATATATTATATCCATACTCGATTACCAGCGCAAGTTCAGCTTTCACCTTTTTACTTAACACTTCCACTTTAACGCCTTTGGTAAGACTTTTAACACCCATTTTACTCATCAGATCATGGCTGATATTGCCAGCCATAGAGGCAACGCCTTCAACCTCTGTCGCTGCAAGACCTGCAATCATTGCCACCACATCATCGGCAATCTTAACTGTCCCAAGGTCCTCGTCTTCCTGTAACACATATGTGTTCTGCTCAAAAGTTTTTTCCATAATAACGTTCCTTTCTCTTATTTACTGCAAGCCCTATTTATGCTTATCATACCAAAAATTCTGCTTTTTGCATAGCCCCAGCAGACAACAAAATCCCCACATTATTTAAAGCCAAAAGCTAAGGCTTAACTGCTTCCTGTTTTCTGCATAGGAAACTTTTCCCTCCTGTGCATTCAAATAAGTGAATATTTCCTGGTCCTCGATCATATATTTGAACATTTCCTGATAAACTGCATCGTCTGAACATTTCAGGGTTACATAGCTGCTCTCCCTGGCATATGCCCCGGAAAACACCCTTTTCAGCTTCTCAGTATCCAGCGCCGTGAAATAGCATCCTTCCCGGACATAATAATTGTCTTCCATAGCCTCGCACAAAGGCGGATCTATAACGGAATCAATTACATGGGTCTTCTCCAGCTGACTGGTGGTAACACAGAGATAATCATAATTGATAGGTGGAATGCTCTCCAGCATCTGGTCGCCGCTGCCTTCCACGATCTGATAAGAAGCGTCTCCCCATGTAGTATCTACATAATAGTAATCTCCATCCAGCTTTACCAGATTCCATGCATGTCCTTCTCCCTCCGAAACTCTACCCATGATCAATGTGGCTTCTATCCCTGCCTTTTGAAGCAGGTACTGGGTCGCCTTGGCATAACCCTGGCAGACGCTTTTTCTTCCAATCAATACGGAACATATATTTTGATTGTCAGGCGCCTTGGCATCATACTCTGTCTGGTCGATGATATACTCATAAATATACTTCACTTTTTCATACTCATCCAGCCCCTTGTCCATTCCAGCCAGACACTCTTTCACATATTCTCCGATCTGTTCCTCCTTCCCCTCCGCCTCTTCCTGTGACATATGATAAGTGCCGGAAAAAACAATCTTTTTGACCGTTTCCCTCAAAGTATATCTGGTCACAGTATAACCATCCACATAAAAAATTTCCGGATGATCGTTTAAGACACACTGAAAGACCTTTTCGATCATATCCGTATCCGTACAGGACAGCGACACCTCTTTTTCAAAATTCTGAAGGGTCTTTAAAATTTCGGCATAAACAATCTGCTCTTCCTCCTCCAGTCTTTCATAATGAAAGCGTCCCGTCTGCTGCTTTCCGATATAAGCAGCTTCCTCCTGGGATATCACCACATCAGCTTTTGTTCCATCTTCCTGTGTCTTTTCAAGCTGAGCAGTTGTGATTTCCTCTGAAGCTGCCGCATTTTGATTATGAAATTGTATCTCCCTGCGCTCTTCTCCATCCCCCAGCCCCGGAGCCGCACATCCTGTAAGCAGTAGAACACAGAAGAAAAACTGTAATATAAAACTTTTCATTTTCATTTAATCACGTCCAAACTCTGAAAGTATCAGTCCTTCATTTCGATCCAGGGTCATTCCCACACTCCAGGCATTTACAAACAAAAGAAGAGGATTGCCTTTTAAATCCTTAACCTTCTTCATATCTGACGTTCCTGTAAGTTTACTTAAATCAATGTCCTTATTTTCAATCCATCGAATATGCTCGTAAGGAAGGTTTTCCAGCTTGATCTCCACATTATATTCATTTTCCAGACGGTATTTCAGCACGTCAAACTGCAATACGCCTACTACTCCTACTATAATTTCCTCCATACCGGTATTAAATTCCTGAAAGATCTGGATGGCTCCTTCCTGGGCGATCTGTGTGATTCCTTTCACAAACTGCTTCCTTTTCATGGTGTCCATCTGTCTTACTCTTGCAAAATGCTCCGGTGCAAAGGTAGGTATTCCCTCATATTGAAATTGCTCCTTTGGCATACAAATCGTGTCGCCAATGGAAAAGATTCCCGGATCAAACACACCGATAATATCCCCCGCATAAGCTTCATCCAATATTTTCCTTTCACTGGCCATGATCTGCTGGGGCTGGGAGAGACGCATCACCTTGCCTCCCTGCACGTGCTTTACTTCCATAGCCGCCTCATATTTACCGGAACAGATTCTCATAAATGCAATTCTGTCTCTATGAGCCTTATTCATATTTGCCTGGATCTTAAATACAAAGGCTGAGAACTCTTGTTGCGTAGGGGAAATCAGCCCTATATCGGCTTTTCGCGGCAAGGGTGTTGTGGTCATCTTCAGAAAATGCTGTAAAAAGAATTCCACGCCAAAGTTTGTAAGCGCCGATCCAAAAAATACCGGTGTCAATTCCCCTGCCTGCACCAGATCCAGATCAAATTCCGCGCTTGCGCCGTCCAGCAGCGCAATCTCATCCTGAAGCAGTTCCGCCGCCTCTTCTCCAATTGCTGCCAGAAGGGCATCCTGATCTCCTGCGGATATTTCCACGGATTCTCCCTCTTTTGTTCCTTTTTCAGTATCAGAATAGGTGATCACGCACTGCTTGTCCCTGTCATAAACCCCTTTGAATCTCTTGCCTGAGCCGATCGGCCAGTTGACAGGGCAGGTAGCGATTCCCAGTTCCTTTTCGATCTCATCCAGGAGTTCAAAGGTATCGTTGGCATCCCTGTCCATTTTATTGATAAAAGTAAAAATAGGTATTTTCCGCATAACACAGACCTTAAAAAGCTTTCGGGTCTGCGCCTCCACGCCCTTGGACGCATCTATCACCATAACTGCCGAGTCCGCCGCCATCAACGTTCGGTAGGTATCCTCTGAAAAGTCCTGATGCCCTGGCGTGTCAAGTATATTAATGCAGAAACCGTCATACTCAAACTGCAGTACCGATGAAGTGACGGAAATACCTCTCTCCTTTTCGATTTCCATCCAGTCGGAAACAGCGTGCCTTGCCGTTGCCTTTCCCTTAACGCTTCCTGCCAGGTTGATCGCACCCCCATACAAAAGAAATTTTTCCGTAAGGGTGGTTTTCCCTGCATCCGGATGAGAGATAATCGCAAAGGTTCTTCTTCTGTTTATTTCCTGATCGTAATTATTCAACTGTTTTTCCTCCAAGTATTTCAGACATAGGGAAACAGGAGTCATCCCCGGCGCCTGTTTCCAAATTGTCCGTCTCTTCTATTCTCCTGTAATAGGATACCACATTTTTTTAAATATAGCATCTATTTCTTCTCACTCTGCGGTCAGGCTGCTGATAATCACGGCATCCGCCGGTACGCCGGTCTTACGAATAACGATATCCTCGATCTGGGCGCGCTGTGCCTCTGTCAGTTCAGCGGCATTTACCACAACATCCACCGTTCCATCGGTAATACTTACCACCACATCGTCAAACCCCTTGCTCTCCAGAAGAATCTCCGCCGCCGTTTCCTTTTCTGCAATATCGGTGATTGCAATCATATTACTGACTGCCTCCTGCTTCTGCTCCTCGCTGATGTTTACATTGTTGATAATTTCCAGAAGCGTTTCTTTATTTTTGGCACGGGTCTGTTCTTTTAAGAGTCTTGCCCCTGAAAGAGAATTTAAACTGGATGCAGAAGTAAATACCGCCTCACCCGGCGTTTCTCCTTCTGAAAGCTGCTCATCTACATTCTGCAGCATATCCTGGGTCATATTCTCCGCCATAACCTCGCTCATGGTTTCATCCAGATAATTGTCCTCTGAGAGCACCACATCAGAATCCAGGCTTCCGATCTCGCTATAGTCTGCCTGCTCCATATCCTCATCGGATATTTCAAACAATGACGCAACATCCGCATCTGTCTGTGCCTGCTCCTCCGCCACTACGGTATCGGAACCTGTTGTCATAATCTCTTCTTCCGTAATCCTGCTGCCGGCAAAATTCAGGTATCCTGCAACTGCAATCATAATTGCCAGCGCTGTGATCATAATCTGATTTTTTTTCACCATATTTTTCAAGTCCGCTTCTCCTTCTTATTGTGATATCATCTTAACTACTTTAATTTTATGTGCTTCTATGCCAAATAATGCCTGAATTGCTTCTGTTATATTTTGTACCGTTTTCACGTTACCGCCCCCCTGGGCGCAGACTACAACTCCCTCTACTCTGGGAGACAATACCTTCTTTACATAAGGCGTCTCCTTGTTCCCCTGGTATACGGTTTCTTCCTGATCGCTGATGCTGGTGGTATTTCGGCTGCCGCCTGCGGAATCCACCTCTGTGGTGCCGTCTCTCACCGTATTGATATCCTTTTCCACCACTGCCTCCCCGGAGCTTTCCAGGGTAACCATTACCCTGACTTTTCCAACGCCCTCCATGGCGCTCAACAGCCTTTCAAGAGAATCCTCCAGAGAGGCGGCATAAGCAAGCATCGTATTTTCTTTCAAATCCTCCCTCTGTTCTTTGGAGGTATCAGAGAGCAGCTCTGACTGTATATCCAGAATAGCATTTTCACTGTCCCATTGACTGGACTTTGACACACTTTTCTGCTCTTTTTTTTCCACCGGCCAAACAATCACCATGAGCAGGATTCCCATCAACAATATGATCAGGAAATGATCCTTCGAAAGTTTGAAGCCTGCTTTTTTTTCCGTGCTTTTTTCCTCCATATAGATGTCCATACC
Source organism: uncultured Lachnospiraceae bacterium (assembly GCA_947172705.1). Classification (GTDB taxonomy): domain Bacteria; phylum Bacillota; class Clostridia; order Lachnospirales; family Lachnospiraceae; genus Suilimivivens. The sequence goes on from CAMWCA010000017.1 coordinate 31,232, forward strand.
TTTCCGCCAGTCAGATTCTCACCGGATATACTTTTTCTCCTACTGAAACAGGATGCAGATCTGCTCCTCATCCATTCCAATACAGTTTCCATACAGATTCTTCAATTCTTCTTCCTTATTTTCGGTTTCTTCATGTTCTCCCAGGGAAACAGGTGCAATTCGAATTTCCTTTTCCCCTTCCCGCGTCCTTTCAGTAACTGTCAGGGTAATTTTCCCTGTGGTATCATGTTCTGTGAGATCCACCCCTGTTACCTGATAGCTTCCCTCACACCCTTCCAGCTGTTCTTTTATTTCCTGCTCCATCTCCTCATATACCGCCTTTTGTGTATCCTCCATCTCCATTTCCATGCTGCCTGCCTGAATCTGCTCCTCCATGATTCTAATCTTTTCCCCTATTTCCTGCTGCTTTTCTTCATTTAAAAACAACCCGAAAATGGGTTCTGTAATGCGGAGGATCATAATAATTCCCACCAGAATCCTGACATATTTCACATAGGAGCTGCCAGGCACAAAAAACATAATTGCCTGAGCAATGATCATAAAAATACAGATTTCCTTCACAATTCCAACCATATTCTGCCCCCCTAAGACGAAACCGTATAGGAAACCACCGCAATTACAATGATAAATAAAATCACTGCGGTGAAAACACAGCGCAGGAGAAGCCCGCAGCCCTCCCCTACTCTGTCTGCGCATAAAGCAATTCGTTTGTCACTGACGATCCCTGTAATTGCTGCCCCCAGCTTAACAGTGCCAGTTACAATTAAAATTTTTAAAAGAGGCATCAGACAGGCGCCAAAAAGTAAAATCAGCATCAACACGCCCATCCCGTTTTTAATCAGCACCGCCGACCCCAGCATCAACTCCACCACGCCTTCCGTTACACTTCCAATCCCCGGAATCGCTGCTGCCGCTTTCCGCATTGCCGTAATTTTTAATCCCGATGCAACCGGCACAATAACAGCTTGTACAAAGCTGAGCCCAGTCACTGTTCCCAGAGAAATCTTTAGCGCCAGGGAAATTCCCTTTTTGAAAAAATCCAACAGCAGCGTCAGTTTTTCTTCTGTCCAAAGACCGTTTAGCAGCGCCAGCATTACATAGCTGTAGATCAACGGTACCATCACCGCATTTAAAAAGCTTTCCACCAGATACGCCACCGCAAGCATCAACTGGTAATAATAAACGCCGGAAGCCGCTCCCTGCGCCGTTCCCACTACAATGCTATAGGTGGGGATAAACAGCTTTACAAATAAAACAATTCCTTCCATGGTATCGGAAGCAATTTCCGATACAAAAAGAAAAACTTTCGTGAGAATCACCATGAGAAAAAGATAAAGGAAATAAAAACCTGCCTGGGCGATCTGCTGCCCTGCAAATAAATCGGAAAATTCGGAAAAAAGCGCTGATACCACTCCCAAAATTAATATGTAAATAAAAATCTGTCTTAAGCCGGACAGTTCTCCCCCCAAACCGGCGCCGATCTGACCTGTCAGCATCTTGAAAGCCTCCAACACCCGCCCCTCTAATATCATTGTGAAAAGCGTTTCCGCATCAATCTCCATGCCCGGGAAAAGGTCGTCCATACTTTCATTAATGGAATCCAGACTGCCGGAATCCAGCCAGCGGTCTACATAATCAAAATCATCCTTTTCTTCCCCCGTCTGTGCCGCCAGGGCTTTTATGGGAGTCCAAAGAAATATTGTCAGAATCCCCATGATACAGCCAAAACAAATAGCCACCTTTCTCACGATTCCACTTCTCCTACCCTGCTATGGCATTGATGTTCTCGATCACCGCCGTCAGAACCGGTATGCCCATCAGCAGTACCGAAAGCTTTCCAAAGATTTCTATCTGCCCTGCCACTGCCCCGTAGCCTGCATCCTTACAGATGGACGCGCAAAACTCGCAGACATAGGTAATGCCAACCGCTTTAAAAAGAAATCCCAGGTAATTTCCGCTTCCCTTTAAATAATTTTCCAGTTCCCTTACTCTTCCCAGAAGAGTCTCCAGCCCGCTCAGGGAAAGGGTGAATATGATCAGGCAGACCGCTGCCCCCAGATATAAACCATATTCAGGTCTGTTTGATTTAAACTGCAGGGCAAGCATCACCCCCGCAATTCCCAATACCCCTATTTTTACAATTCCCATTCCTTTGCCTCCCGTTACAGACTGAACAGATCCTGTATCATAATAAACAGATCATAAATATACGGTAAGATCCAGGTGAGTACCAAAATCAACCCTGCAAGAGAAATCAGAAAGGCATGCTCCTCTCTTCCGCTGTGCTTTAAGATCTGCCCTAAAATAGTGATCAGAATGCCAACGGCTGCTATTTTAAAAATCAGGCTTATCTCCATATTTCCTCCTGTCATTCTCTATAAAAGCAGAATGGATAGCAACACTCCCGCTGCCGCTCCAAAGCTCATGATCATTTTATTTTTATTCTTTTGTTCTTCCTCTAATTCCCGAATGTGCAGACCGATCTCCCGCAGCAATTCATCCAATGCCTTTGCCTGTGCATTTTCCTCCATAAAACCAAGACTTTCCGGGAGATCCAGAATCAGCTTTTTTTCTTCTCTGCTCAGGGGCTCCATTTCCAGCGCCGCCCCCATGCACGCTCTCCAAACCAGGGGAAAATTTTCTCCCTTATCACAGCTTCTCTCATACACTTCTTCAAATGCCTTTTGGAACGCTCCTTTTTCCTTTTGCGCCATCCTCCACAGTGCTTCCGGAATCGTCGCTTTCTGATACGCAATATAATATTGAAGATTTTCCAGCATACTCCGGAGCTGCTTTAACAGAGCGAGGCGTTTTACCGTCTCCCTGCAAAGGCTCCAGGCAAAGCCTATGCTTCCAATTATTGCCATGACGCTGCCTGCTATGCGGAACATCTCACAGCACCTGCTTCCTGGTATAATTGCTTCTGATTTTGATCAAGAATTCTCCTGATCCTGCAGATCCCTTTCCTTTTTTCCAAAAAAACGTACCTCTCAAAAAGCATTTCCGGACAATACCTTGCCGTCCCGCCATCCTGCTGCTCTTCACATCCTATACGGTTTCTTACATCCTCCATAGAGTCCCCATGCATGGTGGCAACAACACTGCTGCCACTCTGAAGTATCTGAAATACCGCATGAACATCATCGTATCCCCCGATCTCATCTACCGCCACGACCACAGGCGCCATGGAGCGCATCAACAGCATCATTCCCTGCACCTTCGGGCTGCCGTCCAGCACATCTGTCCTGAAACCAATTTTATTTTGGGGAATCCCCATAAAACTGCCTGCTATCTCCGATCGCTCGTCCACCACTCCCACCTGTCTGCCCGTCCCATAGGCGTTTCCCTCCGACACCTGCCTGATAATATCTCTTAAAAGAGTGGTTTTTCCACAGCCCGGCGGAGAAACCAAAAGGGTATTTAAAAATCTGTTGTTTTCGTATAAATAGCACATTGCCTCATCTGCCGCCCCAAGGATCTCATGGGAAATACGGATGTTCATAAATCGAATGTGGGTCATATTTCTGATCATACCGTTTTCATTCAAGACCACCTGTCCCGCCATTCCGATCCTGTGTCCTCCGGGAACTGTTAAAAACCCCTGCCTGATCTCATGCTCGAAGGCATACATGGAATACCGGCAGACATTCTTGAGGATCTCCTCCATTTCTCTTTCCGTCATATACCAGGCGTCCTCCAGGCCATTTCCCAGATACCCTTTCCCCGACAGGAACCTTTCCTCTCCTCCTATGATCAGCCTTACCGGCTGCCCCACTCCCAGCCTGATTTCCTGTAGTTTGTCCACCTGCAAAAGGGCATGATTCCATCTTGCCTTCATATGATCGGGAAATATCCGTACAATTTCTTCTCTTTTTGTCATTGCATTCACCTCTTATCCCAATATATGATGATTTGTCCAATTTAGAACAGCAAAACCGGGATCTCCTGTCAGGGAAATCCCGGTTTCTAAAATATAATCTGTATTTTGATTTCAAAAAACCAAAGTCTGTTCTTACACCTGCGCTACATCCTTCATGGAGAAGCTCATTCTGCCCATCTTGTCCTTTCCAAGGCATACCACTGTTACCTTGTCGCCCAAAGTAAGCACATCCTCTACCCGATTGATTCTCTCCTTGGCAATCTTGGAAATATGAACCATTCCCTCCTTGCCCGGGGCAAACTCAACAAAGGCGCCGAATTCCTTGATGCTTACCACGATTCCCTGGAAGATCTGTCCCTCCTGGTAATCGGTAACGATGGTCTTGATATATTCTACCGCCTTATCCATCATTGCCGCATCGGTACCGCACACGGATACATTGCCGTCATCGGTAATATCGATTTTCACGCCTGTGCGGGCTATGATCTCATTGATGGTCTTGCCGCGCTGCCCCACTACATCGCCGATCTTTTCAGGATCGATCTGAATGGAAATGATCTTAGGCGCATAAGGTCCTACCTCCGGTCTGGGCGCGTCGATTGCCTTCTTCATACAGTTATCCATGATGAAAAGCCTTGCCTCGCGGCATCTTGCAATCGCCCCCTCTACAATGGGTCTTGTCAGTCCATGGATCTTAATATCCATCTGGATCGCGGTAATACCTTCTGTGGTTCCTGTTACCTTGAAATCCATGTCCCCAAAGAAATCTTCCAATCCCTGAATATCTGTCAGCAAAACGAAATCATCGTCTGTATCGCCCGTTACCAGACCGCAGGAAATACCTGCAACCATCTTCTTGATGGGTACCCCTGCCGCCATCAGAGACATACAGGACGCACAGGTGGACGCCATGGAGGTGGAGCCATTGGACTCAAAGGTTTCTGACACGGTACGGATGGCATAAGGGAATTCCTCCTCCGAAGGAAGTACCGGGATCAGCGCTCTCTCAGCCAGCGCGCCATGTCCGATCTCTCTTCTTCCGGGACCTCTTGAAGGCTTTGTCTCCCCTACGGAATAAGAAGGGAAGTTATAATGATGCATATAACGCTTGCTTACTTCATTTTCATCCAGACCGTCAATTCTCTGCTGCTCCGATAAAGGCGCCAGAGTACATACGTTACAGATCTGAGTCTGTCCACGGGTAAACATGGCGGAGCCGTGTACTCTGGGGATAATATCCACCTCAGCGGCAAGGGGACGGATCTGGGTGATCTCCCTGCCATCGGGACGTTTGTGATCCTTTAAGATCATCTTACGCACGGTTTTCTTCTCATATTGGTAAATTGCCTCGTCAAGCAGCCCGAGCCATTCTTCGTTTTCTGCAAACGCTTCTTCCAGCTTCTCGGTGATATTTTTGATATTTTCCTCCCGAACCTGCTTCTCATCGGTGAAAACTGCCTCTTCCATTTCAGCGGGAGGCACGATCTCCTTAATGGCGGCAAAAAGCTCCTCAGGAACGGCACAACTGGTATAGGTATGTTTCTCCTTCCCTACCTCAGCCACGATCTGGTTGATGAAGGCAATGATAGTCTGATTGATCTCATGCGCCTTATAAATTGCTTCGATCATTTTCTCCTCGGGAATTTCATTTGCCCCGGCTTCGATCATGATCACCTTCTGAGAGGTAGAGGCTACCGTCAGGTTAAGGTCGCCGGTTTTCCACTGCTCCTGAGAAGGGTTCACCACCAGTTCTCCGTCCACCATGCCCATCTGGGTCATAGCGCAGGGACCGTCAAAGGGAATATCTGAAATGCAGGTTGCAATAGCAGCCCCCAGCATCGCCGTCAGTTCAGGACGGCACTCCGGGTCTACACTCATAACCATATTGTTTAAGGTCACATCATTTCTGTAATCCTTGGGGAATAAGGGGCGCATGGGTCTGTCAATGACACGGCTTGTAAGAACCGCATTCTCAGATGCCTTTCCCTCCCTCTTGTTAAATCCTCCCGGGATTTTTCCTACTGCGTATAATTTCTCTTCATACTCTACACTCAGGGGGAAAAAGTCAATTCCCTCTCTTGGCTTGTCTGATGCGGTTGCAGTGGATAATACGGTGGTATCACCATAGTGCATGAACGCGCATCCGTTCGCCTGCTTGCCCACCCGGTTCACATCAACCGCAAGGGTACGGCCAGCAAGTTCCATTGAAAACGTCTTGTACATAATCTCTCTCCTTTTCTTATCTTACCAGCCCTCCTCTTATGAGAAAGGGCTAAATGAATTTAAAAGGCGGAGTCCGAATCTATCGGTATGCTCCGCCTTAAAACTGCCATCTTTACTTTCTCAGCCCCAGTTTTTCAATCAAAGCACGATATCTTTCAATATCTTTCTCTTTCAGATAATTGAGAAGACCACGTCTCTGACCAACCATCTTGAACATACCTCTTCTGGAATGATTATCCTTGGGATGCTCCTTTAAATGCTCTGTAAGCTCCTGAATTCTTGCTGATAACACTGCAATCTGTACTTCCGGTGAACCTGTATCACCTTCACATCTTGCATGTTCTTTCATAATTGCTGCTTTCTTTTCTTTGGAAATCATTGTAGTTCCTCCTTCTTTTTGAAACGCCTGATGCTAAGAACCGGTCGGAGTGTCCAGGGTTCTGAGCAACGGTTAAAATTCATACTTAAAAATAATAGCATAGATTGGGGCACATGTAAAGAACTATTTACAGAAGCTTTACCATGCTGGGGATCGCATAATTCAGATTATGGTCAATATACAATATGTATGCCGGTTTGCTGCCCGTATCCCCTTCTTCATAAATATAGTAATATTCAACATGACCGTGGGTAATATACCCCGTCTCAAAAACAATCCTTTCCTGTTCGTCATAATAACTGTCGCAGGTTTGCAGGGTTGTGCCAAACACCTGACCATTGTGATCATAATCCCTGCAATACAGCGTGCCGTCCTCACGGTAAATGTAATTTATTTCCACCATCCTTTGCTGCTGATCTTCTATGGACCAGTCATCGATTTTTCCAGTGGAGATAAAATAATCAGGCCGCCCCTGGTCCGTATACTCTATGCTTTCCTCATAATCTTCCACCCATTCCGAACCATCTCTCCCGTCCACCGTCTTCGTCACAAAAAGATCCGGTGTTTCCCAAATGGCTTCCGGTATCTCGCACACTGTAAACCCTTTCATATATACAACTTTTTCCAACTGACTGTTAAACCGATAGGTATAGGCGATCCCGCAGACATTTTCCGCCGATGCGTCCCCATATAGTTCCAGCTGCAAATTTCCATAAGGGTCAAAATATTGGAAAAAGGGTTCGCTGCCCCAGAGTCCAAAGGCTTCCAGAAATGCCTGCATGCTCTCATATTCCGCCGCATGCCCGTCATTTCCAAAAACGTAATTCTGTACATCCTCGAAGCTGCTTATCCCTTGTTCTCTTGTCTGTTCTTCAGGGAATTCTTCACTTATCCAGACATCCATCCTGGGGTCTTCCTGCCAATCCCCTAAAAAACTTAAATTATTCCATAAAAGCAGGTCAAAATATTCCTGATTTACCGGGTTCCCGTCCCCGTCCAGCCGCACGATTCCCTCAAACAGGTTTTGCCCCTCCAGATGATCCCTGAGCGTCAATCTTCCGGTATCTCTTTGAAGCGTGGCGCTTCTTGCCATTTCGGTTCTGCCTTCTGTCTCATTTAAAAGATAGATCCGCCGTTCCAGGACTTCCTTATCTTCCGTTACGGTAAGCATTGCCGTTCCCCGCGCTTCCTCATATTCGGGTATCTCAATGGCTTCCGGCAGGAAGCGCCCGTCCTTCCAGATAAATAAAAGACCGGCAGGAAATATCTCCAGGTTATTCCATGTGCCATAAGCTATCCCGTCAAAGGAGAACCTGATCGGCTCTGTAAGCTTTCCGCAAGGGATCTGCTGCAATACTTCCCCCTTTCCGTCATAAAGCATCAGTTCGTATTCCTCCGGAACATCCGGCAGCTTTGCCAAAGTAAGCTCATATTCCTCTGAATCATAAAAGGGAAAATCGATCCGAATCTCCTCCCTCTCCTTTGCCGCCACCAATGCAGTCGGTGTGGGAGATGGTGTTTCCGCTTCTCTCCCTGCACATCCAACGAGAGAAAAAACTGCCATGAATAATGCAATTCCAGTAACAATTCTTTTGCTCCGTAAGTTTTTGCCATATTGCATATTGAAGTCTTACCTTTCACTCTTCATGAATTCATCCGCTTTCAAAACTCAAATTATTTTCATTTTTTAAAGACACGCGTCCTTTCCATCTCTTGTAATTTTATCATCCTGCCATTTTCTCTGCAATAAAGAAAACAGGGTTACATTTCACGCAGCGTAGATGCGAAATGTAACAAAACAGGGAATTGCTTTTCTTCTCAAGACGTAGTATCCTATACTATATATCATCGTAACAGCACCTATACTGTTTCAAATTGCGATACAACAAAAGAAAAGTGAAAGAAGGTTTCTCGATTATGAATGAAGCATTCCACATTATCAGCGACGGCTCCTGTGATCTTCCTGTAAAATTAACAGAGGAAAAAAACATCACAGTGGTCCCTTTTTATGTGTCCTTTGATGACAAACATTATTTGAAAGAAAATGTAGAAATCGATATCAGAGATTTTTATCAGCAGATGGTTGACCAAAAAGGCGTGTATCCCAAATCCTCCATGCCTTCCATCCATGACTATGAAGAGGCATTTCTGCCCTTTGCCCGGGCAGGAATGCCTGTGATCTGTATCTGTATTACCACCAAATTCAGCGGTTCCATGCAATCCGCCTTGAATGCCCGCGCCCTTGTTCTGGAAAACTATCCACAGGCTGAGATCACCGTTATTGACGCCACCATCAACACTGTTCTTCAGGGACAGTATGTGCTGGAGGCTGCCGCCTTACGGGACAGCGGTATGAGTTATGAGGATGCCGTCTCCCGTCTGGAGGAGATCAAGAGCACCGGAAGAATTTTCTTTACCGTAGGCAATATGGAATACCTGAAGCACGGGGGACGCATCGGAAAGGTGGCGGCTCTTGCCGGCGGGGTTCTGGATATCCGACCTGTTATCACCTTAAAGCAGGGTGAAATCTTTCCTTCCGGTATCGGCAGGGGACGCAGACGCTCCACCCAGAAGGCATTGGAGCTTCTGTTAGAATACCTGAAGGAAAGCCATCTGGGAATTGAATGCTATAGCCTTGCTGTAGGATACGGTTATGACTACGAAGAAGGCGTTTCCTTCCGGGATCACGCTCTGTCCGTTCTTCGTGAAAAGGGATACGCCCTGGATGAGATCCCTGTGTACCAGATTGGCGCCACCATCGGCGTACACACAGGACCTTATCCTCTGGGCTTTGGCATCATCGAAAAGGGAATTCATGAAAAAACAGTATGCTGACGCCTGTAGGTATCATTATCCTTCTGACTTAATTCCTGCTCTACCTGCGCCAGTTTTTTCTCCAGCTTCCGGGTCTTCTCTTCATCCCCGGAAGCTGCCTGGATCTGTTGCTCCAGTTCCTGTTTTTTCTCCTTTAATTTTCTGATTTCTCTTTCAACCGCATCGGTATTTCCCACACAAGTCTCAGGCTTTTCCCCATTGCTCCCGCCTGCTTTCGGTTCTTCTTTTTCGCCCCCGCGTGCCGCCTTCCTGGGATCATCAAAAAAGATTCTCCGGCTGCCGTTTTCATCCTGCTCTACCCGGTACAGCCCGGTAGGCGCTTTTCCAGATTTCTCGCTGCTGATATATTCATCCTGAGGTTCAAAAGGTTTATCAGCATTTTTTACCTCTGCCTCTTTGCCTGCCTCCTTTTCTTTTTCCGCCCTCTCTGCTGCCTGCTTTTCCATCACCCTTTCTGCGTAATCGGTTCTGGAATGATCATAATTGCCATGAATCTGCATTGCCATAAGTATGTCCTCCTTCAATCTGATGTTTTCAACTGCCTATACAGACAGCTTCTTTTTTCTTTTTCGACTGTAGAAAGAAAAGGTTTCACCCATTTGCCGTGGGATGTCTTCTGGATGCCGTGGGATGATCAACAGCACATTTTGCGCTATATAAAAACGTTTACAGGTTCTTCATATACTGCAAAACAACACCGGAAAACTCCCTGCTCCGCAGCCGTGACACAGGAATTTCCCTGCCGTTATCCATGTATGCAGTCCCATTCTTGTAGCCTTTTAAATGCTTCAAATTGATAAGATAGCTTCTGTGACACCGAAAAAAGCTATCCCCCAGTTTTGTTTCCAGCTTTTCGATCCGCTCATAATAATCGATTACTTCCGATGAAACCAGATTCAGATATACTTTCCGGTCTATGATCTCGCAAAAAACGATCTCGTCTTTTGGAATAATGCGCCCCTCATATCCTTTCTGTACAAGCAGGCTGTCTTCACTTGCCCTGTGCATGGAAGCAAAAAGGCGCTCCATTGTTTTCTCAAACTGTGCTTCCTCCACCGGTTTGACCAGATAATCGTATGCCTGCACCTCAAAAGACTGAAAGACCATGTCTTTCAGCACCGTAATAAAGATTAAAAAACCCCGGAAATTATCCTCCCGGAGCTTCCTTGCCGTTTCCATGCCGTCCATATCCTTCATCTGGATATCCAAAAACAGGATATCGATCTGCTTATGGTAGCTCAGCAGTTCTTTACCGCTGGAAAACGACCGTATGCTTACCTCCCTGTTCTTTTTTTGAAAAAAAGCAGACACCATTTTCCTTATATGATCGGACATATATCTTTCATCATCACAGATTGCAATATAGATCAAGGCGCACCTCCTTTCGGTAAATAATAATTGTAACCTGCCCGAGGCATCAATACAACTTAATTGCCGTGAAATACATTCTGGATGCCGTGGAATGCCGCATGAAAATATACCCGCCTTTCGCTCGCATGCTTTTCGATCACGTGATATCCCGTTTCTGGTATACCTTTGCCGCAATCCAATAAGAAATAAAAAACCAGATAATAGAAATTACAAGCACCAGATTGAAAGCCAAAAGAATGTTTTCTTTCACGGGGAATACCAAATTTGTAAGAAGCACCAGCCCGGCTATTATTCCTGTTGACGCCATAAAAGACATCATAAAGACAATCTGTGATTTTTCCGGGTCGAACAGATAAGCGCATGGCAGACTGATACCGCCTGCCAGCAGGGTAGTGCTTATCCCAATAGAGCCATACAGGCACAATGAGCGAAGGGTTACGTCTACACCGAAGCAAGCAAGGACACCGCAGGGGATCAACGCTGTAAGCATTCCCAACAGGGCAAGCAGAATATAAAACAAAAACTTCTCGCCAATAATCTGGCTTCTCGATATCGGCATGGTAATGATATTTTTATTCCATTTGGAAGCCCCGTCACTGGTAATACTGATAAATACGGCTGTGGTGGAGACAACCGGGGCTAAAACCAAAAGGGCGCTGGTTTCAAGTAAAAAGGATAAACCAAATCCCAAAACCATTAGGCTGACTATGGTCACCAGAATATTGCTTCTGGCAATATAAAGATCCTTCACTAAAACACCTTTCATCACTTTTCCCCCTTTACATAAAGCAGCATGATTTCATCAATTGAGGCTGGGACGACCATTGCTTTCGGATATTTTTTCTGTATCCCCTCCCGGTCTGAAATCAAGATCTGCCATCCATAGTCCATTTTACGGTACGCAATAATATCGGATCGATCCAGCGCGTCAAATTGTGCTGCGCCGCACTTAAGGATACCGTACTGCTCGATCAGTTCATCTTTCGGCTTGGAAAAAACCACTTTTCCTTCATGGATAAATACAATATAATCAGCAATTTTCTCCAAATCACTGGTAATGTGGGAAGATACCAGTATGGAATGCTCTTCGTCCTGCACGAAATCCAAAAGCATATCCAGAATATCATCCCGGATCACCGGGTCTAAACCGCTGGTAGCCTCATCCAGAATCAACAGTCTAGAATGATGGGAAAATGCAGCGGAGATGGCAAGCTTCATTTTCATTCCTTTTGAAAACTGTTTGATCGGCTTCTCAGAGGGCAGTGAAAACTGTTTCAACAAACTAAAATACGTCTGTTCGTCCCAGGTTCTGTAAATGTTTTTCATAACCCGGTTCAGCTTCCGGGGAGAAAGGATTTCAGGGTAATTGCTGCCATCGAACACCACGCCGATCTGTTCTTTGATATCCCCGTCCAGCTCTTCCCTCCCTAAAATCGAAACAACGCCGTCTTCCTTTTGAATCAACCCCAAAGCGGCATTGATCGTTGTGCTTTTTCCCGCGCCGTTTTCTCCGATCAGCCCCACAATGGAGCCGCTGGGAACGGTAAATGAAACGTGATCCAAATGAAAATCCTCATAAGTTTTAGTAAGCCCTGATACCGCCAAAGCATTGGTCATCGCTAGTCCTCCTCATACAATAGTGTCAATAAGCCAATCAATTTATCAAGGGATATGCCGCTGGTGCGGGCTATTTCTATCGCCTCATTAAAGCAACCCTCTATCCTTTTTTGCTGTTCCTCCAAATAAAAATCCTGATTTTGGGCAGATACATAACAGCCCTTCCCCGCCGTGGTTTCAATAAAGCCATCTTCCTGCAAAATGTCATACGCCTTTTGTACGGTTAAGACACTGATCTGCAGCGATTTTGCCAGGGAACGGATCGAAGGAAGCGCTTCCCCGGCTTTCAGCTCGCCGCTCATAATCTGTGCTTTCATCTGTGACACAATCTGCTCGTATAGAGGACGACTTACCTTATTACTCACAACAATCTCCAAACCGCAGCCTCCCTTTCGTTTATAACTGTATTGTTTTAACAAGTACAGTATATAACGCTGTAATGCAGCTGTCAAGATATCTATGATTTAAGCATTACAAAATTAGGCGAAATTTTCTGTAAAGTTCTTGACAATATTCAAATGGCAATATAAAATTAAGCACGTGCTTAATTTGTGGAGGTTATTTATGGATAAGGGAGATGAAAGAAAAAAGCAGCTTTTACAGGTTGCACTGGATGTTTTTATAGAAAAAGGTTACTACGGTACAAGTACGCGCGAAATTGCAAGAAGAGCCGGTGTCAGTTCCGGCTTGTTATTTCACTATTTCAGCAATAAGGAAAGTATTTATCTTGAACTGATAAAGATCGGTGTTGAAGAAATGAAAATAGATACAGAAATTGCAATGAAAGCACCTTGCGAATACCTTTTTCAGACCATGAATAATATATTTGAACAGCTGGAAAGCAATCCCTCATTTGGGAAGATGTTTGTGTTTATGGATAATGTCCAATATACAACCGTTAATGATAAAGAAATAGAGTCGCTTTTAAAATCAACAGATATTTGCAGTCAGTGGATTCCTGTGATTTTAGAAGGGCAACGGCGCGGCGAGTTTCGAGCAGGTAATTCTCATTCGTTATGTGCCGCTATTTTGGGGGCTGTACAGGGAATCGCACAGGAAAAAGTCAGAATCCCCAGCACACCCTTGCCAGAGATCGATTGGCTTATGGATATATTACGGAAAGGTGAACGAAAATAGATAATACGGTGATGTTATGAAAACAAAAAATTATGATAATATATTTGATGAATATATTCGGGGAAAAAAGATTTATGAAAGCGCAGTCCTGATTGAAAAAGGAACCGGAGAAACTATATTCTCAAAGGCTTATGGAGGAAAAGATACGGATAGTCCAATGATAGCGGCAAGCATAACAAAAATGTTTACTGCTGCATGTATTTTTATTCTCATTCAACAAGGTTATATAACACTGAATGACAATCTGCTAAATTTTTATGAACCTGCTTATCTGAAGGGTTTGCATTTTTATAAAGGTAAAGATTATTCTTATGATTTGAAAATATCTGATTTACTCTGCCAAACAAGCGGATTGGCAGATATATATGAGGAGGGGAAAAACAGTCTCAAAAAACAAGCTATTCTTTCAGATACCTTTATTACCTTCGACAGAAATATTGCTTTAACGAAAGAAAAAGAAGCTCATTTTCCACCCAATTACAAAAACAACGCCCACTATGCAGATATTAACTATAATATATTAGGCGATATTATCGAAAAAGTCACGAAATGCTCATTAGAAAAGGTGTTTCAAAAATACATATTTTCAAAAATAAATATGACTAAAACCTACCTGCCTGTTTCGGAAAAAGAATATATACCTATGGTTTACTATGGAGATAAACAGTTATACAGACCGCAATTCATAATGTGTAGTAAAGCAAGCGGCGGTTGTATTACTTCTATAAGAGATTTAATGATATTTATACAGGCGTTTTTTCATGGAGAACTTTTTGACAAAAAATTTCTCCATTCGAAACCGTATAAGAAATTGCAGCTATCTATGTTTCCTATCCATTATGGAAGCGGCTATATGCGGATAAAAATGGGCGGATTTTCCACTTCCTTTTTGGGGAAAGGCGATTTGACAGGTCATAGCGGATCAACCGGCTCATTTGCATTTTATTATCCTGACAAAGAGTTATTTTTTGTTGGGGATTTTAATCAAATGAAATATCCTGCACTGCCTGTAAGGTTTGTGATGCAGCTTGCCATGTTTTCATAAAAAAATGGCAATACCTGGCTGTCTTCTATAAATGATCTGCTCAGGAAAATATTTTTTTCTTTCCATTGATTGTAACTAACGCATAAGAACACAAAATCAGAATTACGGTTGTAACTATATTCCCCCAAATATTATCGTTCACAACATATATGCCCGACAAAGAATTTACAATACAATGAAATAATACACAAAGCCATACGCTGCCCGTAATTTTCCGGATACCTGCCAGGGCAAAGCCTAAGCCTAAAACATTGACTCCAAATGCAAGATAATTATGCCCATATTGACCTACCCCCTGTATGTAAAACAGCGGTAAATGCCACAACCACCAAATGACGCTGACCATAATAGTTGCCACCGTATAGGAATGCTCCTTCTCCAATTCCGGTTGAAGAATATACCGCCATCCCGCTTCTTCCAAGCCGCCGCCAAACAACATCATGGGCATCATAACAATAATTGCAAAAAGCGGCGCCCCGTTTTCATACCCGGAAACAACACATTGCGGCAAAATAAATACAATTCCCAAAATCGCTACCATAATATAAGAAAAAACGCTGTGTTTCAAATCAAAAATATGTTTCAGCCAATCTTTAACACCCTTAATACCATCATTTTTCCTTAACGCCAAAAACGAAGCGATCGTAGGCGACCACCCGCCTAACAGATATGGAATAAATAACACATAATGATCATCCACAGCAATCCCATTCAAACTGCATATTACACATATTCCCCAGCAAACCAACATGATTAAAAATGTATAACACAAATAATTCTTACTTAATTTACTCATTCCATTTTCCCTCTACCTTTCATTTCCTTCTGATTATATCACCTCCACTCTCTACTCGCTACTATAACCAGCGCGTTACGTCTGAAAATTACAGCTTGGAACGCGGCATTCAGTCAGGGGGAACCGCATAGCATACCGGTGATTGCGCGCATGGGTTCAGCGCCTTGGCGAGAAATCGGTCATTTCACTTATGGAATGGTTGAATATCCAGGGTGATTCCGCCACGGACGGCGGAATCAGGCGTTCTGCGGCATGGACGCCGCTGAACGCCGACCCGTCCAGTTTAAAACACCCTCCTCCATTCCATTAGTGAAATCCGATTTCGAGACCCGCGCTGAACCCATGCGCGCAATCATTGGTATGCTATGCGGTTCCCCCTGACTGAATGCCGCCCTCCTGCTCACTTAAACCCTAACGCCTGCCAGCCTTACCCTTTTACCGCTCCCTCCGCAATCCCATTCACCATATTTTTCACAAGGCAAAAGTACAAAATAACGATAGGAACCGCAATAAACACGCTCCCCGCCGCAAAACGTGCAAACTCTGTCTCATCAAGGCTCATAAGCCCCACTGCCACCGTATAAAGATTTTTCTCCTTCAAAAGCAATTTAGGCAGGATAAAATCGCTCCATGGCCACGTAAAGGAAGTAAGCGCAGTATAGACAATGATCGGCTTGGATAACGGCAGATTGATCCTGGTAAAGATCTGAAAATTGGTAGCCCCGTCAATTTTTGCCGCCTCATCGATGGATCTGGGTATGGTATCAAAAAAACCTTTCTGAGTCAGATACCCCATGGGCGCGCCGGAGGCATAGATCAGAATCAGCCCTCCAAGATGATTGATCAGACCAAACTGGGTCATCAAAAGATAGACCACCGTCATTCCCATAAAAGAGGGAAACATCCCCAGCACCATCGTGGTCTTCATCATGGGCTTTCGCATGCGGAAGTTAAAACGCGACATGGTATACGCCGTCAATATGGTCAAAAAGGTTCCCAGCGCACAGCTCCCCGCCGCGATCAGCAGAGTATTCATAAACCATTTGGGGTAATTATACATTGCGGTATCCGTAAACAGCTTCACAAAGGAAGCCGTACTGTACTGGCTGGGAAAAAATCCGTCAAAAGAATAAATACTTCCCGACTTTGAAAAAGAAGCCAGAATCAGCCAAAGGCACGGAAAAAAGAACACAAAAGCCACCGCCAGCAGGATCAAATAGGTAATCGTGGTATCCAGTATTTTTCCAACACTCACATTTTTTCTCATTGAAAAGTATCCTCCTCTCGATAGGATGGAGATTTCACATAAATAACCAGAGAAATCAAAGACGTGATCATAAAGATCACCAAACTGATCGCCGCGCCGATGCAGTAATAATTATTATCAATGGACAGATTGTAGAGCCAGTTGATCAAAAGGTCGGTATCGCTTGCAAGGAAATAGCCGTCCACATATAAACCTCCCCTTAAAAAATAGAAGATACCAAAATTATTAAAATTCCCGATAAACTGGCTGAGCAAAACCGGCGTGGTGGCAAACAGCATAAAGGGCATCGTCAGCCTCTGAAACTGTTTCCATCTGCCCGCGCCGTCAATGCGCGCCGCCTCGTACAAAGACATATCCCGGTTTGACAGATGCCCTGTCGCAAGAAGCATGATAGAAGGTACGCTGATCCAGCAGTTCACCAGCACGCCAATGCCCCTCGCCATCCACTTGGCGTCCAGATCCAGAAAGCCGGTCGCCATATTTCCGGCATCAGTAATCATCTGATTGATGGGACCCCCATAGGAAAACATGAATTTAAACGCCAAAAGCGTGATAAATCCCGGAATCGCATAGGCAAGTATAGGAAACGCACGCCAAAGCGCTTTTCCTTTCACGCATTCCTTATCCAACAGGAGAGCAAGACCCAGACCCAAAAAGTAATTCAGGATCGTGGACACCACTGCCCAAAGCAGATTCCATCCCAGAATTTTGAAAAAGGTAGGGGCAAACTGGGAAAGAGCGATCAGCTTTTCAAAATTGGCAGCTCCCACCCAGTCCACCAGCTCCGGGGGAACGATGTCCCCGCCGTAATTTGTGAACGCGATCAGAATCATAAAAACAATGGGCAGAACGTTAAACACGCATACCCCCAGCACAGGAAGGATCAGCACCGTTATATAAAATTTCTTATCCATCAACTGTGCCAGTTCTTCTTTAAAGGACAACGGTCTTTTGCCGCTTTCTACGATCTTCTGGGTATGCCAGGCATCCTTCAGGTTAAGCTGGTACAGATAAAAGAAAGCCGCCACAATAATCCAGGCAAAGATTCCCATTAACAGCATAATAACGGAATTGTCCCCCACCGTGCCCAGCCATGGATCACCTTTCTGGGTTCCCAGAGTGAAAAATCCCTGAATATCCCTAAATCCTCTTAAGACCATGTAGGCAATTATGCCAGCCTCCAACAGAAAATATAAAATCCCCTTCCCATAACTGCCGTACAAAAACTGTCCTCCGCCCATAACCACTGCCGAAAGCCTTACCTTCCAGCTGCTGCCATGAGCTGCAGATATAAACTTATTCCACTTCTCCTTCATCCTTTTTTGCTCCTCCCCACTGCCTTCCTATTTTAATGTGAAAATAGCGTCATAGATCTGCTGGTCTACCCCTTCAAGCCCCTTCTTCATAGCGTCTAAATCTGTGTATTTTTTCTCCCCTTCAGGTCTGAAAGCATCCTTTGCAAGGTCAATAAAGAA
Source organism: uncultured Lachnospiraceae bacterium (assembly GCA_947172705.1). Taxonomy (GTDB): domain Bacteria; phylum Bacillota; class Clostridia; order Lachnospirales; family Lachnospiraceae; genus Suilimivivens. The sequence continues at coordinate 49,257 of CAMWCA010000017.1, forward strand.
GGTCTCCCCCGGCGTCCAGATCTGGCTTACTTCCTTGATGGAGGGCATCAGTACAATATTTCCGGCTTCCAGATTATTATATAAAAGCTGTGAGGTGCCTCCTGCCGTATCCGCCGCATCATTCCTTGCCGGAGCGATCCCCAATAACTCGCTCCTTCTCACCATCATGTCATAGCTGGTGGCAAATTCCACAAATGCCAGACAGGCATTGGGATGTTTGGTATAGGCGCTGATGGCATATCCATTGACTCCGCCCATGGACTTTGTGTCAACAAAGGATGCCCCTTCCTCCGTCAGATCTCCGCTTTCCGGCAATGCAGGCAATGTGGTCATAACCAGATTCTCCTCCGCCTTTGCCCTTGCCTCGTCTTTTGAAAGCCCCTCTTCCTCATACACCAGGATCATCTCCTCCAGAAAGGTGGAATACATATCCGGCGTGGTGATGGTTGCAAAGTAGGTTCCGTCTGCCAGTTTACTATAAGCATTGGTGGTGATGGAATCATCAATGCACTCTTCATTCATGGTACTGGCAAGCTGGCTTAACACCCACGCTCCTTTTTCTGCTTCTCCTGCTGAAAATCCAATATCTGCGGGTTCCGTATTGTTATTTCCAAAAATATATCCGCCGTATGTAAATAGAAAACCGCTGGAAAAATAAACGTCAAACAAAGACTTCATGTAGCCATACTGGCTGCTGTTTTCTCCGTGACGGCGGACAGACCAGGCGTACATAGCATTCCAGTTTTCAGCCATATCCGGGATCTTGTTTCCATTTTCATCCCAGGCTGTCTCCCAATCTTCGGGCAAAAGATCTTTCCGATAATACAGCATAGGCGCCTGCACGTTCACAGGAACCCCGCAGGTATAAACGGTTCCCTCAAGATCGATCCGGTAAGCAGCCCATGCAGTTTCAGGAACCTGTGCAAAACATTCCATTTTCTCCACCGGAAGCGGATAAATATGCTTTCCTTCCGCATACTGCATGATAATATCATTTGCCTGATAAAGGACATCCGGACCATACCCATAAGGTCCGTCATTGGCAAGATCCAGATACTGATCCATATTGGCGTCCACCGCCTTAATACCATACTCTGCATACTTCTCATTAAAAGCCTCGATCAATTCTGCAAAATATCCCTTGGAAACGGCGGTATCATTTTCCAGCACCTGTATGGTCACATCACGCTCCAATTCCCCATTAAATACGGTATTGACAACACTGGGCTGTTCCGTTTCCCGGCTGTCCTGCCCATTCTGTCCGCCCTGCTCACTCTGCACAGTCTGGGCGCCTTCTCCATCCTTTCCGCAGCCTGTAAATATTCCCACACATAAACATACCGCCATGCCTAATGCAATGCTTTTCTTTTTCATATTTTCCTCCATTCCCAAGCGTTTTACGCTCATTTCAAAGCATTTTACATAAGTCTTATCTTCCTTTTAAGTCTCATCATATTCCGTCAACAAAAAGCCGTTATCATGCAGCTTGTTTTCATATAGATGGCTGACCAGCGCCTTAGTTCCTTCCGAAAGGGATATCTCTTTTTCTTTCTTTGACAAATTGATTCTAAGGGTGATCTTGCGCTTTTGCCAGCTTCTTTCCACCAACAGCATCTCATCTTCTTCCCCAATATACACGTTTCCATATTGTAAGACCTCGTCTGACCGCAGCCCGGTCAGTTCTTTCAAGGTTTTCATGACACTTTCATCCCAGCCGGCTTCGTCCCAGTCAAAGCATCTGCGCGAATCCGGGTCATATCCCCCCTCCATGCAGATCTCCGTTCCGTAATAAATGCATGGCGCTCCCGGGAAAATGATTTCCAGAGAAAGCGCCGCCAGCAGTTTGTCCTTGTTTCGGGAAACCTCGGAAAAAAAGCGGTGGGTGTCGTGGGAATCCAAAAGATTCAACATCATAAAATTGACCTGCTCCGTATTCCGCATCAGATTACCGTTTAATTTTTCCGCCATCTCCTTTGCTGAGAATTTTTCTCTTGCAAAATAATCAAGACATGCCTTTGTAAAGGAATAATTCATAATACTGTCATATTGATCTCCCATCAAATAAGGATACGCGTCATGCCAGTTCTCCCCAATAATAACACAGTTCTTTTTTTCCGCCTTGACTTCCCGCCGGAACCGTCTCCAGAATTCATGGGAAACCTCATCGGACACATCCAGCCTCCATCCGTCTATGTCCGCCTCCCTGATCCAATAAAGGGCAATATCGATCAGAAAATCCTGCACCCCCCGATCCGCCGTATTAAACTTGGGCATATAACTACATGCGGCAAAACACTCATAATTCATTTTTTCCGGCTGGGGAAATGCCCCGTCAATGATAAACCAGTTATAGTAGGCAGACTCCCTCCCCTTCTCCAAAACATCCTGAAACTCCGCCATGTTCATACTGCAATGATTAAATACCGCATCTAAAACGATTCGAATTCCCTTTTCATGCGCTTTTGATACCAGTTCCTTTACATCTCCCATTGTGCCGAACTGGGGGTCCACTTTTTTATAATTACTGATGTCATATTTATGGTTTGATATGGATTCAAAAATCGGCGTCAGATAAATTGCATTGACGCCAAGCCCTTTTATATAATCCAGCTTCTGGATAATCCCCTTAATGTCTCCCCCTGCAAAATTTTTAGGGGTGGGAACATCCCCCCACTGCATTGTAATATAACCTGTATCTTTTTCACAATCCCCCTGATAAAAGCGATCCACAAAAATCTGGTAAAAAACAGCGCTCCGCATCCATTCAACCACATCCATAACATCATTCCTGTTGATATAGGGCATCTGGAAAAAATTGTAAAACCCTTCTTCAAAGCAATAGTCCTTTGTGATTCCGTCCTCGCTGTAGAAATAAAGCTTTCCTTTCTCTTCTATCTGGAAAATATATGCCAGACGCACATCCTCCAGCTGCAGCCTGATCTCATAATAGTGATACAGCCGGTCACGATAGCATATCTTCATTTTTTCCTGTCTCCGCTTACTTGCAAAATCATATTTGCAGGCATAGATCAAAGATACATTTGCTTCTTCATCCTCCTTTGCCATGCGCAGACGTAAAATCACTTCTTTTTCTCCACAGGCAAAACAGTAGCGTGAATCCGGAATATGTAAAATTGCGTGTTGATTCATTTTATTTCCTTTCAAATAACAAGTTTACTGTTGACAAATAATTGAAAATTCTGAATAATAATGGATAAATGCTTTTTAAAGGAGGATGATTATGGTTCGGAAGGTTACGATTAAAGATGTTGCACGTGAAGCCGGTGTTTCCGTTGCTACCGTTTCTTATGTAGTCAATCAACGTACGGATCTGCGCATCAGCGATGCAACCCGCAAAAAGGTATTACAGGTCATAAACCTGCTGAACTACACGCCCAACCAGGCGGCAAAAGCGCTTGCCACCAACCGCAAGGATCTTCTTGCCATCTTCTCATCTCCTGCCAGCTCCCTGTTGAAAAAGGCGGAGCAGTTGAATACGATTCAGTTTTTATCACAATTTCTTCATAAAAAAAATTTCAGTCTTATCTACTTAGGGCATGATTACAATGAAAAATGTGAACAGGCAGATGCGATCATCTGTTATGACGTATCTTCTGCATGTTTCCACCAGCTTGGGGATAACAACTTTATCCCTTTGATCGCCCTGGACTGCATGATCGATGATCCCCTTTTCTTCCAGATCAACACAGATTACCGACTGCTTTCAGAAAAAGCCCAAAGCTTTTTTCACGGCGAACCCTATCGGTATGTATTGCTCCAAACCGACAATCAGGAAAAAGCCGATTTCCTTCAGACTATATTTTCCGATATCCTTTTTATTGATCGCTTAGACGACCTGCGTTCCCTGTCCGGACAGAATCTTTTCGTTACGGAATCCACCCTTCACTCTCTATTAAAGGATCAGAACAATGTCTGTTTCATCCCTTCCCTCTCTGATGCAAAGGTGGAAGCCATGCTGCAGTGTATCGAAAATGCCCTTCAGAGAACGCTGACCGACCAGCACCATATTCTTGTATAAACAACGAATACACGTTTTTTATGATGAAGCAGTACCGCTCTTAAGAAGACCTTAAGAGCGGTATCTGTTTATTCAAATGCAACTGTAAGTACCTGAGTGGACGGATCGTAAGTAAAGGTATAGCTTCCCCCTGCTCCTGCAACCAGATTTGCGCTCTCTGTACCCGTTACATAAGACAGGCTCTCCGCATCGTCTTCCGCAATATTCACATAACGGATGTATTCATTTCCTACACTTTCCACATCCTCCGCTGTAACCAAAGAGGTAAACATAAATTCATCCCCTTCTTCCAGTGTGATCGTCAGCGTATAAATACCGTTCTCCTCCGTAAACTTGGTCTCATCAGAATAAACATCCTTCCAGTCTGTAATTTTCGCACCCTTGATATAGTAATCTGTATGGGTTTCTATGCCGCTTGCCTCTGATTCTCCATTATAAACCCATGCGATGCTGTCATAAGGATTGATGTTAAAGTTTTCCTTATTGTCCTCCGAATAGCTGGACGCAGTTGTATCATAGGTGTCTTCGCCCGGATAGGTGGTAAGGGTAAATGTATAATTGCCGGGAACATTTACTTTAATGTTTGCTCTCTTTACCCCTGTATCGCCCAATCCGCCTGAATTGGCAAAGTATTCCTCACCGTCCAGCGTAATGGTGTTCAAATACCCGTATCCTCTTTGATTTTCCCATGCACTGTTCATGGCAAACTGGAATTCATCCCCTTGTTCCAGATCCAGCGTAATGGTATAGATATTTGCCTCCGGGTTTTCTTCCTTCTGCATGGTCTGGGCATCTCCCACCACACTTCCCCAACTGGATTCCATAAGTACAGGGCTCTTTCCACTTCCCAGGATCACAAAGGTTCTGGTGTCTTCCACATAAGACACAAATCCTGCAAATACCGAGGTATCCTCTGTAATAGCCGTCTCAAAATCAAAACGGTGACTCATCTGAGGCGTTGCAAACCATCCGGCAAAGGTATATCCTTCCTTTTCGGGAACATACTCTTCCAATAATGCCCCGTCTTCTGCCTCTACAGTCTGCAATACCGTTGTTCCGTCAGAATCATAAAAGGTCACTGTATGTGCCTGTGCCTGCTGGGGTTCCTCCTGCGTCTCTTCCTTCTGTGTTTCTTCGCCGACTTCCTGTCTTACCTCCGCCTCTGTGTTCTGACTGCTTTCCTGCGCACCACCCCCTGATCCGCATGCAGCCAGGCTGATAGCCGTTGCTGCCAATACACTTACTGCCATTAATCTCTTTTTCATTTTTTCCTCCATTCCGAAGCGTTTTGTGCTGAGGAAGGCGAGCGAAATGCCTAATTTCGCTCTGCCATCACGGAATTTGTGACGCTTCGGCACAAATTCTTGGTTGAATAAATTGCTATCGAGCAATTTATTCAACTGTTGCCTCCATTCTCTTTTATTTAACCGTTTAAATAAACTGGTAAAAAGGAAGCAAATCATTTTTCCTTTTGATTTGCTTAACCGTTTAAACAATTTAAATTTACCACGTTTTGCGAATGTTGTCAAGGTTTTGTATTTATTTTAATACATTGTTTTTCCCCCATCTTTTTTAGTTATTCTTTTCGAAAATTATAAAATTCCATATAGTTTCCGACTTATAAGTCTAAAACTATTGATTTTTGCAAATTTGTGGGTATAATTATAGATAAAAGATTTACCCGGAGGAATATTATGACTGAGCTTATCAATCGCCCTGAATATTTAGATCAACTGATTCAAAATAAAGATGTGGATCTGGTCAAGATCGTTACCGGCATTCGCCGATGTGGAAAATCATCCCTGCTGGATCTGTTTCATCAATACCTGTCTGCGCATGGAGTCGCCGATGCCAATATTATTCATATGAATCTGGAATCATTGCGTTATAGAGAGCTTTCAGATTATCTTGCCTTCTATGATTATGTCAGTGAACGCATTCCCAAAGACGGGAAAACTTATCTGATATTTGATGAACTTCAGGCCATAGAACATTGGGAAAAAGCGGTCGAATCTTTCCGCCTTGATTTTGATGTGGATATCTACATCACGGGGTCCAATGCCTACCTGCTTTCCACTGAGTTTTCTACACTGCTTTCCGGCAGGTATGTGGAAATCCGTATGCTTCCATTATCATTTAAGGAGTTTTTGACCTTTTACGAATTTGAAGTTTCTGTTACGATAGAAGAAAAATTCCAGAAATATCTTCAGTTTGGCGGTATGCCAATTCTAAGGGAATACCGCTTCAACGAAGCGAGAAGCAATCAGGCGTTAGAAGGCATCTACTCCACGGTAGTGTTGCGCGATATTTTACAACGCTGCAATCAGGCTGATCAGGGAACGCTGCAAAAAATCGTACTGTTCCTTTGCTCCAACATTGGCAGTATCACTTCTCCCAACAGTATCGGCAATATCCTGTCCAATGAAGGAAATATTCAAAGCGGAAAGGGTAAAAATGTAGCTGGTAAAACTGTAGATAAATACATCTCCATGCTGCGCAACGCATTTATCTTCTATTCGGTTTGCCGATATGATGTGAAAGGCAAGCAGTTGCTGAAAACATTGGGAAAAAACTACATCATCGATATGGGCTTTCGCAACATGTTGCTGGGCTATCGTGATGCAGATCGCGGACATATCATTGAAAATATTGTGTTTTTGGAACTGGTTCGGCGCGATTATCGTGTCTATATTGGAAAAGTTGGGGAAACGGAAGTTGATTTCGTAGCTGAAAAGCCCAATGATAAGCTGTATATCCAGGTAACAGAAAATATGCAGTCGCCGGAAACTCGTGAACGAGAGCTCCGACCACTGCGTATGATACCGGATAACTATGAAAAAATTGTATTGTCCATGGATAGAAGCTATATCAACTCTTACGACGGTATTAAATCCCTGTATTTGATTGATTGGCTGCTGTCCTGAACGGATTATGTGAGATTTTTGTTATCATATGGAGCAAATTGCTTCTCTTGGCATTATACTCTTTTACCTCTTGCTAAACCAACTGCGAACTACTGCGAACTCGTTTTCCTAAGCTCCATTCAATAAAAAGCCCTAAAAATCATATATTTGGAGATTTTACCCTATTACTTAGCGCTTACTAAACAGCAACCATCGCTCACCCGCATGGAGGGTAGTTTTACGTTGAACGCATTTCCGTTTCTCCGCCTGAAACTCCAATGCACTCAACAGGGTCTATCCGCCCAAAATAAAACGGCTTTCGGAAAACCCCGAAAGTCTTAATTTTACTGAATAAATTATAATTACTCGACGATAGTAGCCCCCTATCAGCCCCTACTGTACGACCACCCTCACGAATAGGTGGGGAGAACCTTGTGTGGCAAAGGGCATGTATTCGGGGTTTTCTATTATCATATTTTCTAAAAATAATGATTTTCTCTATATTTCCAAAATTTTTGTAGCCATTTTGTAGCCACGACACACATAGGCATCCAAAAACAACTTTCTACAAATCCGTCCCTTCATCTATCCATTCCTTTAATTTCTTCTGAAGTTCCTTCTTATCAGGCAAATACAATTGATACTCTGATGCATAAATATTGGCATCTTCCGGCAATGTAATTTCTACAAGGGCATCATCCTTTTCCTTGCACAACAGAATACCTACCGTTGGATTTTCCTCTGGCAACTTTTCATATCTATCATAATAATGTACATACATCAACATCTGACCCAAATCCTGATGTGTAAGTTTGTCAATCTTTAAATCTATCAGCACATAGCAGCGTAAAAGTCTGTTATAGAATACAAGATCCACATAATAGTTATCTTCATTAAATGTAAATCTCTTCTGTCTTGCTTCAAACAGATATCCTTTTCCCAATTCCAGCAAAAATTTTTGTAATTTATTGATAATTGCAGTCTCCAAATCAGATTCCACGTATTTTGCTTTTTCATCTAACCCAAGAAACTCAAGCACCGTAGGCTGTTTCACGATATCCTGTGGTTTTGTAATGATATTACCCTCAGATGCAAGCCGCATTACCTCGTCCTTTTCTCTACTCAAAGCCAGCCTTTCATACAAACTCGAATTATATTGTCTTTGCAGTGTCCGTATTCCCCACGCCTCATTTGTTGCCTCTATTTCATAAAATTTTCTCTCATTTTCATCTTTTATACGCATCAACTGAAGATAATGAGACCACGGAAGCGTAAACGGTACTTCTTTTTCAAAAAAGCTAAACACTGTTTCGCTTTTTTCAATAGCAAAAAGGCTAAACACTGTTTCACTTATTCGGTTATTATATGTCAAATAAAATTTTCTGGCATTTTTCAAAGTATCCTCTGAAAATCCTCTTTCATACCGTTGTGTCAATGCTTCTGAAAGCCTTTTAATCACACGCTGACCATACTTCGCTCTACTCTTACCCTGTTGCTGTTCTTCCACGATCCATCTTCCTAAAGAATAAAATGTCATTAATTGAATAATGTTAATTTGTTTCCCTGTAATTCCTCTTGCATATTCAATTAAATCTATTGAATTTTTACACAATTCATTCAATGACTTGTCCGTATCTATTATTTCCAGTAAATCCTTTTCCATTATTCAGCCCCCAATACCATTCTTAATATATCCAGATATTACCAATACGTATTTCCCCACTTTATTCACATATTTAGGAATTACATAATTAGCGCTTCTTTAGTACAAATCACCTATATATCTCAATTTTTATACACTACTGTAATGATAATTGTGTTACATTATTTGCTTCAAGCAATTCTTTT
>CAMWCA010000018.1 GCA_947172705.1 uncultured Lachnospiraceae bacterium
CAATGTGTTCAGCTGACAGATACTAATAGGCCGGAAGCTTGACCACAAGTAAAGCGTTGCTTTCCTTGGAAGAGTTGCCCACAGGGCAACTCCGTAAGGGATTCCTTAAAGGGAAGCATGGAGCGGAGGAGTAAGGATGTAAGGGTATTGAATTTGGTGTTCGGTTTTGAGGGTACGACTTTTTATTTAAGGAAGAAAAATAAAAGCAGTGGAAACTGCTTTTTTTTATTGTTTGGTTGGAAGATGTATGTTATAATTTGGGAGAAGGTAAACGCGGGTATTAACCTGAAGAGAATGAGGTGGAAAAAATGGATACAAAGATTCTTCTTGAAAACGGAACGAATGAATTAGAAGTATTGGAGTTTTTATTGGATGGAAACGCTTATGGGATTAACGTTGCCAAGATTAAGGAAATTACTCCTTATCAGGAGGTAACGCCTGTGCCGAATTCACATCCCAGTATTGAAGGAATTTTTATGCCGAGAGATGTTATGATTACGGCGATTGATTTAAAGAATTGTCTTCAAAGAGGAATGTCAGAAAAAGGCGGAATGTTTATTATAACGACCTTTAATAAATTAGATATTGCTTTTCATGTGGATTCCGTTTTGGGAATTCACAGGGTTTCCTGGAAGGATATTCTCAGACCGGGCGCTACCGTATCAATGGCGGAGCAAAGTATTTCAACCGGTATTGTGAAGTTGGACAATCGTCTGGTTATTATTCTTGACTTTGAAAAGATTGTGACGGATATCAATCCTGAGATCGGTCTTAAGGTAAGCGAGATCGACGAAATGGGAGAGCGTGGAAGAAGCGATGTGCCGATCTTGATTGCAGAGGATTCCGTTCTTTTAAATCGTCTGATCGTAGATTCCTTAAAGAAAGCAGGCTACAGCAATTTGACTCATACCTGTAACGGACAGGAGGCTTATGACCTGATTACCGAGTGGAAGAATAAGGACAGATTAAAGGATAAGGTTCAGTGCATTATTACAGATATTGAAATGCCCCTTATGGATGGTCACAGGCTTACAAAGCTGGTAAAAGAAGATGATAAAACAAAGGATATTCCGATCATTATCTTTTCATCTCTGGTAAATGACGAGATGAAGAAAAAGGGTGAAGCTTTAGGAGCAAATGCACAGTTGTCCAAGCCAGAAATTGCAAACCTTGTAAGAGTGATTGACGATCTGGTAGGTCACGAGGAATAAGCAGTTCTTACATAAAGCCGGAAGAGTTTCCGGCTTTTTTGTTGCCGGTTTGTATACCGTGGAAATAGGAAAGTAATATGATAGATCATATAGCTGAAAAAATCAGAGAAGCAGATCTTGTTTTGATTGGTCTGGGAGAAGAATTGGATGTCTTCAATAGCTGCAAAACAGATTTACCAAGTTATACTGCAAATGAATGGGGAGAAAGTAGCTGGATGCTTCCCTTTGCTGATAAAGTTATTGTTGATGAGCTGGCGGAGGAAAAAAGACAATGCTATGTGGATTTGGCGGCATGTCTGGGAAACAAGAATTATTTTATTGTAACTCTTTGCCAGGACGGGATGATTCACACAGGGAGCTTAAAGGAAGAACGTATTGTTGAGCCCTGCGGCGGCTATGAAAAGCTACAGTGCAGTAAGGCGTGCAGTGCTGACTTATATGAACTGCCGGAAAATCTTATGGGTCAGGTGAAGGCGTTTTTGAAAAAGGATTCTCAAATCCCTGTACCCAAAGAACCCTTATGTCCCAAATGTGGCAGTTCTTTGGTGTTTAACAGCGTTAATGCTTCCTGTTACGTGGAGGAAGGCTATTTGGAAAAGTGGATGGATTACAAAAAATGGCTTCAGGGAACGGTAAATAAAAAAGTATGTCTTTTGGAACTGGGGGTGGGGATGAAATATCCATCCGTAATCAGATGGCCTTTTGAGAAAATTGTTTTTTTTAATCAGAAGGCGGAACTGTTCAGGGTTCATACCAGGCTTTATCAGATGTCAGAGGAAATTAAGGGGAGAGGTCAGGGGATAAAGCAGAGTCCGGAAGAATTTTTAAAAGAATTGTCTAATGCCTTTTAGTATGTTAAACTAAACTAGTGCTGTGAATTTTGAGGCAGATAGCTGAGATAAAAAGGAAAGTTGAGGACTATCAATGGCTGTTGATGAAGAATATCTTGACAATTTATTAAAAACAATGACTGATAATGAGGAAAATGAATCAACGGAAAAATCCATGCTGGAAGCAGGGGAGACCTCAGGGGAAGGAGTGGCCTATGACCTGCAGAGCCTTTTAGGGGATGCTGATGCAATTGATAAGGCTTCTTCCGGCATGTTGGAGGAAGCGTTGTCTGTTGATGATGATTGGAAATTTAGCCTGGATGATATTCTTGCCCAGGCAGGTGCGGAAAACCCGGAGGACAATGCAGGGCATGTAGTGGATCTGGCAAATTGGGAAAAGGAAGAGACGCCTGCAGAAACTGCTTTTGAAGAGCCGGGGGATGTGGATACGGACACAGGTATGGTTGAGGAAGACTCTTTCTTAGAAGAAGTTACGGCGAATGAAGACCATGATACGTCGGAATTCTATGAAAATGAAGACGTGCCTGTGGAGGAAAACATCAGTGAAGATACGGTAGAAAATGAAGATGAAGTATTTTTAAGCGATGACCAGACGGATAAACCGGATATGGATATGGCTTATGAAGATACATCCGGTATTGACGAACCCATCAGTCTTGATAATATAAGTGAAGATGGCGGCGATGCTGAAACATATATAGAAGAGAACAACGCTGATCAGCCTGATCCAGGCGAAAGTATGGCTGATACAGACCTGGAACTGGCGGAAATTAATGGGTTGTTAAAGAATACAGAGAAAAGAGAAGCGGCAGACGATGATATGCTGGCGCTTTTAGAGGGCGTTGGCTCTATTCAAATGGATAATAGCTATGATGAGGATGACGCTGTATTTGACATCTTTGGCGAGGGAGCTTTGGGAGAGGAGAATGACAGCCAGGGAGAAAACGAAGCGGAAGATGAGATGGCTAAAGACGGTAAAAAGAAAAAGAAAAAACGTTTAGGGAGAAAAAAGAAGAAAGAATCGGCGGCGCAAGAGGTGAAGGGCAATGCTGCCCAGGATGAACTTGATTTAGACCATCTGTTTAACGAAGCTTTGGGAAGCGAAGGGGATGGAGCGGGAAAGAAAAAGGCAGGTTTTTTTGCCAGAGCCATGGAGTATCTTACCCAGGAAGAGGATGACTGGGAGGAAGAGTTGAAAGAAAACGCAGAGGGAGCGGAGGAAGACGATAAAAAAGCTGCCTCAAAAGATAAGAAAAAGAAAAAAGCAGATAAAAAGAAGAAAAAAGGTAAGAACAAGGGAGCGGCGGAAGGCGAGCAGGACTCAGAAGAAAATGGAGAGGATGAAGGAGAAGGCGCGCCTAAATCCAAGAAGAAGCCCAAAAAAGAAAAGAAGGAAAAGAAAGAAAAGCCGCCCAAGGAGAAAACCAAATCTGTTAAGGTATTAAGCACTAAAAAGCTGCTGGTATTGGTTGCTTTTTGCGCCACCATTGTGGCAAGTGTTTTGTTGCTTGCCAATTTCCTACCGGAATATGCGGATAAACAGGAAGCGAATGATGCTTTTTATGCGGGCGATTATGAGAAGGTTTATCAGTTGCTTTATGATAAGCAGCTAAATGAAAGCGATCGAATCATTTTCGGTCGTGCAAAGGTTTTGCTGAAACTGGAGAGAAAACTCCAGTCTTATGAGAATAACATTGCATTGGGCAGGGAAGTGGAAGCGCTTGACGGACTTATGCGTGGAATGAAACAGTATGAAGAGTTAATTTCCTCTGATGTATATGGTGCGCGGGAAGAACTGGATGCAATCTATCAGCAAATTTGTCAGCTTCTTGAAAATCAATATGGGGTTACGCCGGAGATGGCTGCCCAGATTAACGCTTATGACGAGATAACTTATACAAAGCAGCTGCATGCACTTGTGGAAGGTACGGAATTGTGACAGGGATTATTGATTATGATGCAGGAAATATTAAGAGTGTAGAGAAAGCGCTTTTCAAGTTGGGAGAAGAGGCAGTAATCACCAGAGACAGGAAAACGCTGTTAAGCGCCGACCGGGTAATCTTACCCGGTGTAGGCGCTTTTGGGGACGCCATGAATAAGCTTCGGGCTTACGGCTTGGAGGAGGTAATCCATGAATTGGTGGATCAGGGCGTTCCGTTTTTGGGAATCTGTCTGGGCTTGCAGCTTATATTTGAGGAAAGCGATGAAAACCTCGGGGTGAAGGGACTGGGGCTGCTCCCCGGGAAAATTCTGCGGATACCCGATGAAGCAGGAGTGAAGGTACCTCATATTGGCTGGAATTCTTTGAAGTTTCCAAGGGAAGGCAGGCTCTTTAAGGGGCTGCCGGAAGATATTTATGTGTATTTTGTGCATTCCTACTATTTAAAAGCGGCGGATGAAGGGATCGTCACCGCGGAGACGGAATATGGAACCTGTATTCATGCATCCATTGAGAAAGACAATATTTTTGCCTGTCAGTTTCATCCGGAAAAAAGCTCCCACACAGGGCTTTCCATTTTGCATAATTTCATCAATATAGACAGGGGATAACATCAGGATCTGTTGTAGATAGAAAGAAAGGCAGAAAAGGAGCGGACGATGCATACAAAAAGAATTATTCCTTGTCTTGATGTGAAGAACGGGAGAGTGGTTAAGGGAACAAACTTTGTGAATCTGCGGGATGCAGGAGATCCCGTTGAAGTTGGAAAAGCCTATGACCAGGCAGGGGCGGATGAACTTGTTTTTTTGGATATTACAGCATCCTCTGATGCCCGGGATATTAAGGTTGAAATGGTAAGGAAGGTTGCCGAGACGGTTTTTATCCCTTTTACAGTAGGCGGAGGTATCAGGACTGTGGAGGATTTCAAAATGATCCTCAGGGAGGGCGCAGATAAAGTGGCAGTCAATTCAGCAGCCATTATGCGGCCGGAGCTGATCAGTGAAGCGGCTGATAAGTTTGGAAGTCAGTGCGTTGTGGTGGCAATCGATGCCAGAGAAAGAGAAGATAAAACAGGCTGGAATATTTATAAAAACGGCGGACGCATAGATATGGGGATCGATGCGGTGGAATGGGCAGTGAAGGCAGAGCAATTGGGCGCCGGAGAGATTCTTCTCACCAGTATGGATTGCGATGGTACAAAGAAAGGCTACGATATTGCACTTACCAGAGCGGTAGCAGATCATGTTTCGATTCCTGTGATCGCTTCAGGTGGTGCGGGAGAAAAAGCCCACTTTTATGAGGCGCTTGAAAGGGGAGGGGCGGAAGCTGTTCTTGCGGCGTCTCTGTTTCACTATAAGGAACTGGAAATAGCAGATTTGAAAAAATATCTTAGAGAAAAGGGAATATCGGTAAGACTTTAAAGAGAAAAGAGGAAAAGCTATGGCGATGATCAACAATGACTGGCTGGCGTATATTCAAGACGAGTTCAGAAAGCCTTACTATAAAGAATTATATACATTTGTCAGGAAGGAGTATAATACCCATGTGATATATCCGCCTGCCGATGACATTTTTAATGCATTTCACTTTACTCCTCTCAGTAAGGTGAAGGTGCTGATTTTGGGGCAGGACCCTTATCACGGCGAACATCAGGCGCATGGGCTTTGCTTTTCGGTACTGCCCGATCAGCCGGAACTTCCGCCATCTCTTCAAAACATATATAAGGAGCTTCAGGATGATTTGGGGTGTGAAATACCCAATAACGGCTATCTGAAAAAGTGGGCGGATCAGGGCGTTTTGATGCTTAATACAGTGCTGACCGTACGTGCCCATCAGGCAGGCTCTCATCAGGGAAAAGGCTGGGAACAATTTACGGATGCGATTATCCAGGCAGTAAATGCCCAGGACAGACCTGTGGTATATTTACTTTGGGGAAAGCCGGCGCAGAGTAAAATACCCATGCTTACCAATCCCAAGCATTTGATATTAAAAGCGCCCCATCCCAGTCCATTGTCAGCCTACAGGGGGTTTTTTGGGTGCAGACATTTCAGCCAGACCAATGATTTCCTTGTAAAACACGGGATAGAGCCCATCGACTGGCAGATCGAAAATATATAAGGATGTACAGCGGTTCAGAAATTTCTGATTGACAAAGCATCGGCTTTTTATTATAGTAGTTCTGTGAAGAACTACTAATAAAAAGCAGGTGCTTTTATTTTGCCTGAATATATAACGGGCAGGGAATGAGGAGCCGGATGGAAGAGAATGAGGTACTGGAAAAATTGTGTTCATTTGGTCTTACAAGACAGGAAGCAAACATTTACCTGTGCTTGTTCAGGCAGGGGGAGCAGAATGGCTATGAAGTGGCAAAGCACACAGGAATATCCCGCTCCAATGTCTACAGCGGACTTTCCGCTTTGACAGATAAGGGAGCTGCCTACCTGATCGAAGGAAGTTCCAGCAAATACATGGCTGTCCCCATAGAAGTGTTTTGTGAAAATAAGATACAAAGCCTGTGCAGGGAAAAAGAATATTTAATAAAGCATATTCCTTCCGTGAAAAAGAAAGAAATCGGTTATTTGACTATATCAGGCTGTCAGAATATTTGGGATCAGATACTGGGAATGATCAGAGGAGCCCAAAAAAGGATCTACCTTTCCGCGTCTTTAAGTGTAATTGAAAGACTGCAGAAGGAGCTTTTGGAGGCTGTTGAAAGAGAGATTAAACTTGTTTTGATAACGGATGGAAAGGTGAGAGATTTGCAGGGGAGCATATGGTATGTGGGAGGAGCAAGGGACAATAACATCAGACTGATTATTGATTCCGAATATGCATTGACAGGAGAAATAACGGGCAGTAAGGAAGACACCTGCCTGTATACGGGACAAAAGAATTTTATTACGGTATTTAAGGAAACCCTTAGGAATGAAATGAAACTGATACAATTACAAGGAGGAGAAATAAATGAATAAAATACCCTTTATCACAAAGGAGAAAGCGGAAGAAATTGCAAAAAGCTATCCCACTCCTTTCTATTTATATGATGAAAAAGGAATTCGGGAAAATGCCAGCGCTGTAAAGGAGGCATTTGCATGGAACCCCGGATTTAAAGAGTATTTTGCAGTGAAAGCAACTCCCAATCCATGTTTGATACAGATCCTGAGAGAATATGGCTGCGGCTGCGATTGTTCTTCTATGACGGAGCTGATGCTTAGTAAGGCAATGGGAGTGGTTGGCGAAGATATTATGTTTTCATCCAATGATACGCCGGCGCAGGAGTATGCTTATGCAGCCAGGCTGGGGGCAATCATCAATTTAGACGATATTACCCATATTGATTTTGTTGAAAATATATTAGGGAAGCTGCCAGAAACCATGAGCTGCCGTTACAATCCAGGCGGCGTATTTCAAATGAGCAATGGTATCATGGACAATCCTGGAGATTCCAAATATGGTTTTACTACAGAGCAGATGTTTCAGGGGTTTCGGATTCTGAAGGAAAGAGGCGTAAAGAATTTTGGCATTCATGCATTTCTTGCAAGTAATACTGTGACCAACGAGTATTATCCCGTTCTGGCAAAGCAGCTGTTTGAGCTTGCCGTTCAACTGAAACAGGAGACGGGCGCCCATATAAAGTTTATTAACCTTTCGGGAGGAGTGGGAATCCCTTATCAGCCCGACCAGAAGGGGAATGATATCAAAGCAATCGGAGAAGGGGTGCGCAGCGTATTTGAAGAAATATTGGTTCCGGCAGGAATGGGCGATGTTTCTATTTACACGGAAATGGGACGGTTTATGATGGGACCTTATGGGCAGCTTGTGACGAAAGCGCTTCATGAAAAGCATACCCACAAAGAGTATATTGGAGTGGATGCCTGCGCTGTTAATCTGATGCGCCCGGCAATGTATGGCGCCTATCATCATATCACTGTGCTGGGAAAAGAAGAGGAACCCTGTGAATATAAATATGACATAACAGGTTCCCTCTGCGAAAACAATGATAAATTTGCAGTAGACAGAATGCTTCCAAGGATAGAAAAAGGAGATTATCTGGTTATACATGACACAGGCGCCCATGGGTATGCAATGGGGTATAATTACAACGGCAAATTGAAATCGGCCGAGCTGCTTTTGAAGGAAGACGGCAGTGTGGAGATGATCAGAAGGGCGGAGACGCCGGAGGATTATTTTGCAACTTTGGACTGCCTTCCCCTTTATCAGAAGCTGAAGGAAGAATTTGAGGCGGAATAAGAAATGGTTCTTTAAAATTTTTCCAAGAAAAACTTGCCAATAAAAGTGGGCTGTGCTATTATATAATCTGGTTGTAGGTGAATAAGACCAGCCGGCGTGTCGGAATGGCAGACGAGGCAGACTCAAAATCTGTTGTGGGCAACCACGTATGGGTTCAAGTCCCATCGCCGGCAGCAGGATATTTTCCAAGCATCTCATCACAAACAGGGTGTAAAGTCTAGTGAAATGATTCAGGCTTTGCACCCTGTTAATTTGTAAAATAGTGTAAAAAAAAGAAGATTATTTGTATGAATGCATAAAAAATAAGCAATAAAGTCACAAATGCCAACGATTTTGTGAAATAAAATATAAAATGCTTGACAATTATTGGGCAAATTGCTAATATGTATACATAAAGGAAATATATGGGGTGTTACTGTTCGGCAGGCAAAACCAAATTTTGTAAATTAATCACATTAAGTAGATTGTTTTATAAGATTTGGTTTTTTTGTTTTTAAAATACCTTAAGAAAAAATGAACAGAGGCTATACGCAGAGAAGTTATGGAAATCACGAAGATAATCAATAATAATGTAGTGTCATGCATTGACCCAAACGGCAGGGAACTTGTGGTTATGGGAAAGGGCATAGGATTCGGGAAAAAGACAGGACAGACAATTGATGAAAATTCAGCAGAAAAGATTTTCAGGATGGACAATCAGGACAGCCTGGAAAAATTTAAGGAGTTACTTTCCAATATTCCTTTAGAGTATATCCAACTTTCCAATGACATCATTTCCTATGCAAAAACTTCTGTTGGAATCAGACTAAATCAAAATGTATACCTTACGTTGATAGATCATATTCACTTTGTAATTGAAAGGTTTAAAGAGCAAAGACATTTTGAAAATGCGTTGTTTGAGGAGATCAGGCTTTTTTACTCCAAGGAGTATCTGGTTGGCAAATATGCCCTTGGATTAATAGAAGAAAAAACAGGTTTGCGGATGCCGGATGATGAGGCGGCTTCCATAGCGTTACATTTGGTGAATGCGGAATATGACGCCAGAATCAGCGATACCTTTCATATGACGGTGATGATTCGTGAAATGATGGAACTGATTGAAGAAAAATTTCCTCAGTTTGAGGAAAAATCCATGCACAAAGATTGGCTGGTCAGCAATTTAAAATATATGGCGCATCGATTGATGAATTTTCCTTCTATTGAAGGTCCTGATGAAGAAGAATATCAAAATACGATTCAAAGAGTCTGTAAAGAAGAATGCGCTTTGGTTGACAGTTTAAATGAGTTTTTAGTAGAAAAATATAAGTGTTCCATGACAACAGAGGAGAAAATGTACCTTGCTATAAGCATCAAACGGACGAGGGACACTTACAGCTTTTAAAAGAGGCGAAAGTAAAAGCCCTGTATGGCACTGAATACAGGCACAAAAAATAAAGATGGGAGATAACGGGATGGGTTTATTTGATTTTATGAAAGGCAAAAAGGGAATGGAGATCGGCGCGCCGGTTAAGGGAGAGTGTATTCCCATTGGTAAGGTGGCAGATCCCACTTTTGCAGAGGAAATTTTAGGCAAGGGAATGGCGATTCTCCCTGCAGAGGGTAAGATTTATGCACCGGCTGACGGCGTGGTCACCACCGTTTTCCCTACAGGGCATGCGGTAGGAATGACAACTTCCGAGGGAGTAGAGATTCTGATCCATGTAGGATTGGATACGGTACAGTTGAAAGGACAGTTTTTTACCATTGTTGCAGAAGCAGATCAGAAGGTTAAAAAAGGAGATCTTCTTCTGGAAGCAGACCTGGAGCAGATCAGCAGCGCAGGGTATGATACGGTGACGCCTGTGATCATCTGCAACAGCACTGATTTTTCTGAAATACAATGTAAAGGTGAAGGTGTCGTTGCAGTAGGAGACGAAGTGATCACCTGTATAAAATAAAAAGAAAATGAAGTTACGCTGTATATGCAAAAGGTTAATTTAGGTAGATAGACCGGATGAAAGAACCACCATTTAAAGGAGTGTGGACTTTCGGAAGGCAATCTATAGAAGCAAAAAACAATAATCATTTCGTGGCTAGGGCGAAATGGAAAGACAAGGGGGTAAATTTTTATGATGAAATATTTACAAAAACTTGGTAAATCACTGATGCTTCCGGTGGCGTGTTTACCTATATGCGGTATCCTGATGGGAATCGGATACGCACTCTGTCCGGCAACCATGCAGGGCGGTGAAATGAGCGGCTTTTTGAATCTTCTGGGATTCTTCCTTGTTAAAGCAGGGGGCGCGCTGATTGATAATATGGCACTGCTTTTTGTTATTGGTGTTGGTGTTGGTATGGCAGATGATCATGATGGTACAGCAGGACTTGCAGCATTTGCATCCTGGCTGATGATCACAAACCTGCTTGCTACAGGTACTGTTTCTACATTGATGCCTTCCATTCTGGAAAGCACATCCAAGACACTTGCTTTTGATAAGATTGCAAATCCCTTTATCGGTATTCTTGCAGGTATTATCGGAGCATCCTGCTATAACAAGTTTAAATCAACCAAATTACCGGATTGGCTGTCATTCTTCAGTGGCAAGCGTTGCGTAGCAATTATTTCCGGTGTTGTTTCTATCGTTGTTGCAGCAGTCTTACTGTTTGTATGGCCTATCGTATTTGGCGCTCTGATTGCAGTAGGTCAGGGAATCGTTGGACTTGGTCCTGTTGGTGCAGGTATCTATGCATTCCTGAACAGATTGTTGATTCCTACAGGTTTACATCATGCATTGAATAACGTATTCTGGTTTGATACCATTGGTCTTGGCGATCTGTCTCACTTCTGGGCAGGCGAAACAAGCGCTGACG
This sequence comes from uncultured Lachnospiraceae bacterium, assembly GCA_947172705.1. Lineage (GTDB taxonomy): Bacteria > Bacillota > Clostridia > Lachnospirales > Lachnospiraceae > Suilimivivens. The sequence continues at coordinate 11,103 of CAMWCA010000018.1, forward strand.
TTTCCTGGAGTCTTGGTATGTATATGTCAGGCTTCTTCCCTTGTATGATGTTTGGTATTCCTGGTGCAGCTCTCGCTATGATTCAGACTGCAAAGGATAACAAGAAGAAAGTTGCAATTGGTCTGGTAGCTTCCGCAGCAGTTTGTGCATTTGTCTGTGGTGTTACAGAGCCTTTCGAATTTGGTTTTATGTTCCTGGCACCTGCATTGTATTTGATTTATGCATTATTATATGGTATCTTTACAGTAGTTACCGTAATTCTCGGATTCAGGGCAGGCTTCAGCTTCTCAGCCGGAGCAACCGACCTTATTTTCTCAGCTTCATTACCTGCAGCAGAGAAGACATGGCTGATTATTCCTCTTGGACTTGCAGCATTTGTAGTATTCTATCTGGTATTCCGCTTTGCAATTGTGAAGTTTGATCTGAAGACACCTGGTAGAGAAGACGACGATCTGGAAGCAGAGAAGAAGGTTGTTCTTTCCAACGATAACTTTACAGAGGTTGCTAAGATCATTCTGGAAGGTCTTGGAGGAAAAGGAAACGTTAAGTCTCTTGATAACTGTATTACAAGACTTCGTCTGGAAATCAACGATTACACTCAGATCGATGAAAAGAAAATCAAGTCAGCTGGTGTTGCCGGCGTTATGAGACCCAGCAAGAACGCGGTTCAGGTAATTGTGGGCACCAAGGTACAATTCGTTGCTGACGAAATGAAGAAGATGTTGTAAGGTATTATGAAGCTATAAACATGTAATACCGAAATCCTAGCATGTCGGAGGTCCTTTCCGGGACCTCCGGTATTTTCGTTACGTAAAGCGTGGCGGTGTTCGTTGGCAATTAGAACAGCGCGGAATGCGCAATGTTCATTGCAATAAGAAAGGAGTACAGAAAATGAAAATCGTAAAAGCAAAAGATTACAAGGACATGAGCAGAAAGGCGGCAAATATTATTTCCGCCCAGGTAATCATGAAACCCAACTGTGTGCTGGGACTTGCTACCGGCTCTACACCCATCGGAACCTATGATCAGCTGGTGGAATGGTATAACAAAGGAGATCTGGATTTTAGCCAGATAACAACGGTCAACCTGGATGAGTACAAGGGGCTTACCAGAGAGAACGATCAGAGTTACTATTATTTTATGAACGATAAGCTGTTTTCCAGAGTGAATGTAAACAAGGAAAGGACTTTCCTGCCGGATGGCATGGAACCGGACAGCGAAAAGGCATGTAAGGCTTACAACGAAATCATTGCATCCGTGGGCGGTATTGATTTACAGCTTTTGGGGCTTGGACATAATGGGCATATCGGATTTAATGAGCCCAGCGATACCTTTGAAGCAGAGACTCATTGTGTGGATCTGACAGAATCTACCATAAAGGCAAACCAGAGATTTTTTGCATCTATTGATGAGGTGCCCAAGCAGGCGTATACCATGGGAATTAAGACAATTATGCAGGCAAATAAGGTGTTGGTGGTAGTAAGCGGTGAGGATAAGGCAAAGATCGTGAAGGAAGCTTTCTTTGGTCCTATCACACCTAAGGTACAGGCTTCTGTTTTGCAGCTTCATAAGGATGTTATTGTAGTTGCAGATGAAGCGGCATTGTCTCTTGTAGAATAAAAGGAAGAAGGTTGCTCTTATGATTATTAAAAATGCCAGTGTATATACAGAAGATGGTCGTTTTATAAAAAAGGATATTTACATTGAAGATGACTGCTTTGTGGACTGCGAGGAGAAAGTAAGGGATAAAAAAGAGATAGACGGGGAAGGGTGCTACGCCATACCGGGACTCACGGACATCCATTTCCACGGATGCGTGGGACATGATTTCTGCGACGGTACCCGGGAGGCAATCGATGCTATGGCGGCGTATGAGGCTTCCGTAGGGGTTACCAATATTGTGCCGGCAACCATGACGCTGGGGGAGGATACGCTGCTCCAGGTCTGCCAGACGGCGAAAGCGTACGCGGAAGAAGGACTGAAAGAGAAAAGGGCAAGGCTTTGCGGAATCAATATGGAAGGACCTTTTGTGGCGCCCAGCAAAAAGGGGGCTCAGAATGCAGACTATATCAGGAAAGCGGATGTGGAAATGTTCGACAGATTAAACGCCGCGTCCGGTCATATGGTAAAGCTGATCGCCATTGCGCCGGAAGAAGAGGGAGCCATGGAGTTTATTGAGGAGAGGCATGACCAGGTGGTAATGTCTCTTGCCCACACGGCAACGGATTATGATACGGCGATTCGTGCCTTTGAAAAAGGAGCCAGCCATGTGACCCATCTCTATAACGCAATGAATCCCTATACCCATAGAGCGCCGGGGCTTATCGGGGCGGCTGCGGATACCAATAAAGTAGAAGTAGAGCTGATCTGTGACGGGGTGCATATTCATCCGGCTGCGGTAAGAACCACCTTTAAGATTTTTGGGGACGACCGGATTATATTGATCAGCGACAGCATGATGGCGACAGGTCTTGAGGACGGAGACTATAGCCTGGGTGGTCAGGCAGTTAAGGTGGTTGGAAATCTTGCCACTCTGGAAGACGGCACAATTGCAGGATCTGCAACGAATCTGATGGACTGTCTGCGGACTGCGGTATTGAAAATGGGTATTCCATTGGAGTCTGCGGTAAAATGTGCGGCGGTGAATTCGGCAAAGAGCGTGGGTATCTACCATCAGTATGGCAGTATTACCCCTATGAAAAAAGCAAATGTGGTACTGCTGAAGAAAGAAGACCTGGCGTTAAAACAGGTTATTTTAGAAGGACAGTTGTTATAAGATTGTTGAGAAGGAACTTACAGGAGGAATGCAGTAAAATGCTGTATTCCTCCTGTATTTACTTTGCGTTCATTTTAGTGTATATTTATTAAGGAAAGATGGAGTAGGGCATTGCAGTGAGGAACTGTCATGACATGTAAAGAAGTGGAAAAAATGATTCCATTATTTTTGGAAGATGATCTGGATATAGATGATCTGAGAAACTTTATGGAACATATGGATAAATGTGAAGAGTGCAGGGAAGAGCTTACCATTCAGTTCCTGGTGCTGGAAGGAATGGCGAGACTGGAGGACGGCAATGTGTTTGACCTTCAAAACGAATTGAAATTTCGCATGGAGGATGCAGGACATGCCCTGAAGCGAAGGGAAACCATGCGGTGGACCCTGTATGCTGTCCAGGGACTGACGGTGGTGGCTGCCATTACGCTGATTGCGCTGGTTGTGGTTCTTTTCTAGAAGAAGGAAGAGGCTGGCGGTGTGGGTGAAAACAGTGCAGAAATGAGGAATAATATGAAAAAACTTGTTTTAATAGATGGACACAGTATTTTAAACAGAGCATTTTACGGGGTACCGGAGCTTACCAACAGTGCGGGGCTCCATACCAATGCTGTTTATGGGTTCCTGAACATCCTGTTCAAAATCTTAGAGGAAGAAAATCCGGACTATCTTACAGTGGCGTTTGATGTAAAGGCGCCCACCTTTCGCCATGAAATGTATCAGGCGTATAAGGGAACCAGAAAGCCCATGCCGGAGGAACTGCGGGAGCAGGTTCCGGTGCTGAAAGAGGTTCTTGCCGCCATGGGAATTAAAATGATGGAAAAGCCAGGGCTGGAAGCAGACGATATTCTGGGGACTCTGGCAAAGCGCGGAGAAAAGGAAGGAATGGAGGTTTCCCTCGTATCCGGCGACAGAGACCTGCTGCAAATTGCCACAGATCACATTAAGGTCCGAATTCCCAAGACAAAAGGGGGAAGGACGGAGATCGAAGATTACTATGCAGCGGATGTGGAAGCAAAATATCAGGTAAATCCAATTCAGTTTATAGATCTTAAGGCTTTGATGGGAGATACAGCCGACAATATTCCGGGGGTGCCCAAAGTAGGTGAAAAAACGGCAACGGAGTTGATGGTGGAATTTGGCTCTCTTGATAATCTGTATCAGCATATTCAGGAAGTGAAGAAGAATGCAGTCAGGGAATCCCTGAAGAATCATGAAGATCTTGCCCGTTTAAGCAAAACCCTTGCAACTATTCGGGTGGACAGCCCCCTGGAGTTTTCTTTTGAGGAAGCAAAGGTGGGAGATTTTTATACAGAGGAAGCATATGTGGTTTTTAAAAAGCTGGAATTTAAAAATCTGTTGTCCCGATTTGAAAAAGGGGTTTCCAATGATGATATAACGGCTAAATTTCAGAGAATCGAGGAATTGTCTGCATGCGAAAAGGTTTTTGAGGAAGCAGGCAGGATGAAAGAGGAAGGCGTTGGATTTGCGCTGCTGCAGGATAAGGTTCAGAGTCCGCCGACCGGAATCGCCCTTGCTTTTCAGGATGGCAGATGCTTTTTTATATGCTGCCAGGGATTGTTGACAGAAGGCTATTTGAAGGGGAAAGTATCCGAACTTGCCGGAGTGTGCCGGATTTTCTGCGGAGACATTAAGAATGCTTATGAATATTTTAATTGTGATGAAACGGAACGTTTTTTTGATGTGGTGCTTGCCGCTTACCTTTTAAATCCCCTGAAAAATGATTATACCATTGCGGATGTGGCAAATGAACATCTTGCTCTGATGATACCGGAACGCACTCAGTGCTTTGGGAAAGCGTCTCTTTTGCAGGCGATGGAGGAAAAACAGGAGGAATTTATCCAATATGCCTGCTTCCTTGCCTATGTGAGCATGGCGGCAGCGCCTGTACTGCAAGGAAAGCTGGAAGAGACAGGCATGCTGCCGCTGATGAAAGAGATTGAAATGCCTCTCACCCTTGTTTTACATGATATGGAGAAGGAAGGTATTTTAGTAAAGCCGGAGGAGCTGAAAAGCTATGGAGAAGCGTTGGCAGAGCGTATTCTTCAACTGGAGCAGAAGATTTATGAGGAAGCGGGAGTGGTCTTTAATATCAATTCCCCCAAACAGCTGGGAGAAATCTTATTTGACCGTCTTCAGCTTCCCGGAGGGAAAAAGACGAAAACCGGGTATTCCACGGCTGCGGATGTGCTGGAAAAGCTTGCGGCAGAGCATCCGGTTGTGGCGGATGTGCTGGAATACAGAGGGCTTGCCAAATTGAAGTCTACTTATGCAGATGGGCTTGCCGCTTTTATAGGAGCAGATCACCGGATTCATTCTACCTTTCACCAAACCATTACGGCAACAGGGAGGATCAGCTCCACAGATCCGAATCTTCAAAATATTCCCATGCGCATGGAATTGGGAAGGAAGATCCGAAAGGTTTTTGTGCCCAGGGAAGGGTGCATTTTTACAGATGCGGATTATTCCCAGATAGAGCTTAGGATTCTTGCCCATATGTCAGGAGATCAGCAGCTCATTGAGGCTTATCGGATGCATGCGGATATCCACAGGACAACGGCGTCACAGGTGTTCCATATTCCCTTCGAGGAGGTGACGGAATTGCAGCGGCGGAATGCCAAAGCAGTGAACTTTGGAATCGTATATGGCATCAGCTCCTTTGGGCTTAGTCAGGATTTGAGCATTTCCAGAAAGGAAGCGGCGGAATACATTGAACAGTATTTTGCAACTTATCCGGGGGTAAAGAACTTCCTGGATCGGACGGTGGCTGAGGCAAAGGAAAAGGGCTATGTGACCACCATGTTTGGGAGAAGAAGACCTGTGCCTGAGCTTGGTTCCAGTAATTTTATGCAGCGCTCCTTTGGAGAAAGGGTTGCCATGAATTCCCCCATACAGGGAACCGCGGCGGACGTGATCAAGATCGCAATGGTTAAGGTATACAGGCGGTTAAAAAAGGAAAACCTGAAATCAAAATTGATTTTACAGGTGCATGATGAGCTTCTCATAGAAACAGTGAAGGAGGAAGCGGAACAGGTGAAAAGGATTCTTGAAGAAGAAATGGCACATGCTGCGGAGCTTTCCGTAAAGCTGGAAATTGATCTTCATGAAGGAAACGACTGGTATGATGCAAAGTGACGGTAAACATATGAGAGTGATTGGAATTACCGGCGGTGTGGGATCTGGAAAGTCAGCGTTGCTTGCTTATATAAGAGAGAGATACTGCTGCAGGGTACTGCTGGCGGATGAGGTGGCACATCAGGTCATGGAGCCGGGACAGCCCTGTTATGAAAAGCTGACAGCTCTCTTATCCTCCCGGATTCTCCAGGAGGACGGGAGAATACATAAAGGAAAGATGGCGGCTGAGATTTTTGGGGATCAGGAACGGCTGAAAGCGGTAAACGCCATCATCCATCCGGCAGTAAAGGAAAGAGTCCTGGATGAGATCTGCAAAAGGCAAAGAGAAGGAAAGCTGGATTTTCTTTTTGTGGAAGCGGCGCTTTTGATCGAGGACGGTTATTTGGATATTGTGGATGAAATGTGGTATATTTACAGTGCGGAGGATGTCAGGCGCAGGCGGCTTAAGGAAGCGAGAAATTATTCTGATGAGAAGATCGACGCAATTATGAGATCTCAGCTTACGGAAGAACAATTTAGAAAATATTGCAGTGTTGTAATTGAAAACAATGGAAATATGGAAACAGCCTGTGAACAAATTGACAGGCAGTTGGGGGAATATCTGTGATGGAAGGAAGAGGATATACAGGGCAGCTGGTGTTTGGGCTGGATATTGGAACCAGAAGCATTGTGGGCACCGTGGGGTATAAGAGCGGAGACCAGTTCGTTGTGATGGCGCAGCGGATGAAGGAACATGAGACAAGGGCTATGCTGGACGGGCAGATCCATGATATTCAGAAGGTGGGAGAAACCATCAGGGCGGTGAAGGAACAGCTTGAGGATGCCGTTTCCCGAAAGCTTTCCCAGGTTTGTATTGCCGCAGCAGGGCGCGTCCTTCGCACGGTAACCACCCATGTGGAGTATCCTTTTACAGGGGATCGGGAAGTGGATCAGGAGGATATTTACGGCCTGGTGTCAGCAGGGGTGGAAAAAGCCTATCAGGAATTTCTGGAAGAGAAGAACGAGGAAGATATTAAGTTCTACTGTGTGGGACACTCTGTGGTGCGCTATTACCTGAACGGTTATCCCATGGGAAATCTGGAGGGGCATAAGGCAAGAACCATAGGGGTGGATCTGATTGCAACTTTTTTGCCGGATGATGTGGTGGACGGCTTGTACAAGGCGGTGGAACTTGCAGGTCTTTCTGTCAGCAGTCTTACCCTGGAGCCTATTGCAGCGATTCAACTGGCAATTCCGGAACGATTTCGGATGTTGAATATTGCGCTTTTGGATGTGGGGGCAGGAACCTCTGATATATCCATTACAAACGACGGCTGTATTCTGGCATATGGGATGATTCCGGTGGCGGGCGATGCCCTGACAGAGGAGATAGCAAGGCATTGTCTGGTGGACTTTGCTACGGCGGAACAGATCAAACGGGATGCAGGGGAGAAGGAAACCATATCCTACACGGATATTATGTTTTTGCCCCAAACCATTACCAGCAAAGAAGTCAGGCAGATCACGGCAAATCTCATCGAAGATATGGCAAGGCAGGCGGCTGAAAAAATCAGGGAATTGAATGGAGATAAGGCGGTCAGCGCGGTGTTCGTAGTTGGCGGCGGGGGAAAGATGCCGGGATATACGGACGCCATTGCGGATCAGCTTGGAATCGCCAGGGAGAGAGTTGCGCTTCGGGGCGAGGAGGTCATGCAGCAGATTGTTTTTGAGGAAGAGGTGAAAAAGGACAGCCTTTTGGTTACACCTATTGGGATCTGCCTTAATTTTTATGAACAGAGCAATAATTTTATTTTTGTCAGCTTTAATGACAGCCGAATCAAAATTTATGATAACAACCGGCTGAATGTGGCGGATGCGGCGATGCAGGTTCAGTTCCCCAATGAGGGGCTTTTTCCGAAGAGAGGAAAAGAGCTTACCTTTATGGTAGACGGCAAGCAGCGAATGGTCAGAGGGCAGCTGGGAGAAGCGGCACAGATTACCATCAACGGGGAACCGGCGGATATCCATACGTCTATCCATGCAAACGATATTATTAAGGTAAAGGAATCTACGGAGGGAGAAGCAGCCCGTGCAACTATTGGATCTTTGCCGGAAAGCACGCAGATCCTTTCCGTATATGTGAATGACAGAAAGGTAGAAGTGCCCCGGTTTGCCAGCGTTAATGGAACCCTTCAGTCCAATTACTATGAAATTCAGGAGGGAGACAGGATCGAGATCCTGAATTACTATACGGTGGGACAGATCGCCGAATTTATGGACGTTATGCTTGATCCCCATATGAATCTGTATGTAAACCGTATGCTTGCCGACCGGAATACTCCGGTATATGAAAATTTCTCTGTGTTATGGACACTGGAAACCCTTCACACAGATATGGAGGAAGCGGAAGAAGAGGAATGGGAACAGGAGGAGGATTCAGGCAATGAGGGAAAGGAGTTTCCCGGGCAGCAGGAGCCATTGGCAGAAGCAACTGCGGAACCAAAAGAACAGCAGCCATCGGAAGAAACGGATTTCATTCAGCTGATCGTGAATCATAAGCCGGTTACTTTGAAGGGAAAGAAGGAATATGTGTACGTGGATGTATTTGAGGCGATTGATATAGATTTGTCAAGATTAAGAGGCAAGGGGATCGTTACCACGTTGAACGGACGAAAGGCACAGTATATGGAACCTATTCACACAGGCGATGTGATAGAAGTATACTGGCAGTCATAAAAACACAGGAATGGAAGAAAAATGAGAATATGTAGTATTGCAAGCGGAAGCAGCGGAAATTGTATTTATGTTGGTTCAGATACCACCCATCTTCTGGTGGATGTGGGGATTAGTGGAAAGAGGACGGAAGCGGGCTTAAAGGAACTTGATTTGTCCATGAGGGACATCGACGGCATTTTTATCACCCATGAACATGCAGATCATATTGCAGGGCTTGGGGTCTTGAGCAGAAAATATGAGACGCCCATTTACGCTACGCCGGGTACCATCCAGGCGATCAGGAGAAATGCTTCTTTAGGGGAAATACCGGAGGGATTGTTTTGTCCCGTAAAAGCGGATGAAAAGATTATAATAAAGGATCTTACCTGTAATCCCATGGAGATCTCCCATGACGCGGCGGAACCGGTGGCATACCGGATCGCTCATGGAAAGAAAAAAATAGGCATTATAACGGATCTGGGCACCTATGATGACTATACGGTGGAATCTTTGCGGGGAATGGATGCCCTGCTGTTAGAGGCGAATCATGATGTGAATATGCTTCAGGTAGGACCTTATCCTTATTATTTAAAACGGCGTATTTTAGGAGACAGGGGACATTTGTCCAATGAAAGAGCGGGGCAGCTTTTGTGTGATCTGCTTCATGATCATATGCAGGCTGTTATGCTTGGGCATCTCAGCAAGGAAAATAATCTTCCGGAGCTTGCCTATGAGGCGGTGCGGGTAGAGGTAACCATGGCGCGTATGAACAGGGAAAAGGAAGAGGAGGTTTCGGATATCAAAGTCTCCGATTTCCCTATGTATGTTGCGGCAAGAAACGAATCGTCTCCTGTAATACATATTGCATAAGGAATAAAATAAATGAATGGCTTCGGAATGGAGGAAAAAATGAACAAAACAATTATTACGGTGGTAGGGAAAGATACGGTTGGCATTATTGCCAGAGTGTGCACATACCTTGCTGAAAATAAAATCAATATCCTGGATATTTCTCAGACGATCGTGCAGGGATACTTTAATATGATGATGATCGTTGACACAAACGCCATGGAGAAGCACTTTGGAGAGATGGCGGATGAACTGCACCGTCTGGGTGAGGAGATCGGCGTGGACATCAAATGTCAAAAGGAAGAAATTTTTGACAAGATGCACAGAATATAATTTTGCTGATATCGGAAAGGATAATTATGATTAATTTATTTGAGGTTGTGGAAACAAATGAAATGATTACCAAGGAAAACCTGGATGTTCGTACCATTACCCTTGGCATCAGTCTGTTGGACTGTATTGATTCCGATCTGAGCAGGCTGAAAGATAACATATACCGGAAGATCTATGAGGCGGCAAAGGATCTGGTTAAGACAGGGGAAGAGATTTCCAGGGAATTTGGCATTCCCATCGTCAACAAAAGAATTTCGGTAACCCCTGTTGCCCTTGTGGGAGGAGCCGCATGTAAAACGGCGGAGGACTTTACTTCTATTGCAAAGACCCTTGATCAGGTGGCGCATGAGGTTGGCGTGAATTTTATCGGAGGCTATTCGGCGCTGGTGTCAAAAGGAATGACAGCAGCGGACGAGCTTTTGATCCGCTCCATCCCTGCGGCTCTTGCCAGTACGGAAAGGGTATGCAGCTCCGTAAACCTGGGTTCTACCAAAACCGGTATCAATATGGACGCTGTAAAGCTGATGGGGGAGATCATCAGGGAGACTGCGGAATACACGAAGGAACAGGATTCCCTGGGCTGTGCAAAGCTGGTGGTGTTCTGCAATGCGCCGGATGACAATCCTTTTATGGCAGGCGCGTTTCATGGGGTCACAGAGGCGGACAAGATCATCAATGTAGGGGTCAGCGGTCCCGGCGTTGTGAAGAATGCCCTTTCAAAGGTAAGGGGAGAAAACTTTGAGGTACTTTGTGAGACCATTAAGAAAACGGCATTTAAGGTGACAAGGGTAGGTCAGCTGGTGGCACAGGAGGCATCTGCAAGGTTAGGAGTGCCTTTCGGCATTGTGGATCTGTCCTTGGCGCCTACGCCGGCAATTGGAGACAGTGTGGCGGATATTCTGTGTGAGATCGGTCTTGAATATGCAGGGGCGCCTGGAACAACGGCGGCGCTTGCGCTTTTAAACGATCAGGTAAAGAAAGGGGGCGTTATGGCGTCTTCCTATGTAGGCGGCTTAAGCGGCGCCTTTATTCCGGTCAGCGAGGATCAGGGAATGATCGATGCAGTGGAGGCAGGGGCGCTTACGTTGGAAAAGCTGGAGGCAATGACCTGTGTCTGTTCTGTGGGCCTGGACATGATCGCCATACCGGGAGATACAAAAGCATCCACCATTTCTGGCATTATTGCAGATGAAATGGCGATTGGAATGGTGAATCAGAAAACCACGGCAGTGCGTATCATTCCTGTGGTTGGAAAAGGCGTAGGAGAAACGGTGGAGTTTGGCGGACTTCTGGGATATGCCCCGGTTATGCCTGTGAATCCCTTTTCCTGTGATGAATTCGTGAAACGGGGCGGAAGGATTCCGGCGCCTATTCACAGCTTTAAAAATTAAAAAGTGTATGGAGGTAAGGTATGGACTTTAACGCAGTTTATCACAGAGCAAACGACAATTATTGTTATCCCTTAGATTCCAATCAACTGGTCATTAACATCAGAACAGGATGTGATGTGCAGTATGTGAATATTATACAGGGAGATCCCTTCCGGGCAGGTATTCTGGGGGGCGGAGAGACCTGGACAGGGGATGCCATGAACATCCCTTTTAAGAAACGGTTGAAAAACCAACTGTGGTGGACGACTACCATAGAACCTTATTACAAACGTCTGAAATATTTTTTCGAAATCAAAACCGAAAATGAAAAATGGTTTTACTTTGAGGATGGCATTGTCAGCGAGGCGCAGATGAACCTGGAGGGAAGAAGCCGCCAGTGCTTTGTATATCCGTGGATGAATCCGGCGGATATCAATGAAACGCCGGAATGGGTAAATCAGACCATATGGTATCAGATCTTCCCGGAAAGGTTCTGCAACGGTGATCCGTCAAACGATCCTGAGGGAACCCTTCCATGGAGAGAAGAAGGGGCTGTTACCAATGAAGAGTTTTTTGGAGGGGACTTACAGGGAATCATCAATAAACTGGATTATCTTGAGGATCTTGGTATTACAGGCCTGTATCTGACACCGGTGAACGAAGCACCCTCCGCTCATAAATATGATACTTCCGATTATACCAAAATCGATCCTCATTTCGGAGACGAGAATATCATGCGCACTTTGGTGCAGGAGGCGCACAGGCGAGGCATACGCATTATGCTGGACGGTGTGTTTAATCACTGTGGCGCCAACTTCATGCCCTGGCGTGAGGTGGTGGAAAAAGGACCTGAATCTGAATATTATGATTGGTTTATGATACAGGAATGGCCCTTTGGGCAGGGCGCTGCGCGCGCCAGACAGTATTACAGCTTTGCTTTTGCGGATGATATGCCCAAGTTAAACACCAACAACCCCAGGGTACGTGAGTATCTGTTAAAGGTATGCGAGGAGTGGGTCAGAAAATACGATATTGACGGTATTCGTCTGGACGTTGCAAATGAAATTTCCCATGTGTTCTGTAAAGAACTGCGTTCAAAAATGAAAGCCATTAAATCCGATATTTATATTTTAGGTGAGATCTGGCATGACGCTATGCCCTGGCTTCGGGGGGATGAGTTTGATGCGGTTATGAATTATCCGCTGGCGGAGAGCATTAAGGATTTTTGGATCGATAAATCTCTTTCCAATGAGGATTTTGAATATACCATCAACCGATGCTATACAGGATACATGCAGCAGACCAATGATGTGATGTTCAACCTGCTGGATTCTCACGATACAAAACGTTTGCGCTCGGATGTAAAGAACATGGATGAATTTTTCCAGCAGCTTGCAGTGCTCTTTACCATGCCTGGAAGCCCCTGTATTTATTATGGGACGGAAATTGCAATGGAAGGCGGACATGATCCGGACTGCAGACGGTGTATGCCCTGGGGAAAAATTGAGAAAGGAGAGTACGACGAGCGGATCGAAATGGTGAGAGGCCTGATCAAGCTTCGCAAAGAAGAACCGCTTCTTCGGGACAGAAACTTTCATTTTCCCAATAAAATCAACCGCAGAAGGGTAATTGAATTTACCAAGGTGGGGTGGATGGATAACTATGTTGAGGTGATCATCAACTGCGAGGAGGAGGATATCGAGGTTCCGAGGGAAGGTGAAGTGCTGTATAAGCGACATTATATTGACAGTACCCTTTTGAAAAATGGAATATTAATTCGCAGAATTAAGAAATAGCTTAGGAAAAAATTAAGATAGTCTTCGTTGTGTCACCGGGTATAGTGTGCTATAGTTTGTATGTAAATGTTAATAAAAGCACAAGATGAGGTATATTATGGAAAAGTTGAAAAAAGGTCTTGGAGCAGCGGCAGGTCTTATGCTTCTGATAGCGGTTCTTTCCGGCTGTGGAAAGGAAGAAAAACAGGGGGGACAGAGCGGAAAAGAATTTGTATATGTGCCGGAATATGCAAACCTTGCGGTTTCCTGCGATTACATGAACAGTATAACCGCCGCAGGCGACTATATCTATTTTACAGGTGATACTTATGCGGAGGAAGAAGGCGGAGAGTATCGCAGCAGCCTGTATCAATATAATCTTCTTGAGAACCAGGTGAAGGAACTGATGAAGCTGGATGAAGAGAGCAACAAAAGCCTGAGCAGCATGGCGGTGGCACAGGACGGAAATCTGGTAGCCGTTTTTAACAACTATGAAGATGTGACGGATGAAAACGGCGAGGTCATAGACAGTAAGAGCACATTGGAACTGTGCAGAATATCCACCACCGATGGATCTGTTTCAGACACCCAGGATATTACAGGGGCATTAGGGGAAAGCGAGTGGGCATATGTCCAATATCTGTGCGTGGACAATCAGGATAACATTTATGCGTGTGATGGAGACGGCGGAATTCATGTTTTCAGCAAGGACATGCAGAAGCTGTGTGATATCAAAGCCGACGGATGGATCAACAGCATGGTAACTTCCCGGGAAGGGGATGTTTATGTCCAGTATTATGGAAACGGCAGCGGGACAGAGTTCAGAAAAGTGGATGTGGCGGCAAAGAAGCTGGGAGATAATGTAGCGGGAATCAGCGACGGCAGTTTTGGAGGAATCTATTTTACCGGCGCTACCAAGAGTATTTTGGTCAGCAGCAACGATCAGGTTTCACTCTTTGACATTTCCAGCGGAACCATGGAGGATCTGTTTAAGTGGCTGGATGCGGATGTAAACGGAGATAATGTAAATATTGCAGGCGAGCTTTCGGACGGACGGATCTGGGCTATCACCAGAGATTACGGTGCAGAGGAGGCAAAATATGAGTTGATCTATCTGACCCGTAAAAAAGCCTCCGAGGTGAAGGAAAAAGAAGAAATCCTTTATGGCGCCCTGTGGCTGGGATCAGATCTGCGGAAGAAGATTATAGATTTTAACAAGACGAGCGATCAGTACCGTATTACGGTCAAAACCTATATGACGGATGATTATGAAACAGGGCTTGCGCAGTTTAATGCAGATCTGACCACGGGAAGCTGCCCTGACATTATTGATCTGTCATCCATTGATTTTCATCAATATGCCAGCAAGGGAGTGCTGGAAGACCTTTATCCCTATATGGAAAAAAGCGGCATCCGGAAAGAGGAATATCTGGAAAATGTTTTAAAGGCATTTGAGCAGGATGGAAAGCTTTATGGAATTATGCCTCAGTTTTATATCACTACCACGTTGGCAAAAGCCTCTCTGATAGGGGAACGAAACGGATGGACGTTGTCGGAAATGCTTGATTTTGTGGAAGAAAATGATCCGGAAAACGTGTTTGATTACGCCAGCCGGGCAAGCATATTCTATTATTGTATTTATAATAATATAGATGAATTTATTGACTGGGAAACAGGAGAATGTTCCTTCGAGGGCGAAGAGTTCATCAGAACCCTTGAGTTTGCCGCTAAATTCCCTGAAGAATATGATTATAACCAGGAACGGGAAGAAGGACTCTCATCAAAGCTGAGAAACAATAAATTACTTTTAATGCAAACGTCAATAAGCTCTGTACAGGAATATCAGATGATGAACGGTATGTTTGGAGAGCCGGTCTCCTTTGTGGGATATCCAAATGGTGAGAAAAAGGGAAATCTGATCCAGCCTGCAAGCGGCAGCGTAGGGATCGGGGCAAAGTCCAAGCATAAGGACGGCGCATGGAAATTTGTGGAATCCCTGATTTCGGAAGAGTTTCAGGACAGCCTTGTAAGCGAGCATGGAAATTATGGATTCCCCATTAAAAAATCTGCCCTTGAGAAACAGTTTGAATTAGATATGAAGCCTGAATACTATGAGGATGAAAATGGCGAGCAGGTAGAGCAGATGAAGACCAGCTGGGGGTATGACGACTTTTCCATGGATATTTATGCGGCGACCCAGGAAGAGGTGGACGGCGTCAAAGCGTTGATTGAGTCCTGTGAGAAGCTTTCCGGAAATGTGGATAATCAGCTTATTAATATTATTACAGAAGAATCCGAAGCCTTTTTCAAAGGACAAAAGTCGGCGGCGGATACGGCTGGAGTGATCCAGAACAGAATACAGATCTATGTAAATGAAAATCGATAGAATATAAGAGGGAAAGGAAATGCATTTTTTCACAGGCGGGAAAAAAGTGAAAAAATCCGGCAGCAATCAACGGACGCGCAGAGGGAAATGGATCGCCAGAGGGTATCTTTTTCCCTCTGCCGCCGGCGTATTGCTGTTTTTTGTGCTGCCCTTTCTGATCGTGTTTTTTTATTCTGTGGTAGACAATCCCATTAACCGTCAGTTTGTATTTTTTGATAATTTTGTGATGGTATTTCAAAATGCCGCATTTCAGCAGGCGGCAAAAAATACCCTTACTTTTTCCCTTACAGCGGTTCCCCTGGCAGTGGTGTTATCCTTACTTCTTGCCATGACCCTTGAGAGCAAAATACCCTTTAAGAGTCAGTTCAGGACCTTTTTTCTGAGCCCTATGATGGTGCCTATTGCGTCGGTAGTGTTGATCTGGCAGGTGCTGTTTCACTACAATGGCATGATCAATGAAATCCTGACTTTTTTTGGCAGGGATAAGATCGACTGGCTGAATTCTTCCTATGCCCAGGTGGTGATCGTAGTGCTTTTCCTGTGGAAAAATCTGGGCTATAATATGATTCTTTTTATGTCTGCTTTAAGCAGCATTCCCAGGGATATTATTGAGGTGGCAGTGCTGGAGAGCGCAACGCCTTTTCAGATTTTCTGGCATATCAAGCTGCGGTACATGTCCTCTACGATTCTGTTTGTAACCATTATGTCCCTGATAAATTCTTTTAAGGTTTTCAGGGAAATCTATTTGTTAAAGGGCGATTATCCTTATGATACCATGTACATGCTGCAGCATTTTATGAACAATACCTTTAACCGGCTGGACTATCAGAAAATGTCGGCGGCGGCGATTATGATGGCAATTGTGATGGTGATCATCATAGGAATTTTATTCCTGACCGAGAACTACTTCGGAAAGGATGTGGAAGAATGAAAATGCACAAGGGAAAATACAAGAACAGGGTGCTCCTGGAGGAAAATGTTTCCCGGGAGCGCTGGGATAAACAGGTAAAACGAAAAAAAAAGATCAGAGATACCAGGCAGTTTGTTCGGATTATGCTGGGAACCTTTGTAGCGGCATGTTTTGCAATTCTGTTTCTTATGCCCATTATACTGACCATCACCAATTCCTTCATGTCAGCTTCGGAAATTTCCGCCAATTATGGGCAGGTGTTTGCGACCACGGATACCGGGGGCAAGGTGTATGTGTCGGATCGGGTGAATCTGAAATTTATACCGGATATGGTTTCTTTCAGCCAGTATATAACGGTTCTGCTGAAAAGCCCGGAATACCTGTTGAAGTTTTGGAATTCGGTGATTCTGGTAGTGCCCATCGTAGTGTTTCAGCTGCTGGTGGCGGCGGGAGCGGCATATGGTTTTACCAGATACAGGGGACGCATAAAGGAAATCATTTTTTTTCTTTATATTATTTTAATGCTGATGCCTTATCAGGTAACACTGGTACCCAACTATCTGGTATCTGACTGGCTTCACTTGCTGGATACCAATTGGGCAATCTGGCTGCCGGGAATCTTTTCTCCCTTTGCAGTGTATCTGCTCACCAAATATATGAGGAGGATTCCCACGGCAATGATCGAGGCGGCACAGATCGACGGCGCAGGGGAGTGGCAGATTTTCAGACGGATCTGTATGCCGCTGTGCAAAGGGGCGATGTGTTCCATTGCCATCTTGATTTTTATTGATTACTGGAACATGGTGGAACAGCCGCTGATTCTTTTATCAGATCAGGAAAAGCATCCTCTCTCGGTGTTCCTGTCGAAGATCAATGCCGGTGAGATCGGTCTGGCATTTGCGGTTGCAACGATTTATATGGTGCCTCCCATACTGGTATTTTTGTATGGAGAGGATTATCTGGTAGAGGGTATTACCTATCAGGGCGGTATTAAAGGATAAGGGCAGCGCCGGCTGCATATGGAAAGGCAAAGGTTAAGAGCATGAACGAAAAAGAAGGAAAGAAAAGAAAAGAGTGGGTCAAAAATGCGGCAATCATTTTCTTAACGATTATGCTGCTGCTTACTTTTTTTTCAAATACCATTATGAATTATTCCCTGCCGGAGGTGGCGACCCAGTATGTACAGAGCGGTACCATCACGGCGAAGGTCAGGGGAACAGGCAATGTGGAGGCGACAGACCCATATAATGTTGTGGTAAAGGAATCCCGTGTGATCGAGGGAGTTGCGGTGAAGCAGGGAGATCAGGTGGAGAAGGATCAGGTTCTTTATTACCTGGAGGATGCGGAGAGCGATGAACTGAAGCAGGCGGAGAAAGAGCTTGAGGATCTGGAACTTACTTACATGAAGGGGCTTTTTGGCAGTAATGTTTCTTCTGAGGTCATCAGCAAGGTGGCGAACGGAAATGTAGACGGTTTTAATGCCCTTCACGCAAAGGTGGCGGATATACAAAGCCGTATGGATGCGGCTGAACAGCGGGTGAAGGAGTGCCAGGACGCTTTGAACAGTCTGTCTTTGCAGAGCACGGTGAATACCAACAATGCAGAGGTGAATACCATAGAGATGGAGAATGCGGTGACACAGGCGGACACGGAGCTTACAAATGCCCAAACTGCGGAGACTAATGCGGAGAAGGCGTTTAACGACAGGATTGCCGCTGAAAAGGCACGCATTAACAATGAAATCAATGAGTTGAAAAAGCAGATAGAAGATGTCCAGACGCTGATTAACGGTGCAGGGAGCGTAACCGATACGGTAACCACAGATAAAGGGGATATCAATATCAATAATAGCCAAAGCGGAAGCAACAGTGGAGATATTACGATTGGGGATATTACAAAGCCGAATGATAAGACGACTTTGCTTGCCGAATATACAAGAATGAGGGATGAAGCTCTGGCAACCAGGGAAGAGAAGCTGGAAGCAATCGACCAGGCAGCAAGACAAAGCGGCTATAGCGGCGGCAAGAATATCAATGAATTGAAGAAATGGATTGATGACAGTGAAAATACTGGTAACTATCAGACCTTGTTGCAGGATTATGATGTGGCAGATTCCCAGTATGAATATGCAGTTCAAAAGCTAAATGAAGCCGAGCAGAATTTGTCCGGGTATGATGAAAATGTAGCAGCGCTGCAGGCTTTGAGAAATCAACTGACCGCAAAGGAGGCGGAGTTAAACAATGTATCCGCCATTACCTATCAGCCGGGGGACAACTTAAAGAGCGCCCAGGAAAAGCTGAATCAGGCGAAGCAGAACCTTACCGATCAGACCAACGCCAATAAGCAGACCTCAGCGGCATATCAGAATCAGATCGCCAATGCGGAAGCGGCGCTTAAGAATGCCCAGGCAGTGTATGATCTATTAAAGGAAGAACAGACGGAAATGAGTGCAGACATTAACGCGGAGCTGGATCTTGCCAAGACCAACAAGGACATTGCGGATAAGCGTGAGGAGATCGCCAAGCTGAAAGAGAAATCCACAGGAGCGGCAATCAAAGCGCCTGTGGCAGGAACGGTAACAAGTCTTGCCTACGTGGCTGGTGAAACCACCAAGCCCGAGGAGCCTGCGGCAGTATTGCAGGTAGAGGGAAAGGGCTATACCATGAGCGTTCCCGTTACCAATGAACAGGCAAAAAAGGTACAGGTAGGCGATACGGCGGAACTGCAGAATTCCTGGTACTATGACGATGTGCAGGTGATCCTGTCGGCAATCAAGCCTGATCCGGACAAACCGGGGCAGGGTAAGCTGTTGGAGTTTGACGTCACAGGGGAGAGCATTCAGGCGGGGCAGGCGCTTAATGTGTCTGTAGGTCAGCGCAGTTCGGAATATGAATTTGTAGTGCCTAACAGCGCAGTACGTGAAGACAACAACGGAAAATTTATATTGATCGTGGAATCCAAGAGCAGCCCTTTGGGCAACCGCTATATTGCCACA
Source organism: uncultured Lachnospiraceae bacterium (assembly GCA_947172705.1). GTDB lineage: Bacteria > Bacillota > Clostridia > Lachnospirales > Lachnospiraceae > Suilimivivens. The sequence goes on from CAMWCA010000018.1 coordinate 30,344, forward strand.
AGGGTAGACGTGGAGGTTTTGGCGTCGGATGACAATAACACGGCAATTTCGGCAGGGCTTTACGGATATGAGTATGTGATTACCACCTCTACCAAGCCGGTGGAGGCAGGAAAGCAGGTAAGATTGAACGAATCCTAAAACAAGGAGGAAAGGAGAAAGCAAATGGTCTTAAAGTTAAAAGAGTGGATGCGGTCTTTATCGCCAAAGCAGATCCTGCTTTCTCTGATTACGATTTTATCGCTTCTGGTATTTTTGATCCTCACCCTATGGTCCAATCACCAGGTGGCGCAGCTGCCTGACCAGCAGGCTGCTGCGCGTTGGGATCAGGAAGGGGGAAGCGCGCAGGTCAGTTGTTTTTTGGCGGAGCATGTAGAGATGGATGCGTATACCATTTTGAATTTTGAAAAACAGCTGGAAAAGAGTCTTACGGAGGTGCTCCCCGAGGAAGAGGATCAGGAAGAAAGCGACAGGCGGTTGTTTGTTGATGCCTATAGCTCGCAGGGAACCATTGAAGTAACCAACGGCAGAGGAAAGCTGGAGGCTGCGGCTGTGGGCATAGGAGGCGATTTTTTTCTGTTCCATCCCCTGCAGCTGGTGTCAGGCGGGTATTTTTCGGGAAATGATTTGATGAAGGATTCCATTATTCTGGATGAGGACGCGGCGTGGCAGCTTTTTGGCTCCAGCGATATTGCGGGAAAGAGCGTGATGATCGGGAATGTGCCTCATTATGTTTCAGGGGTGATCAAACGCCAGGAGGGAAGATTTGCCCAGGGAGCAGGGCTTGATAAGACGGTGGTGTATGTGTCCAACGAGACTCTTACAGAGTATGGAACCAGCCAGGGAATCAGCGTTTACGAGGTAACGGCGCCTAATCCGGTTAAGGGCTTTGTCTATAATTGTGTGAAAGAGAAGCTGGGCGTGGCGGAAAGCGATATGATAGTGGTGGAAAACTCCTCTCGCTATACCCTGGAGAAGCTGATCCCTGTTATTCTTGATTTTGGAACCAGGTCCATGCAGAACCGTGCCGTTCAATTTCCTTATTGGGAAAACATAGCAAGGGGATGGGAGGACGTGAAAGCGGTTGTACTGGTATTTCAATTTATTTTTTTGCTGATTCCGGCAGGGATTATGGCAGGCTTTTTGATTATAAAATGGAAAAATAAAAAATGGACCTGGCGGGATGCAGCAGGCTTTCTTGTGGACAGTAAGGATAAGGTTATCATAAAAATAAAGGGGGAAAAAGACAAATGGCAGGATTTTTAGGAGCAGTCAGGAAAAAGAGCTTATATGTACTGCTGTTGATGGCTCTGATGTCAGTATGCTTTGCCGGATGCAGCAAGAAGGAAAAAGATCCGGTGGAAAAGCTTATGGCATCCAAGGATTATGTGTATAAGGCGGAGGAACTGATAAAAGGCGGAGAGAACCGGAACATAAATCAACTCTACCGGGTAGGAGAGGACCTGTATGTGAGCGGTTATTCCTGGGGAGATGACGGCAGTGATTCTTCAATCGTTTTTTATAAGCTGGGGGCGCAGGGAGAGATCGCAGAGGAGTATCGGATTCCCACAGGGGAATATGTGAATATCAGCGGGCTTTATATGGATGAAAATGCCGATATTTATTGTATTAAAAATGATTATCATCCTGTAGAAGCTGTAAACAGCGGAGAGGACGGAGAAGAATATGAGACGGAAGAGGTGGAGTACCTTGATGAATATTATCTTTCCAAAATAAGTCTTTCCGGAGAAGAAATCTTTTCTGTGAAATTAAATGACCTGCCGGAATTTCAAAGAATAAGTGAGGAGAATGGATATTTTTATGTACGGGATCTGATCTATGACCGGGAGAAGGGGTTGTTTGTAAATTCCTACAATAACTTATTTATGTTTGACTTTGAGGGGAATCTTGTGAAGGTGATTCCTGGAAAAAGCGAAGAAAATCTCCTGGACGGCGGCGAATTTTATATGCTTGAGGATGGCAGGTGCGCAGCGGTTTTGTATGGCGATACCAGTATGTATCTGGCAACTGTGGATCTGGAGACGGCAAGCATCAAGGAAAAATATGACTTGCCGGGGAGAAGCTATGAATATTCTTTTTACCCGGGTCATGGATATGATTTTTATATGACCAATGATTATGGGGTGTTTGGTTATAACCTGGGGGATAAGGATAAAACCCAGCTTATGAGCTTTATCGATTCCGACATGGATATCAATCGTATTTATGAGATTGAGGGAATGGATGAGGAGAGCTTTATGGGGATGTATGACGATCCGGAAACCGGCTACCCCACTTTGGCTAAATTTACCAAGGTGCCGCCTGAAGAGGTTAAGGAAAGGCAGGCGATTACCCTTGCCATGCCCAGCACTGACTGGAATGTGCGGCGTGCCGTGATAAAGTTTAATAAGGAAAACCAGCAATATAAAATTTCTATTTTAGATTATAATTCGCTCTACGGAACAGATGAGGATTATAACGCCGGGGCAAACAAATTAAATATGGACATTGTATCGGGAAAAGTGCCGGATATTGTTCTGCTGAACGATATGATGCCGGCAGACAGCTATATCAGCAAGGGGCTGTTTGAGGACCTGAAGCCGTTCATTGAAAGGGATGAGGACTATGCGCTGGAGGATCTTATGCCTAATGTAGTGGAAGCTTTATCCACTGACGGAAAGCTGTTTGTGCTTGTTCCCTCTTATGCCATCCAAACGGCTGTGGCAAAGACTTCCGATGTGGGAGAGGAACGTGGCTGGACCGTGAAGGAGGCACAGGAGCTTTTGGCGTCAAGACCTGAGGGGACTCAGCTGTTTGAAAGCTTTACCAGAGGCACGGCGCTGGAATATTGTATGACCATGTCAGGAAATCAGTTTATTGACTGGGAAAATGGGAAATGCAGCTTTGATTCGGAGGCTTTTGTGGAGATGCTGGCATTTATAAATTCCTTCCCGGAAACCATAGATGACAGCGTTTATAATGAGGAATACTGGAATCAGTATGAGTCTATGTGGCGGGATGGGAAAGTGATTGCAAGCACCACTTGGTTTGGAAATTTCGGAAGCTTTAACCGCACGGAAAAGGGTACCTATGGGGAAAAGATCACCATGATCGGGTTCCCTTCATCCAATGGAGACGGCTCTGTTATCAGACCCGATATGGAGATCGCAATGTCCGCCAAGTCCTCCTGTAAAGATGGGGTGTGGGCGTTTTTGCGCACCTTTCTTTCAGAAGAATATCAAAAGGACAATATTTATAATTTCCCTATAAGCGTTAAACGCCTAAACGAGCTTGCAAAAGAGGCAATGGAGAAACCCTATTATCTGGATGAAAATGGCAAGAAGGAAGAGTACGACGATATCATGTATATAAATGGTCAGGAGATCATTATTCCGCCCATGACCCAGGAAGAAGTGAACGCATTTGTGGAACAGCTCTACAGTTTTACCCATGTTTATAAAATGGACGAAACCCTGCTGAATATCATTTCAGAGGAGGCAGCCCCTTACTTTTCCGGGCAGAAGAGTGCAAAGGATGTGGCGGCAGTAATCCAGAGCCGGGTTCAGATCTATGTGAATGAAAATATGTAAAAAGCTGGTCAGGGGAGAATAACCGGCGACTGACGAAGTTCATTTAAAGGCGGCTTTCCGGTATAGCGGGAAGCCGCCGCTTCATAAACCGAAGCGCAGAGAATGTCCTGCTCCAGCATCCCAAGGGCTTCGCCCTGTAAGATACAGCGGGCATCGGCAGGTTTGGAAAGCAGCGGAATATGGCTGCTTTTTTTGATTGCCTTTAACAGAGGAGAGGCATCTTTTTGAAAGCCCAGGAGTCTTGCGTAGGGAGTAAAAAGCCGTCTGTGAGGGAAGGAAGGAGAAAAAAATGCAGGGGTTTTGATATCCAGCAAAATATGCATCAAAATACGGCTTAAACGGGTGTAGGTGATTTCTCTGGATTTTAACAGACGGCAGAAATCAGTAAATCCCGTAAAAGCGGAAATATGTTTGACGATCTTGTCCGACAGATCCGGCGTACAGTCCAGATATTCTGAAAAACCCCGGCTGCGCTCCATAAGCAGCTTATAGTGGAGCTGGGAAGAAAAGGCATCCTCTGTAAGAGGAGAAGTAAGAAGCCCGTTTTCTTCCAGAAGGGAGCAGACCTGGGAAGGAACGTAGGATTCGATCTGGCGAGGGGCGTTCTCCAAAGCAGCTCTCACAGCGGAAGCAGAGACAAAAGGAACGTCCTTTTTATCAGGACGGACATTATGATATCCGTTGTCACGCCGCTTCAGGGTGAAAGGACGGATGGAACTTTGAAGGGCACAGAGCGCCTTGCAATACTCCAGCCCTAAAATATTGTTTGGGGTTGAAAACAGAGAAGAAAAATCAGGGAAAAGGCTGGATACTGCCTGCTCTCTGGCGGCGGGATAAGGAACCCCCTGCTTTAATTGTTCTCTGATCCGGGCATCCAGTGTATCTACATGCTGGTTCAGAATAGAAGCGCAGGTCTCAAACGGGGAAAGGTTTCCGGTTTCACTGCCAAAGGACAACGTATCTATCACCTGCAGCTGATCCAATAGGGTTACCGCGCCTTCTGCAAAAAATTCGGCGCTGGACAGGGCATAAAGCGAGGGCAGCTCAAGAACCACATCAGCGCCGCCAAGAAGCGCCATTTTGGCGCGCAGATATTTATTGCAGAGCGCCGGAGCGCCTCTCTGGACGAAATCGCCGCTCATAAGCACAAGAATAAAATCGGCATTGGTCTGCCGCCGGGTCTCTTCTATCTGATATTTATGACCGTTGTGAAAAGGGTTGTATTCGGCAATAATAGCAGTTGTTTTCATAAAATCTCCTGTGTCAGATCTATTATTGATTAAAATGTAACATAAAATGCAGATACAGGCAAATTTTGTACTTAAAATTGCACAATTTTATGTAAGGTTGCCCTTGCCGTAAAAAGTGGTTTGAAATATAATGAAATTGGGGTTAAAAGCCTTGCTTCATAAGGGCGGCTGGTTTTTGACCCCAATGTTATTTACATCAGGAATGTGGAAAGATGACTATATGGGGATGAAAGGAGAAGGAAGGCATGTCATACATTGATGTGATAAAGGACAAGGCAAGGATGGATAAAAAGACCATTGTTCTGCCGGAGACAACGGATAAGAGAACCTTGATTGCAGCTTCACATATTGTGCAGGAGGGGATTGCTGACATTATCATGATTGGAAACGAGGAGAAGATCATGGACGGCGCTACCTGGCTTGAGATCGAGCTTGACGGGGTAAAGATTATAAATCCCGAGCTGTGCGATAAACTGGATGATTATGTGAATCTTCTGTACGAGACAAGAAAAAATAAGGGAATGACCCTGGAAAAGGCAAGAGATATTCTCTTAAGCGATTACCTGACCTTTGGAGTGATCATGGTAAAGGCAAATGATGCGGACGGTATGGTGGCAGGCGCCTGCCATGCTACGGCGGATACGCTGCGTCCCGCATTGCAGATTTTAAAGACGGCGCCCGGCGTGAAACTGGTTTCCGGATTTTTCCTTATGTGCGTACCGGATTGCGAGTTTGGAGAAGACGGCACCTTTTTGTTTGCAGACTGCGGATTGAACCAGGACCCTACGGCAGAGGAACTGGCAGCAATTGCAGACACCTCCGCCAAAAGCTTTAAGAGTCTGGTGGGGGCAAAGCCTATTATCGCCATGCTGTCTCACTCTACCAAGGGAAGCGCAAAACATGCGCTGGTGGATAAAATGGTGGAGGCAACCAGAATTGCCCATGAACAATATCCTCATTTGCTGCTGGACGGAGAACTTCAGACAGATGCCGCACTGGTGCCCCAGGTGGCAAAATCCAAGGCGCCGGGGAGTGAAGTTGCCGGAAAGGCAAACGTGCTCATTTTCCCGAATCTGGACTGTGGGAATATAGGATATAAGCTGGTTCAGAGACTGGCAAAGGCGGAGGCATACGGTCCCATGCTTCAGGGGATCGCCAAGCCGGTGAATGACCTCTCAAGAGGATGCTCCTGGCAGGATATTGTTGGAGTAGTGGCGCTTACGGCTGTACAGGCACAGCTTGCTTAACATTGCATAACGAAAGGAATGGATAAAAAGAATGAAAGATATGAATGTTCTGGTAATCAACTGCGGCAGTTCTTCCCTGAAATTTCAGCTGATCAATTCCAGCTCCGAGGAAGTGATCGCTAAGGGGCTCTGCGAGAGAATCGGTATCGATGGGGGGAAAGTAATCTATACTCCTGCAGGAGGGGAAAAGCAGGAAAGAGAGATTCCCATGAAGGATCACACAGAGGCGGTGAGGCTGGTGCTGGAAGCGCTTACAGACCCGGAAACGGGCGTTGTGAAGAGTCTGGATGAGATCGGAGCGGTAGGGCACCGAATCGTTCACGGAGGAGAAAAATTTGCCGCTTCCACCCTTATTACAGAGGAAGTGCTGGAAGCCATCGAAGAGTGCAATGATCTTGCCCCTTTACACAATCCTGCAAACCTCATCGGGATCAGAGCGTGCAGAGAATTAATGCCGGAAACGCCTATGGCGGCAGTCTTCGACACGGCATTTCATCAGACCATGCCGGAGGAGGCTTATCTTTACGGTATTCCATATCATTACTATGAAGACTACAGGGTCAGAAGATACGGTTTCCACGGAACCAGCCATTCCTATGTGTCTCACAGGGCGGCGGAACTGATGGGAAAGGATTATAAGGATTTGAAGATCATCGTATGCCACCTGGGTAACGGGGCAAGCGTTTCGGCAGTGAAGAACGGACGCTGCGTAGATACTTCCATGGGACTTACCCCTCTGGAGGGGCTGATCATGGGAACCCGCAGCGGAGATCTGGACCCTGCCATTGTGGAATTCCTGTGTAATAAAGAAAATAAGTCTGTAGGGGAGATCTTAAATGTGCTGAACAAGGAGTCAGGGGTGCTGGGGCTTTCCGGCGGCTTTTCTTCCGATTTCAGGGATCTGGAAAAGGCGTACCGCGCCGGCGACGAGGCGGCGATCAGAACCATGAAGGGATTTGCTTACCGGGTGGCAAAATATATAGGCGCTTACACGGCGGCAATGAACGGGGTGGATGTGATCTGCTTTACCGCAGGCATTGGGGAGAATAATCCGCTGATCAGAACCATGATTTCATCCTATTTAGGATATCTGGGTGTGGCGCTTTCCGAGGAGGCAAATGCCGGAAGGGGTGAGGATGCGCTGATCTCCACGCCGGAGAGCAGGACGAAGGTGTATGTGATTCCTACCAATGAGGAGCTTGCCATTGCCAGGGAGACGGTGGAACTGATAGGGGATATAAGGAAATGAAAAAATGGTGTTTGGCGGTTGGAATTGTGATGGCGCTGGGGTTGAGCGGATGCGGTAGTAAGGTAGCGGAGGAATCTGGAGCAGATGTGGAGGTTGTTTCTGAGCCTATAGAGGTTGAGGAGCAGGAAGCAGGGCAGGTTCAGGAGCCGAAGGCTTTTGAATTGACGGAAGAGGGAAAAAGTTTTTTGGCGGATATGTGTCGGACTTTGCCGGATTTTGAGGGGCAGGGGTCTATGGATGAGGAATTCTGGCGGAATTTTCTGTTTGGCGCTTATACCGGGGCTTCGCCGGAGGAAGCGGAGATGGTTCAGGTTCCCCGAGAGGATTTGGGATTTGAGGAAACAGCGGTAAAGGTCAGCCTGGAAGAGGCGGAGGCGTATACGAAGCTTGTTCTGGGAGTGGATCTGCCGGATTTCAAGCCAGCTTTTGAGGACATGCCGGAAGGGCAGACGTCGTGTTTTTATCGGGATGGGTATTATTATATAGGGGTTTCTGATTTTCCTGATTATAGATTTGAATTTTCTGATTTTTCGGATAATGGAGGAATACCTGATACCTATTCGGTAGTTATGTACAGCGTGAGCTTTGAGGATGAAATCGATGCGGGAACGGTAACTTTCCAGTTGTATCCAGCGGATAATGAAAATGGGTTCGTTATTGCATCCAAAAAGATGGAATTATAATTCCGTATAAGCAGAAAATTGACGTATAGGTATTGACAAATGCGCCCGCCGCCATTATACTTGTTTAAGTGTGTGGTTGGGATTTGTTTTAGTCTGAATGATGCACAGATTCATAGGGAGCTTGATATGTTGATCAATCTGACCGATGTATTTACATCTGCTGGAAAAGAAAGAAGAGAAAGCTTACCATATAAGCCGGACTCATTTTCTTATATGGGAAACACATATAGGATTCAGGAAAAATCACCGATTACGTTTTCTTTTTCCAATACCGGAAACGGAAGGGCGCTGATCAGGGGAAGCGTGGATCTGACTTTGGAGATTCCCTGCGACAGGTGTCTGCAGATGGTAGATGTACCTTTGGCGGCGGCTTTCGAGCAGGAGGTGTTTTCACCGGATGCGAATCAGCAGAGTGAGGATCAGGACGAGCAGAGCTTTATGCAGGGCTACGAATTGGATGTAGAAGCTTTCGTGAACAATGAAATTTTAATTCATATGCCTGTTAAGGTGTTGTGTAAGCCGGATTGCAGGGGGATCTGCAAAAAGTGCGGGCACAACTTAAATCAGGGGGAATGCGGATGCGATACCTTTGTCCCTGATCCGAGAATGGCAGCAATTAAAGATATCTTTAACGCGGATAAGGAGGTGTAACGATGTCTATTTGTCCTAAGAATAAAACTTCAAAAGCCAGAAGAGATAAGAGGAGAGCAAACTGGAAGATGAGCGCTCCTACATTGGTTAAGTGCAGCAAGTGCGGCGCTCTGATGATGCCTCATAGAGTATGTAAGGCATGTGGTTCTTATAACAAGAAAGAAATCATCAGTGTTGACTAATTTTACTGGGCATAAAGCAATCCGGTCATCGGGTTGCTTTTTTTTTATTTCCGCTTGATTTTTGGTATACGGTTTAGTATAGTATAGAAGTACTGAAAGGGAGAAAAGCATAAGTAACGCAGAAATGAGGAACAAAGATGCAGGAATTTGTAAATGTAGCAGTTGACGCCATGGGCGGGGACCACGCGCCTGTGGAGATCGTTAAGGGAGCCATAGACGCTGTAAATGAAAGCAGTCATGTTAAGGTTTATCTGACGGGACAGGAAGAGGTCATCAACCGCGAACTTGCAAAGTACACATACAATAAAGAGCAGGTAGAAGTGGTTCATGCATCGGAGGTGATTGAGACAGCGGAAGCTCCGGTCATGGCGATCCGCAGGAAAAAAGATTCCTCCATTGTAAAGGCGCTTTACCTTGTGAAGGACGGGATCTGCGATGCCTATGTTTCAGCGGGAAGCACAGGCGCCACGCTGGTTGGCGGACAGGTGATCGTAGGAAGGATCAAAGGCGTGGAAAGACCGCCTCTTGCCCCCCTTATCCCCACGGAAAAGGGCTGCGCGCTGCTGATCGACTGCGGTGCAAATGTGGATGCCAGACCATCCCACCTGGTACAATTTGCCAAGATGGGTTCCGTATATATGGAAAGCGTTATGGGAATCAAAAATCCCAAGGTGGGAATTGTGAATATAGGAGCAGAGGAAGAAAAGGGAAATGCCCTTGTGAAAGAAACCTTTCCTCTTCTCAAAAATTGTCCCGATATTCATTTTATCGGCAGTGTGGAGGCGAGGGATATTCCCGCAGGAGCGGCAGACGTAGTGGTATGCGAGGCATTTGTGGGAAATGTAATCCTGAAAATGTACGAGGGCGTAGGCGGTACTCTGATCAAAAAGGTGAAAGAGGGTATGCTGACTACGTTTAGAAGTAAAATCGGCGCTCTTTTGGTTAAACCAGCGTTGAAAAATACATTGAAAGCCTTTGATCTGGAACAATATGGGGGCGCTCCCATGCTGGGCTTGAAGGGTCTGGTAGTGAAGACCCATGGCAGTTCAAATGCCATTGAAATTAAGAATTCTATTCTGCAATGTATTACCTTTACAGAACAGAATATCAATCAAAAAATAAAAGAAAAAATAACAATGGAAGAAAATTAGAAAGGAAAGCTAAAAATGGAATTTGAAAAATTAAAAAAAGTAATTGCTGACGTACTCAACGTCGACCCTGAAGAAATCACGATGGAAACTACTTTTGTGGATGATCTGGGAGCTGATTCCTTGGATGTTTTTCAGATTATTATGGGAATAGAGGAAGAGTTTGATATTGAGATCCCGGCTGAAAGCGCAGAGAAAATAGCGACTGTGGAGGAAGCAGTTAATCTTATTAAAAATGCAGTGAATTAAAAAGCCCGTTAAGGGCTTTTTTAACCAATAAACCGTTTCAGGTAAAACGGGTGCGGCGAAAAGGTGAGGCATGTATAAAGAGGAAGAATTAAAGAAACTGGAAGAAAAAATAGGTTATGAGTTTAAAGAACAAAATTTGCTTTTGCAGGCTTTGACCCATAGCTCTTTTTCCAATGAGCAAAAAATCAATAAATACAAGGATTATGAGAGACTGGAGTTCTTGGGGGATGCAGTTTTAGAACTGTTATCCAGCCAGTTCTTTTTTGAGACTTATCCGGAAATGTCAGAAGGTGAGATGACAAGACAGCGTTCCGCCATGGTCTGTGAGCCGGCGCTTGCTTTCTGTGCAAGAGATCTGTCCCTGGGAGAGTATATTCTGCTGGGTAAGGGAGAAGAGGCAACCGGAGGAAGAAAAAGAGATTCCATTATTTCAGATGTAATGGAAGCCGTTATAGGCGCAGTGTACCTGGACGGCGGTCTGGAAGAGGCGAGAGGTTTCGTTCAAAGGTATATTCTTTCCGATCTGGAAAACAAGCAGCTTTTCTATGACAGTAAAACCCTTTTGCAGGAAAAGATGCAGAAAGCGGGAAAAGAAATTTCCTATGAGCTGGTTGGGGAAAGCGGACCGGACCACGACAAAATTTTTACCGTGGAGGTGAAAATCGACGGCGTGGCAGCCGGAAGAGGGCAGGGACGGAACAAGAAGGCGGCGCAGCAGCAGGCGGCGTATCAGGTACTGCTTGCCCAAAAAACGGAGAAGTAGGTGTTATATGTATTTAAAAAGTATTGAGATCCAGGGGTTTAAATCCTTTGCCAATAAGCTTGTATTTAAATTTCACAACGGAATTACCGGAATTGTAGGACCTAACGGCAGCGGAAAAAGCAATGTGGCGGACGCTGTCCGCTGGGTGCTGGGGGAACAGAGAATCAAACAGCTTCGCGGGGCGTCCATGCAGGACGTTATTTTTTCGGGTACGGAAATGCGCAAGCCTCTGGGTTATGCTTATGTGGCAATTACATTGGATAATTCGGATCATCAGCTTGCCATAGATTTTGACGAAGTGACGGTAGCAAGAAGAATTTACCGTTCCGGTGAGAGCGAGTATCTTTTAAACGGTGCGCCTTGCAGATTGAAGGACGTAAACGAGCTGTTTTATGACACAGGTATCGGCAAGGAAGGCTATTCCATTATCGGACAGGGACAGATCGATAAAATATTAAGCGGTAAGCCGGAGGAACGCAGGGAGCTTTTTGAAGAGGCGGCAGGCATTGTGAAATTCAAAAAACGCAAGGTGGCGGCGCAAAAAAAGCTGGAGGATGAAAAGCAGAACCTGGTGCGCGTGAATGACATTCTGTCGGAGCTTGAAAAGCAGATAGGTCCTTTGGAAAAGCAGTCAGAAACGGCAAAGGTTTATCTGAAAAAGAAGGAAGAACTTAAAACTTTGGATGTAAATATGTTTCTGCTGGAAAACAACCGCCTGCAGGAGCAGCTTATAAACGCCCAGGAAAAGTTTGAGATCGCCAGCAGGGATCTGGAGGAAACCGGAAAAGAATACGAAAAGATCAAGGAAGAATATGAGCAGATCCAGGGGCAGATCGAGGTGTTGGATGAAAAGATCCTGGAGGAGAGAACCTCTCTTTCCGATACCAGCGTACTCAGGGGGAAACTGGAGGGCGAGATCAACGTCTTAAAGGAGCAGATCAAGTCGGCAAAAAGCAACGAGGAGCATTTCAATTCCAGAAAGGATGCTCTTACCAGAGAAATGGAAGCACGGCTGCTGGATAAGGAAGGCATTCTTTCGGACAAAAAGGTGATCGACGAACAGGTAGCGGAGATCGAGAAAACAAGAAATGAGGCAAGAGAAAAACTCCTTGCCGTCCAGAACCGGATCGAGACCTTAAATAACGATATTGAATCCGGGAAAAATACCATCATAGAGGCTTTAAATGCCAGAGCTACAATCAAGTCGAAGCTGGGACGTTATGATACCATGACGGAGCAGATTAACATCCGGAAAGCTGAGCTTACTTCAAGGCTGCTGCGCATAAAGTCGGATGAAGCGCAGCAGGAAGAGGTGATTAAAAAGCTCCAGGAAGAGTTTGAAAAGATCAACGAGGATATTCGTGCCCTGAACGATTCTCAGGAGCAAAAGGAGGAAAAACTTGCCCTTTTGCGGGAAGAGCTTGCAGGAAAGGATCAGAAGCTGCGGGACACTCAGGTGAACTATCATCAGGAGAAGTCCAGACTGGAGGCGCTTACCAATTTAACGGAGCGCTATGAAGGATACGGCGGCAGCGTGAAAAAGGTCATGGAATGTAAGGAGAGGGAAAAGGGAATCATCGGCGTTGTTGCAGATATTATCAAGGTTGATAAGAAATATGAGACGGCGATCGAAACGGCTCTTGGAGGCAACATACAGAACATTGTTACCGATAACGAGGAAACGGCAAAGAAAATGATTGCCTTTCTCAAGCAGACCAAAGGAGGCCGTGCCACGTTCCTGCCTCTTACCAGCATTACCAAGCCCCAGGAATTTAAAAACCCGGAGGCACTTGGGGAGAAGGGCGTGGTTGGAATGGCGGATGCCCTTGTGTCCATTGACAAAAAATATCAGAATGTTGCCAGGGCAATGCTGGGAAGAATTGTGGTAGTGGATCATGTGGACAATGCGGTCAAAATTGCCAAAAAGTTTGACTATGGAATCCGCATGGTAACCTTGGAAGGGGAGCTTTTGGTACCCGGCGGCGCCATCAGCGGCGGTGCATTTAAGAATAACAGCAATCTTCTGGGACGAAGAAGAGAGATGGAGGAATTGGAGGGAAAGGTCAAAAAATATTTGGTTGAGATCGATACCCTTTTAAATGAAATTGAAAATACCAAAGGAGAGAGAAACAAGCTGCGTCTTAGCATTGAGGAGGACAAGGCGGCGTTGCAGAGAAAATTTATCGAGCAGAACACGGCGAGGCTGAATGTGATCAAGGCGCAGGAGCGCAAAGAGGAAGCCTCCGAGGGCTCCATGGAGTTGAAAGCGGAGGAGCATGAAATTGAAGAGCAGATTCGGGAGATCAAGTTAAACAAGCAGGAGATCTTAAAGGAACTGGAAGATTCGGAACTTCTGGAAAAGAAGGTGGAGCAGCAGATCAGAAAGTTTCAGATGGATCTGGAGGAAAAACGAAAAGAAGAGTCCGATCAGTCCACCCACGTTTCAGAGTGGGATGTGGAAGTGGAAAAGATGCTCCAGCAACAGGACTTCCATCAACAGAATGTAGACCGTATTGACGGGGAGATCAACCGATTTGCAAAGGAATTGGAAGAAATTCAGGAAGGCTTACGGCAAAACAGCGAGGATACGGAGAATAAGAAAAACAGCATTTTGTCTATAGAGGAAACCATTGCCGCTTCCCATACTACCCAGGGAGACACGGAAAAGCAGTTAAGCGAAGACGTGGAACGAAAGGAACAGCTCTCCTTAAAACAGAAAAATTTCTTTGCTGACCGGGAAACGCTGGCAGAGAAAATGACGGGGCTGGACAAGGAAGTGTATCGGCTGAATTCTCAAAAAGAGAAATTTCAGGAGGCGTTGGAGACACAGATCAATTATATGTGGGATGAGTATGAGATCACGCTTTCCGATGCTTCTGCTCTCAGAAACGAAGAGATGAATGATCTTGCCGTTATGAAAAAGGGCATTGCTTCCTTAAAGGAGCAGATCAAAAAACTGGGCGATGTGAACGTCAATGCCATTGAAGATTACAAAAATTTAATGGAACGGTATCAGTTTCTGAAGACCCAGCATGACGATCTGGTGGAAGCGGAGAAAACCCTGGAGGGCATTATCACAGAGCTTGACAGCGCCATGCGGAAGCAGTTCCAAGAGAAATTTGCCGAGATCGGAAAAGAGTTTGATAAAGTATTTAAAGAGCTTTTCGGCGGAGGCAAGGGAACTGTGGAACTTATGGAGGAGGAAGACATTCTGGAGGCAGGCATCAGGATCATAGCCCAGCCCCCGGGGAAAAAACTGCAGAATATGATGCAGCTTTCCGGCGGTGAGAAAGCCCTTACGGCGATTGCCCTTTTGTTTGCCATTCAGAATTTGAAGCCGTCGCCTTTCTGCCTTCTGGACGAGATCGAGGCAGCGCTGGATGAGAACAACGTGGCGCGGTTTGCAAAGTATTTACATAAGCTTACAAAGAGTACCCAGTTTATTGTGATCACTCACAGGCGGGGGACCATGGAGAAGGCGGACAGGCTCTACGGCATTACCATGCAGGAGAAGGGCGTTTCCACTCTGGTAAGCGTCAATCTGATCGATAAGGAGTTAGATGATTAATGGCTGGTTTTTTCAGTAAGTTAAAAGAAGGCTTAAACAAGACGAGAAGCAATATTGTCCATGGAATCGATTCGGTTTTCAGCGGATTTTCCTCTATTGACGAGGACTTCTATGAGGAGCTGGAAGAGATTATGATCATGGGAGATATCGGTGTCAACGCTACAGGAGAAATCCTGGAGAGACTCAGAAAGCAGGTAAAGGAAAACCACATCAAAGAACCGGCACAGTGCAAGGCGTTTTTGATCGAGAGCATCAAGGAACAGATGCGAGTGGAGGAGACTGCATATGATTTTGAGCATGAGCAGTCGGTGGTGTTGGTGATCGGCGTCAATGGGGTGGGAAAAACTACTTCCGTGGGAAAGCTTGCAGGCATTTTGAAAGAACAGGGGAGAAAGGTGCTGATTGCAGCGGCGGATACCTACCGGGCGGCGGCATGCGAGCAGCTTTCAGAATGGGCAAACCGTGCCGGGGTAGACTTGATCACCGGAACCCAGGGGGCAGATCCCTCCAGCGTGGTTTTTGACGCGGTGAGCGCGGCAAAGGCAAGGCATGTGGATGTGTTGATCTGCGACACCGCAGGCAGGCTCCACAATAAAAAGAATCTCATGGAAGAATTGAAAAAGATGAACCGCATTATTGACAGGGAGTTCCCCGGTGTGCACAGGGAAAATCTGATCGTGCTGGACGGAACCACCGGACAGAACGCCCTGAATCAGGCGAGAGAGTTTGGGGAAACGGCGGAGCTGACAGGCATCATTCTCACAAAAATGGACGGGACCTCCAAGGGAGGCATTGCGGTAGCGATCCAGTCGGAATTAAATATTCCGGTGAAGTATATCGGCGTAGGGGAAAAGCTGGACGATCTGCAGAAATTTGATTCTGAGCAGTTTGTAAATGCGTTATTCGACGTGGACGCCCAGGCATTACAGGAGGATTGATAAAAGTGGAAGAGAAAATGTTGACGCTGGAAAAATTTGAGGAAGCCTCTGAGACGGTGAAAAAGGTAACTCAGGAAACGAAACTGGTGTACAGTGATTTTTACAGTGCCCAGACAGGCAATAAGGTTTATTTGAAGCCTGAAAACATGCAGTTTACGGGAGCCTACAAGTTAAGAGGCGCTTATTATAAACTAAGCACCCTGACCCGGGAGGAACAGGAAAAGGGGCTGATTACGGCTTCCGCAGGCAATCACGCCCAGGGAGTGGCATATGCCGCACAATGCTATGGGGTAAAGGCTGTGATCGTTATGCCCACCACGACGCCGTTGATCAAGGTGAACAGAACCAAAGGATACGGAGCGGAAGTGGTGCTTTACGGAGACGTTTATGATGAGGCATGTGAACGTGCCTATGAACTGGCGAAGGAAAAAGGCTATACTTTTATTCATCCCTTTGACGATCCGGCAGTGGCAACGGGACAGGGAACCATTGCCATGGAAATTTTCAAGGAACTTCCCCTTGTGGATTATATTCTGGTTCCGGTTGGAGGAGGCGGTCTCGCAACCGGCGTTTCCACCCTTGCCAAGCTGTTAAATCCCAAGATCAAAGTGATCGGTGTGGAGCCGGAGGGGGCAAGCTGTCTTCAGGCATCCATTCAGGCAGGAAAGGTGGTCACGTTAGACCATGTAAGCACCATTGCGGACGGTACGGCAGTGAAGACGCCTGGGGAAAAGATTTTTCCTTATCTCTGTAAAAACCTGGACGATATTATTACCATAGGGGACGAGGAACTGGTGGTTGCGTTCCTGGATATGGTAGAGAATCATAAAATGGTGGTTGAAAATTCAGGGCTTCTGACGGTGGCTGCGTTGAAGCATTTGAATGTGAAAAAGAAAAAAGTGGTGGCGATTTTAAGCGGCGGCAATATGGATGTGATCACCATGTCTTCCGTGGTACAGCAGGGGCTGATCATGCGGGACCGTATTTTTACCGTGTCTGTGCTTCTTCCGGATAAGCCGGGAGAATTAAGCCATGTAGCGGATGTGATTGCAAAGCAAAGCGGCAATGTAATCAAACTGGAGCACAATCAGTTTGTATCCATTAACAGGAATGCCGCCGTAGAGCTTCGTATTACCCTTGAGGCTTTTGGAACGGAGCATAAGCATCAGATCATACAGGCATTGGAGCAGAACGGCTATAAACCCAAGCTGGTAAGGACGATCATGTAAGAGATGCATAGATTTCACATCAAAAAACGCATACTATATTGTATGCGTTTTTTGTAAAAGGGAGAAAAATATGGGCTATGGAAAATTTATGAAAAAATATGTGGTGATTACAGGCGCCTGCATTTTATTTGGAGCGGGAATCGGTCTTTTCATTGATCCCAATGATCTTGCCCCGGGGGGCGCATCGGGGTTGTGTATTATCTTAAGCCGTTTAATTCCTCTGGAGACAGGAACCTTATTTCTGTTGGTCAATATTCCTATCATAGCCCTTGGCATATGGAAATTTGGATGGAAATTTATTTTGTCCACTTTATATGCTATTTTCATATCCTCTATGGCGACGAATTATTTTGACACATTGACGCCTTTGACCAGAGAGCCTCTTTTAGGAGCGGTATTTGGGGGCGTGCTGGTGGCGGCGGGAATTGGGCTTGTAATGCGTGCCGGGGCGACCACCGGAGGGACGGATATTATTGTGAAATGTCTGAAACTGAAAAAGCCTTATTTGAAGACAGGAACGATTTTTCTGACCATAGATTCCGTGATTATCGGGATCGGCGGAATCGTATTTGGAAGGATCGACAGTGTTCTGTACAGTATTATTTCGGCTGTAGCTACCTCCCTTATGCTGGATATCGTACTGTACGGCAGGGACGGGGCAAAAATGATCTATATTATCAGTAATGCATCTGAAAAAATAACGGAACGTCTTTTAAAGGAACTGAATGTTGGCGTAACCCATCTTTCCGGAACAGGGGCATACAAAAAAGAGCAAAAACAGGTGATATTCTGTGTGGTGAAAAAGCAGAGCGCCTACAAAGTGGAGGAGATCGTAAAGCAGGAGGACGACAGCGCCTTTATGATCATATCCAGCGCTACGGAAATTTACGGAGAAGGTTATAAAAGCTATTTTGGAGAAAAATTGTAACACGCAGAGAAATGGTAAGGATAAACAATTGAAAAACAGTTGATTTCATACTATACTTATTGAGGAAACGTATGACATTTGGATTCGGAAAGGTTCAGAAGAGAAGATGAATAGAAGGGCAAAAAAGAACAGAAGAAAACAGCAGATGAATCTGATTATGAATATTATATTCAGCTTGATTACCCTCACAGCCTTAACCGGTTGTATTGTCCTGGTCCTGCAAAATTATCATTTGAGAACGGAAAGCCGGGAAACCATGGGCAGGCTTCAGGAAATGGAGGAGCGGCAGGAGGAATATATCTATACCCAGACAGACCTGGAAGCCTATACCAGAGAGGCGGTGGCGCAAGCTGGGGAAACAGAACGAAAGGCGACTTTGGGAGAACTGAAGCAGAGGTTAAGCGGCAAAGAAAGTACGGTTTCTGTGCTCAGATCTCTTTACCCGGAGGACGTGGTGGTTTATGCCGACGGGGGATATTCCTTTTTCCCCATTCAGGAAAATCTGAAGAAACATCAATATGTCTATGAAAACTTTGTTCCCCAGGGGGACAATGAAATGATTTACACCAATGATACCGGTGAGACGATTTCCGCAAAGGGAATCGATGTGTCCAGGCATCAGGGAGAAATTGACTGGAAGAAGGTTGCCGGGGACGATGTGGCTTATGCATTTATCCGTTCCGGCTTCAGGGGCAGTTCCGAGGGGAAATTGGTAGAGGATGAATTTTTCAAGGATAACATAGAGGGCGCCCTGGACAATGACATTCAGGTGGGAATTTATTTTTATACCCAGGCGACCAGCGAGGAGGAGGCAAAGGAAGAAGCGGAATTTGTGCTGGATCTGATAGAGCCTTATAATGTGGACTATCCGGTGGTGCTGGATTTAGAGGAGGTCAACAGCAATGCGGCAAGAACGGCGGAGATGACCCAGGAGGAGCACACGAAAGCGGCGATTGCCTTTTGTGAGACCATCAAGGCGGCAGGTTATACGCCTATGATCTATGGAAATTTAAAAACCTTTATGATCATGCTGGATATGGAGCAGATCGAAGCCTATGATAAGTGGTTCGCCTATTACGACACTTCCGTTTATTTCCCTTACGAATTTGCAGTTTGGCAGTATTCCTCCAAGGGGAGTATTGCAGGCATTAAGGGCGATGTAGATATGAATATCTGTATGAAGGACTATGCAGGTACATAAGGAGCAGATATGGAAGAGATCCGGGAATCGGTGAAAAGCGGTTATCTGTTGGAGAAATTTAAGTTGTTTCATCTAAAGGACAGCAGTCCAAGAGAATATATTTATCATTATCATGATTTTCACAAGCTGATCTGGTTTATTTCCGGAGAGGTGGAATATCATATTGAGGGGAAAAGTTACAAACTGGAACCTCATGATATTTTGCTGGTCAATAAGGGGGAGATCCATAAACCCTTTGTTGATTTTAATACCATCTATGAGCGGTATGTGTTTTATATTTCGGGAGAGTATCTGGAGGAGCATTCGGAGCCGGACAGCAGGCTGGATCTGTGCTTTCAGACGGCAGTCAGGGAGCAGAGCAATGTGATCCGGCTTTCTCCTGCAAAGAGCAGAAGCCTTTATGAAAATATAAAACTCATTGAAGGGGTAAATCATGAAAATGCCTATGCAGGGGAGATGTACAGCCGGATCTTATTTTTAAAGCTGATGATCGAATTAAACCGATGTTGTATCGGAAATCCGGAGGTTTTTCATAAGACGGCAAGGTATGATAAGAAGATCGTGGAAATGCTTCACTATATCAATGAAAATCTGGCAGGAGATCTGGCCATAGAGAAGCTTTCGTCGAAGTTTTATATGAGCAAGTACCATATGATGCGGAAGTTTAAGGAGGAGACAGGCTACTCTGTGCATCAGTATATTTTGGAAAAGCGTATTTTGGCGGCAAGGGAGCTGATCCTTTTGGGGACGCCGGCAACGGCGGCAAGCATTGAGTGCGGTTTTCAGGATTATTCTACTTTTAGCAGGGCATATAAAAAGCTTTTGGGGCAGGTGCCGTCGGCGGAGTATAAATAACATAGTGCTGACAGCAACGGGCGGTTTCTCTAAATTGCAACGGCAGATTGACAGCAAGTAAAGCAGTCTTGCTGGTGCGCAACCAATATGGAATGCTATTATTTCTTCAAAATTTGTGATGTTATGGAATGGAGGAGAAAAATGCATTCAAAATTATTTTCAAAAGATTTTACACTGGTAGTAATTGGACAGATCATATCATTATTTGGCAACGCGGCGTTAAGATTTGCGTTGCCTTTGTATTTACTTAATTTGACAGGTTCATCGGCGCTTTACGGAACCGTTATGGCATGCGCACTTATCCCTTCGATCTTAATGTCCCCTGTGGGAGGGATGATAGCGGACAGAGTTAATAAGAGGAATATTATGGTGGCGCTGGATTTTTTTACAGCGTTGGTGGTAGTAATGTTTTCTGTGCTTATGAATGGGGTGAACCTTGTTGTGCTGTTAACGGTTACGCTGATGCTGCTATTTGGAATTGCAGGCGCTTATCAGCCTGCTGTGCAGGCAAGCATACCCGCACTGGCAGATCAGGGGCATCTTATGGCGGCAAATTCCATAATCAATACCATAAGTTCCTTTTCCGCCCTGATCGGTCCTGTTATTGGAGGTGTTTTATACAGCGCCTACGGATTGAAGCCCATTTTATGGGTTTGTATGGTGTGCTTTTTTATATCGGCGGTTATGGAGCTTTTTATTCAGATTCCCTTTCAGAGGCGGGTTTCGGAGGGGAGCGTATGGAAGTTGATAAAGAGCGATTTTGCAGACAGCATCCGGTTTATTCGGAAGGATAAGCCTGCGATCGGAAAAGCGGTTTGGATAGTCTGTGGAATCAACTTGTTTTTATCTGCAATGATCTCCGTGGGAGTGCCTTATCTGATTACAGAGGTGCTTGATATAGAAGCTTCCCTTGCCAACAGGCTTTACGGTTTTGCCGAAGGGATCATGGCGGCAGGGGGATTGACCGGAGGCATTTGTGCGGGAGTTTTTGGTAATAAGTTGTCGATTCATAAATCATGTAATCTGCTCATAGCCGGAGCCGTGGGTATCTTTCCGGTGGCGGCTGTTTTACTCCTGTTTCCGTCCGGAATGGTAAACTATCTTGTGATCACTGTCTGCTGTTTTGGCATTATGATTGTGTCAACCATTTTTTCAATACAGATGATGTCCTTTTTTCAAAGAGTTACGCCGCAAAATATAATTGGTAAGGTGATTGCGGTGATTATGATGACTGTCACTTGCGCCCAGCCTTTGGGAAACGCTTTGTATGGCGTATTGTTTGAAATTTGCAGGGGATATGAATACGCGGTGGTTCTATTTGCAGGGGCAGTGTCGCTTGTCATCGCCGCCAGTGCAAGGAAAATTTTCGGTACGATTGGATAGGGAGGAAGGTATGGTGGAAACTTGAATTTGGGATCTTTTGGGTGTATTATGGTATCGTTATATGAAGGCGTACCAAGCAGTCGTAGAAAGGAAGATGGGAGTATGAAGGTTGCAGTTACTTATGAAAATGGAAATGTATTTCCACACTTTGGGCATACGGAGCAGTTTAAGGTTTATGATATTGAAGACGGGAAAGTTGCCGGGACGCAGGTGATCGAAACAAATGGAAATGGTCATGGAGCCCTTGCGGGGATGTTATCTGCGTTGAAAGTGGATACACTGATCTGCGGAGGGATTGGCGCAGGCGCGCAGAATGCTTTGACAGAGGCAGGCATCCGTTTTTATGGCGGGGTATCAGGAGGAACAGATGAAGCCGTGGAGGCATTGCTTGCAGGGAAGCTTGCGTTTGATCCGCAGGTTCATTGCGACCATCACGGAGAAGGGCATCATTGCGGAGAAGACAAACATTGCAGGATGTGATTGCTGTATTGCCAAAGAATTAATTGAGGAAAAATTTCTCTTACCCTATTTACAGGAAAAGAAGATTGTGCTATTATACCTAACAGGGTTAGTAATTTTAAAAGGAAGTGATATCTCATGGACTACACCGAATTGGCGATACAACTCATTGACATGCGAGCCGCTGCACCGCAGATCAAGATGGAGCGAACCATGTCCCAAATAGCAAGGGGAGAGATTTTGGCGTTAAATTATCTGGCGGCAAATGGAAACCGGGCATACCCCAAAGACATGAGCAGGGCGCTTATGCTGACCACAGCGAGGGTTGCAGCCATGTTGAAATCTTTAGAGGGACAGGGTATGGTTACACGTACCCCTGATCCCTCAGACAGTCGGCAGGTCATTGTTTGCCTCACGGAAAAAGGCATAGCTTTGGTGGAAGAGCGCCGAACCGGAATGATTCATTCAGTGGCAAGAATGCTGGAGGCTTTAGGGGAAGAGGATGCAAAAGCCTATGTCCGCATCCAGACCAGGCTGATCGAGTTGGGCGATATTTGGAGGTGATGGTTAAAGAACGCAGGCTTAAACAACAAAATAACTGAGGCACTATAGATTGCTATAGAGATAAGTCCTATGCGGATAACCCGCGTAGGGCTTAATTTTTTAGGAGGTAACAACATGAATCCAATTATACAAGTAAAGCATTTTTCTAAAAAGTACGGGGATTTTACGGCGGTGGATGATATTTCCTTCACCGTAGACGAGGGCAGTATTTTTGCCTTCCTCGGTCCCAACGGCGCGGGTAAAAGCACGACCATCAATACCCTGTGTACCATTCTGGACAAAACAGAAGGCGCTTTGACGATCAACGGGCACGATGTTGCCAGGGAACGCAGTCTGGTTCGGAAGGACATTGGGATCGTCTTTCAGGATTCCACCCTGGACAGCCAAATGACAGTGGAAGAGAACCTGAAATACCATTGCAGTTTCTACAAAGTGCCAAAAAACGAGGTGCAGGAGCGCATTGACTTTGCCCTTGACCTGGTAGAGCTTACGGAATGGAAGCGGGCGGTGGTGGGTAGCCTGTCCGGCGGCATGAAACGGCGGGCTGAAATTGCCAGGGGGCTGGTACATGACCCAAAAGTTTTATTTTTGGATGAACCTACTACTGGTCTGGATCCGCAGACCAGAGCCAATGTGTGGGAATATATCAGGAGGCTTCAAAAGCAGAAAAACATGACGATCTTTCTGACCACCCACTATATGGACGAGGCGGAGGTCTGTTCCAAAATCGTCATTATGGATCATGGTAAAATCGTTGCCCACGATACGCCGGAGAATTTAAAGCACCAATATACGGGCACGGAGGTAGATGTTGTATGCACATCGACAGAACCGTTGGAGAGCGCATTGCAGGAACGAGATATTTCCTATCGGAAAGATGGGAACAAGCTGGTTTTCCATACAAAGAAAGCGCCTGCCGCATTGGAAATTTTATCAGAACACAGGGAAACAATCACTGATTTTGAAGTGAAAAATGGAACATTAAACGAAGTGTTCCTGGCGATTACGGGAAAGGAGATCCGAGAATTATGAATCCAATTACAGCTATTTTACAAAGAAATTTATTGAATTATGTCAGGAGCAAAGGACGGGTATTAGGCGCTCTCTTTATGTCCATGTTCATGCTTGTGATGTTTTCATTTCTGATGAAATCCTCCATGAGCGGTCTTGACGCACCCATGAATTACCTGATTTCCGGTGTGATTATCATGAGCGTGTTCCAGGTCAGCGTCAATAATTCCTCTGATATTCTGTCAGACATTTCCAGCGGCTACATGAAAGAGGTTCTGGTTGCGCCTATTGCGCGGACGCAGATTTCCATGGGTCATATTCTGTCGGGGGCGGTCATTGCCACGCTGCAGGGCGTCGTTACCATGATTGTAGGCATTGTTCTTGGACTGCGGGTCAATGTTCTGCAAATTCTGCTTCTGGCTGCGGTAATGATGGTTTCCGCTATGGCATTTAGTGCCATCGGTCTGTTTTTGGCTACGGTTTCCCGTAACTCCCCGGCATTTCAGACCATCAGCTCTATGATCATGATGCCCCTGACCTTTGTTTCCGGCGCATACATTCCCACTACCATCATACCCGTTTTTCTCCTGCCCATTGTCTACTTGAATCCGCTAACCTATACAACCTCTATCTTCCGCTATATCGCTCTGGGGGCGCACACACTGACCACAGAGGGACTGGTAGAACAGGGGATGGCGTTCTCTATTGGCGGATTTGTCATAACGCCTTTGATGGGGCTTGCAATTACGGTTTTGATCGGCAGCTTTTTCTTTGTGCTGTGTGTCCGTAAATTTAACCGGGCGGACTTTTCCACCATCAAGGTCGCAGCAGGGATGCGGGGCGGCGGCGCTCCGGCGCGGAGGTAGTTTATGGAGTTGCAATTTGAAAATATCATAAAAAACTATAAAGGCAAAAAGATTTTAAAGGGAATTTCACTCACCATGGGGACAGGGGTCTACGGTCTTCTTGGTCCTAATGGGGCAGGAAAGACCACCATGATCCGGATACTGGCTGATGTGCTGCGTCCTACAAAAGGAAGTGTCCTGTACGATGGAAAGGATATTCATGCTGTGGGTGATGAATACCGGGCAAAAATTGGCTATCTGCCTCAGGATGTGAGCTTTTACAGTGACTTTACCGGCAGGGATTACCTGGAATATTCGGCGACACTGAAAGGAATGGAAAAAGCGCGCACGAAAAAGCGGATCGAGGAATTGGCGCACAGTGTCGGCTTGTCGGACGATCTGAATCGGAAATGTGCCGTCTATTCCGGCGGGATGCAACGCAGGCTGGGCATTGCCCAAGCCCTTTTGGACGACCCGGAGATTTTGATTTTGGACGAACCCACCTCCGGACTTGACCCCTATGAGCGAATTAAGTTCCGCAACATTATCTCCGCCTATGCAAAGGATCGTCTGGTGCTGCTCTCCACTCATATTGTCTCCGATGTGGAGCAGATTGCTGCACATATCATGATGATGGAGTATGGCGTCATCCAACACATCCATACGGGCGAAGAGTATATTCATATGATGGAGGGGCGGGTCTGGCTCGTGGAGATGTCTGCAGAGCAGCTTGTGAGCTATCAAAACCGGGCTGTCATCAGCAATGTCAGGGCGAAAGACGGGCGTATGGAGGTCCGCATCATTGAGGAAACAATGCCATCCGGTGATGCGGTACAGGCTATACCAACACTGGAGGATGCATACCTATATCTTTTTAACTATTTACCTGAAAAATCCAGGAGGTGATGCTATGTCATTGTTTCAATTTGAATTGCGAAAACTATTGCTTAACAAAAAAAACTTGGTTTTGCTACTGTGCCTGTTTACCCTTTACAGTCTGGTTGGTCTGACCTCCACCATGTTCCTGATTGGTGGCAATGACAGTTACCGCGCTTATGAAGAATTAGCCGCAGCCTGTGAAGGACCGTTTGATAGTGAAAAGGCTGCAGAAGCGGAAGAAATTTATCAGGAAATCAGCACCCGGTATGGCACGGATTCACGGATGATCGCCCGGAGCGTCAAAGACCAGCCGGAGATTATTTTGGCGGTGAACTATCACGCATATACTGAACGGGTGGAGGAATATTGGAACGGCACACCGCCGGAGAGCGTAGAAGAACCTTATGGTATTGCACTTCTGCAGGCGAAGATCGCGGAAATGGAAAGCCAGGGGAAGCAGGATACTGCTGACTGCCGGGAACTGTCCGCCTCCCTGCAAAGGCTGGAAGAATTGGGTGAGCCGGAGTTTGCCAACACCCTGTTATGGGAGAATCTGTTCAACAACTGGGGAGAACATATGATGCAGTTTCTGCTATTTGTACCGCTTGCCTTTGTCATAGCCCCCGTTTTCGCGGTGGAACGATCCAGCGGCATGGACAACCTGATCTTAAGCTCCCGGAATGGCAGGCACAGAATCGTTACAGCAAAATTGCTGAGCGTACTTGTTGCCTCAACTGTTGTGGGCGTACTGTATCTGGCTGCTACTTTTATGTTTGGTTTTCTTCCCCATGGGAGTTTTCACGGCTGGAATGCGGCTATTCAGTCCATTCCCACCTATGCCCGATCCATGTTTCAATGGAAAGCCTGGCATCTTGCAGCAGCCGGAGCTGTGTGGCTTATTTTTACCGGTGCGGTTTATAGCCTGATCATCTGCTTTATTTCTTCCCGTATGAAAAGCCAGATGGGCACGGTGGGCGTAAGTCTGGCGATTCTGTTTGTAAATGTAGGGCTGGCGGCAATGGGCGATACCGTTACGCAGAGACTTGGAGTGCTTGTGGATTTCGGCTTGACAAATGTCACTTTGATAAAAGAGGTATTTGGCGGCTATAAGGTTTTTTATGTATTTGGCATGAATGTCAGCTATCCGGTTATGGCGATTCCTGTTTTAGCTTCCATTGCTGCTGTAGCTGTTTTTGGAACTTATCGGGGGCAGAAAAGCAGAACAGTTGCATAACATAATATCGTTTGCCAATCAAGCAGAGGGGTGGTATACAAGAGGCAGTGCGGATTTATATGAATATGGTTTTATTTCCAAAAGTGGCAGTAGCAGCGCTACCTGTAGTATCTACGAAGAGGAGTTCCTGAAAGCTGACGGAAGGATATGCCCCGTTTACACTGCAACTTCGAATTATTTGGACGCGGCAAGCTATGACCTGGAGGAAGAGGTATTTGAGAGGGAAGAAGTGTTTATTGTTAATTGGTCTTATATCATAGATGATCAGGAATATGAGATATTAGAACTGCTTGATGATGCCGATCCGAAAAAGTGGAAAAAATTTTGCGCTTTATATGAACAGAAATATGGACGCCTTTATACACAGGAGGAAATAGACCGTCTCATTCAAAAACGGAAGAGGGAAGCCGGAATTCAGGAGGAATGGGCGGAAAAGAAAAAACCGGATTGGAAGCTTGTGGAAAACAGCAGATATAGAAAATATGTAAAAGAGATCGAACTGGCAGAATTGAGAAAGGAGCGGTATGCTCGAAGTAATTTCGACCTGAAAGGGAAGTGGGTTACGTGTAACGTTGAAAATTATTATGAATTTGCAACAGTGGACTTTGATTGAATATTATCCCCCTTGGGAGCCACCAGTTTCCCGCTTCAGAGCCACCAGGAAATGGTATTTTCTACCTTCAGAGCCACCACAACATATTGTGGCAGCACACATATTTGATTTCACTATA
>CAMWCA010000019.1 GCA_947172705.1 uncultured Lachnospiraceae bacterium
TTAGTGAAATCCGATTTCGAGACCCGCGCTAAACCCATATGAGAAATTGCCAGCCCCATTGGCTGTGCTCCGCCGTGTCCGCTCACATCCCCTTTCTGCCTGACCCCGTATCTCAAACCCTGGCGTCGGTGTGAAAAGTAACTGAGAACCCGCGCATTATTTGGATGCCCAAATTCCCGTTACAGGATTATAAAGGCAGCGGGGATTTTGATCCGTCATACGCCCTCGTTCCGCATATGCTATGGGACGGCAGTCCTTGCAGGCGAAGCGATATTCACAGCTTTGGCAGGGTATGATATTATCATAGGAAAAATACCAGTACTTTTTAACTGCATCGCCTTTTAAAACATCGGAGACTGACATCTCCCTGAGATTTCCATAAAGTATTCCCCTTTCAAATTCGCAGGGATAAACAGAACCGTCCGTTGAAACAGCGAATTTCCCAAACCAGCAGGTATTTGTATTTCCGCGGGAAAAAACTTTTCTGTCCGCATGGAAATTCGGACGTCTGCGCATCATTTTGGGGCTGGTAAGCATATGCGGGTTTTGCGTGCCGCCCCAGACCTTTCTGATTTCATCATAATGAATGGAAGCAACTCCCAGAGAATGAAGCAATTCGGTAATCGGAGCATACTCGCCTTCATTTTCTTTCATCAGCACAATATTAGCGCGCAGGGGAACATTCAATTCTTTTAACTGTTTAATCCTTGAAATCAATCTCTGAAAGCTTCCCGGCGTCTGGGTAATCAAATCATGGGCTGATGCTGACGCGCCGTAGATGGAAAAGCTGACCGACACATGAAAATCGGTTATTGCGGAGATCAGGGCATCCGTCATGGAAAACAGATTTGAAAAGACGGTAATTTCTTTTATACCAACACCATGGGCATATTCGATCAGCCCGGGCAGGAAATTGCAGGTGGAAGGTTCACCCCCTATAAATTGAATATGACGGCAATTCGCGTCTGCACACTGAGAAATAACAGATTCCCATTGTGAAACTGTCAACAGAACTGCGGATTCCATATGTTCATTCCCCTGATAACAGTGAATGCAGCGGAAATTGCATTTTTGCGTCAACTCCAACCAGACAAAATGAAGTTCCGGTTCGACAGATGGAAAACAGTAATCGGAAATACTGTCTAAGTCCACCTTTACCATTTCATTAACCCTGGAGATAAAGTCCTGATTTTTCTCCGCCACACCTTTTCCTGCAATATAATCTGTGAGAAGTTCTGTGCCTTCGTGATTGACAGAATAAACGTTACCCGTGGCGAAATCATAAATAGCGCTTCGAAAAGCTCCTGTAACCCAAACTGCATTTTCATTTATTACTTTGATCATTTGCATTCCTCTCCAAATTCAGGTTCTGAAGCAACGCCTCCCGGCTGATGCTTCCCGGTAAATTATAACACCCACTATCTAAAGGTCTTGCGTGGCAGAATTGGCACCACTTCTCAGGATTCTGGGCAAGTCTGTCAGCTGCATTTTCCCAGAGTCTTTCAATATGAGCATCCATAATATTTCCAACCAGCGCGTCTTCGTGTCCCGAACAAAAAGCTACGCTGCCGTCCACATCAATGATAGGAGACGCGCTGTTTTCCATAAAGCAACCGGATTTTTCAGAAGAAGCTTTTAACTTAATTCCAGCATCCGAAATTCCGTTTTCTTTCAGCAGTTCCGATGCCTGAGAAAGCGCCTGACAGACCTCCGGATCATGGGAAAGGCGATAGGGCTGCAGGCGCTGTTCAAATCCGTCGTACACTTTCAACTCTGTCGCGTAGATTTCCGAAATCCCCAAATCTGCCGCAAATGCGCAAAACTCTCTGATTTCATGATAATTCCTGTTATGAAGCGTGTAATTCAGATACAAACACTCTGAGCCATATTGCCTGACAATTTCGCGGATATTCTTTTTTACGGTTTCAATTTGAACGCCATCCTGAAAACCTGCTAAACCTTCCTGGGTAAAAGCGTCCATTGTAATTCCCCATTTACAGCGCGGTGAAAAATATTCAGGCGGCAGATCCGTGCCAAACGCCATTCCGTTCGAAAGGATGCGCAGAGAGATCCCATCATTAACCGACAATATGGAATCAAAAAAATACTTAAAATTAGGATAAAGAAGGGGTTCCCCGGAGCCAACACTGACCAAACCGGAAAAATGGTGACACCTTAATTTGTCAGTAATAACATCAATTAGTGAAACAGGCATTTCAATGTTTCGATTTTTGTGAAATCTGGTCATACATTTTTTGCAATTTGCATTACAGCGGTATGTCAAGGCAATAAAAATATTCTTATTATCAAACAGATTATGCATGGTATTTTCCTTTATTTGGCTTACGGTAATGAAAAGAAAAGACGCAAAATGATTTCTACACTTTACGTCTCTCCATTTCTGATTAAAACTGCACTGATACTACGAAACAGGATTGCAATCACCCGGCGAGCAGTCCATTGCATCTATTTCTTCAGATGTAACACATTCGATAACCGGCATTCAGACCCCTCCTTTCCATAATATAAGAATAATAAGGATGTTTCACAATCAGTAACATCCGTTATCCCTATTTAAAGTACGCCACTCCGGACTCGAAGATCCTCATATCCTGCTCCCCGTAAATGTTCACTGCAACGCCGTCGCCTCTCCGCTCTGCATGCGCCATCTTGCCAAGGATTCTGCCGTCCGGTGAGGTAATTCCCTCAATGGCGGCATAGGAACCGTTGATATTCCACTCTTCATCCATGGAAACAGCCCCCTCCGGATCTGCATACTGGGTCGCCACCTGTCCGTTGGCAAAGAGCCGGTCGATCCACTCCTTAGGCGCTACGAATCTGCCCTCTCCATGGGACGCCGGGGTCACATAGGTTGCCCCCAGCTTTGCTTCCCTGAGCCAGGGAGACTTGTTGGAAACCACTTTGGTATAGACCATCTTGGAAATATGGCGGTTGATGGTATTAAAGGTCAGGGTGGGAGAATCCTCCTGCTGCCCCCTGATCTCTCCGTAAGGCACTAAGCCCAGCTTGACCAACGCCTGGAAGCCATTACAGATTCCCAGGGCAAGCCCGTCTCTTTCCTTTAAAAGCCGCATAACCGCTTCCCTGATCTGCTCGTTCTGGAATGCTGTTGCAAAGAATTTTGCGCTTCCGTCCGGCTCGTCTCCTGCCGAGAATCCGCCGGGGAACATGATGATCTGGGCATTGTCAATATCTTTTCTGAACTGCTCCACAGAGGAACGAATATCCTCCGGAGATTGATTCTTGAATACCCTTGTAACCACTTCCGCACCGGCGCGCTTAAATGCCATTGCACTGTCATACTCGCAGTTGGTTCCCGGGAATACCGGGATAAATACCCTGGGCTTTGCCGTTTTTTGTTTGCACAGGTAAATCTGATCCGCCTGATACAGCTTAGAGTCTATCGGTTCCACGCCCTTTTCCGCCTTGGTAGGGAACACCTTTTCCAGCCTGGATTTCCATGCATCCAGCGCCTCCTCCATGGTTACCGTTACATCCCGCCAGGTAAAAAGAGAATCCTCTCTGATCCGGGCAACCTGCCTGAAATTAAGGTCATCGGCTTCTCCGTCTCTTTCCTCTGTCAGTGCCTGAAGGTTCTCAATGGTCATTTCCAAAACCAGATCGCCCAGGCAGTTTTCAAACAGGTCAAGAGGCTTCAATTCCTCGTCAAAGGCAACCCCCAGCTGATTTCCAAACGCCATCTTGGAAACGCCTGCAAGAAGTCCCCTGGCATCCAGGGCATAAGCTGCTTTTACCTTTCCTTCCCGCATCAATCCGGTTATGAAACGGTAAGTTTTCATTACATTTTCATAAACAGGGATATCATACTCATCTTTGTCAAACCAGAACTGAACCAGCACGTCTCCCGCTTCCTTCAACTCCGGCGTTATCACATTTTTCTTCTCCGATATATCTACCGCAAAGGATACCAGCGTAGGCGGTACATCAATCTCATTGAAGGAACCGGACATACTGTCCTTACCTCCGATAGAAGGCAGCCCATAGCCGATCTGGGCATCGTATGCACCCAGCAGCGCCGCAAAAGGCTGGCTCCATCTCTCAGGATCAGAGGTCATGCGCCTGAAATATTCCTGGAAGGTAAAGCGGATTTTATCAAAATCACCGCCTCCTGCCACGATCTTTGCCATGGACTCGGTTACCGCATAAACGGCGCCGTGATAAGGGCTCCAGGATGAAAGACAGGGATCGAAACCGTAGCTCATCATGGTAACGGTGTCCGTCTTTCCTTTCAGCACCGGAAGCTTTGCCACCATAGTCTGGGTTTCCGTCAGCTGATATTTACCGCCGTAGGGCATCAGTACGCTTGCCGCGCCGATGGAGGAATCGAACATTTCCACCAGCCCTTTCTGGGAGCATACGTTCAAATCATTCAGGGTTCTCAGCCATGCGCCTTTCACATCTTCCTGATCAAGCAGTTCCTTCACCTGAGGAATTGCAATCTGCTTTAAATAATTATTTTCCTCATCGGGAATATCCACCTTCACATTAGTTTCCTGATGAGCGCCGTTGGTGTCAAGGAACGCTCTGGAAATATTTACGATCTCTCTGCCTCTCCATTTCAGCACCAGTCTGGGTTCTTTGGTAACCACTGCAACGGGCACCGCTTCCAGATTTTCCTCCGCCGCATAGCCCAGGAATTCTTCCACATGAGCGGGGTCCACCACCACTGCCATTCGCTCCTGAGATTCGGAGATGGCAAGCTCCGTGCCATCTAATCCTGCATACTTTTTGGGCACCTTGTCCAGATCCACCACCAGACCAGGGGCAAGCTCTCCAATTGCCACGGATACCCCGCCTGCGCCAAAATCGTTGCACTTTTTGATGATTCTGCTCACCTCTCCCCGGCGGAACAGCCTCTGGATCTTGCGCTCTGTGGGCGCATTTCCCTTCTGCACTTCTGCACCGCAGGTTTCAATGGAGCTTTCCGTATGTACTTTGGAGGAGCCGGTGGCGCCGCCACAGCCGTCCCGTCCTGTCCGTCCTCCTAACAGAATAATAATATCATCGGGATCGGAATTCTCGCGGATTACATTCTTTCTGGGCGCCGCACCCATAACCGCGCCGATCTCCATACGCTTTGCCACATAATCGGGATGATAGATCTCCTTTACATATCCGGTTGCAAGCCCGATCTGATTTCCGTAGGAGGAATAACCGCTTGCCGCTCCTCTTACCAGCTTTTTCTGGGAAAGCTTACCCTTTAAAGTATCTGCAACAGGCAGGGTGGGGTCCGCTGCGCCGGTTACCCGCATTGCCTGATAAACATAGCCTCGTCCCGAAAGGGGATCTCTGATAGCGCCTCCCAGGCAGGTTGCCGCGCCGCCGAAGGGCTCGATCTCGGTGGGATGGTTGTGAGTCTCGTTCTTGAAGAATACCAGCCACTCCTCCTTTACCGGACCGTCGCCGTAGTCCATTTCAACAGGAACCACAACGGAGCAGGCGTTGATCTCGTCGGATTCCTCCATATCCTGTAATTTTCCGTCCTTTTTCAGCTTCCGCATTGCCATCAGCGCCAAATCCATCAGGCACACAAACTTGTCGCTTCTGCCCTCAAAAATCTCGCTTCTGGTATCCAGGTAGCTTTGATAGGTGGTTTCCAGAGGCGTTCTGTAATACCCCTCCTGGAATTCAATATTCTTAAGCTCTGTGGAAAAAGTGGTATGGCGGCAGTGATCGGACCAATAGGTATCCAGCACCCGGATCTCCGTCATGGTAGGATCTCTGTGTTCCTCCCCCTGATAATAATTCTGAATATGTAAGAAGTCCTTAAAGGTCATGGCAAGGGAAAGAGACTCATACAATTCCCGAAGCTGATCCTCCGGCATATCCTGAAACCCATGGAAAACCGCTACATCCGCCGGTTCCTCATAATCGGTCATGAGCGTATCCGGCTTATCCATCGACGTTTCCCTGGAATCCACCGGGTTGATACAATACCCTTTTATCTTTTCAAACTCTTCTGAAGACACATCGCCAATAATCAAATACGTAACCGCAGTTCTGATGATCGGTTCTTCATCTTCCTTCAGGAACTTGATACACTGCATGGCGGAATCTGCACGCTGGTCAAACTGCCCCGGCAGAAACTCCACGCTGAACACTTTTCCTTCAGCGGGAATATCAATGGTTTCCCTGTAAAGGATATCTACCGGCGGTTCTGAAAAAACACACCTTGCCGCACGTTCAAAGGTTTCCTCTGAAATGTTCTCCACATCATAGCGGATGAACACCCGCACATCCTGAATCCCTGAAATTCCCAGGTAGCTTCCGATCTCTTCCTTCAATTCCTTTGCCTTCACCGCAAAGGGCGCCTTTTTTTCTACATAGATACGTTTTACGTTTCCCATGGCGATATCTATCATCCTCCGTTTTTGATTGTTGTTTGTATATGCTGCAATACTTCCATTATACCGAATCTACTGTATTTTGCAAGTGCTATGTCCTTGCCTGAGAAGAGGAAGAGTAGTATAGCTTTGCACCAGCAGCTCCGGATTTTCCAGCTTTCGTAGCAGCATTACCGCCGCCTGAATGCCAAGCTCATAGACATCAATATCAATGATCGTTGGAACCGGTTCGATCAGCGCAGAGTAAGGGTAACTGTCAAAGGTGAGAAAAGCGATTGTATCCGGTACCTTTCTTCCTGCTTCCTGAATTGCCTTCGCCACACCCAGGGCAAGCCCGTTGTTCTCACAGACGATCGCCCGGGGCGGTTCCGCCAGATTCAAAAGCTCCCATGTCTGTCTGTAAGCATCCTCCCGGCTTGCATCGGTGTGTCGAATGTAACTATCCGGTATTCTGTACCCATACTCATACATTCCCCCCAGGAAGCCGTTGAGGCGCTGCCTTGATATATGATTATCTTCCTTTTCCCCAATAAAAGCTACCCTCTCATAGTGGCATTCCAGCATATGCTGCGCCGCAAACTGACCTGCAAGCCCGTTGTTAATGTCGATCCAGCAGATCCTGCTGCCCGGTCCCGGATGACCAATATAAATATGTGGAAACTTTGCCTCCAACAAAATTTTTGCCATTCCGGGAATATTACAGGAACCATGAATCAGAATGCCGTCTGCGATCCTGCTGGAAATCAGTTCCCTCAAATACTCTCCCGGTATTTGTTTCTCCGGCACATCCTCCAGCATCAGGGTATACCCATGCTCCGCCAGTTCCCTGCGCACACCGCACAGAATATCAAACATATGGGGATTGTGATATGCCTCTTCTTTCTGGAGACTGGAGAGAAAAAGAATATTTTTGGTGCTGCCTCTTGCAAAGCTTACAGCACGGGCATTGGGCGTATAGTGCAGTTTATGAATTGCCTCCTCCACCCGGGCGCAGGTCTCCGGCGATATGGAACTCCAATGATTTAAAACCTTTGAAACCGTAGACGTGGAAACCCCCGCTTCCAACGCCACATCACGAATGGTAACAGCCATAATAATCCTCCATGCTGCCAACACCTGCAAATTTGGGCGTCAGCATTTTCACAGTACCCTCTCCTTGTTAAAATTGGATAAATTTATTTTAATGGTATAGCGGTTTCCCAACAAAGTCAATCTTTTTGTAGGAAATGGCATAGAAAAAATCCCATATTAATGATATAAATAACATATGCAAAAGGTGTACACCATCACAAATATCCATTTTTCAGGAAAGCACTTTCACAAAAGGAGGTATATATGAAAAAGAAATTATACTTAAAGAAAATAAGTCTGCTGACAGCCTGCGTTATGACGCTCAGCATCCTTTCCGGCTGCGGAGCAAATCCGGCTCCCACTGAGAACGCCGCTCCTGCCAATGAAGCGGAAGCTCCCGCCGATAATTCATCGGAAGATGCAGCTTCATCAGAAGTTCCGGCTTCCCCGGAAGCTGTTACTATAACGGCATGGCACGACAACGATGAGGCGATGATGAATGCTCTTGCAGACGAGGTAAACCAGGCTCTTGCAGGAGAAAATATCACCCTGAAATTTGAAAAGAAAAGCGATGTGACCGGACAGATCAGGCTTTACGGAACAGATGCCGCCAACGGTCCCGACATGTACCTCTTCGCCCACGACTCTCTTGGAGGATTTGCAGAGATGGGCATTCTGGAACCGGTGGCAAATCTCATTGACCCTCAGAAGGAAGCGGATCTGCTTCCCATGACTTTGGAAGCCGCTACTTACAAGGACGTTCAATATCTGATGCCCGTTTACTATGAAACTCTGCTCTTTATGTACAATAAGGCGCTGTGGGAAGGGGATATTCCTTCTACTACAGATGAACTCTATGATTATATGGCAGCCCACACCGATGCCAATGCAGGGATCTACGCTCTGGTAAACCAGCATTCCACCTCCTACAACGTAGCTCCTTTTATCAACGGCTTTGGCGGATATATCATTGACAAGGATGCCAATCCCGGGCTGGATACCCAGGAAATGAAGGATGCCGTGGTCTATAACAGTAAATTTGCGGCGCTTCAGGCGGACGGCGATTACAATACGGTCACCACCCTTTTCAACGAAGGAAAAGCCGCTGCCATCATCGGCGGTCCCTGGCTGGTTTCCGGCATTCGTGACGCGGGCATCGATCTGGGCATCAAATCTCTCAGCGATTTTACCCTGCCCAACGGAAAAGCCATGGCTCCCTACTCCGGCGTTCAATGCATAGGCGTCCTGAAATATGCTGCCGAATCCAAAAAAGACGCCATTACAAGGGTGCTTGAGGTTCTTGCCGAACCTTCCGTTGGTATCGTCCTTGCCCAGAACTTTAACTGCGCCCCTGCCAACAGCAAAGCATACGAAGACCCTCAGGTAGCAGAAAACGAAATGATCCTTGCCATGGAAAAGACGGCGCAGACCGCCGTTCCCATGCCCAACATCCCTGAAATGGGCGTTATGTGGGGACCCGCCGAGGGACTCCTTGCCGCCGTCAATAAATCCGGAGAGGACGTAAACGACGCGGCATCCAAATATCAGCAGGAAGCCTTGACTGCCATTGCAGATATGCAGTAACATACATTCATTTTTAAAACACAAAACCGGTCGGCATTCTTTGCCGGCTGGTTTTGGAAAGGAAGGGCGATGAAAAAACACTCAACTAAAATATACGCCTGGCTTTACTGCCTTCCGGCTTTTACGCTCATAGGCGTAATCGTTCTGTTTCCCATCCTGTATACAGGATATATTTCCCTTACCAATATGAATCTTTATCATTGGCAGGATTACACCTTTGTGGGGGCGGACAATTATATACGGGCGCTGGTAAAAGTGGATTCCGGCTTTCTGTCGGCGCTTGCCACCACCCTCCTGTGGACGGCAGTCAATATGATTCTGGACGTTGCGATCGCTTACCTGCTTGCCGTAGGTTTAAACGTGGAGGGGCTGCGCGCCAGACGGATCTATAAGACCCTTCTGGTATTTCCCTGGGCAATGCCCGCCTATGTGTCCATCCTGGTCTGGCGGGTAGGTATGTTCAACACGGAATTTGGGCTTTTGAACAGGTTTCTGACAGCTCTGGGCTTTGACAAAATGGATTTCCTTTCCAGGAATGTACCCGCCTTTCTCTCCTGTATGACGCTGAATCTCTGGATGTCTCTGCCCTACATGATCGTCATGATCGACGGCGGGCTGCAGTCCATCGACCGCAGTATGTATGAAAGCGCCATTTTAGACGGTGCAAATCCCTGGCAGAAGAACTGGTATATTACCATTCCTTCCCTGAAAAAGATCATGGCTCCCATTATAATTATGACTACCTTTACCATGTTCAAGCAGTTTGACATCCTGTATCTGCTCACCATGCAGAAAGGCGCGGTGTCCGGCTCCACTCTCCAGACCATCATCACCTACGCCCACCAAAATGCCTTTGTTTCAAATAATTATGGCTTATCATCGGCAGTTTCCATGGTCATTTTTGTATTTATTATCGTATTTTCCCTTTGGACCAACAGGGCGGCAAGAACGGAAAGGAGCGAACAATGAAATCAACCGGAAAGAAAAAACTTTATCTTCTCTTTTTAAACCTGTTTTTTATCTGCGTATGCCTTCTTGCCCTTGTGCCTGTCCTCTATGTATTTCTGCTTTCCTTAAGCAGCGGAGGGGGCGCGCTGATTACAGGCGCTTCGGGATCTCTTACTCTGGAAAACTATCGAAAGATCATTGTGGAAAAGCCTTTTCTACAGTGGCTTTTTAACTCCATTGTACTCAGTGTGGGCACCATGCTTCTTGCCATGATAACAAGCATCGGCGCTTCCTATGCCTTTTCCAGGTTTCGCTTCCGTGGAAAAAACGCAGCCATGCAGCTTTTGCTGCTTTTAAACGCTTTTCCTCAGATTCTCTCCATGTTTGCCATCTTCCGGCTGTTCCGGCTGATGAATCTTCTGGATTCCCATGCCGGTCTGATCTTTATTTATGCGGGAAGTATGTGCATCTTCGGAATATGGAACATGAAGGGATACTTTGACTCCATTCCCATAGAAATCGAGGAGGCGGCAAAGATCGACGGTTCCGGCAATTTACAGCTGATCCTTCGGATTATCATGCCTCTGGCGCGTCCGGCAATTATCGTAACAGCTGTTATGGTTCTCATTTTTGTCTGGAATGAATACCTTTTTGCCACTACTTTTATGCTCCGGGAGGAAAGCTATACCCTTGCCGGCGGGCTTTATCAGCTTCAGGCAAACGACTACAGCCGCAGCTGGCCGCTGTTTTCTGCAGCCGCCATTCTGGTTTCGGTTCCCATTCTGGTGATCTTCTTCTGTATTCAGAAGCACATGGTATCCGGGCTCACGGCAGGCGGCGTAAAAGGATAAGAAAGGAATATAAAATGAATAAAAGCGCTGTTTTACATATACCCATGTCCCAATATGCCTTTGCCCTCTCGGAAGATACATTCGTCATACGGCTTCGCACCGGAAAGGAAGACCTGGACGGCTGCCGGCTTTTCTGGGGGGACAGAGCCTGCCCCTCCTCACCCGTACATTTTTCATCCGTTCCTATGGAGGTGCGTTTTCAGGATACGCTGTACGATTTTTATGAGATCACTCTGCATCCCTGCCCAAGACGGCTTTGCTATTACTTTCAGCTGACAAAGGAATCGGAACAGTTCTTCTACTATGCAGGAGCTTTTCACACGGAGCTTCCTGATCTGGTCATGGAAGACGGTTTTGTGATAGAGGGGCGAAGCGAATATGACCAATATCCTTATATTCTCCGCTCAGAGATCCTGAAGCTTCCGGAATGGTTTCTCCATGCGGTGGTATACAATATTTTTCCTGACAGCTTTGCCGATGGATTCCGCCGCCTTTCAGGAAAGGGGAAAGCCATCCCTCTGCCTGACCAAACCATAAGCCATTCCCATTTAGGCGGAACGCTTCAGGGCATTTTGGAAAACCTGGATTACATTCAGAAGCTGGGCTTTAACTGTCTGTATCTGAATCCCATTTTCCACGGAGAAGAATACCACAAATATGATATTGTAGATTATTTCCATGTAGATCCCTGCCTGGGCAGCGATCAGGATTTCCTTGCTCTCACAGACGCTCTCCACAGCAGAGGCATGCACATCATCATTGACGGTGTTTTCAATCATTGCAGCTGGCATTTTCCACAATTTGAGGATGTGGTGCAAAAGGGGGAAGCCTCCCCTTTCCGGGAATGGTTTTATGATGTTACCTTTCCCCTCCGGCGTCCGGAAGAAGAGGCGGAAACGCCTTCCTATGCCTGCTTTGCCTATGAGCGCAAAATGCCCAAGCTGAACACCTCCAATCCTCAGGTACAGGAATACTTTGCCCGGGTAGGGCAATATTGGATCGAAAACTTTCACGTGGACGGATGGCGGCTGGATGTTGCCAATGAGGTGGATAAAAATTTCTGGCGGCGTTTCAGACATGCCGTACGGGAAACCAGCCCTGAGGCTGTATTAATTGGCGAGGTCTGGGAAAATGCAGAGTTCTGGCTAAAAGGCGATATGTTTGATTCTGTTATGAACTATGATTTCCGAAAACACTGCCGGGATCACTTTGCCCTGGAAAAAAATACCGCCCAGGCGTTTGCCGCCGCCATGACGGATATGTTTCTGCGCTATCCTGTTCAGATCAGCCATGGGCAGCTGAACCTTTTGGACAGCCACGATGTGGCGCGGTTCTTTACCTTGTGCCGGGAAGACACCGACAGATGGCAGTGCGCCTTCTTATGCCTGTGTATGATGCCCGGCGTCCCCAGCGTTTTTTATGGCGATGAGCAGGGAATATCAGGGCTGCGGGAGCCGGAATACAGAAGCGCCATGCCCTGGAATAATCCCAGCCCGGAAACCAGCGCCTTTGTGCAAAAAGCCCTTCAGATTCGAAAAGACTGGATCTCTCCTATGGATGAATGGCAGATTCTTACCAATGTTTCCAATCCCCAGCTTCTGGTCTTTGAACGGGCAGGCAGGCACCGCATCCGGATTCTCATCCACAGCGGTTCCTCTCCGGCGGATGTGACGCTTTTCTGCCAGGACGGACAGGTTCTCATGGAGAAAAATGTTGCCGGGACACAGCTCGCAAAAAATGGTTTTCTGGTGCTGTTGATGCCATAGCCGATGCCATGCATCAGCATTAGAAAAACCCCGTGTATTGGGAAGCTTATAAAAACGCTTCCCAATACACGGGGTTATATTATTTTTATGGTTATTGGTGGAGTCTGTGTATCAGCCGATACGCCATATCCCCCTGGGCAATCAGCGCCTCCGTGTGGGCAAAAAATACAATACCGGAGGTAGGCGCAATCACTGCCTGCTTGATAAATCCCTCGTAAGGATCACGAATTTCCGCTATGGGATATCCGTACCGGACATATTCACCGGGCTTCACAAAGCTTCTGAAGATGCCGCCCTTCTCCACATACACGTCCGTAAGATCATCCTCCATCAAAACATGGCTGATGTATCCGCTGTGGCTCTCATAGCGGATAATTCCCATTCTGGTCAGGAAACGCAGCACTGCGGAAACAGCCTGATTGGCGCTGTCCTCGTCTATGGAATCATTTTTATTGGTATACAGCGAAAATGCCGCCGTATTGTCGTTCTGCCAATTATAGTTTAAAGTCTTTGTATCCAAAGGCGTAGGCTTTCTTACCACCACATAGGGCAGACCAAACAGATTGGCAAGAGAAGCATTCTGATAGCCTGTCTCCATCATCCTCACATGGGGAACAAATTCTCCCGTCATATAAAAGCTGGTAAGCTGAATCCCATAGGTGTATTCCTTAATCTCGTCAAAAATCTCATAGGCGATCCGGCTGGTGGTGTCACCTTTGTCCATTCCCGGGAAGCTTCTGTTGATATCCATATCCTCCACTCCGAAAAACCGTTTGCCTATATTGACTCCCATGCCGTTCACCACCGGAATCACCATGATTTTCTTGCCTGCATTGATACAGCCGTTGGTCTCCAATTCTTTCAATTCCCGAATCAACTGGGAGCACACGTACATCTGCTGCACCTCGTTGCCTCTGATGGCTCCTACGATACATGCCGCCGGTTCCCCTTTTCCGAATCGGTATCCCTGTATCACCATATCTTCCCTGTAAGGAGAACGCACCCTGTATATTTCCTCTTTATGCATGGTCTATCCCTCCTCAATGCCCGTTAATATTCTAGCCAGAAGGGACCCTTCCCTCACAAAGGGATATTCCCTTAAGGTAAACACCAGTCCGCTTTTCTGCGCCCGGATCTCCTCCAGGACACGCCCCTCCAACGGGCTGACGATCTCCCCAAGCTTGTCTCCCTTCTGCACGTAATGATTGTGGGCAATCGCCGGAAAAAAGACGCCTATGGTATCCGATCTGATAAACTCCACTTCACCGTCTGTAGAAATAGCAGGATAGTGAATATCCGCCACAGGTCCCTCCCACATTTTAAGCTCTTTCATCAGCCGGAAGATTCCTTCCACCACCTGATCCCCGTAGCCTCTGTCAATTCTGGTCCCCACTCCCATTTCCACTACCATGGAGGGTACTCCAAGCATGTTCATGGTGTGGGCAAGAGTGGATTCATGTACGGTAGCGGTAGCGTTCATCCACACCATATCCGTGTTGAGAAGCCTGGCATAGGGAAGCAGATCCTCCGCAAACTCTTCGCTTACCC
Organism: uncultured Lachnospiraceae bacterium; assembly: GCA_947172705.1. Taxonomy (GTDB): domain Bacteria; phylum Bacillota; class Clostridia; order Lachnospirales; family Lachnospiraceae; genus Suilimivivens. The sequence goes on from CAMWCA010000019.1 coordinate 14,155, forward strand.
GAACCTGAGGAATTTCCTTTACAAAGATGTCGCTGGCATGAAGATCCAGACACATATCTGCGCCGGATATATCCTCCACAATTGCCGCTGCCACCCGCTCCATCATAGCGCCGTCTTTCTTACCTGGGAACATTCGGTTTAAATCCATCCCCAGCTTGGGAATCTTATGGTCCGCCGCATCCAAACCAAGAGGATTCAGCGCCGGATAGAAATCCACAATGCCATTAAGCATTTCCTGCGCTTCCATAATCCTTCTTGCCATCTCATAACAGATATACTGCCCTTCAAATTCATCCCCGTGAATGCCCGTCACAATGGCAATCCTCTTATTCAGAGGTCTTTTGCCGGTAATTCGGTTTTTATTGATGACCAATCTCTCTCCCACCGGAAGTTCTATGGAAAATACCTCTTCTATCATACCTTCCTCCATTTCAAAAGGAATTCTGCAAAGGATTATTCCTCTGCAATCAGTCCCTGCATAATGTATAAAATCTCCCGATCCACCGCAGCCTCTGAAAGCTTTCTTGTCTGAGCTGCAATTTTCAGGCCTTCCAGCACATACATGATATTTCTCGCCGCCCCCCGGGGATCTTCGCAATAAAATTCTCCCTTTTCCATACCTGCCTGAAGCAGCCGCTCAATTACATATACGCCGCCGTCAAACTGCTTCTTTAAAAGGTTATCCTTCGCCGGTACTTTCGCTCGAAAGAAATACTCATAGATCGCCATGCTTAAAGAAGGTTTTTTGTTTAAAATTTCCTTTTTCTGTTCTTTTAAGAACAGGGCAAGAATATCGCTGGGAGTTGCCTCATTGGAAATATTCCGGTCAAATACATCCCCTGAATCTTCCTGCTCCAGCTTAAGCACCTCCTCAAAAACCTCTGCGGTACTCTGAAAATAGAGATACAGTCCCCCACGGCTGATGCCGCAGGACTCCACAATATCTTTCATGGTGACTTCCTTGAAGCCTTTTTCCATAAAGACCTTTCTTGCCGTTTCTATGATATACTTCTGCTTTTGTACCGACTTATCACTCATATCCTGCGCTCCTATGCCAACGGCTGATCCCAGATATCAAGCAGCTCCTTCACGCGCTTAAGGCTCTCAAGAAAAACACCGTTCTCTACTGCCTCTGACCATAGCATCCCTCTGGTCATACCTCCCAGCACATACTTTGCCATAATTGCAAAAATAACCTCAATATCTTTCAGATCCACCTGACGGATCAGCCTCAGCTCGTCCTGGGCATTCTGAATACGCAGTCTGGAATAGGTGTACACATAATTACGGTCCATAAGCCCCGTCCCCTGCATTTCCTTTACAAATGCCAAAAGCGTACTGTCATATACCGGAATCGGAATGGAGTTGCCGGGATTGTTGTCTCCATGGTAGTTCTCCACCGCCTTCTTCCCTGCCTTTTCCTCAAACCATGAAATATAGCGGAATAAATTTCCCATTGCCTGGCGGTACTTTCCAATCAATTCCTGTCTGTAAACATTTTCATTTTCCATTATACATATTTCCTTTTCAAAACCTTGTGCGTTATTTACCGCAAAATTTACATCATTTCTATCTTACCACACAACAGAAAAATATGCACTCCCAAAAAACATAAAACTTTCCATAAATCTGTAAAAGGCTGACATAAGCTCACTTAAGCACCACAACACTATACCCCGGAAGGGTCAGAACGTTCCCTGACAGAGCGGCTTCCTTTTCGTCCACATACAGCGCGCCTGCGATCCCTTCCACTTTTGATGTGATTTCTGAAATATAAAGGTTTCTGGGATTCGGAGAGGTATTACAGAAAATATAAACGGTCTCCCCATTCCAGCTTTTTGAAAAGGCGCTTACGGTATTATTTCCGTGCTCCGGCAGATCCGTCACTTTACCCTTTACAATTTCCGGGAAAGCATTTCTTAACCGGATCGCTTTCTTATAGTAATGATAAACAGAATAAGGGTCCTGGCGCTGCTCTTCCAGACTTCCGTATTTCATCTTAAGACTGTCCATACCCAAAGGACCTTTGCACATGCCCGGCGCATTCTTATCCTCAGAAAAATACATGGGAGCGCGCTTGTTTTCATCTTTACCGGAACCCTTCATGCCCAGTTCCTCGCCATAATATACAAATGCGTTTCCGCTCATCAGAAGATTCATTGCTCCGGCAATCTTGGTCTGCGACTGGGAATTTTCCCCGGAATAATACCCTGCGCTTCTCGCCAGATCATGATTGGTGTAAAAGGGCGCGTCGATATAATCAGGATTATGCTCTCTGAACATCCCCTGAATATTTTCCAATGACTTTCCATAGGAGGACGCCGGAGAACTGCCTTTGACAACGTTGGCGATCAAACCCTCCGTATCTGCAAATGCAAAATTGAAAACACTGTCGATACCGCTGTCATAATACTGGCTATAGGTAGATATATCCGACCACACCTCGGCAACCAGATAGGCATCCTGCTTTTTTTCTTTTACCATCTGGGTAAACCATGTAAGGATCTCAATATTTGCGCTGTCCACACCGGTTTCGAATTCCTTTGCTGCATCCAGCCGGAAGCCGCCCACCCCCTTGGCAAACCAGAAATCCACGATCTTTTCTATTTCTTTCCGAACCCCTTCATTATAAAGATTCAGGTCAGGCATCCCTTCATAAAACTGTGCCTCATAATACCACACATCACTTCCGGGCACCTGGCTGTAACCATTCTGGGCTTCCTTTGTAAAATGATAATAATCCACGTAGGGACACTCCTCCGAAGAAGGCGTTCCGTCTCCCAGCTGTACCAGATAATCACATGCCTCCATAAACCAGGGATGCTCCCAGGAGGTGTGATTTAACACCAAATCCAAAATCACCTTAATGCCCCGTTTATCACACGCTTCCATAAAGGCATCAAAGTCCTCCATGGTCCCGTACTCCGGATCAATCTCATAATAATCTGTCACATCATATTTATGATAGGAAGGCGATGGCATAATGGGCATCAGCCAGATCCCCGTACATCCAAGGTCATCACAGGTGGACGGATCTCCGTCATTGATATAATCAAGCTGATCCGTAAGCCCTTTTAAATCTCCTATCCCATCCCCGTTTCCGTCAAAAAAGGAATACACAAACACTTCATAGTAGGTACGGTAATTATCCTCCATAGAGAGTTCCACCGGAACCAATGCTTTTTCCTGTTCTTCCAGCTTTAAAAGGGCTTCCTCAAAATTCTCTGCCGCCCCACTCTCCTCATCTTCCACTTTTCCAGTGTCTGTTCCATCGCCGATCTCTGCAGCTTCTTCTATATCCCCTGCCTCTTGCTCCGGCACAGTCTCTTCAACCTGCTCTGTCTTTGCCAGGTTATCTTCAGGCGCTTTCCCGCTGCTGCAGCCTACCGCCAAAAGAACCGCCAACAGAATTGCCGCCAACCCTGCTTTCATTTTTCTTCTTTTCAACATACTATTCTCTCCTGACTCAAAAAACCTGAGAAAACTCTTCAAATCAACAGGAAGCAGCCTTCTCAGGTTTTCATTTTTTGTCTGTTACTTTATTACAATTAACCCTTCACTGCTCCACTCACGCCTTCTACATAGAACTTCTGGGTCATGAGGAACAAGATTGCAATGGGAATGGATACCAGAACCGCTCCGGCAGCAAAAGAGGTATACCAATTATCAATATACTCTTTCTCCAGCATCTTCCAAAGGCCGATGGATACGGTATAATACTTTGCGTCTGCACGGCAGATAACCTTCGCAAACAGGAAGTCGATCCAGGGAGCCATAAAGGATGTCAGGATGGTATACACAATAATGGGTTTACTCAAAGGCACCGTAACCTTGGTAAAGGTCTGCCATCTGGTAGCGCCGTCAATAATCGCCGCTTCGTCCAGTGCCTTGGGAATGGTGTCAAAGAATCCCTTCGCCACCTGAAAGCCTATACCCGTTCCGGCTGAGAACACTACCACCAGCGCAACAGGAATCATGGAACCCTCTGACATATTGAGCGCTTTCAAAATATAATACACGGCAACCATGGACATAAAGCCCGGGAACAAGCCCAAAATCATGGCAAGGTTCATAAAAGGCTTTCTCATCTTAAAACGCATTCTGGACATACAATAAGAAACTGAAAGCACAAATATGGTTGAAATAATACAGGTAAAAATAGCGATCACAAAGGTATTTTTAAACATCAACGGGAAATTCAAAATCGTTGTGTCGGTGAACAGCTTCTTATAATTATTCAAAGTATAAGACTGAGGGAAAAAGGTGGTTACATAGGAACCTTTCTCTGCTCTGAAGCTGGTCAGGACTACCCAAAAGATCGGCAGCACCCATATAAAAGATAAAATTGCCAGAATCACATGAACAATACAATTGGTAATCGTTTTGCGGATCTTTGCGCCTGTCACAGGCGCGCTGCTCGTTTTACTCATTACATGAATCCCTCCTCGTCTTTATAGGATGTTGTATTCCGATAGGTAATCAATGCTACAACAGCAAGCACTACGAAGGTCATAATACCGATTACTGCACCCAGATTATAATAGTTCTTATCAATGGTCAACTTATACAGCCAGGTAACCAAAAGATCCGTCTTTCCGGCGGTATCTCCAACACCTGTCGGATTTCCTCCCGAAAGCAGGAAAATAACGTTAAAGTTATTTACGTTTCCTGTAAACTGCGTGATCAGATAAGGTGTCAGCACAAACAGCATATAAGGCAGTGTAATCTTAAAGAAAGTCTGAACGGCATTGGCGCCGTCGATCTTTGCCGCCTCATAAAGCTCTGCGGGGATATTCTGCAAAATACCTGTTACCTGAAGCAGGGTGTAAGGAATACCTACCCAAAGGTTGATTACAATGACTGTTACCCTTGCCCAGGTTGCATTTGAGAAGAAGGGAAGCGCCATATCGATCAATCCATATTTCAGAAGCAGCGTATTTACAATACCAGTGGTCTGCAGCATACTTCTCATGATCAACAGAGAAACGAACTGAGGCACTGCAATGGATAATACAAAACAGAAACGCCAGAAAGCTTTTCCCTTTGTCTCTTTTCGGTTGATAACGATCGCCAGGATCATACCAAAAATAAAGTTAAGGGCTGTGGCGAAGACCGCCCAGGTCAAAGTCCATCCAAGCACTGAATAGAACTGGCGTCCAATACCGTCGCTCATATTCAATATCTTTGCGAAATTTGCAAAACCAACCCAGTCAAACAGAACCAAATGTTCATCCACCTTACTGTAGTTGGTAAACGCCATGGCGATCATAAACACCAACGGCAAGATCGTAAATACTAAAATTCCGCCAATGGGCGCTGCAAGAAGCAGTTTATATAAATTTTGATCAAACAAACTTTTAATATCTTCTTTAAAGGTTGGAAGATGCTTGCCTTTTGCTGCAAGAACCTCCGCCTTGTAGGCGCTTTTTACTGCACCTCTCCAAACTAAAATAAACGCGATGGTAACAAAAATGGTTGCGATACCATACAAAAGCAGGAGCAGCGATTGATCTCCCGCTACATATTCATAAACACTTTTCTTTTCATTCCAGATTTTTTCCTGCTCTCTCCATCCCAAAGAAGGAAGCATGGATAAATTATAAATACCTGATTTGATCATAAACCAGATATATGCAGCCTCAACAGCAAGGAACATAATCCCCTTACCGATCTGCTTATGCGCGATATTTCCAACCCCCATGACCAGCATGGACAATTTTGTCATAATGTTTCCCTTGATCACCGCATCTTTTACGGGATAGGGATTCTCAAATTCCTTTTTACTTCCAGAACCAGTCTTCTTCACATTAACCTCCTGCCCTTCATGTCAAACCTGTACCCACTTTTTCTTAACCTGACCGGTTAAAAAAGCATCCGAGATGCCCTCATTTGAGGGCATCCCAAGTGCTTGTCATGAATCAAATTATTTTATGAAATTTTACTGAGCAACATCTGTGTTCATTGCTGTGTTCATTTCTTCTGTCTTTGCTGCTGCATTGTCATGTGTAATTTCGCCGGCAACAAGTGCTTTACCCATGTTCTCAGCAGGTGACCAATAGTTGTTCATAGCAGTAACGAAAGGCTGTGTGATTGATGTGTTGTCATATGTATCATTCTGTGCCTTTACTACAGCATCATCTGTAATAGCCGAAAGCAGTTCTGTGTTACAAGGAACAACGGTTCTCATATCGTAGTGAGCCTGCTGTGCATCAGCGCTTGTCAGATACTCTGCCAATGCCATAGCTACCTGAGGATACTCAGTGTTAGGATTTACACCAACTGCCTTGGAACCAGCAAATGCCATCAGCTGACCCTCGTTGCCGCCGATTGTAGCCTTAGGAAGCTGAGCTGCTCCAAAGTTGTCGCCAAGTGCATCTTTTACGGACTGTGCATCCCATGAACCAGAGAAGATTGCATTGATGGAGCCATCACGCAAACCAGCGATACCAGCGCCGTCCTGATCGTTGATGAAGTTAGGATTTGCTACTAAGTCTACCAGGTAGTCTGTAGCTGCAACTGCATTGTCACCACCAAAGTTGATGCCTGCTGCTTCATCCATCTGATCATCTCCGAACAGAGTACATCCGTTTGCTACATAGAAAGCCTGGATATACCAAGAGTTGGAAAGAGGGAAAGCAACCTTGCCTTTTTCTAACATTGTGTCAAGGCTCTTAATGTCATCCTCTGTGAACACGCTCTTGTCATAATACATGAACCATGTGTTGGTTGTGAAAGGGAATCCATATACGGAACCATCTAATGTAATGGAATCAATGATTGTCTGAGAGTTAGTTGACTGTACAGACTCAAGATACTTTCCACCTAACTCAGAAAGCGCGCCTGCTGCAAGCAGGTCTGTGATGTTGTCGTTTGCATAGAAGTATACATCAGCAGCGCCTTCAACGTCCTGTGTTATGGTAGCTTTTGCATCGCCTTCAGCACATACGCCATATTCAAATGTCAGTGCCAGTTGGGATGCTGAGCTGCGAACTGCTCGCACATTGTGGGAAGCCAGTTTCCATTTTCTTCAGACTGATCTTCTGAAGATCCCCATACGGTAACGGTAGCTGTGATAGCTTCCTCTTCTTCCTCTGCAGGAGCTTCTGCTTCGGGTTCTGCCGGTGCTTCTGCCTCGGGTTCAGCTTCTGCCTCTGCAGGAGCCTCTGTCTCTGTTTCTGCCGGTGCGGGTGCTTCTTCCTTGCCGCCGCAGCCTGCTAATGAAGCTACCATAGCAGAAGCAAGAAGTACTGCTAAAACTTTCTTTTTCATAATTCTTTCCTCTCCTTTTTTGGATTTGTTTTTTATATAAAATGCGTTGCCGCATCTTATACCGATTTCATGTACAGTCATGCCCTGCGACTGCTTTCTGTCATTTTCTTTATCTGGCTCTGTTTTTCTTTTGACAGAGCGCCCCTGGTCATTCTCCATCTCCAGTTTTGCCCTACTGTAGAGGGGAAATTCATTCTTGCCTCGTTTCCAAGCTTCAGGTAATCCTGCATCTGGACTATGGCAATATCCGCCTTGCATTTATGTAATGCTTTAATAATGGCATCCGGTATCTCAGCTCTCTCATGAATATTCAGATCCTGATACAGATAGGCAATCTCTTCCTCTGTCTTACCTTCAAAATATCCTGCCAACGTCTCATTATCGTGAGTTCCCGTGTAAGCTACCAGATTTCCCCGCCCGTAATTGCGAGGGTGATGCTCATTAAGAATGCCTCCACTGAAAGCAAACAACAAGGTTCTCATCCCTGGCCACCCGGTTCTCCAAAGAAGCAGCTTGGATTTCCAGACCCTCACCCCCAGATCCTCCGCAATCACACGGTTCGCTCCAAGGGTTTTTTCAATTACATCAGTCAGCTTTTTCCCAGGTCCCGGATTCCACCTGCCGTTTTTTGCAGTTGCATCCTCTGCCGGTATACTGTAGTACCTTGCCACTCCAATAAAGTGATCCATCCTGATGATATCAAACATTTTGCCGTTGGCTTCAATTCTCCTTTTCCACCAGGCAAAACCGTCTTTTTTCATTTTATCCCAGTCATAAATGGGGTTTCCCCATCTCTGTCCTTCGTCAGAGAAAGCATCCGGGGGACATCCCGCCACTTCAACGGGCTTTCCCTCCTGATCCAGTTTGAATTGTTCTCTCTCTGCCCACACATCCGCACTGTCCAATGCCACATAAAGAGGAACGTCACCAATGATCTTGATCCCTTTGCCGTTGGCATAAGCCTTCAACGCTTTCCACTGCTGAAAAAACTTATATTGCATGAATCTCCAGAAAGAGATCTGTTCCTTCAAAAGCTCCTGATAGCTTTTCACAGCTTCGGGCGTACGGTTTTTGATTCCATCTTCCCAGGAAAACCAACTGCTGCCGTTCATTTCATTTTTAACCGCCATATACAGACAGTAGTTGTCAAGCCAGCTGTTGTTTTCTCTACAAAATTTCTGAAACTCCTTATCTTCTATATCAAATCGTTTAAACGCACTTTCAAGAACCCGAAAACGGTTCTCATAAAGCAGTGCATAATCAATATCGTCTTCTCTTTCTCCCCAGCTGTAGCTGTCCACTTCTTCCTTCGACAGAAGCCCTTCTTCTATCAGAAGGTCCAGATCGATCAAATAGGGGTTTCCGGCAAATGCTGAAAAAGACTGATAAGGGCTGTCACCATAGCTGGTAGGACCAACCGGAAGAACCTGCCAGTATTTCTGACCCATGTCAGAAAGCATATCCACAAATGAAAATGCTTCCTTTCCTATGGTACCGATTCCGTAAGGTGACGGAAGACTGATTATTCCTAACAGGATGCCTGCTCCCCTGGTCATTCTGCAGCCTCTCACATCCTTACCTCCTAAACTTTCGTAAACTTTCGTTATGATATATAATTTACCATCTTGTACCGTTTTTGTCAACCTTTTCGTAAAAACGAAGAAAAAACAAAAAAATATATACATTATGCTCAAAGAAAAGGGCATAAAAAAGACTGAAAATTGTTATCTTTCGCTCATTCCAAAATGATATATCCATTTTCCTATTGCAAAAGTGTCTTATTATGGGGTATACTAAAAATAATTTTTTATATTTACGGAAGAGAATGTTATGGCTACAATCAAGGATATTGCCAACAAGCTTGGCATTTCAATCAGTACGGTATCAAAGGGATTAAACAACGCCAATGATATCAGTGAAGGGCTCAGGCAGACAGTGCTTGATACCGCAGTAGAAATGGGCTACACCACCAAAAAGATGAGGAAAGAAGAGCATAAAAAGCTGTGTATCTTCATCGAAAATATGAACTATGAATCTCCCAGCCACTTTGGATACGATATTATACTCGGCTTTAAACAGGCGGCTTACCGGGATAATTGGGATGTTACTCTTTTTCCCATTGACCCTGATTTCCAGCTGCAGGAAAAGTACGATACTTACATGTTGAAAAACGGATATTCCGGCGCTTTCTGGGTGGGCTTCGCCCTGCAGGATGCATGGATGGAACAGCTTGGCCAAACTACCATTGCCACCGCCCTTTTTGATAATTACATTGAGAAAAATCCCAATGTCGCCTATATTGGCGTTGATAGTTTTGAGGGGATTAATGCCGCAATCGATCATCTGGTCAGCCTGGGGCATCGTAAAATTGCCTTTTTAAACGGTTCTCTCCATTCCATGATTACAGAACACCGTCAGCAGGCTTTCTACGACAGTATGAATTCCCATAATCTTCCTATTGATGAACATCTGGTTGCAAATGACTACTATTGCGCCGAATCCGCCAGAAACTATGTACCTGATTTTCTTGCAAATGGCGCAACGGCAATCGTATGCGGCGGAGATGTGATCGCCTACGGCGTGATGGAAGAATGCCGCAAAGCTGGCTTCCGGGTTCCGGAGGACATCAGCGTCATTGGCTTTGACGATCTGCCCCAGTCCGGGGAATCCACTCCCGCCCTCACCACCATCCGTCAGGAACGGATCGAGCTTGGGAAATGTGGATATGCCGCACTGAACAACCTGATCAATCATGTTTCCATCAGCAAAATTCTTCTGCGGCCTCAGTTTATTTTGCGGGATTCCACCTCGGTCAAATGTTCCCATGCCTCATAATCGAATTAAATACAATATTCTACTACATAAATGCAAATAATAAAGTGTTAGGAGTTCCCACAAGCCGGAACTTCTAACACTTTTTATTCGTTCATCCATATTAACAGGGGCAGTAGGAATCGAACCCACATCGACGGTTTTGGAGACCGCTGTTCTACCTTTGAACTATGCCCCTAGAGGCAGTCCGAAGACCACCGAGGATCATTATAACTTATTTCACCATTACCTGTCAATCCTTTTCATTTATATTGTCAATATTGTAAATAATCTTTTGTATCTTCTTCTATAATCCCACTAAATTCTTTTACTTCCTTTGACACCTTATAATCTTTCTGATCATAAAGCAATTCATGAAGCTTCACCACATTATCCTCCAAAGATATAGGCACTACACAGGAACCGTTTGTTCCAATGGTTCCTCCGTTTCTCATTCCTTCGAAAGGAAATCCGTCGCTTACTGTCACTTTATAATCTCCTACCATTCCAAGCACAGGCAAAATATCCTCCACATCGAGAGAGGTCCTGACACTGGGCAGAACTCCGTACAAAGCTTCCGTGAGCGCCCCCAGAGAAGAATGCTTTCCTTTTTCCATCATAGCTGTAAGCACATCCCTCTGCCTTTCCGCACGGCGGAAATCATCCCCTCCCCCATAACGGATACGGCAATATGCCGTTGCCTGCAAACCGTTTAGGTTCTGTTTCCCTGCCGTTGTTACCGGCGTATATTCAATCCCCATTTCCTCCGCCATTGTACTTTGATAATTATTCAAATGGGTGATCTCTACCTCTGTAATGTCCATTTCAATGCCGCCTAAAGCATCCACTGCCTTCATGAGCCCTTCAAAGCCTACTGTGATATAATCGGTAATATAAAGATCCGTATTCAGATTCAGCATACCGATCGCCTGTTCAGGTCCCCCCTGGGCATATGCTGTATTACACTTCTTGTAAGTGTCATTTCCGAGATTTAAATAGGTATCTCTATATACCGATACCAGCCTGATCTCATGGGTATCCATATCAATGGAACAGATCATAATGGTATCGCTTCGATTCCCCTTCCCAAGACTACCGTCCCGGGCATCCACACCAAAAAACGCCACATTGAAAATACCCGTATACTTGTCCTCCGGGTCTGTTTTTTCAGACTCAACCACCATTTCCTTAACTTCTTCATTAACGGCTATATTTTCTTCTTTCAGATTATCCTTCACCGCCCCTCCCTTGCTGTCGGTGGCGCGAAGTGTAATATATAGAATACCGGCTGCCGCTGCCAATATCACCAGTTCCAGAATAAACAGCGGGATATGCTTAAGCCATTTTTTCTTGTCCATCTTTAGCTCCTTTAGATATTCTTTTGCGTATAGTCCTGTTATATCTTACCATGAACTTGACCATTTGAACACTAAAATTTAAAATTTTTGTAAAATTTATGTAACAATTATCCATCCAGCCTCGTCCTGCCATGGGGAACAGCCAGATAGCAGGACAAGACTGGATGGACAATAAAATCCGTTATAAGAGCTGGATCGCCTCTCCCACGCTTTTTACGCCGATCAGTTTGATTCCCTCTATGTCTTTTACGCTTTCTATACATACAGCGGGGATGACGCAGGTAGTGAAACCAAGCTTTTTTGCCTCCTGCACCCTTGCCTGTATCATGTTTACGCCCCGCACTTCGCCGCTTAAGCCTACCTCGCCTATTGCGATCAGGCGGTCGTCGATGGCTCTGTTTTTAAAGCTGGAGACAACTGCCATAGCAATTCCAAGATCGATTGCCGGTTCCTGGATCTTGATTCCTCCTGCAATGTTTACATAGGCATCGCAGTTCCCCAGGGATAAGCCGAGCCTTTTTTCCAAAACCGCAATCAACAAATTTACTCGGTTAAAATCTGTTCCGATGGTCTGCCGCCTGGGAATGCCAAAATTAGAATGGCATACCAGCGCCTGGATCTCTATGAGCATGGGACGGCTTCCTTCCATGGAGCAGACCACGATGGAGCCGCTTGCTTCCTGAGGCTTGCCGCTGAGCATAAATTCGGAAGGGTTCAATACTTCTTTCAGCCCGGACGCCTCCATCTCAAATACTCCGATCTCATTTGTAGAACCAAATCGGTTTTTAACGCTTCGGAGAATACGGTAGGAGGCATGTCTGTCCCCCTCAAAATAAAGCACTGTATCCACCATATGCTCCAAAACCCTTGGTCCCGCCACCGTTCCCTCTTTGGTCACGTGCCCTACAATGAAAATGGAAATGCCAAGCCCTTTTGCAATCTGCAAAAACAGGCTTGTGGCTTCCCGGACCTGGGATACGCTTCCCGGCGCAGATGAAACCTCCTCATGATACATGGTCTGAATAGAATCGATTACCACCACATCAGGTTTGGTTCTGCGGATGGTTTCCTCGATCTCCGACAGACTGGTTTCACACAGGAGTTTCAGACAATCGTTAAACTCTCCGATCCGGTTGGCGCGGATCTTGATCTGCTTTAAGGATTCTTCCCCTGACACATAAAGCACTTCCCGCCCGTCCCGGGCAAGCTCTCTGCATACCTGCAAGAGCAGGGTTGATTTTCCAATCCCCGGATCTCCTCCTACCAGTGTAAGAGACCCTTTTACCAGCCCTCCCCCAAGAACCCGGTCCAGCTCCTGCATATGAGTGCTGATCCGGTCTTCTTCCTCCAAAGAGATCTCCGTCAGCGCCGCCGGTTTATTTTTCTTTTTTTCCCCTGCCGTCTGAGCTTTCCCTGAAGCTCTCCCGCTTATTGTTTCCTCCACAAAGGTATTCCACTGTCGGCATCCCGGGCATTGCCCCATCCATTTGCTGGACTCATATCCACACTCCTGACAGAAAAACACCGTTGTATTTTTCCCCTTTGCCATAATATCTGTCTCCGTTCCGGAGCCTTGCTCCTTCCACATAAAAAGCCGCTGCAAAACAGTTTTCTTCCATTTATGCAGCAGCTTTCATACAATTGTTCTAAATTGGCAGCTTATCTGGTGATCCTCACGTTTACCTCTCCTGCTTCCGCAAGCTCAACGCTGATATTCAGCTTACCGCTGAGATTGGTTTTCATTTTACCAATGCTTTTTTCATTTACAAAAACTTCGTATTCCGTATCCTCGCTCACTCCCACAGTGATCTGCGCATCTTCATCGCCTTCCACCTGAAAATGAATTTCCTCGGGCGTCTCCGTATAGTGTGAAACGCTTGTTCCCGGCACCGATTCGTAAACAAACATACCGTTCTTTTCGAGCTTGGTCATTGTTCTGTAGGTTTTTACCTTGTATAAATCTCCACAGTGCTCAAAATCTTCCAGCTTAGCCTTATCCTTAAGCCCATGATTCCCGAAACTGATGGTTCCGTCCGCTTCCCTGCGAATTAATTCCTCTACAACAGCCATTCCCTATATCCTCCTGCTACCTGTCTTTTATCTTTCCCCTGTAGGTTAATGACAGTATAATATATTTTTGCCTTTATATCTACCAAAAATTTTATTATTTTTCTTTTACCTCAAAAATCACCTGTTCTTTGCGGTATCCTGCCGTAACCCCGTCTCCTGCCTTCACTCTTCCGCTTAAGATTTCCTCTGCAAGTTTGTCTTCCACTACGCTTTGCAGCGCCCTCTTTAAAGGTCTTGCCCCCATCTTATCATCTGCATATTTGCTTACAATGTGCTCCTTCAATGCGTTGCTCACCAAAAGCCGGATCTGCATCTGCTTTTTGCATCTCTTTGCCAGATTGTCACAGAGCAGGTTCATAATTTTATGCATTTCTTCTTTTCCAAGAGGCTGGAATACCATGATCTCATCGATACGGTTGATGAATTCCGGTTTAAAGATCTTTTTAACCTCCTCCATCACGCCGCTTTTCATCTTTTCATAATCCTGTTCTTTCGTAGTCTCCATGGAAAAGCCCAGGTTCTTGGGTGCAACGATCCGCTGGGCGCCGGCATTGGAGGTCATGATCAGCACCGTATTCTTGAAGCTCACTTTACGTCCCTTAGAATCGGTAATATGTCCATCATCCAGCACCTGGAGCAGCACATTAAACACATCCGGATGCGCCTTTTCGATCTCATCAAACAAAACCACAGAGTAGGGGTTCTTCCTGATCTTTTCACTGAGCTGTCCGCCTTCCTCAAACCCCACATAGCCGGGCGGAGAACCGATCATTTTAGAAACCGAATGTCCTTCCATATATTCCGACATATCTACCCGTATCAAAGCGTTTTCGGAACCAAACATGGCTTCCGCCAGCGCCTTGCTAAGCTCTGTTTTTCCCACGCCGGTAGGTCCCAGAAACAGAAACGAACCAATGGGTCTGTTAGGGTCCTGTAAGCCTACCCTTCCTCTTCTGATCGCACGGGACACCGCCGAAACCGCCGCTTCCTGCCCGATCACACGCTTATGAAGAATTCCTTCCAGTTTTAAAAGCCTTTCGCTTTCCTTTTCCGTAAGCTTGTTTACAGGAACCTTGGTCCATGCCGAAACCACTTCCGCAATTTCATTTGCACCAATGGAAAAGCTGCTTTCCGCCTGTTTTTGACGGTTTCTTTCCCTTGCACGCTCAAATTTTTTAATCAGCTTTTCCTGTTCTCTGCGGATCATTGCCGCTTTTTCCAGCGCATCTGTTTTTAAGCACTGTTCTATTTCCTCATCCATTTCCCGAATGTGATCCTGCATCTCTCGCAATTTTTCCGGCGTATGCATGGTCTTTAAGCGGACTGCGGAAGCTGCCTCATCGATCAGGTCAATTGCCTTATCCGGAAGGTTTCTGTCATTGATATAACGCTCTGACAGTTGTACCGCCGCCAAAATTGCTTCCTCTGTAATGGATACTTTATGATGCTCTTCATACTTGGGGGCAACCCCCTTTAATATCGCCACTGCCTCCTCTATGCTGGGTTCCTCCACATAAACAGACTGAAACCTTCTTTCCAGCGCAGCATCCTTTTCAACATACTTGTGGTATTCCGCTACCGTGGTAGCTCCGATCAGCTGTAATTCTCCCCGGGCAAGCGAAGGCTTTAAAATATTAGATGCATCAATGGCTCCTTCTGCACCGCCTGCCCCTATGATGGTATGCATTTCATCCAAAAAGAGGATCACATTACCGTCCTCCTGGACCTCTCTGATCACCCTTTTGATTCTCTCTTCAAATTCCCCCCGGTACTTGGAACCGGCAACCATTCCTGAAAGATCCAGCGTCAGAAGCCGTTTGTTCTGTACCGTAAAGGGCACCTCCCCCGCTACAATACGCAAAGCAAGCCCTTCTACCACCGCCGTCTTTCCCACTCCCGGTTCGCCAATCAGACAGGGATTGTTTTTGGTTCTGCGGCTCAGAATCTCTATGACCCGCTTGATCTCATTTTCTCTTCCGATCACAGGGTCCAGTCCTCCCGACGCAGCAAGCGCCGTCAGATCTCTGCTGTACTGCTCCAGGGTAGAAGTCTGCTTGCTTTTACGGCTCTGCTTTTTCCCTAAATCCTCTTTGTAAAGGCTGCCGTCCTCTCCCATAGCGATAAGCGTATCGACATAAAGCTTCTGAACAGACACGCCAAGGGTATTGAGCAGCCGCACGGCGACATTTTCCCCTTCCTTCAGCAATGCAAGAAGGATATGCTCTGTCCCTGTCGCATCCCCGCCAAAACGATCCGCCTGGCGATGCGCCTCCTCAAGAACCCTTTGGGCTCTGGGAGATATACTGCTCCGCTCCTTCAAGGTAACTGCCGCCTCAGGCATAATCAGATCCTGTATCATCTCAATGATCTTATCCACATCGGCTCCATTTTCTTTTAAAACCCTGGATGCCACTCCCGTATTTTCCTTTAGCAAGCCCACCAGAATATGTTCCGTTCCCACATACCCTGCACGCATTCTGGATGCCGTTTTCTCTGCAAGGGATAACGCCGCTTTTGCCTTATCTGTAAAACCGCCTGACTGCATGTTAATCTCCATTCTAAATTTTTCTGTTTTGATAGGCAGGAGGAACAGCTTGTGCCATTCCTCCCGTACATTTTAAATATCTTTATCGTCCATGTTTAAAAATTCAAATTCAAACTCATCATCATCAATTAAAAAGTTTTGGGGCTTTCTCGCCGCCGGCTTCCTGACAGGTTCTTTCCTTTCCGCAGCATGAAGCTCCCGCTCCCCTCTTGCCGCCGGCTGCGCTGAGCGTTCTCTGGGTCTTGGCGTCCGCTCCTGATTCTCAGAAGCCGTCGTCGGTCTCCTTTTTTTCACAGGAACAGGTTCTTCCTCTTCTTCCACTACCCGCCTTCTGACCTTCCTTCTCACCGGTTCAGGCTCTTCTTCCTCTTCTTCTTCCTCTTCCTCCTCATCATCTTCCTCATAGTAAAGATTCCTGATCTTAAACAGAAGGATGGTGATTACAACAAAGAGAACCACAACCACCACTGCCAGAATGATGATCACGATCTTTTCTTTTTCCACCTGATCCTGCAGCTTCTGCATTCCCTCTGTTGCAGTACTGGAAGCAGCAAGCAATTCGCTGACTTTCATTTTATTTCCTTCGTTGTTCAGGTAGAGGTAGTAGGTATACTCATTGGTGGCAGGGTCCATATCATAATGCACTTCATAGTCATTGTGCTCCTCTACCGGTTCAGGAGCAGGTTCTTCCCCTTCCGGTGTTTCGCCTTCGCCTTCCACAGGAGCTTCTCCCTCGGCAGGCGCTTCTGTACCCTCGCCTTCGCTGCCTTCTGCAGGCGCCTGTGTACCTTCTCCTCCGCCTTCCCCGGAGGCGCTTCCCTGACCGATCTCAATCAGGTCTGAACGCACATATCCTTCAATGGTCCTGCCGTTATAGCTGCAGGTTAATTGATACCACTTGTTTCCACTGTTATCATTTGCTTCACCGATCAGCGTGATGGCTGTGCCGCTGGGCAAAGATGCCACCGCCGCATGCTCCTTTGAAGCGCCGGTTCTTACATTTACATTATTTCCCGACTTGATCACCGCCTGCTGCTCCCCTATGGAAGTAGGCACCGTATCAGCCGGCTGCTGTGCGCTCTGAGAACTGCTTTCCTGGGACTGGGAGCTGCTTGTTTCTTTGATCTCAATGGTTCCGCTTACTTCCACCAGATCTCCTTTAATATATCCGTATCCACCCTCTGCCACCGATACCTTATACCATACAGCCCCTGAGCTGTCCTTAACGGCTTCCAGAATGTCGATGGTTTTGCCTTTGACCGTACTGCCTACCACTTCACTGTCTGTGCTGGTGTTTGCCCGGATTCGTGCAGTCTCCGCCTTTATTGTCCCTTCCGCCGCATGGCTGGAAAAGGTCATGATGCAAACTGTCATTGCCATAACTGCCAGCCCCGACAGTCCTTTGATCACACTAAATTTTTTCACTTTTAATTCTCCTTTATCTCTCTCTCGTAAAACGCTTGCTTCCCTGTTCCATACGTCCGCTTTCTCCATAGCCCGTGACGTTCTTCTTACGGTCGGCACGCGCTGCCTTTTCTACCTCTCTGTGATAATTCTCTTCACACTTGGGGCAGAGACGGCCTGTGGTAATATTCTCCCCACAGACTTCACATCTTAAATAGCCTCCCTTATTGTCCAGCACATCAAAGCGTTTTTCTTTCACCAGATCTCTGATCGACTTATGGGAAACCCCTGTCATATCTGATATTTCCGCCACATTGGCTCCCCTGTGGCGCTCCAGATAATTACGCACCTTTCCATAATCATCGTACTCTTTGGCGCCGCAATCCTCACAAACAAATTCCCCCACTCCCTTGAAAACCAGCACACCGCCGCATGCCTGGCATATGGTTGGTCTGTGTATCTCCTGCGCCAAAAAAGCTTTACGTCTTTCGTCAGCCATAAATTCTCACCAACCCTTCATTTATACCTCATCGATTGCTTTACCGATGTCATGACGCATATATTTATTAGAAAAGTTTACCCATGCAGTTGCCGCATATGCATTTTCTCTTGCCTCTTTTAAATCTTTTCCTTTTGCAGTAATTCCGAGAACCCTTCCTCCATTGGTCACAATGCCCTGGTCTGTCTTTTTCGTGCCTGCATGGAAACAAAAATAAGAATCCTGTCCCTCAAACTTTTCAAGTCCTTCTATCAAAAAGCCCTTTTCATACTTTACCGGATACCCTTCCGATGCAAGCACAACGCAAACTGCCGCATTGTCCTCAAATACCAGCTCCACCTCGTCCAGCCTTCCGTCGATGCACGCCTCCATTACTTCAATCATATCATTTTGCATTCTAGGCAGAACCACCTGGGCTTCCGGATCTCCAAAGCGGGCATTGTATTCCAACACCCTTGGTCCCTTTTCCGTCAGCATCAGCCCAAAGAAAATAATGCCCTTAAAAGGTCTCCCTTCCGCCGCCATAGCGTCTACGGTTGCCTGGTAAATATATTTCTGGCAGAAAGCATCCACTTCCCTGGTGTAGAAGGGGCTGGGGGAAAAGGTTCCCATACCGCCGGTATTCAACCCTGTGTCCCCGTCTCCTGCTCTCTTATGATCCTGAGCGGAGGTCATAGTCTTAATGGTCTTCCCATCCACATAGGAAAGAACTGAAACCTCCCTGCCCGTCATAAACTCTTCGATCACAAGGCGGTTTCCTGCGCTTCCAAACTGCTTGTCGAGCATGATGGTCTTCACGCCTTCCTTCGCCTCCTCCAAAGTCTGGCAGATCAGCACTCCTTTGCCAAGGGCTAGTCCGTCCGCTTTCAGCACGATGGGAAACTCTGCCTTTTCCAGATAAGAAAGCGCCTCCTTGGGGGAATCAAAGGTTTCATATTGCGCTGTGGGGATGTTATATTTTTTCATAAGATCCTTGGAAAATGCCTTGCTTCCTTCCAGTATTGCCGCATTTTTCCGGGGTCCAAAAGCACGCAGCCCCGCTTTCTCCAACTCGTCCACCAGCCCCCCTACCAGTGGATCATCCATTCCTACAATGGTAAGGTCAATCTCCTTTTCTTTGGCAAAAGCAACAATTTTTTCAAATTCCATAGCGCCGATGGGAACACATTCCGCAATCAGACCAATCCCGGCATTTCCCGGCGCACAATAGATCTGATCCACTTTTTTGCTTTTTGCCGCGCTTGCCGCAATGGCGTGTTCTCTTCCGCCGCTTCCTACAATTAAAACTTTCATTGCGCCATCCCTTTCTTTATCCTTTTGCTCCGGCGATCTGATCGATCGCCTTGGGCAGTATGATCCATTCCGCCTGCTCCATCACTCTGCGCTGTAAAAGCTCCGGCGTATCGCCCTCCAGGACTTCTACCGCTTTCTGCAGAATGATCTTTCCTGTATCTGTCCCCTCATCCACATAATGTACGGTGGCGCCCGTTACCTTTACGCCTCTTGCCAGTGCCGCTTCATGCACCTTCAAGCCATAATACCCGGTTCCGCAAAAAGAGGGGATCAGCGAAGGATGAATATTGATGATCCGATCCCGATATACCTCGATCATTTTTTCGGGGAGAATAACCAGAAATCCGGCAAGCACGATCAGATCCGGCTCCAACGCTTCCAACTGATCCAGAAACGCCCTGTTAAACGCCTCCCGGCTTTCAAAGTTCTTAGGAGAAATGGAAAAAGCCGGTATCCCTGCCTTTTTTGCCCTCTCCAACGCATACGCGCCTGCATTATTGCTGATCACGCCTATGATCCTTGTATTTCTAATGGTTCCCTTTTCCACTCCGTCAATAATTGCCTGAAGATTGGTTCCTCCGCCGGAAACGCAGACTACGATATTCAGCATATGGTCACTCCCTTTTCACCGGGCTGTACCTTTCCAACCACCCAGGCTTCCTCACCTGCTGCCTGGATGGCGGCAATGGTCCGCTCCACATCGGCAGGATCAAGGGCAAGAACCATGCCCAGTCCCATATTGTAGGTATTGTACATCATCTTCTCATCCACATTGCCCTTTTTCTGCATCAAACCAAAAATAGGCGGAATGGGATAGCTGCCCTTTTCAATTACTGCGCATACGCCGTCCGGCAGCATTCTGGGGATATTCTCATAAAATCCGCCCCCTGTAATATGGCTGCAGCCTTTTATGGTAACGCCTGCTTCTTTTACGCTTTTGATCGCCTTCACGTAAATTTTGGTAGGCGTAAGCAACGTTTCTCCCAGAGTCTTTCCCAATTCGTCATAATATGTATCCAGACTTTCCTTCGTCATGTCAAAAATCTTCCTCACCAGGGAAAATCCATTGCTGTGAACGCCTGATGAAGCAATCCCCACCAGCACGTCGCCCGGCTTGATATTTTCTCCTGTGATCAGATCCTTCTCATCAATCACACCTACCGTAAAGCCCGCAAGGTCGTATTCCTCCTCCGGCATCAGCCCCGGATGTTCCGCCGTCTCACCGCCGATCAGCGCGGCTCCCGCCTGTTTACAGCCTTCCGCCACTCCCTTTACGATCGCCGCGATCTTTTCGGGATAATTCTTGCCGCAGGCAATATAGTCAAGGAAAAATAACGGTTCTCCGCCTGCGCATACAATATCGTTAACACACATGGCAACGCAGTCGATTCCCACCGTATCATGCTGATCCATCAAAAAGGCAAGCTTGATCTTGGTTCCCACTCCGTCTGTTCCTGAAACCAAAGTGGGTTTTTCCATATTTTTAATGGAAGAAAGGGAAAACGCTCCCGAAAACCCGCCGATCCCGCCAAGCACCTCGGGTCTCATGGTTTCCTTTACATACCCCTTCATCAGTTCCACACTGCGATAACCTGCCTCAATATCCACACCGGCATTTTTGTAATCCATTTTTTCCTCCGTTCCGAAGCCTTTCGCCCCGCCTGTTTTCTTAATAATTTTGATAGCCCACCTGATCTAATCTTTCGTCCTTTTTCTGAACGCCTTCCTTCATCTTAGCGCTGTACTCTTTCAGCTTCTTTAAAAGAGTCTCGTCGGAAGTCGCCAGAATCTTAGCCGCAAGAAGCCCCGCATTAGCGCCGCCGTTGATCGCCACCGTCGCCACCGGGATACCCGAGGGCATCTGCACGATGGAATAAAGGGAATCTCTTCCCCCAAGGGACGTGGTGTGCATGGGAATGCCGATCACCGGCATGGGGAAAATAGCCGCACACATACCCGGCAAATGCGCCGCCATGCCCGCTCCCGCAATGATCACCTTCAATCCTCTCTCCTCCGCCGACTTGGCATATTCAAAAAACACATCCGGTTCTCTGTGGGCGGAAATAATTCTCATCTCAAAGGAAATGCCAAGCTCTGTCAGCACATCCGCCGCCTTCGCCATAACCGGCATATCCGAGTCGCTGCCCATCACGATTCCTACCTGTGTCATATCCTTACCTCCGTTCTCTGGTCTTTTGTCCTCTAACATCATACTATAAAACAGGTCTTTACTACAACCATATTTTACACCTCAATTTTTATCCTGTCATCCTAATTTATGATCCTACATAAAATCTTATAAAATGATGTGGGTGTCAAAAGCCCTGGCTGGGGAGTGCGCCTGGCAATTTGCACAAAAAAGTTGTGCGCCTTCCATTGTGCAGAGCATTCCGATGAGCCTCTGAAAGCGAAAATCGTGTTCAACAGAGGCTTCCACGATTTTTGAGTCTCATCTCCATCGCACAAAAGTCAGTTGCACGAACTCTTTTTGTGCAAATTGCCAGGCGCACTCCCCAGCCAGCTTTTGACACCCACATCATAAAATTTCCTCCAAAGGCGCATTCAGTTCTTCACAGCCCGGCAGCACAAATCTGCCTTCCTCTATAATTGGGATCACCTGATCCTCCCGGGTCACCACGCTTACCTCCCCCAATTCGTCATAAGGAATGGTAATATCCGTATGGCAGTTAAAGTATGCCTGCGGATCTCCTTCCTTTCTTTTCAGGGAGCAGGCGTTGTCCCTTGCAATGATCTCTTTTCCATCAGGATTGTAAACTGCTACCTCCTCTGCATGGGAATAGCAGGTATCGCCCAGTGCAAAATGAGGACCGGTTTTCTCTGCAATCAGGATGGGAAGTTTATCTTCTATTCCGTATTTTCTTGCCGCCACGAACGCCGTGGTGTTGGTACCGATGGCAAACTCTCCCAAAGGCAGGGTGTCATGATGATACAATACGTTATCCTGAATATATTTCTGATTTTCTTCTTTGGAAGGGAAATTACTGCAATTATAATCCACCACCATTCCGTCCCGAAGGGTAATGGAAAGATCCTTATATTCCAGTTCCTGCAAGTACACCCTGCTTACATGCAGCGTTCCTTCTGTCCCTTCTAAAACCGGAGAGGTAAACACTTCCCCCACAGGGATGTTCACATCCGCCACGCAGTTTTCAAAATTGGTCTGCTTTTTCGAATCTGTCAACTCATGGAGCATTACCTTCAAATTCGTCCGGTTGCCCTTCATGCCTTTGACCAGCACATACTTCCCCTGATCCAGGGTATCGATCATGATCTGCTGCATCCGCTGATACAGCTTATAATCCAGAGTGTTGATCCGGATTACCTGATCAAAGATCGCCGGGAAATCTTCTCCTATTTCCGGCGTGGGGAATGCAATAATGGTAAAGCTTCTTTCTTCCCCCTTAATATACTGATTCTGCAGCTCTCCCGCCGCTGTCATATATTCCACGATCAGCTTCTGTTGTACCTTGGATAAATGGATCGCCTGAGACTTTTCCTTCAATTCCACAGGCGCTTCTCCAAACACCTCCGCCACTGCGGGACCTCCAAACACTGCGGCTTCTTCTTTATATGCCTCATACCCTTCCTTCAAAGCCTCCAGACGGGTCTGTATTAGCTTTTTATCCAAGATAAGCCCCTGATCGTCCTTATGGTCAAAATCATACTGTTTATTGGGGATCGCCCCATAATACCCGTTCCGGTTCATGCCTCTTCCCTGAAGAAGGCTGAAATGCGCCCGGTATATGGTAGGTGCAAGCCCCATCTTTTCAAAGTTTTCCACCGCTTTGCGTATCATGGGTTCAAATCCAAGGCAATAACGAATATTTACCGTTTTCTTTTTGGAAATATCTTTATTCCCTACAAGGAAACCGATCCGATATCCTTCCGTATAGGTATCCGCCATTTTCTGCAAAGTTTCCTCAGGAAGACTTTTTAAATGCTCGTAAGTTCGAATCTGATTGTCTGTCACATATTCTCCGAAATAGTATAAATACCTTGAATCAGACAGATCTCCCTGAATGATGTTAAGGGCAAAATCCGCTCCCGGGTCCAGCATATTTTTTAATTTTTCCAGAGTTGCCTCTCTGGTATAATCGCTCACATACCAGTAAACGATTTCCTTTAAAGCTTCCACATCAGGCTGCCCCCCGCTTTCCGCCTGCTGGCAGCAAAAAGCGCCGTAGACCTCCAGAAAAAGCTCCATCCGGATCACTGTCTGTCCCAGATTCTGTTCATATACAAATGGAATGATACTCCTGAGTTCCGCATATAAAAAGGAAAGAAAGCTTCCATAAACCTCCCCCAGCCGCTGTGTGCTGTATTCCGGATCTGCATAGCTTTCCTCATAATGCTCAGGAAGAATATCCTCGTACATTCTGTAATTTCTTTCCCTAAGCTCCTCTATTGAACAATATCTGATCTCTTCCCCGGCAATAAAATCCCATGTTTCAGAGAGCATATCCAAAAATGCCGCCACCCGATTGAAATAATCCTGAAATTCGGGCTGCAATACTTTTTCTTCCTGAATCTCCTGTATTCGTTCTCTTGCCAGTAAAAACCTTTCTCCCACCATTATTCTACATACGCTCCTGCAAATAATATCAAACTGAGCATCCCAGCTGCCAGAACATTGACCCCGATCCCCAGTACCGTAAACAGCCTGAATTTATCCTTTTCCACCGTAGACCAAAGCCCCAGCACCATTCCCACCGTCATAAAGAGAATTGCCAGAACCGCCGCTGCGCCGTACCTGTCGGCAGGCGTTCCATCGTTTAAATATGCCTTGTAAACCGCAATACCCAAGGTTATATTACCAAGGATACCCAGAATCGTTGACATGATTCCTTTTTGGGTATGCTCTTTGTTTGTAAATATAAATCCCTTTGATCTTAACATGCCTTCCGCCTATCACATTAAAATAAGATTTTTGATTTGCCGGCAAGCAGCTTTGCGCCGCCTATGATCATTAAAATGCCGCACACAATACCTGTGACCAGCGTCACCACGCCTACCGCTATACTCATTGCACCCGCTCCGTTCATCGTCTTGTAAACCTTCTCTTCCATGCTGCCGCTCCTTTCTTGATCCGCCTTGGGAAAATCTCCTTATTTATTTTGCGCCATACTGCTGATAATAAACGTCGATCGCCTCTTTTATGGTATCGTCAATATACACCTGACCTTTATAGGGCTTATTATATAAATATTCCACAACCTCTTCCATATTCACAATCGCATTTGCATCAAAGCCGTACTTTTCTTTTATCTCCATAAGGGCGCTCTTTTCGCTCTGCCCCCGCTCCATGCGGTTTAGGGATACCATAAGCCCTTTGATCTCCACATCCGCCTGGGCTGTGATGATGGGATAAGTCTCCTCAATGGATTTTCCGGAGGTGGTCACATCCTCGATGATCACCACCCTGTCGCCGTCCTTTAACTTGCTTCCCAGCAGAATACCGGTATCCCCGTGATCCTTAACCTCCTTGCGGTTGGAACAATAGCGGACATCTTTTCCATACAACTCGCTGATCGCCATGGTGGTCGCCACGCTTAGGGGAATTCCCTTATAGGCGGGTCCAAAGAGCACATCAAAATCCAGACCGTAGTGGTCGTGGATCGCCCTAGCATAATATTCCCCCAGCCTGCGGAGCTGGGTGCCGGTCACATAGCCCCCTGCATTCATGAAGAAGGGGGATTTTCTGCCGCTCTTTAATGTAAATTCGCCGAACTTCAACACCTGACTGTCTACCATAAATTCTATAAACTGTTTCTTGTATTCTTCCATATTTCCTCCATCCCAAAGCGTTTTACGCTGAGAATCTCCTTTTTAAACCGCTTTTAGTATACCAACAATTTCCTGTGGTTTCAACTTAAAGCTTTATTTTTAACAATCAATTCATATTTTGTTTGGAATATTGGGAATTAATTATAATAATACAAAACCGATGCTGTTCATCGTTATAAATCCAAATAAACTACAAAAGTGGATGGAACAACTCCACCCACTGCTGTTAATCGATTGTTTTGACTGGACAATCTAACCACTTTTAAACGAGCATTTTAGCTGAACGCTCTAACAGTTTCACAAATATTTTTATTTGTGCATTTATTATACGCGATCAGCATAAAAAGTCAATATTTTATTTATAAATTAATGCATAAGCATAAAAAGTATTTGTCCTGAAGGTAATTGTTTCCGGCATCTTGTCCAAATCATCATAAATAACAGGCTGCCCTTCTTTTGTCACGCATATCATTTTATATACCCTATCCGGTTGATAAATAGCTTCCGGAATTTTTATGGTAATTTCCACTTCCTTATCCATGCTGTATGTTATCTGATGTGCCGGATAAATATTATAGGTTCTTCCTATTGTATAATCGTCAAGAACAGCCTCAAAGGAAGCAAAGCACATAGGACCCTGCATGGCGTTTTTGATTTCTACATAATAATCGTTTTCTTCTGCAAGGGTATAATCGATCTTTTCTTTGCCTTTGCATCCGTAACGCTTTATCTCATCGGGCGTAACCGGCTTCCACACAGGATAAACCGCCATTTCTTCACTGGAAGAATCTGTTGAGTCGCTGCCATCTCCATTTTCATCATTCATATCTGTCATTGCCTCCTCCTGTGTTTCTGCAAATGCAAAGGTACTGAAATGAGCAATGGTGAAGGAGACCGTTCCATTACCGTTATTCCTGGGCAAAATCGTTTCATAAGAACCATCCGCCGAACTGTAATGAAGAATAAACAGGCGGTTAATATTCATCCCATCGGGCACCGGAAGCGTAACTGTGACAGGAATATCCAATTCTTTTTTAGGTGCGCCATCGATCAGCAAATCCATGTTAAATTGCACAACGTTCCTATATACATCGGGATTATAAGGGCTTTCCGCATCAGGTCTTGAAATTTTCAAAGTAACTTCCTGTCCCTTGTCCGCATTCATTCCTGCGCCAAGAACAGAAATCTTTTCTGAAGCAATTGCCACATCCTCCACAACAGGGGACGACACGGTAATGCCCTGCTCTTCTATGTAGCTGTTCTCAAGCTGCTGCATCTTACTCTGCACACTGGTATTGGACTGCATTGCAATTTTCAGTTCAGATTTATTAACCTTATCTTCATTCTTTAGGTCATTAACCGCTTCCACGGCATTATCATTTTGAAGGATTTCTTCCAGCGTTTTGTCTGTTTTGCCAAAAACCACAAACGGTTCAGAGTGAGACGACCATTCACTATTTGCACATTGCTCAGGGTTAGGTGCAAGTGCCTGTACACTAAAAGTATAGCTGCCTTTTTCTCCCATACGACTGCTAAAATCATATTGAGTTACAGGATATGAATAAATGCCATATATTAAATTCCCATCTTTACATAATTCTACATTGTAACCATCTGCATTTTCAACAGTCGTCCACTTCGCCAGTCCTTTCGTCTGACCGTCCCATTCCAGTCCAGTAGGCGTCGATATGGATTCTGCTGGTTTTTCATAGTGATAAACCGGACTGATTTGCGATACGCATCCTGCTGAGAAATCCGTTGGGTTATCATTATCGTCTGACGATATTTTAATCTGGAAAGTATAATCGCCACTAGGTACTATGAACTGACGCAGATCTTTAGTCACATAACTGCCCTGTTGAACACCTATATCCCCATACATAATGTCCGTGAACCCCATTCCAGCCGTATATATACGTATTACATAAAACCCAGGTATTGAATCATTTACTTTAAATCTGATAATTCCTGGATCAACCCATTCCAGTTCTGACACCCCCACATAATCCAATGCTAAAGGTTTCACCTCTTCAACACCCATTGTTACGACATCAATGTTTAAATTCTCCTCCTCATCTAAATTTAAGGAATCATCGCTTTCCGGAGCCAAAACATCTTCCTGTGGTAAGACATTTTCTTCATTTATATCACCATTTGCCTCCAGCTGATCATCGTCCAAATCTACAGTATCTTCCGAAACCACCGGTTCTTCCGCCGCGGCATTCAATGGCTTCCACATCCAAACTGTCAAGATAAGAACCGAAAATAGAAATACTGCTGGTATTTTCCGATATTTATTATGTTTCATATATCATTTCCTCCTGTTATTTATAACTTTTATTATATCAAGCGCAAAAAAACTTCATTTTGATACAAACCACCTGCCTCCTCTCTTCTTTTTTACGTTCCTTTACACTTAATCATCTTGTCAATCCTCATCATTGCACATAAAAGCATAATATATATGAATGGAAGTCTGAATCTGGGATATGATCCAATACCAAAAGGCGTCCCGCCACAAATCCAAAAATAGGCAGCAACCCCAATAAGCATCCATTTTTCATACCATTTATATCCGACTGATTTCATAATACAAGCTCCTGCAAAGCACCCAAAAACTCCTGCAAGAAAAACCACCTCTCCTGCCAGGCTTACCCCTGCCAAGGCAAATAAACGATCCTCTCGAACCACATACCGAACACTTTCCGCTATTTTCTCTCCAAAATTCTGATCAGATGTCAAAATTGATTTTAAATTTTCTTTTCCCTTCTCAAAAGAATCCGAACAGGCTGTAAACAAATCGATCTGTCCCGGATATATGCATTCTAATAACATTCCCTTTAAATGGTATTTTATATAAATTGCAGGATGCTCTTTCAGCAACTTCAGCCCACTCTCTATCATTTTTTCATTTTCAATGTTATCTGCTGCACTATTGATCCGCTCTTCTCTCTGTACTATTACATCATAGTAATTTTGATTTTTAAGTTCGGCTTCTACCGCCCCTGCATAATAAACATATGTATTATAGTTTGCAACTGTAGAGACTGTAAATTTTTCCTCTAATAGGTAGTTTCTACAACACCATCCAAGCATCGGCAATAATGCACATAGTAGAAATTTTATAGAAATCCGTATACCTCTTTTTAAATTTCCATACTCGGTCAGATATACCGTTATCACTCCAATAAATATGGCAATTGGCAGATAAACCGCAATAGGACGAAGCAACGATAAGCCTCCGATCAAAAAGCCGCTTCCAATCAAATATTTCTCACTATGCTTTTTCCAGAACATAACCATCCAATATACAAATAAAAGAACTAATGATTGAAATAATGCATCCGTTAAAATTTGAGTGTTATAAAATATGCTTTGCAAATCAATCGCATATAATATTTCTGCTGTCATCCTTACTTTATTTGAAGAAATAAATATTCTGAGCAATTTTCGCCAAATCAAAAAGATACCTATATTTACACTTTGCTGCAGCATAATAGCCACTAAGAAAAAATATTTTTTTGATATCAGCATGCATCCACTCAAAAACAAAGGATATATAGGCGTTCTAAATAATTCGTTGGATGCGCCCATTCCAAAATGCATGGATTCAACAAGGGATTCTGCAAGACTGATATATCTTGAACTATCTACCGCCATGTAGGCTCCTCTATTGATTACAATACTGCTTACTATAACGCGCAGAAAAACAGCCCCCCATAAAATCCAGTTTGTGTCCTTACTTAACCATAGCCATTTCCTGCCTCCTAAACTCATTTTCCATTTTCTCTCTTTCCCGATTTTACTTCTGTTTTTCATATATTCTAGTAAAGATATTTACTAAAGTCAATAGTAAATATTTTTACTATGATAAGCTAACACTATTAGAATGTTCCAAATCTGTGAGGTTTTACATGGACTATATTACCCGTATCAGAAATTTAAGAGAAGATCATGACAAGACCCAGCAGGAAATCGCAGAGCTTCTTGGCACTTCACAGACTATGTATGCCCGCTACGAAAGAGGGGCTAACGAAATGCCAATCAGACATTTAATTAAATTGGCTGCCTATTATCATGTGAGTCTGGATTATTTATGCGGTCTGACCGACCATAAGAAAGCTTATCCCCCTTCAGTGAAATCCCAAACAAGTTTAAAAGGAGCGTCACAAAGAACTAACTTTTAGTTACAGAGTGACCCTCCTTTTTCCATTTTTTAAATTAATGTTATACTGTCATTTTTCCGTCTGCAAGGTCTTTTGCTGCAAATGGGATAAAATAAAACGGTATCGTAAGCAGCTTTTGCTCAGAATTATATCCGTAATTGTTTTTGGAGACTTTAATGGCATACTCAAATTTATTATGATTTGCAAATTTAGCAAGAGAATTGAGGGTTCCTCTGCCTTTTTTTACATCGATCGGATATAACTTATTGTCCGATTCAATAATAAACTCAAGTTCACAGGACGCTTTGCCACGCCAATAGAACAATTTATGCTCTTTTGCAATCAATTCATTGGCAACAAAGTTTTCAAAGAATATGCCGGATAGTGTATTTTCCCTTTCGCTTGATATAAATGAAGCGGCATTTATACCGCTTTGGTATGAAAACATGCCGATATCGCCAAGAAACAGCCGGAAATTGCTTTCGTTATCTTGAATAAGCGGCATTGTGATATGCTCCTTTAGCTGGAAAGACTGATTGATTATG
Source organism: uncultured Lachnospiraceae bacterium (assembly GCA_947172705.1). GTDB lineage: Bacteria > Bacillota > Clostridia > Lachnospirales > Lachnospiraceae > Suilimivivens. The sequence continues at coordinate 43,920 of CAMWCA010000019.1, forward strand.
TGTGCCATCGTAAGCCATTGTATAGAGGTTGCAAAATCTCTCGTTTTGCTTCTTTTTTCAATCAGACCGGGCGAAAAATTTTTAGACTCTTTATTTAACTCGCTATAAATATTCTGGAACAAGATGCGGGAACGCAATACAGCTTCCTGGCTCGCCTGATATAGTTCCATGTCAGAAAGATAATTGTCGTACAAAGCTTTCAAAATTTTTCTTGCCTCAATAAGGTCATCACCGTCAATATAGGCTCCCACTGCTTCCGGCATACCTCCTACAAGCAGATATTTATACACTTGCTCCATTGCCAGCTGATGAATTTGCATATCTAACGGCTGCTTACTTTCATAGGTGTTCTTTACAGCTTTATAAAGCATTTCATTGCTGTTCATCAAAAACTCGTCAAAGGTCATTGGGTAGATCGTTATTTGGTTTATTTTCCCTACGGGGAAAAGGAATTTGTCATTAGCCTTTGATCCCCTTTTGTGCGTTTCTCTTTGCAGTTTAATACGCACCATTGAGCCGGTTACAATAACGGGAATTTCTCTAAAGTCCTGACAAAAATATTTCAGAGAGGAAATTATGTTAGGACATTCCTGCACCTCATCAAAAACCAACAATGTATTTTCGTTTATCTTCTTTCCCATTCGCAAAGAAATATATTCAATCATTTTCTCAGCATTGGCAGTCGTGGAACAGAACTCGCGGATTTCATCTTCCTTTTTACAATCTATATAAATGTAATTATTTTTATAATAATTTTTTGCAAAAAGCTCCTGCACAAGATATGTTTTGCCAACCTGCCTTGCGCCCCAAACAATCAGGGGTTTCTTATGTTTATTGTTGTTCCAGTCTATCAGTTTTTGCAATGCAATTCGTTCCATAGATAAACCTCCAAGTATTTTATGAGTATATTATAGTATAATTTGCACCAATTTCCAAGTAATTATTAAAGTTATTTGCACCTTTTTCAATATTTTTAAACTTATTATTTGCACCTTACTTTTGCCTTTTGGCAACAATATCTTTCATGATAGTTCTAAATAGTGCTCTAATCATTACCACATTATCAAGTAGTAAATTGAGTAAAAATAAAATTTTGTAACACTGATGACAAGGGAATTAGATTATAGTATAATCACATCACCAACGCTGGGCTGGTAATGTCAGTTTATACAGACTTCAGGAGAAAGCAAATGCCACACAGGGGCTGCCGGAAATGTTAAAGATAGCTGTTGGAAAACATTTCCGTGAAAACAACAATGAAAAGCATTACCGAAATGCAGCTTTGGGCTGGTATCGGTATGAGTCAAGATTTGCCCTTCCAGTTTATGGTGAAAATGGAAAACTTGAACGGTACAACGTATTCCATGCCTCCATGCTTGTACGCCATGATGAAAACGGGAAGATGTATTTATATGATGTTATGGACATAAAAAAAGAAACAGGCAACCCGCTTGAGCTATAATAGCTGTACACGACACAAAACCCGCTTCTCTTTGACTATGATTTTATGCTGGCAAGATACTTTTGTCAAGGTGAAAAATCTACACATTTGCAAAAGGTTATATTGCCATTGTTCTGTCTGCTCGGATATGACTTATTATCCATTCTGTATACTTACAGTTCCTAATGCCTCCCGCCATGCTTTAATTGTTTCGCCAAACGCATTCTGGCTGCTTTTAGTTTGACAATGTAACGGCTGGCATATAAAAGCCCTGTCAATAACGTACCTGTCACAAAGCCAGCGGTAGTGCTCACAATGGTTGCATAGGGCTGCGTTCTTTCAAGCCCTGCAATTTCTATTACCCCAAGAATCACCATACCAATAATTGCCACCAAAAACATGGCGCACATTCTTTTTGAGAAAAAATTTCTCTCCACGTTTCCATAGTCGGCAATCTTCAGCATAAGTTCCTCCGTTTCATTATCCATGCTTCCGGTCTTTCTTTCTCCATCTAATATTTCTCCAACCTCCACCTGATAATATTTTGCCAACTCGATCAGCAAATCGAAATCAGGCATGGTTGTGCCATTTTCCCATCGTGAAACACTCCTGTTGGATACCCCCATCACCTCTGCAAGTTCTGCCTGGGTAACAGACTTTTCGCTCCGCAGTTCTTTCAGGAATAACCCTATTTTTTGTTGATCCATATCTCTCTGCCTCCCTTCGTCCTCCAGCATATCTTTTCCCCATGAAAAAGTACAGGACACAGACTGAGAATTGTAAATTTATCCAAACACATCCGCTCATTTTGCTAAAACTTCAATATATTCTGCTGCCGCAAAAAACGCCTCCACCACTGCCGGATCAAAGTGTGTGCCGGATTCCTCTCTGATAATCCCATATGCCTTTTCAAGGGGCATGGCGCTTTTATAACAGCGTTTGGAGGTCAGCGCGTCGAACACGTCCGCCACTGCCATGATCCTTGCGCAAAGGGGAATTTCCTCCCCGCTTATGCCATAGGGATAGCCTTTTCCGTTCCACCACTCGTGATGATACGCCGCCATTTCTATCGCCGTATTCAGATACCCCGACTCTCCAAGTTCTGCCTTTGCATGAACCAGAAGCTCCTCCCCCGCCGTAGTGTGGGTTTTCATAATTTCAAATTCTTCTTCCGTCAGTTTCCCCGGCTTGTTTAAGACCGCATCCGGTATATGTATTTTCCCAATGTCATGAAGCGGCGCTGCTACCACCATATCGCTCAGATATCTGTCGGTGAGAATATCACTGTATATTCCCTGTCTTTTCAACTCCTTTGCAATATGCTCCACATATTCCGCCGTTCGCCTGATGTGTCCGCCGGTATTATCGTCCCTGTTCTCCACAACCTCCGCCATGAACGTGATCATGCCCGACTGCATATGGGAAATCCGCTCATGGTAAAAAGACCGCTTATTTCCTTGTATGATCAGCACAATAATCGTAATTGTCATAACAAAGGCGGAAACGCTGGTAATCCCGATAAAAGGAGCCAGTCCCCGCCCATATATGTTGTCTGCTGCCCGCACATTCCCGCCGTCCAATGCGATCTGCATTATCGTATGGTTGGAAAAAAGCAGCATCAGGATTCCAACTACCCAGAGCAGGTACTTCTCTGATTTACGCAGGCTCCTATGCTGCATGTTCTCATGAAACCAGCTGCGCCATTTTTTCCCTTCCACATAAAATAGCGCCAGCAACACGGACAATATTCCATAGAGCGTGAACTGATAAACGAAAGTTTCCTGCGCCGACAGCGCGAAAAAATACGGCGGTACAAGCAAAATCGGTACTAAAAGCCCATTGATAATGCCCGGAAAGGGTATCATCAAGATAATTCCCCACAGTCTGTGCTTTTTCCTGCCAAGGCAAATGTTTAAGCCGATCATAAGCAGCGCCGCCAGCGATGCCGTATCTTTCCCAAAAGCCAAAAACACAATACCGATCACCAAAAAACTGATCCAATAAAAAAGACGCTGCTTCTTTGTCTCCATATCCGGCTCTAAAAATACATATTTTTTTATCAGGAATCCACTGACTGTAACCGCCGCTGTTTCCAGTAGATCCAATATTTCTGTTACCATAGCCTATACATCTCACCTTTCGCTTTTCTTTTCAAGTCTGCTCCTTTCCTGTCAGCATTTCATAGGTCACTCCATATTTTTTTGCAATATCGTTAGCATAGGACAGCCCCTGTGGAGGCGCGATTTTGACTTTAAAGGAACGATTGCCGCCATCTGCTATTACAATAAGAGAAACCGCTTTTCCAATGCCGCAAGAACGGTTCAGTTCGTCTATATCCCGGGCAAGCTTATGCATATGGGTATTGTATATGGTTCGGCTTCCCTTACTTAAAATTGCTTTTACGGAATCCTTTGCAATAAAATATCCTTCCTCGAAGGAGGTAGTGGAAAAGGTTTCGTTCAGCAACAACAGGCTATTTTCGGTACAGCTTAAGTATATTTCCCGAAAACGCCTGCACTCTTCACCCAGTCGCCCAAGATCCATTGTTTTATCCTCATCCGCCGGGAAATGGGTGTAAATGCAGTCCACCGGAGAAAAGGCAAAAGAATCTCCCGGAACATAAATTCCCCCCTGGGCAAGTGCAAATAAAATACCCACCGCTTGGGTAATAGTAGTTTTGCCGCCGCGGTTTGCGCCTGTCAAGATATACACCAGATGTTCTCTGCCAAAATCCAGATCGTTTGTGACAAGGGTTTCCTGATTTTTCACCGCAACCGATGCAAGCTTAAGATTATAAATTGCTTTTGCCTCCATAGTACGGTCGTCTATATTTTCGGGAATCAGAGATCCTTTGCAGAAATGCAGTCCCTGATCAATTAACGTTTTGATATACTCTGCCCAGCGGGTATAATAAATGAATTCCGGTATCAGGTTTGTAATATCCGTAATGGTAATAGATATATACTTATTTAAAATATTTCTTAAATTTTTTACAACATTGGAAAGCATCTGATCGGTAATGCGGTTCATATACCTGGGAAGATCTTCCATCATATCATTTTCAGGAATAAGAGCAATCCCTCTATGTAAAAGGACCTCCCGGTTTTTGACGCCGGCAGGAGAAAAGGGATGATATTTATAATCTTCCTTCCACTCAGCACCATCTTGTACTTGATCTTTGGTTGAAATTTTATCACAGAAGTTACTGAGGATGTTTGCTTTCGTAAAGGGTTTATTATTAATGGAGATCAGACCGATTCCGCTTGCCTCAAAACGTTCGTTCAGATTCACGCCCAGGGTAACGCTTTTTAAATCGTAGGTGGTTGCTTTCAGGGCAGCAATATCTTTCTTTAGCTCCTGAAATCCGTTATCTTGATATAATTTACTGATATATTCCTTTAAGGAAAGAAGTCCCTGGGAGGAGATTTCAGCATCCGAAAGACTGTCAAAAATTCCCTCAACGCAATTAATATAGTCTTTCAATTCGTCCATTCGGTGCATCAGGTTCCAAATATTTGCAGAATCCTCGTACTTCTTACCCAAACTTCCATAGTCACTAAGAAAGCTGATCTTATCTAAAATCTCCAGTATTTTGTTCCGCATGGATTCATTGCGGTAAATATCCGAAAAAATATCGCTGCGGTATTGCGTTACTCTCGGGTCTTCTGTCATTTTAGAAAGAATCGACAAAAGCAGAGTTTGCTCCGGCTTCTTTTCCGTGACCTGCGCGCAAATATCATCCAGCCCTAAATCATGAATGGTTACTTCAGATAAGGTTTTGTAAGCCGGAATGCCCTCACAGGGATATAATAAGCTGGTAAATTTCTTTTCATCATTCATGGGAATCCTCTTTTCTACGCATATTCTTTGCGCATAGCGAGTCTGTAATGCCTTCAACTAATATATGTTGAATTCTTTTTCTATTTTGTTCTGACTGATACCTGAAATTTGTTTCGGTTAATTTCAACATCTGTAAAGCAATAGTTACAAATTCAATATTCTCCGGACTTTCTTCTATCTCGCACAAAGATAAAATGGTTTTAATAGAAGCTACTGCCCTCTCCCCATCTGCTTTCAATAATTCTGAAGGAAGTTTTCTGGCTATATATTGAAAATCGCTCTCTGACATAGAATAAACAAGCCAGCTTTCCCGCAAAAAAACGTCATAAAACAAATGCCGGATTTTATCTCTCATATCGCATGTCTGCTTTGAAATATTCACACTTTCATCAATAAGCTGTTGCTCCTGCAACTTAATAATATCCCAAAATAATTCTTCCCTTGAATTGTAAAAAGAGTAGAAAGACCCTTTTGAAATATTGGCTTCCTGCGTTATCTCCTCAACAGTGATTTGCCGAATATTTTTTGTTTTCATGAGAGCGGCGCCTATACTGATTAAAGATTGCCTTATTATCTTTCTTTCTTGTTCACTAAATGATTTTGGCATGTTGCTACTCCTTAATGTATTCAATGACCATTTAAACAATAATAGTCATTGAATACATTGTATCAGTGACGCTGAAAAATGTCAAGGAATAAATTTTCCCAAAAACTTTTCCGCAACCCTCTTCCTTACAAGCACGGCAATCGGCGTAATTACCAGATACAGAACGGTCAAAATCACAAAAAATCCGATATCCGCATCCAGAAATACATAAATGATATTAAAGCCAAAGTGCAGCAATACCGAGTAGAGCAGATTATTATACCGCTCCAGAAAAATATTCATCAACAGGGTAATGGATGTAATGACAACGATATTGGAAATGACATAGGGGATTGCCCGCCAGTCGGTGAATTCTGAATCTACTACCCATAACAGGGTGTGCCAGAAACACCACACCAATCCCTGACAGACAGAGGATTTAAGAAAGCCGTACCTTCTGTTAAATTCCTCACGCATAAAGCCGCGCCATCCCAATTCCTCCCCTGTCGGTCCCGAAGTCAGAGAGAGAAAAATACTGAGCGGCAGCGCTGTCGTTCCCAGATTGATGTAGGACAACATGGGCTTTCCAGTGATAACGGAAAAGATAAGCAGCGCTAACACACTGATTCCAAAGGTGAGAGCAAAAGACAACAGCAACGGCATCAGCTTTACTTTTCCGGAAAAGCACCGCTTCACAAAAACTGTCCTTGTTTCATCGGGTCTGAAATGTTTCCACCCAATCAAGAGCAGATAAGTGGGAGACCATGCGATCAGGTTGCGGACGATCCACATGATAACGGGCGATGCATGAAAGATAAGGCTTGCCGCTCCTGCCACAAAAATAATGAGCATCCAGACGAGGATATAGGAACTGATGATATATTTCTTCAGATAGTTTGTTTTCATGTTCATGGCTCCCTTGTTTTGATATGCTCAGTATAGAAAAGCGTATTTTACATTACAAGCAACCATGAATTGCATTTCAGTTTTTTCTGCTACTTTGCGTGGCATTTCCTTGATATCTGTTATGATAACTTCCATAACAAGCACCGATTGTCTACTTCGATACTATTGCCTTAATCGCGCCCAAACTGTGGATTCTTACGACACGATTATTGTCTGTTTCTGATATTTGTTGTAGCTGTTCCACGAAAGGTCTGACGAACTCCGGTCTGCGTTTACCGAGAACACGGAAAATTTCTGGTGCTTCCATCCTTACCTTGTCATCCGCATCGTACAGAAGTTTCTCAAATATCCACATATAATTCTCATAAATGTCGGGAGTATTTGTGGCGATGTTTTCTGATGCCCAGATAAAACTCAGCCTGACCTTCGCTTCCTCATCAGATGCAAATTGAAACAGGTTTGTCCAATACGGTTCGATTATATGATAGTTGCCCCGTCCTATTCTGCCAAGGGAATTAACCGCACGCTCTCGCAAAAGTGGTATCGGACTATCACAGAAAGAAGCTATTGCGGGAACTGCGTCTTGCACTAACAGAGGATACTTAAGACCCATCTCACCAATCAGCCAGAGTGCCTTCGCCTGTATTTTCACGGATTCATGGGAAAGAAGAAACGAAACATACGGAATACTCTCTTTCCATTTACTCCTGTCATTTGTCAATATTCCAAGTTCTTTATAAAGTTCCGATTCACTCAATCCATCATCTCCTTAAACTCCAATTTCTCTCTTTGTTCAACATTTCGATAAACGGGAATTTACCGTTCCATAGTGAACTTAGTAATTTCAACATTACCGTCCATCTCTTTATCGGCAATGCTAAACCCACATTTTTTTGTATAGAATTTTATGTTCTGCTCCTTGTCTGAAGGTGTCACTAATGTAATTTTTTTCCAATCCGGACAAATTGACAGCATATATTGGAATGCCTTTGTCCCTATCCCCAGTCCCTGATATGTTGGAATGATACATAAACATCCGAGAAAATACTGCCCATTTCCTCTATTTTCTAAAGAAATCACTCCAACCGGAATGCCATCTTTCATAATAATATGCTTGGGAAATCGGAGGATTGACGCTTCCATCTGGCTTTTCGTTTTTCCATAACCGGGGCATTTCCCGTAGCGGACATAATCATCATAAAATGAAGAATCATAAATTCCTATCAGCAAATCGGCATCCGATTTGACAGCTTTTCTATATGTTAATACCACTTTATTTTCCTTTCAACCTTCCGATTTGTTTATCAACAAATTATAATAAATTATGAAAATAGCAGTTGGAATTTTTCTGATAAAAAAAGCACCAAATGATCGTGTATTGTCATTTGGTGCTTATCTTATAAATTCCGTCCCTGATACTGTATTGTTATCACATAAACGGTTTTATGTGGCTCATCAATGCGGAAAATGACAATATAATTATCAATCAGCAACTGTCTGTATCCTTTTCCGGCATATCCGCCCTCGTTACGTTCTTGGTGAGATTGTGGAAAAGTGTCCAGACTTAAAACAGCTTTCTTGATTCGGTCAACTTGTCCTTTGGCATTTTCAGGAGCAAATTTCTCATTTGCGATATATTCGTAAATGTGATCCAATTCACGGATTGCTCTGGGGTTGACCTTTATCCTGAATTTATCCAAAATGTTTTTTCTCCAATTCTGCAAAAACTACGTCTGCATCAACTGCTTCTGCTCCGTTGGCAATTTCCTGTTCAGACTCAAAAATAGCTTGATCGATGCGGTTCATTCTTACAAATTTATCATACAATTCGCTACTCATTACAACCAAGTCACTATATCCGTTTTTGGTAATAAAAATAGGCTCCTGCTCCTTGTGTGCGATGTTGGAAATCTCGGTTGTATTACGTAAATCCTTAATAGGCATAATAAGTGGCATAATGTTTCACTCCTTTCTTTGCATAATTATAGCATAATTATGTTCAAACAACAATAAGAATATGCAATATAATGAAAAATTAAAACTTTTACAAACCTTATCAAACACACCATTTTTTAAATCTGACAGTTGTAAAAATGGATATGCCGAATCAATATCTGAAAACAAAAAATGCGAAAAATGTATTCTATGTCCATGGTATTCACTTTCATAGAACAACGGCATATGCCTGATAAACTGCATTTGCTAATGCTTTAAGGTTTCCATGAACATCTGAGAATACTGCAATTTTCATAACTCATCCTTTTTTGTTTCCATAAATACAGTAATACTTTCACTTATTGCTTTGTACTCATAATCGTGAATATAATGCGGGCAGTTTAATTCTATGTACTCCCCTTCATCAACCTGTGATATATATTCTATTGGAATTTTTCTCCATGTCTCTTGATCAAAGCCTGTTCCGCCAGAACCGTCGGAAATAAATAACAGCATTGGGAGCTGCGGAACACCCATACTGTTCACTTTTTCAGCATTTTCCTTTACCCGCGCAGTCTCATTTATCATTGTCACGGTTGCCGTCCGATTGTAGAAAACGGCTTTATAAATTTCTTTTTCATCATCTGACAATGTGCCAAACTTTACAGCGTCACTGTCCGAAATGCCCGGTATAAAACGAGTGACACCTATATTAGCCGCCCAGCTTGCAATCCGCATCAGGGGTATGTTTATGTTCATACTGTCATAATACTCCGGAACTGCCATATCAAGCCCGATAATTGCAGATACCTCATCAGGATATTTCTGCGCCCAATATAAAGCTTCAAGCCCTGACATGGAATGCGGACAAAGGACATAGGGCGCATTTACCCCTGCGGCGGCAAGAGCAGTTCTTGTGTCTTCAAGTATGGAGTCAATGTCTCTGTCCTTATCGACAACATCGCTGAAACCGTATCCGAATTTTTCCACAACTGCAATCTGATATTTATCACTCAAAAGAGAATACAGGGACTTAAAATCCAATACAGGAGAACAAGTGCCCCCGCCTGACATGAAAACAAGCGTTGTATCTCCGGTTCCTTCAACATAAATACTCATATTGTGTCCATCAACTTCAACCATCTGCCCTAACGGTAAACGTAATTTGGCTTCTCCTTTTAAATGAATTTGATGATTAATGTATGTGATAAGCAGCAAGATGAATACTGTAACGATCACAACAAAAAATATTTTTATAACTTTTTTCCTCTTTCTCATAATATTCCTCTACATAAAAACTTCGATTTTACCCCCTTTGCAACTTATGATTTACCTGATTATCTTCACAGAACTTTCAACAAATTAGTTTTCATAATATCTCTTTTTTACAATTTCCATCTCAACAACATTCCAGGGTTCGCCTTGCACAATTTCTGTTTCAACAAACCCTGCTTTTCTATAACACCAATGAGCAGATTCATTGTTTTCAAAAACTCCAATCGTTATTTTATCAACCTTTAAAATATCAAATGCATACTTCAATCCTAAGATAAGCATTTGTTTCCCATAGCCCTTTCCTCGAAGCGTATCGTTAACAATAACCCATCCAAAGCGCAATTGCCTGTTATCTCCACCTGTATATCTCATAATAAAATGACCAACTGCTCTATTGTTATCATCAATTGCTGTCCAAGGATAAAAATTGTCCGGTTCAACACAATCTCCATTATTTTTACTATATTTTTCATCTATAATATCCGGGGTTATTGGATAATTACCAAATCGCTCTCCACCCCATTTTTGAAAAACATTTTCATCCTTTATCCATTCTGCAATCAAATCCGCATCACATCTCTTATATGGTCTTAATTTCAACATTCTCATTCTCCGTGATTAAAATAAAATTGAATTTACCAAACACATGAATTACCATTTACCTGTTAGTTTCCGCCTATCAGAATTGTGAGAAGAAAATCATAAACGAAATGTGCAAGAATAGGATTCCATAGAGTTCTGGAATTTTTCAGTAACCAACAGGTTAATATCCCCCACAATGATGTTGAGAAGCTCTGTACAAGAATCCCCGCGTAATCAAACGTACCAAACCTGAATAATTTGATAAAAAACGCAGACCAATGGAGCAAGACAAACAACAAGGTTGAAATTGCCACTGCTTTTCTGTTCGACAGAGTTTTTGCAAGGGTGTTATATCCCCATCCTCTAAAGACAATTTCCTCCGTAAATTCCGATTTTGATTTGATGATTTCTAAGGGAAACCTTAATACACCTATGCTGGTTACTTTTTGCAGATAGACTGCAATAAAGCGGAAGAAGGATCAAAAACTACTCCCTGTCTTGAATTGTAGTAAGTTTAATTCCCCCGAATTCGAGGGAATTAAATCACTTCAAGACCTTTGTTGTCTGTTCTTCCAAAATAGACATCTGATGTATGGCAATCTTGTTAAGTTTTATTAAGCGTTCTTTCTGGTTCAGCCCATCTTCGATCAACACTGCGTTAATGTTTTCCATATTTGACAGGCATATCAATTCATTTATGCTCGCATAATCCCTGATATTGCCCTTTTTATCAGGATTCTTATCCCGCCATTGTTTCGCCGTCATGCCAAATAATGCCATATTCAGCACATCGGCTTCAGATGCGTAAATAATAGAGGTCTGCTGTGGTGTAAGTTCCGGCGGAATAAGATTAACCTTAATGGCATCTGTATGTATCCGGTAGTTAATTTTTGCCAATTCTCTCTTAGCACTCCATCCAAGTAAAGCTTGTTCTTCTTTCTTTAACCGCTCAAATTCCTTGATAAGGTATAATTTGAATTGCGGAGATACCCAGCTTGCAAACTCAAACGCAATATCTTTATATGCGTATGTACCGCCATATCGTCCCGCTTTTGCTACAATCCCCTTTGAATTTGTGCGGGATACCCATTGCTTAACCGACATAATAAAACGGTTTA
>CAMWCA010000020.1 GCA_947172705.1 uncultured Lachnospiraceae bacterium
CATGCACGGTTCTTAGAGGGGAAAGCGGTAGTAATACCGCTGACCTACTCGACCACCCGTAAAATCATTCTGTAGTCGGCGCGGTTGATCTCCACCGGAAACTGTTCCAAATGCCGAAGCGCCCAGTCCGCCTTGGGATCAAGGAGCACATTGAAGTTGGGCTTTTGTTCATTTAAAAGCTCTCCTGCCTCAAACCCATAAAAACGCAGCAGCCAGTCCGCCTGGTACAATCTGTGTTCCCTCAAAAGAGGCGGCCCGCCTGGCAGCGCCGGAAGCTCCTTGTCCTGGTTCACATTTACAAATGCCGAATAGTAGACCCGCTTCAGATCAAATTTTTGATACAGATTCTCAGCCACCATCATGACCTGATAATCGCTCTCATTGGTAGCGCCTACAATCATTTGAGTGGACTGCCCTGCGGGCACAAAAGAAGGCGCATGCCTGTACACAACCATTTCGCTTTTATTCTGGGTAATACCCTGTTGGATCTGGCGCATGGGAGCCAAAATATTCTTGCGGTGCTTATTGGGCGCCAGCTGCTTTAAGCCCTCCGCCGTGGGAAGCTCCAGGTTAACGCTCATCCGATCCGCCAAAAGCCCCAGCCTCTGAATCAGCTCTGGATCGGCGCCGGGAATCGCCTTCACATGAATATAACCCTGAAACCGGTACAGCGTACGCAGCTTGTGAACCGCCTCGTAGATCAGTTCCATTGTATAAGTAGGACTGTATACGATCCCCGAACTAAGAAACAACCCTTCTATATAATTACGTCTGTAAAATTGAATGGTCAGATCACAGATCTCATCCGGCGTAAAAGTGGCGCGGGGCACATCATTTGACTTCCTGTTGATGCAGTATTTACAATCATAAATACATTCATTGGTAAAAAGAATCTTCAAAAGAGAAATACATCTGCCATCTGCGCCAAAGCTATGGCAGATACCTGCCGACAGTGTATTGCCGATTCCTGTTCCATCTCCTCTTCTCCCTACACCGCTGGAAGAACAGGAAACATCATACTTCGCCGCATCGGCAAGAATCTTCAGTTTGTCCATAAGGGACATATTTTCTTTTCCATGGACAATCAGTTCTTTCTCCATCTCTCCCTCCGTGCAGAACATCTGTTTGTATTATTTTATCACAACCACTTTTAAAAAGCAAGAGTTTTTCGAACATTTGTTCATACCCCGTAGTGAATCAACCTGACGCGAGGAGCAAAAAGCATATCGGCATCCCGGCTTTGCATCCGGGGACAGACCTCCTCTCCAGGCTTGTCTGCGAATTAGATTTCACTAACAGAATGCAGAGAATTGTTCAAATTTGAATATTTTCCCAGAAGTGGGTAATACTGTCTTCAAGAAAGGATGGTACGATATGGAAAAAGAAAAGAAAATTGACACGTATCCTAACGGACAACAGCCTGCAAATTCCTATGATGACGGCAATATTTTGCCGGAGGATATGCCTTCCAATGTGATTCCTGACGAAGTTCCCCGGAAAGACGGTCCCGGCGGCGAATAACGCAACCCCTTTTATCAACCAACGCCGCCGTGCATTACAGGTCGGCATATGACAGTTAACGGAAGTCCGTATATCCTACAGACTTCCGTTTTCTTTTCCTTGAAGAAGCGCTCCGCTGTTTTTGATTTTCTTGATTTCTTCCAGTTTTGCTTTTATTTCCGCTTCATTTCCCTGACCATCGGGCGCATAGTATACCCTGTCCTCCAGAGAATCCGGCAGGCACTTCATGGCGGTGAGCTTTTCTTTCGTATCATGTGCATACTGATACCCCTCCCCGTAGTGAAGCTCCTGCATCAGCTCTGTCACCCCGTTTCTGATTTGAAGGGGAACCGGCTCCGCCAGCATTTTAACGGCGTCTGTTTTCGCTCTTTCGTACGCCCTGTACAGCGCATTGGATTTAGGCGCCATGGACAGGTAGACCACGGCATGGGTCAAATTTACGTTACATTCGGGCATTCCGTTAAAGTGGCATGCCTGATAAGCCGCAACCGCCACCTGCAGTGCCTGAGAATCCGCCATTCCCACATCCTCGCTGGCAAACCTGATCAGACGCCTTGCCACATAAAGAGGATCTTCCCCTGCCTCCAGCATTCTTGCCAGCCAGTAAACCGCCGCATCCGGATCGGTATTCCGCATGGACTTGTGCAGCGCCGAGATCAGATTATAGTGCTCCTCCCCGTTTCGGTCGTATAGCAGCATCTTCTTCCCGGTACACTGCTCCAGGATTTCCGCCTTTACGGTAATGGAACCGTCAGCAGAAATCTCACCGTTCAACACCGCCATATCCAGCGTGTTCAGGGCAGTTCTCCCGTCTCCATTGGCAAAAACCGCAATCGCTTCCAGCAGCCTTTCTTCTATATAAATGGTGCTGTTGCCAAGCCCGCGTCTGTCAGTCAACGCATGGCGGAGAAGCAAAAGAATGTCCTGCTGGGTCAATGCCTGTAACACAAATACTTTACACCTTGACAAAAGAGCGGAATTGATCTCAAAGGAAGGATTTTCGGTAGTCGCCCCGATCAGAATGATGCTTCCCTTCTCCACATAAGGCAGGAAGGCATCCTGCTGTGCCTTGTTAAAGCGATGGATCTCGTCCACAAACACAATGGTTTTCAATCCCATCATACGGTCGTCTTCGGCGCGCTTCATAACCTCCTTGATCTCCTTGATACCGCTTGTGACGGCGCTGAAATCTATAAATGACGATCGCGTCACATTTGCAATAATACGCGCTAACGTGGTCTTTCCAACGCCCGGAGGTCCCCAGAATATCATGGAAGTGATTGTGTCCTTTTCCAGCATCTGGCGCAGCGCCTTCCCCTTACCTATCAGGTGTTCCTGACCAACATAGTCATCCAATGACTGAGGACGAAGTCTGCTCGCCAGCGGGGCATTTTGATTGATTTCCTCTGCAAAAAGCGATAGCTGTTCCATACTTACCTCCATGTCAAAGCAGCTTGTTTATCGAACATTTGTTTTATTTTATCACTTTTTATTTTATTTGTAAATGCCTGCCAGAATCTTATCCTCCATACCGCCAATCAGTCAATATCTCCATGGACAGCACCGACTGCCCTGTTTCTCCATAATGAAGCACCAATTCCTGCTCCTCCTCCTTCCAGGTGCCTCCGCTGAAAGGATCAATGATCTCCGACTGCCACACACGAACCAGATCTTTGTTCTCATCAAACACATAAAGCTTCCCTTCGTAGTAAACCCCTTCATTCATCGCTGCCATTTCTTCGTTGAAATCCTGAGTATAGCAACACACATATCTTTTTCCCGTAAGTCCGTCCGTTATTTCCTGCTCCCAGATAAAATCCTCATTGTAGATTTCCCAGACCGATTCCTCTGCTTTCACCAACTCCTGCTCCTCGGATTTTACATCCACGATTCCCATAATCCACCAGATAATTCCTCCCAAAATGATTCCTTCCAGAACCAGCATGCCCCTGACGATTCCTTTCCTGCAGTTTCCCATCTCAATCTCCCTCTCCCGGCATCTTTATCTTTCTGCTTTCATTGACTTTCTCCATATAAAAAAGGTGTAAAACAACAACGCTGAATCAATTTCGTTCCGCATTTTCATTTTACACCATTCTTGCATCATAATTGCATCAAAATTCTTTTAACGCTTTTTTAGATTTATCGTATTCCGGAACTGGAAAAACGCAACGCTTCCTGCGCCTCCTTCACAAACGCCTGATATTCATCCTGGCTTACACATACGCTTCCCACAGAATCCGCATCGCTGAATCCGTAATGGAAGATCTCCCACTCCTGCTGTTCTCCTTCCCACCATTCTTTTGAAGGAAGGTCGTTGTGCAGCAGACCGTCCACCTGCCAGCCGTCTTCCGCTTTCGTGAGATAAAGAAAACGCTCTACCGCTATATCTTCCTCCGGGCTGCGTTCAGGCAGTCCCACCGCACCGCTGTCCTCAAACACAAGATTTACCAAAAAAACGGCTTTTCCTTTCTCCTCATCGATCAAAAGACTGCTTCCGGACAAATACACTTCCGCACTTTCCCAGGCGTCTACCATGACCCGGTCAGGGGTTACGTCTGAAAGAAGGGAAATCAAAAAGGAATTTCGTCCCATATACTGGTAGAAAAGCCATGACGCTCCGCTTATATCCTTTCTTTTCAGATCCACAGCAAGCTTTGCCTGCTCCCTCATCGCCCGGTCCGCTTTCCTCACCTCCTCCGTGGTTTTATAAGTAATGTGAGGGTAAAACCGCTCATGAAGTTCCTTTATTTCTTTTTCCCAGTACAAAGATAAAAGATAGCTTTCCCTGCCTTCTACATAGATCGTCTCGCCTGCTCCTGCAAAGCAGTCTGTGTAGTAACCCTTTATCTCCTCCTCTTGCCAGATACACTCCGCCACAGCTTTCCATCGTTTCATGTCCTGAATGCTGCCTCCGGGGTTATAGCGAATCTGAAGGTATGCGGCTGTCTGTATGCCGTTTAATAGCTGTTCCCCGCTGTCCGTCACCTCATTTTCTCCAAGCTCTCCCTTTCCCGTCAGCATGATCTGATAGCTGTTTAAATGTTCAACCTCATCTTCCCCTACGTCAACGTACATTCCTCCCTTTTCATCCACTTTGTCCATCAGGGTTCCATAATCCCACACCTCAATTTCGCTCAAATTAAGGGCAAGATTACGGTTTAAAACTGCCAGCATATCCTGACTTGTACCATCAGCACAAAGTCTTTCCAACTTTATCCCATTGCCCGATAAGTCCGGCATATAAAGATCATCTGAGAGCAGCACCACACTTTTCCCATTCTCCTGAGGGTCTGACAGGAAAAGAAAAAGCCTTCCGCTGAGATTTCCGTTTAATTCTTTTCCTTCTCCTTTTATCATCACTGCCGTTCCTTCAAAGTGCGCCTCCTCCTCTTCTGTCTCTGGTTCCGTTTTTCTTTCTTCCCGGGTATTTGCCACAGTCGAAGCCGAAACCTGATTATCCTTTCTTTCTTCCATATAAACGGTTCCTGTATAAGTACAGCCTGCGCAAAGAAGCGTCAGTAAAACTGCCATAATCGTTGCAAGCATACTGCTTTTTCTTTTTCCTGCAATATAATCAATTCGTTTTTTCATAA
The DNA here is from genome assembly GCA_947172705.1 of uncultured Lachnospiraceae bacterium. Taxonomy (GTDB): domain Bacteria; phylum Bacillota; class Clostridia; order Lachnospirales; family Lachnospiraceae; genus Suilimivivens. Next base: position 5,118 of record CAMWCA010000020.1, read on the forward strand.
ACTTCTTTCCCGATGTCATCATGGTCGCCGTCTCTAAAATTCCTTCTTTTTCTCCTGCAGCCTTAACCATTGTCAGAAGCGCATCTCCGTAAGCCCAGCGCTTTTCTTCCCCCAGCCTGTCTACACACCCGGCATCACAGGCAAGCTCTCCGTCCTGCCGGGACAACCTTGCAGCCAGCCACGCCAGCGGATTGTACCAGTTTATAATCAGGCACAAAACCCTTACCAACGCCCAGATATGGTCTCCATGCCTGTAATGAGTCGATTCATGCGCCAGGATCAGCTCCCTCTGCTGTGCGCCTGCATCCCAATCTCTTTCAGGAATATAAATCGACGGGACAATCCCAAACAGACAGGGGGATGTAAGATCGTCCCCTGCCACATAAACCCGCAGTTTTCCAAAGCCTGCCGCCGTATCCTCCTGCCTTTTCCTCTCGGAACGCAAAAAGCGATAGAAGGCAATATTTCGCCCAAGAAAAAGCAATAAGACCAACGTCATTCCTATGAGCCACAAAATTCCCGCAAACTGCCTGAGCCTTCCAAAAAAAGTACCTGCCCAATGCCATTTCAATTCATATGACACAACTTCTTCCCCTGCCGTTTCTCCGGGCGCCTGCCTTTCGCCTTCCCTGACCGCCGTCTCCCATCCGGCTTCTCCTCCGAACGGAACCTCTGCCCTCAGTTCTTCCTTTGCCTGGCTTTCCTGCTGCTCTCTTTCCACTCTTTGATAATATTCCTGAAACTGCTGTCTTTTGTACGCCTCCTCCTGCCTGCTTTCCTCTTTTGCCAAAGCCCTGCTCCCCATCTTCCATAAATCTGTATTCATAACGCTGACAGGGCTAAATAGCAGCATGCCTGGCATAAGAAGCCGTACCGCCACAAACAGCCAGAGCCCATACATCAAAAGGGGGCTGATCCTTTTTTGAAATACTTTCCTGATCAACAAAATGCCAAGGATCATCAAAGAGGATACTAATGTTTTCGTTATCATTCCGTCATTGTCCCCCTTCTTTTCCATCTCTTTGCGCTATCGCATTTTTTTCCGCTTTATGGAGAATTTCCCTCAATTCCTCTATATCCTGCCTGCTGAGAGGATGATTCTCCACAAAGGCGCTCATCAGCATCCCCAGGCTCCCCCCATAGGTTCTCTTCAAAAAAGAGTCCGTCTCCTTCAAAACGACCTCCTCCCGTTTTACCTCTGTGAAATAAAGCCTTGCCCTTTCTCCTTCCTCATACCGAAGATAGCCTTTCTCCTGCATTCTGCGCAGAATGGTGTTGGTGGTGCTCTTACTCCATCCCTGCTTTTCCTTCATTTTATGTACCAGCTGCATCAGCGTTTGGGGCTGTTCTTCCCAAAGAACCTCCATGACCCCCCATTCTGAATTATTCAAACTGACATTCTCCTGCATCCTTTCCTCCTCCTGTCTTTCCCGCCGCCAATCTATCCTTTTACGCTTTTTAGGTTGACACCTGTAACCCTTTAATCTCATATTATCATGTTGTGTTACACACGTCAACCAAATTGCTGAAATAAAAATTTTTTTCAAATTTTTATTTTACCGATTGCGTGCCTGATTTTTTCATGATAAAATATGAAAAAGCATATTTTCTTTAAGGCAAATCCGATATTATCTTTTTCTAAGGTTTTCAAACCATAATTTCAGAAAATCCATGCTTTTATCCCAACTAACCATTATTTCAATAAGCAGGAGGCTCTGAAATGAATCTCCTGTGAGCTGCTTTTTTAGGGAAGCGGCACATCAGTCAGGAGGATGAGAATGACAGAAAAGTACGTACAGAGAAACCACAAGGACACCCTGTTCCGGATGTTGTTTAAGGAGAAGGAAAACCTTCTGAGCTTATACAACGCAGTCAATGGGACATGCTACACAGATGCAGAGGAATTGGAAATCACCACATTGGAAAATGCGGTCTACATGAATTATAAAAACGATATTTCCTTTGTGTTTGATTTTGAGTTGATGCTCTACGAGCACCAATCAACTGTAAACCCTAATATGCCCCTGAGGGATTTAATTTACGTGACCAAAGTATTGCAGGGCATTATAAGGAACGAAAATTTGTACAGTTCCATGCTGATCAAACTGCCTACGCCCAGGTTTGTGGTGTTCTATAATGGAAGGGATTGCCAGCCCGGGGAGCAGACGCTGAGGCTATCGGATTCTTTCAAAAAGGAATTGGAAAGACCAGAGTTGGAACTTATTGTGACGGTGTACAACATCAACTGGGGATGTAATACGGAACTGATGAAAGCGTGCCGGTTGCTGAAAGAATATGCCCAATATGTAGAGCAGGTCAGAAAAATGGCAAAAGAACTGTCTTTTCCCGATGCAGTGGAACAGGCGGTGGATTATTGTATTCAAAATGGAATATTGGCGGATTTTCTTTTAAAGAACCGTGCGGAGGCGATAGAGATGAGTATATTTGAATATGATGAGGAGAAATACCTTCAAAGTGAGCGGGAAGTATGGCGGAATGAAGGAATCACAATTGGGCATGAGACAGGGTATACAGAAGCTGAAAATCGCTTTTCCCAATTAATGCAGATTTTGATAGACGCAAAAAGAGAAGAAGATATGAGACGCGCTGTTTCCGACCCGGACTACAGAAAGCAATTGTACCTGGAATATCATCTATAGAGCCGTTACTTTTCCCTCCATTGAAAAAAGCAGTTTTTTGTGGTATATTGTAACTGTTCATTCCTATAATACAGCATATTACGAAGAACCATCAGAATGTGAGGATATTTTTGTGTTAAGAATTTGTTTTATTATTTTTGTCTCCCTGCCCTTTATCATCTATTATCTGGGCAAAGCCTTCTACATTGAAAGGCATGACGAGAAATTCACGGAAGCGGATCGCTATAAGATAGCAAAACGCGCCGTTTCCATTATGCAGCGCAACGGCTTCATACATACCAGTGTTTATGGCACAGACAACCTTCCGGAGGACGGCGGCTATGTGATGTATGCCAATCATCAGGGCAAATACGATGCCCTTGGCATCATCTCCGGGCATCCCTCCCCCTGCACTGTTATGATCGATGACAAACGTTCCCATCAGCTTGTCACTTCCCAGTTTGTCACCCTGTTAAAGGGAATCAGGCTGGATAAAACGGATATGAAAATACAGTTAAAAACCATCCTGCAGGTGATCGCTCAGGTAAAAGAAGGACGCAGGGTCATCATTTTCCCCGAAGGGGGGTATTACCGCAACCGAAATCAGGTGCATGATTTCCTCCCCGGCGCATTTCAATGCGCCACCAAATCCCACAGTCCCATTGTTCCGGTGGCGTTGATCGACTCTTACAAGCCCTTTGAGCTTAACTCCTTAAAGCCGGTCACCACCCAGGTGCACTTTCTTCCTCCCATTGCCTACGAGGAGTACAAGGGGCTGACCACCCGGGAAATTGCAGAACTGACCAAAAGTAAAATTGTTGCAGTGATCGATGAAGTATGCGGCGCTGCTTCTGAAAAGGGAAAAAAATGCAGACCAACCGCTTAAGAAACGGTGGTCTGCATTTTTTACTTTTACAGGGGGCGCTTTCTTCGGAGGGTGATCTGATAAGCAAGATACTCTCCCAAATCGGCAGGCATGGGAATTCCAGCCTCCATCAATGCCGAGCCATAATAGCATCTGCCGGTATCCACATCCTCGTATACCGCGTCTCCTATTAAGCCCTTCACCGGTACATAGTTCACCAGCATGTTTCCGTGAACCTCCAGCATCACCACGTGAACCAATGCCTGTTCCCTGTCTTCTGACACAAACATCCAGGCGCCATAGGCATCGCAAAATGGATCTGACAAGCGATAATAGTCTCCTTTTTGTATCAGTTCGGCATGTTTTTTATATTCCCGGATCTGCTGCCTGATCTCCTCTTTTTCTTCCTGGGCAAGACTTCCTGGGTCTAACTCGTATCCAAAGGTTCCAGCCATTGCAACAACGCCTCTTGTGTGCAGGCTTACGCTGCGCCCGGTCTGATGATTGGGCGTTGCAGACACATGAGAACCCACTGTGGAAACCGGATAAAAGAAGGATGTCCCATATTGAATACGCACCCGGTCAACGGCGTCTGTATTGTCGCTGCACCAGATCTGAGGGCTGTAATACATCATCCCCGCATCAAATCTTCCTCCGCCGCCGCTGCAGCTTTCGATCAGCATGTCCGGATACCTCTCCATGAACTTTTCCAAAAATTCATATACCCCCAGCACATAATCATAAGTAACCTTTCCCTGCTGATTTTCCGCCGAATAAATATCCGTAAGGCTCCTGTTCAAATCCCATTTTATATACTCGATCTTTCCCTGATCCAGCACATTGCATAATTGGATGAATACATATTCACGCACCTCTTTTCTGGAAAAATCCAGCACCAGCTGATTTCTTCCCCGCACCGGATTTCTTCTTGGAATGCGAATGGCATAATCGGGATGCTCTCTGAAAAGCTGACTGTCTTCCGAAATGGATTCCGGCTCGATCCATATACCAAACTTTACGCCAAGTTCATTGACCTTTTGGGTCATCTCTCCAAGGGTACATCCAAGCTTGCTTTCATTGACCTGCCAGTCTCCCAGACCGCTGTTGTCGTCATTCCGCTTTCCAAACCAGCCGTCATCCATGACAATCATGTCAATTCCAAGCTCCGCCGCTTCTTCGGCAAGCTTTAAGATCGTCTCTCCTGTAAAATCAAAATACGCCGCTTCCCAGCTATTCAGCAGAATGGGTCGGATCTGCTTCTGATATTTTCCCCGGCATATATGTTCCCTGATACACTTGTGATACTGCCTGGAGAGCTTTCCAAAGCCCTGATCCGAATAGGTAAGAATGGTTTCAGGAATCACAAGTTCCTGACCCTTTTCCAAAGGATAATGAAAGAGGTCACTTTGAAGTCCCATCATGACTCTTGTTTGACCAAATTGGTCATGTTCCGCCTCGCACATAAAATTACCGCTGTATACAAAGACCATGCCGTAGCATTTTCCCATATCCTCCGTGGTATTTCTTCCGGCTATGATTACTGCCGGATTATACTGATGACTGGAGGTTCCCCTCCGGCTTCCGATCACATAATTTCCATGCTGTATCCAAGTGCGCTGAAAATTGCGTTCCATAGCATGTCTTCCGTAAAAGCTGATCATATCATAGCTTCCGGACATAAAATCCAGGCAAGCCGATGCCGCTTTCTCCACAACCACCGTTCCTTCACCGCAATTGACGATCTTGGCGCTTCTTGTTATGATATCCTCTTTTTCCAAAACGCCATAGAAAAGCAGCATCTGCACGCCGCTTACAGGATCTTCCATGAGAATCTCCAGCGTATCCGCCTCTTCCTCCCCTGCATAGACCGCAGGGAGCCCTTTCAAGGCATATTTCCCTTTCCTGATTTCATGGCTTACATAGCGCAGATCACAGCACTCAGAGCCGTCCTCGTTCTGTATGATCAATGCGCTGCTGCGATAATCCCCCGTTCCCATACAAGGATACTCCTGAGGCAATACATCCAGAGAATAGGTTCTGTCATTTTCCACATCATAAGGATTTCCCGAAAACCCTCTGTCATAATAGGTCAACAGATAATCCATATCCCCCTCTGTCTTCCCACCATAATATAAATGCAAAAGAAACCCAAAATCATCTACCTTCATCTGATAGGTGGTATGGGTTGTCTGCAAAGTAAATATCCTCTTCTCTTCCCGATAACAAATCGCCATAAATTGTCACCATCCTTATATCATATTACGCATTACATCGTGAGAATCGCGTCCCGCGATTCTCTTCGAAACGACTTAGTAATTCTCAGGCGGCGTCCTCCGCCGCCCTAGAATTACTTCGTTTCGTTTTGTTTCGTTTTATTTAACTGCCCCATTCACAACCCCATTCAGAATCTGTTTCTGGCAGATCACATAAAAGATCAGGATCGGAATCAACGACAGCAGATAGGAAGCAAATGCCAGGTTATAATTTGTTCCGAACTGCGTCTGGAAATTCAACTGTGCCAGGGGCAGTGTGTTCTGATCGGAACCTGCAAGAATGACCAAAGGGGTCATAACGTCATTCCATACAGCAAGCGCCGTGAGAACCGCTACTGTTGCATGCATAGGTTTCATAATAGGGAAGATGATCTTCCAATAAGTGGTCCAAGTGGAGGCGCCATCTACCTTCGCCGCTTCCTCTAACGCCATGGGAATATTCACAAGATAACCTGAATACAGGAGAATATTCATAGGCATATAAAACACCACATACAGGATAATAACGCCAAACCAATTGGCAAGTCCCAGCTCGGCAGTCTGCTTTGCCAAAGGCATCATCAAAATGGCAAAGGGTACGAACATACCGCTTACAATGAAGAGATATACAAAGCTGTAAAACTTGCTGCCCGCCTTATTTCTTCCCAGTGCATAGCCCATCAAAGAGTGAAGCGCCAGGGACAAGCCTACCGTAACCAAAGTGATCACCAAACTGTTTCGAAGGGAATTCCAAAAATCCGTTACCCTCATTGCTTCTCTGAAATTGTCAAAGCTCCATACCTTGGGTAAGGATAAAATGCCGCTGATACTGTTGGTCATTTCCGAAGGCTGCTTAAAAGCAATGATAAGGGTCATATACAGCGGAAAAACAATCGTTGAAAGACCAAGGATCAAAAGGATCATTGCCGGCCAGTTTACTTTTTTCTTTATCATAACTGTTCCTCCTTTTTACCTGAAAACTTCATCTGTGCCACTGAAACACATACGATCACAATAAAGAATACCACTGCATTGGCACTCTGGAAGCCAAACTGTCCGCCTGACATACCATTGTTGTAGATCAGGTAGGAAATGGACTCCGTACTCTGTGCCGGTCCGCCTTTTGTCAAAGCCATGATCTGATCGAATACCATCAGGAAGTTTTTCACGCAAAGCACCATATTGATGGAGAAAAAGGGAATGATCAGGGGGAAAGTAAGATGCCTGAACTGCTTCCAGCCTGTTGCCCCATCCAGTCCTCCTGCCTCATAGACATCCTCCGGAACGGTCTGAAGCCCTGAAATGTAGATAATGGTATTCATTGCAATTGCCTGCCATGCACACACGATCACGATTCCGATCCACGCGGAATCCGGATTGGAAAGAATACTTGAACTTAAGGATTTGATTCCGATCATGGATGCCACTGCGGGCAGAATATAGGTAAAAAAGTAATTGAAAATATAGCCTACTACCAGCGCGCCTAAAATATTAGGCAGGAAATATGCGCCACGGAAAAAGCTTTTTGCACGTATCTTGCTGTTTAAGGCAAGGGCAAGCAGGAGCGCTACAACGTTTACCAGGATGGTTGATACAATAGCAAGCTTAAAGGTAAACAAATAGGATTTTCCAACACGTGCGTCTGAAAATAAATCAATATAATTTCTGAAACCGACCCAGTCATAATTTCCAAAGCCCTTGAAATTGGTAAAGCTGTATATCACACCCCTGATCAATGGGATCGTATTAAAGCAGATAAACAGCGCCAGTATGGGAATCGTGATCAGTAAAAATGTTCTTTTTCTCTCATTTTTCATGACATCTCTTCTCCTTTACTCTTTCTCATTTCCATGTTCTTTTTCATACTCCTGGACCATACGGATAATGTCTCTGTTATACCGCTGCCAGTCTGTATCAAATTTACTTAAGAAAGCGTTTACATCCTTCTGCAGCAGGAAGGTCTGAAGCTGAGCGTCCACTGCCATCTCGGAAGGATAATAGTGATCCTGATAATCTGTCATGTTCCCGGCTTCAATAAAGGAAAGCATTCCGTCCAGCATGGAAGAAAGCTTAAAATCTCCTGTTTTACAGGGAACTGCATTTTGGGCGTCAATATATTTCTGCAGGTTTTCATCCGCCAGAAGGAAGTCCAGAACCTCATAGGCGGCTTCCTTATTTTTGCAGTCTGCAGTGACGCAGAACCCTAAGTCAATACCGGAATTCAGTGTTCTTCCATCCTTGTCATCAGATGCCGGCATAACGAAAGAATCGATGTTCAGATCCGGATTCACCGATAAGATCTGAGGCGTAGCATAGCTTCCGATGGGATACATTGCCGCTTCCCCTCTTGCAAACGCCGTACACGCATCATTGTAACCGTAAGCAAAAGGATCGTCCGGTCCGTAAGGCAGTAATTGGAGGTACTTCTCCGACAACTCCTTATATTCCTTTGTAAAACTGGTTTCTCCTCTGTTTACCTGTTTTGTGGTGTCTGACGGTGAAAGCTCTACCGCCATAGCATTCCAGGGCGCAAGGCAGGTCCATGTATCCTTAAATCCAAAGTAAAAAGGTAAAATTCCCTCTCCTTTGATCTCCTCGCACAATGTCACCATCTCCTGCCATGTTTCAGGTATCTGCCATCCATGCTCCGCAAACAGGTCTCGGTTGTAAAGAACCCCAGCAGCATTCGCCACGTAGGGGACTATGTAAGATCCATCCGTGGGCACCAGTTCCAATGCTTCTGCAATGTCCAGATATCCCGGATTGATGGTCTGCAGCCCCTTGTATTCAGAGACGTCTGCAAGAATCCCCGCATCCACAAAATAGGAATAGTTGATATCGCCGCCGATTCCTATAATGTCCGGATAATCCTCCCGGATAAACCTTGTTCTCAGAATGGTCATTGCATCGTTAGGGGAACTGATTTTTAACTGAATGTCATCATGAGTGGCGTTGAATTCTTCTTCCACCGTCTCAAAATAAATGGCTGCTTCCGGCTTGTACTGAACAATTTCAATTTCCACCTTTTGATCAGCAGAGTTGCCGCAGCCCTGCATGGCAAGTGCCGCTGTCATGCAGCATAACGCTAAACCCAGATACTTCATTCTCTTCCCTTTCATAGCATTATTTCCTCCTCTTTTTGATAGTCACATTATAACATACCATTATGCCATCAATAAATACCACCATTTTAGACATTTTATGCCATTATGCTATTTTTATGATATATATTTGAAGTCATCTAGCATTTTGGTATATAATAATAGCAATATAACATTTTGAGGTAATTTTATGAGTGAAGTGATCTTTTCCGTTTTTCCAAGTGAAAATTTTGTAGATCTTGGCTTATACCAGTTTGGCTGGGAGCAGTGCGATCCTTCCCACTCTTTCGGTCCTGCTGCAAGAAATCATTACCTGTTCCACCTGTGCCTGTCCGGAACCGGCACTCTGATTGCGGACAATGAAAAAGGGGAATCCATCACCTACCAGATCCGGAGCGGTCAGGGATTTTTCCTTTTTCCCCATCAGATCTGCACCTATATTGCAGACCACGACATTCCCTGGGAATACGCCTGGGTGGAATTCGACGGGCTCAGAGCAAAGGAAACCATTGAGCTTGCCGGCTTTCGCTTAAGCCAGCCGGTGTATAAGGCACGTTACAAAGATATTGCTGAAGCCATGAAGGAAGAGCTTCTTTATATTGTAAATCATAAAGAAGAATCCTCCTTTCATCTGATTGGGCATCTTTATCTGTTCATAGACTACCTGGTCCGCTCCTGCGCTTCAGAGCAGACCGGAAAAGGCAGCAGCCTCCGCAATTTTTACCTGAAAGAGGCATTTACTTTTATAGAGCAAAATTTTCAAAACAATATTTCTGTGGAAGATATTGCCGCCTGCTGTGGATTGAACCGCAGTTATTTTGGGAAAATTTTTCATGAAAATACAGGAAAATCGCCTCAGGAGTTTCTTATTTCCTACCGCATGACCAAAGCGGCGGAGCTTTTAAAGCTTACCGAGCTGTCCGTTGCGGACATTGGAAATGCCGTGGGATATCCCAACCAGCTGCATTTTTCCAGAGCCTTTAAAGGTGTGTATGGCATCTCGCCCAGACAATGGCGAAATGAAAACCGTATCGGAAAGAGAGGAATGGAATAAAAATGAAAGCGGGAAAAAGAGCAAGAGCCGCCTCCATCATCGGGGGCGCTGACGGTCCCACCGCCGTATTTATGATAGGTCACAAAGAAAAGAATATTTTCCGGCGCATTCGATTTTCCCTTCAAAACCGTAAGTACAAAAGGAAACGTGCCAGCGCAGCAAAAAGCATTATTGCCGCTCCCCACACCATAGCGGAAGTGATGCACTACATCGTTTCCCGTTACGGGGCTGTTGAAACGGACAGCCAGTACCCCTATTATCAGGAAAGAAAAAGAGGAATGCGCTATTCCCTGATCCAGCGCTGCCAGCCGGAGCTTTTAGGACCTCAAAGAACCATTTTGCCTCCCAAAGACTTTCAGGATGAAGAAGCCCTGAAGCTATGGCAGGAACAGATCGAGGAGTGGCATCAGGAATGTCAGCGCCGGGTAAACGCCATTTCCCAGGAGATATTTCCTACAGATTACCACCTGTTTCTTATCTCCAAAGAAGATAAAGGTACTATGGAAATTGAGATCGATACTCTTTGTCCTAATGTATCCATCTCCTATTCCGGCGACCAAAAGCTCATGGAGTCGATCTCCAAAGATATTTACCTGTATTTCGGTGTCTCCCAAGAGGATATCGACAAAAAAAGCCCCAGATATCAGACGCTGCTTATTGCGTTAAGCGCCTGATCCGGAGCCTTTCCATCAATTTCGTTTTTTTGCCACTATGACCAACCTTCCGTCCTCCACATGGTAGGCGCAGGTGGACAGAGTAAGAAAGGTATCTCCATATTCAGCCTCCACCCCCGTGTCATAGAAGGAAAGTTTTTTTACATTCTCATAGAACGTATCAAACTCCTCCTGCGTTTCCGCTTCATAAAACTGGTAATATTTAAATACATCCTCGTCGCTTTCATAGACCTGGGAAAGAAAGACAGCCATTATCTCATAGGTGCGTTCCTCATAGAGAGTATCAAAAGAAATTTCAGCGTGTTCTCTGAAAAAGTCTTCTTTCCGATACAGATCCAGATCGCCGAACATGGAACCGTCCTTCATATTATGTCCATATATGACGAAGTTGGTTCCCGGCGTGTCCACGTCCGCCTCCTCCTTTACGAAAAGGCAGCCGTACTTGTCTTCCTCTCCATAAAAATTGTGATGAAGGTAATATTCGCCGTCCTGGCACCGCATCACAGGGTAATCGATCTTCATGCCCTCGATGGAGAGCCATCCTGTCATATCCTGATTCTTCGCATATAGTTCCTGATACTTTTCCAGTATAACAGGTTCCTGCTCTTCTTTTTCCTCCGCCGCTTCCGGCTGGTTCTCTTCTTCCGCCTGACCCTCTTTTGCAAACTCTTCCCCTGTCAGTTCCTCCGCCGCCGGTGTTTTCTCTTCCTCCGCCGCTTCTTCCTGCTCTGGAGATTCACTCGCTGTCTCTTTAGCAAGCTCCTGAAGCTCTCTCTGTTGAGACTGATGCTTTAAGGATAAATAGTATGCCTGACCGATCTGGGCCAGGCATACTGCTATCACTGCCAAAAGAATGATTTTGATAAAGCGCTTTTCTTTTTTATTTCTCATAAACCTCTTTCCAATTCACTGACGCTTTCTTCCCGATACTATGATAGTATACCAGAACCAGGAAGATTGCCGCAAGTCCCATCTTCCGCAGTGATTAAGAGTGAGGAAACCTTGATAAATACTAAGGTTTCCTTATTTTTTGCTGTCAAGCGTTTTGAACACGCTTGAACACGTTGTTGATTTTGCTGTTAATAGCCCTTTCATAAGCGTCGGCACGGTTTTCAATGGAAGCTGTAGCGTGCATATAGTATTTTTCTGTTGTAGAAAAATCTTTATGTCCTGCAAATGTTCTGATTTCTTCATTAGATAACACCCCCGATTCGCCCATATTGGAAATGCAAGTCTTACGGATGGAATGATTTCCCTTTTGTGCAGTCTTAATCATACGGTTTAACCGCCTTAAAACGTTGTTGATTGCGTCGTTGTGCATCCGCTCACCGTCTTTATCCAATAACAGATATTCTGAATGAAAACCCCGTTCTTCATTTGCCCTTACGATCATAGACAGAAATTCTTTTGCATTCCTTGTTAAAAATAATTCCCTGTCAGCGTTTGGCGTTTTCCCATGATCAACAATTTCATAGCCATTGCGGATAATTTTCCCATTATCCAATTTATCATAATGCTTAATTTCTGTACGTTGTATATGTACCAATGTTTCTGAAAAGTCACTGATTTTTAATGCAACAACTTCTCCGACCCGTAACGCCAAAGTGAAGTTAAGGCATACTCCAAGATATGCAGTATTTCTTGTCTTTTCGTATTGCTTTAAGGCAACCTCAATGATATTTTTTTCTTCATCATTGATATAGACCTGTTCTGTTGGGGCTTTCTTCTGCTCCACAGCATACTTTTTGTAAGAAATGCCATGAACCATCCGGGAAACATTACTACTTGCAAGATTAGACTCAACCGCAAAATCGTATAGCATATTCATAAGTGATTTCATTTCTTTGTATTTTCTTGAAGTCAGTCCATATTGAGAGATTTTATCTAAAAACCAACTTTTTAACATCACAACTGTTATATCACTTAATTTGCATTTGACAATATCATCATCCTTGTAATAGGTTTCCCACACCCAATTCAACTTATGGGCATTTGCAAGGGATGTCTCTTTGCCTTTATAGTCTAAGAATAAAGGATATAGCTTCTCAAAAGTATTTTCTGGCGGCTTTTCTTCCATTTGCTTATAATAAGCGACTATTTTCTTTTCAAGGTTCTCTTTTGTGACTGCTGTTATAGGCTTTCTTTTTTCCCCGTCCGTTTTAGGCGGTAAATACGTCCTATAACGTTTGTCATGCTCTGAATAATAAATCTCATAGGGGTGTTGTTCTAAATAATATTTCTTTTCCATAGTTAAAATATCATCTAGCACATCATCTATCTTATTCAGATTAACAAGATTAGCAAACAATGTCAATGCTTCATCTTGTGATATATGCTTTATTGTTTGCAATTTTTCAATAGCTTGTGGAATAGAAATATCAGCTATAACAACACCCCCTTTCTTTTTAATTCTATATAGCGGTTATCTATCTATGTGTTCAGTCAAACTTTTTTGCTTCATGACAGCTTTAACAGTTCAATGTCATCTCTGAAAGATTGTTTTTCTAATGTGCTTTTATGCTTTTTCAGCCAAAGCCGTACATCATCATTCGGCGCATAGCCATTTTTATATATATCATGCAGGCATTTGAGCAGTTCCTTTGCTGAACCATTGCCCCATATATCATCACATTTGTACAGGGTGGGGAACAGTCCCGAACCAGTAACAAGGTGCTTAAGCGAACGTGCGAAATCATTATCCCTTGGACTTTCAAGACGCAGGCGGGGGAAAACCCCTTCCGCTTTTTCCAATAAGGCTGTTGTGAAATCCGTATATTTTCCACTTTCCAAGTCATAGAACCTGTATTTTTCTGATACTTTGTTGGCAATTAAATCTGCCAGCTTTTCTTCTTCGGTTCTCATGATGATATCTGTCAACTGGTGGGCGTAGTCCCTCCTGAACACCGCTTCAAAGCGTACCCACGATTCCGTGTTCATGGCTTCCTGTAAACGGAACCCTTTCTTTTCAAGCTGTTCTGCCCTTTTGTCGTAAATCCTCATGAAAAGCCTTGACCCCTCCTTCCTGCTCCCAATATAAAATGTGCTGGATTTACCGTTAATCTCATATGCGCCGATTTCAGAATGGTTGGCTTGATTTTTATGGTCACGTATTTCCAGCCGCCCGTTTATGAGATTTTGGTAGATGCCATCCACTGTCATATCCCAATTCTGGTAGTCTACAGTGAAATCAACCCTGCTTAGGCGGGTATGGTAAGACTTTGACTGGACGGAGAGCAGTAACCTTTTTATATCCGTCTGTCCCCTCTGGCAGTATACAGCCCAACTATGCGCACTGAATTTCACGATTATACCCATGTTAGGGCTTGACGGGTGGTAGGCGACTGCAAAGTAAAAAGGATTGTCACCGTATTGGTAAGCGGTCTTATATCCCTGCGGCGGGTTGCCCTCCAAGTCCTTTTTCATCCCGAAGATACGTTCCAGACTAGCCAGCCGTGAAAACTCCGCAATCATGCTCTCGGCTTTTGACTGCCAATCGGTCAAGCCTTTAATGAGGGTCTTGTCTGCCGTCAGGACGAGTGTCAGTTCATCAATGCCTAAGAATATCAGGTTTAAATAACCAAACACTGCTAATAGATTCATGTTTATTACCTCCCGTTCATATATCTTTTTATATTTTGTCACATCTCTTTTATAGGTTCTGGAGCTGGGGTAATTACATTACCCCAGCTTCCAACGCTTCCAGAATGTCAAAGCCCAATGTCGGGAACGAACACAGCCGGGGCTTGCTGGCTACAGCCGGATATGTGAATACCCCGTCACCCGCTTCCATCTTCCGCAATGGGATGTCCGTGCCTGCCCCGAATGCCGTGGTATACGTCTGGTCTTCAGCGTTCCCCAAGACGACTTTCCAAGGCAGGTTGTCCCGGATGAACGTCGGGATGTTGTTGCTCCCTGCCTGTTGCATGACAATCCAGAGGAAGAACCCCGACTGCCGCCCTTTCAGGACGATTGCGGATATCAGGCTGTTCACCCGGTCTTGCATCTTCTTATCTTTTGATTTCAGGAGCAGGGAGAAATCCGCAAATTCATCAAATATCAGGATATGCGGAGATAGCCCGAAATCCCTGTAATCGCCGTCAATCTTTTGTAATAGGTGCTTTTTCATTTCCAGTTGCCTTTCCTGCATTCTGGAATTAAAAGTTTCCAGTAATGCGACAATCCCGTCAAAATCATCCGCCGTGGTTTCCGGCGACACCCGTTCCCCTAACAAGGCAATGCTGGACGCTTTCGGGTCAGCAAAGTATAGATAGTAGGGAACAGACTTTAAGCGCATTTGAAGCAGGAAATTATGCAGGGCATAGGATTTCCCGGAGCCCGTCTGCCCTGCTATGAGCAGGTGGGTGAGAGGCAGGCTTGTATAGGAATCAATGAACAGCCAATATTCACCCTGTAAACCGGAATACACTTTAAACGCTTCAAAACTGTCAAACACCAGACGCCGTTCAAGGGAAGCGTCATAGAAGTCAAAGCGGTAGTGGTTCGCATCATCCGTCAGACACACCTGTTCGACAGCGTACCTTCCCAATGACGGGGAGATATCCAGCCTGCCTAATTTGTCATTGAACTGGATGCTGTTTTTTATCCAGACTGTGCCGCCCTTAAAATCCGGTGCGAAGTCAGCCACAACCCAAGGTATATGCGCCCACCTGACAGCGCACAGCTTTTTGGTGGTGTAGATTCCCGCATCAAGCAGGTGCTTCCTTATCCCAAACACAAGTTTATAATGTTCCCATGCATATTTTGCGCCCCGGTCTATCCGATTGCATAAAGCCCATCTTAAGGCGGAATAGACAAGCGGGATGGCGGTCAAGATGCCGCATACCAATGCGGCTATTTTAAACTTGGCGATTCCTGATATGTGCCCGGCGTGGCAGAATGCCACGCCTAAAAAGAAACTCACTGCAAGCCACATACACACCAGTTCGCCTTTGAGCCGGCGGTCTGTTTTAATTCTTTCCATTTAGATCCCCCGCTTTCTTTACATCCCTGAAACGTAACAGCAGGTCAAAGCCTATCACATAGGATTTCTCTGGGATGAAACCTACCAGGGACACTTTTTCGCCCTTTTTAAAAGGCACTTCCGGCTGACCGTTAAGTACGGTGACTTCAAACGTATTCAGCACGTTGTTGTCGCGTTTGCGCCCGTTCTTGTCAACGCCGTAGTCCATGTCGTCATGAATGATGAGCAGGTTCAAAGTGACGCCTTTGTCGTCCGGGTTCTTCTTCGACTGGTAGGGCTTCTGGGAAACCAACTGATATTCATTCCTTGTCGCCTTTGAAAATTTCCCATCATTAAACTGGGTCTGGGTATATGCCCAAGGATTTAAAATTGGCATAAGTTTTACCTCCTTTCGTTTGAGTGTTTTTGTTTATACTCAATATGTTACCATATAAATAGTGGTTCAGAAAGGGTGCATATAAGCGTTTTTATGCACCACTTTTTATTGCTTATAGAAATAATCTATGGTATCATTAAATGAAAATAAAATATAATTCTATTCTTTTTCAAGAAATAAGGAGGTTAATAATGTTTGAAGAAATCAGAGAAAAATTTTATGAGTCGCTCATTAGGTCGATTAAAGACAGAAAAAATATTTTGAAACTTAAGCGGGACGATATTTTGCCTGACCCAACACGCGTATCAAAAATACTAAAAGAAAAACGCGATGCACATTATCCCCATTTGATTGGTAAAAGCGAATATCCTCGCTTAAAATATCTATTTCTATGTGAAGACCACGATTCTTATATGAACGATATCGAATTTCACCCAGAGGAAGCCATAAAAAAAAGCGGTAATAATTATGATATAATGCTTTGGGGGCATATCAATTGGGATGAAATGTTTCAGAATGTCATTACAGAATTATCAGAATTTGACATATCAGAAGAATGGGGAGGGATTTTTGAAGAGACTTTGGTTGATTATGTTCCATATGCTGCTGTCAAAACTGAAAAGCTTGATGCTGAATACGCAAAAATATATATTCCTTTAGAAGAGAAGGAAGGGAAAAGACAGGATGCAATCAAATGGGTGCATTTAAGGCATGGTAGTGGACTTTTTAAGAACACCTTTTATAAAAAATTCAGTGGAAAAACTTTGCGCGAATTCGATATGGAATTTCATGAAGTTGTTTCAAATTATTTGGAAGAAAGAAAGTTAAAGGACTACTCATTTGGCTCACAGGTGCGTGACTTCCACCAAGCTATCAGTAGAATTGCGGTTCATTGGCAGAAACTTCCCGAAGTCCAGTATGGTGATATTTCCGGAGAAAAATCAGATTTTCAAGCACTGCTTGAAGAATACATTAAAAATGGTCGGGAGCAGATAAAGAAACTTGAAAAGTATCAACAGAAGTTTGATGCTTTCCACATAGATATAAAATAGCGTTTATGTTAACAAAGGGAATTGTTATATATGTGTTTTTACAATTTTCAGGCAATGGCTTTTATTAGCCGTACCAGTCAGCCGCACTAGGTTCGCTACGATTTTTTGTCTGTCAGTTACGAAAACCGGCAGGCAGGACAGACAAAAAATCTACCTCTCCAAGTGCTTTGTGACAGCCTGGACGCCAGGCGAATTATTGACAGGGAAATATGGGCGGGTGCAACATAAACTTTTACGGCTGTCCGGCAAGGCAGTGTTGCTCCCAAAATACGTTTTATGGGAGGGCAGGCTTATAAATTCTTTCTATAGTGTTCAATCCGCATATGCAAATAAAAAAAGGGAATTACCTGCATTGGTACAGGCAATTCCCTTTAAAATTATTCTGTTATTTTGTTTCTGTTTCTGCTTCTGTTTCTGCTACGGGAACAGTTGATACAGCTAATGTGCCATTCATTTTAACACCGCTTACGCCAAGTGTGGTAGAAAGATAGGTCTCATCCCCTGTACGAACTTCCATGGTGATAGTGGTCGTATCAACTGTTGCGGGATAAGTCACATTCAGATACCACAGCCCGTCGTCACCTTTCTCAAGATTGATTGTGCTGTAAGATACTTCATTACCATCTTCATCCTTTGCAACAAAAGACACTTTACGGTCTCCCATATGATAAATATTGAAAATTGAGCGTGTCGGGTCTTTTGTGATACGGAATTTCTGTCCGCCTGTCACCTGCACATTGAAAGCATTCGGGTCTTTTGCTGTGCTGGGGGCAGAAACGGTGGAACCGCCATTGCCGGAAGCAGTATTGCTGGATGCGCTGTTGCTGGAAGAACCGCCGCTATAGGATTCATTAGCAGAAGAACTGGAAGAACCAGTGTTGGCAGGTTGGGCGGGTTCTGTGTATTCGGGCTGGCTGGGCTCGTCATAATCTACAACCGTATCGCTGGAACTGTCATTGGAACCATTTTGATAAGCATCCCAGAAAGCGTCAGCATCATCATCAGTACCTCTGTTGCTAGTGTCATTTGCATCAGCATTAAATCCAAACGCGTGGCTTGTGATGGTTGCAGAAGGGGAAGCCACAAAAAGACCTACTGCAAAAGTTGTTGCAAGTACCTTAAAAATATTTTTCTTCATTATTATGTACCTCCATGTTAAATTATTTTGTTTTTAAGTATCAATAGATTAATATTTATTTTAGGTCAATTTCACCCTAATGTCAATAGGTCAATATGCCATATTAAATGCAAAACAAATATGGAGAGATTATTATGTCAAGATTAAAAGAACTTCGTAAACTTAAGGGTTATACCCAACTCAAAATGCAACACCTAACCGGAATTGACCAAAGTGACTATTCAAAAATTGAAAATGGCAAACGATATTATACTTTTGAACAGTGTAAACGAATAGCGATTGCATTGGATACAAGCATGGATTATTTGGCAGAGTTAACCGATATAAAAACTCCATACCCACGTAATAAAAAATAAACAATAAACTGAAAATGATACTTGAAAAAGACTGCCCTTGAACAGAGAACAGTCTTTTGTCTTTTTGTTGGTTTGTTACCAAATATTGAATTTTCTTTCAGACCTACAGTAAAATGAATATTATGTGTTGGTCTTTGGGCTTGCAGGGTTTCGGGTGACATATCAAGGCTCTTTCCATCAAAAGTAGTAATTTAGTAGTAAATTCAGCTTGAAATCCTGCTTATATGACCGTAAATCAAGGTTTTTTGAGATAATCAACATTTTTAAAGCAAAATATATAGGTGTCTGAACACGTAATTGAACACCTTTATGATAGAGATATGCTAGAAGCCTTTCTATTATAGGATTTGCGAAAAAGGAATGTGTTCAAGTGCCAACATCCTGTAAATCTTTCCTCCCCGGCGGCTCCAGCGAATCAGCCTGGATACGATCTCCTTCTTTTCCTCTTCCGTCATGCCTCTGCTGTCAGAACCGAAATACAACAGCAGATAGGAGAGCCCTGCTATCATGGCAACGGTGGCATAAAGTTCGATTGCCGTGGAATCTCCTGTCTTAGGCTCTCCGTCCTTTGCCCCGGAAGTATTTGCACTGGCGCTGCTTCCCGGCGTTTTTCCTGCCTCAGGCGCTGCTCCCGGCGCTTTCTCCGTGTTGGACGCTGCTCCCGACGCTGCACCGGCGGCATTTGTATCTGTAGAACCGCTTCCGTCGCTGCTTCCGCCGCTCTGAGTGTTATCGCTTCCGCCCGGGTTATCATTTCCTCCAGTGCTTCCGCCCTGATTATCGTCTCCTCCGGTGCTTCCGCCCTGATTGTTGTTTCCTCCGGTATTTCCGCCCTGGTTACCGTTTCCGCCCTGATTATCGTCTTCTTCTCCGGTATTTCCGCCTTTCTCTGTATCACTGTACAGCATGGCGTATGTGGAAAAACGGTTGGTTTCAATGGTAATGGTATTGGGATCTGTGTCCAGATCGTCCAGGATCTCAGCTACTCCATCGTGTACGCGGAGGATGGCGTATTTCCTTGTTTTTCCACTGTCCTTATTTTTCAGGTCATCCGGTATATCCAGCTTGATCCTGATCATTTTTGCTGTTTCTCTTATAGGGCTTTGAGATTCTCCTATGATCTTAAGCAGGCTGATATCCAGATATTTTCCTATCGTATATTCCTTACGGGCGCTCTCAGTCTCAGCCACTCCTTTATCCTCACTGGGCGCCGTGCTGTCCGCATCGCTGACGGCAAGACGAATGGTAATGTTCGTTCCCTTTTCTACCTCCGCCTTTTCCTCCTCGGTAAGAACCATATCCGTTAATTCCTCTTCCGTAACCAGCATCTCCGTTTTGGGAGCGCCTTCCTCTACAGCAGTCTCCGTTTTGATCTCGCCGGGATCAGGATCGTCCGGCTCATCCCCTGCCGGAATCAGCTTTGCCTCCTTTGTGGCATCGTCTGTTACCACGCTGTAAGCAGCATTGTCGCTTTTGAAACAATCCGCCGGATCTGCCTCGCCCATCTGAGTCCCCCATCCGGAGGAAAAGATTCCCTCGCCGCCGGAAACAGCCACGCCGATATTTGCCGAGGCAATATTTCCTGTCACTTCCATCAGCTTGCCTTCTCTCAGGTAAACGTTGCTTGCCTCTCCGGCTTTCAGGTTGGAGGTGATCTGAGGATTTCCCGATACCTTCATCTTTCCAAGATATACATATACGCCGCCACCACTGCCACTGGTATTTCCGGTAATGGAACCGCCTGCTGCCCTCAGTTCTGAATTCTCATGAAAAGCGATCACACCGCCGCCCAGGCTTGCAGCCGTGTTTCCACTGATCTCTCCGTTGGAAAGCTGAAAGCTTCCGCCGCGTGAGGTTCCCTCCTCGTCTCTTATTGCCACGCCGCCGCCATATTCCATGGAGCTGTTTCCGGTGATCCTTCCGCCGGTCATCTCGCCGCTTCCGCCATTTATGCATACGCCGCCGCCCAGATTTGCCGCCACATTTCCGCTGATCTCACCGCCGGTCATAATGAAACTGCCGTAAGCGTTCACAGCGCCTCCGCCGTATTTGGAAGCGTAATTACCGTGTATTTTTCCGCCTTCCATCCGGAAGGTGGAGCCTTCCCTTACATTTACAGCGCCCCCGGCACGGGAACTGTTGTTGCGGATCTCCGATCCCGCTTTCATGATCAGCGTTCCCGGTTCATCAAGCTCTCCAATCGCCACCGCGCCATAGAAAGCGTCAGACGTTATATCGCAGTTTTCTATCACTGCGCCTTCTTCCAAAATCAGCGTTCCTCCGTTGTATACCCAAATCATCTCCTGATTTCCATTGCATGAAACGCCGGAATTACTACGCTGATCCGGGCTTCCGCCGCTCCAGACGGCGCCGCCGTCAATGGTGACATTTTTTAAGGTCAGCGTAGCAGGAGTGCCAATGACAATACGATTTTCTCCGCTTCCTCCTCTGGTAATAGTATGTCCCTGACCATCCAATACCATTTCATTATTTTTATATGTAAGGGATTGTGATCCGCCCCAGCTATTATCGTCAATAGTAATATCCCGCAACAAACGCACTTCACAATGAGCCGCAGAATATGTCTCCCATAAAAGATTCACCAGACTATCCACTTCCGTCCAAGTCTGACCGCCGTCCGTGCTGTATTCAACCTCAGCCGCTGACCTTGCCACTACCTTTCTGGCTCTTGCCGCCTGCTCTTCCTCCGCTGCCAACTCCCATCTGGCATACAGCTCCCTTACGCCGTCGATCTCCGTGTCAAAATCAAAGAATGCTTCGCCCTCTTCACTCTCTGCCCATCCCAGGAAAGTATAGCCTTCCCTTACAGGCGCGGCAGGTTCAGATACCTTTTCGCCTGCTTTCACAGACTGCACTTCCAGCAGCTCTCCCTCGCTGTAAAAGCTCACCGCAAAGTATTCCGCCTCCTCTTCTTCCGCAGCAAGCTCCTTATCCTTCAGATCGGCTGCGCCGTCTCCTGCCCCGTCCGGATTAATTGCAGGCTGATCACTGGCAATACCGTCGCCCTCCGCCGACGTATCCCCTGCGGGTTGATTGCCTTCTGCGGGCTGTCCGCCTTCCGCTGGCTGATCTCCCTTGGCGGGTACGTCTGTAGCAGGTTTATCCCCCTCTGCCGGCTGATCGCCTGTCGGCGGTTGCTCTCCTGCCGGCGGCAGGTCTGTGGCGGGCTTGTCTCCCTCTTCCGGTTTATCTCCTGCTGAAGAACTCCCCCCATTTGGCAATTGACCGTCATCGGGCGTTTCCGGCTTCTGTTCAAAATTTTCGCCGCCTTGTTCCTCATTCCCGGGCAGTTGGTTTTCATCCGTTATCACAGAATCTCCCGTTTCTGTCTGAGCTACGCTTTCCTCCGCCCTTACCTGAACAGGCGCAGCGCCAAATATCAGGCTGACAGTTAAAAACATGCTGAGCGCCGTCGCCAGCATCCTCTTTCGTACATTGTTTCTTTTCCTCATAAAGTCCTCCTTTTGCCGCCTTATCCATACAATTGACAAACGTGCCTTTCCTTTGCTTATCTGCGGTACGGAATTTTCAGCAGAAAATATAAGTTTATGATATCATTTTCATTTTTATCGTTTCTACATTATGGGATAATTTACCGTTTTTGGGGACAATTCGCCACATTTAAGGAACTGCAGCGCATGTCTTGCCAATCCCTTCATTATTTTATCAGTTTTGCATGTATAACTTTTCTTTTTTTTGTTCCACTCGCCCCGTGGCAGGTAGACAGCGTTATGATCTTGTCGTCCGCCGTGATACTGACATCAAAGTTTCTCATACTTCTTTTCTTTATTGTCTCAAGGTATCTGCCATACGCCTCCCTGTCTTCAAAGAAAAGGGACGAATAGCCCTCTTCCCTTTTCGCCACATAGTAACTGAATATCCGGTATTTTCTCAAATTGCCTTCAGCATCGTACAAAAATATCCAATGATTGTTTTCCTGATCAAAAAAGCCTTCTTCAAAAATATCCTTTAAAGAGCCGAACATGGTGTTATCGGAGTTGTTATGACCATAAATCACCACATTTCTGTCGTCAAGGGACTGGTTTCTGTAATCCATAAAGATACATCCGGCGGAATTTCTCTGCTTCTTAAAGGAATGCTTTAAATAATAAGAATTGTCGTCTGTCTGTACCAGCGGATTATTCACGTATCCATTATTAAATACGATCCATCCGGCTATATCCGAATTGATCTCCCTCAATTTATCAAAGTCTATTCCCGGGCTTGCCCCTTTCCCTTCTCCGCTTTTGTCTTTTTCTTCATTTGCCTGATCCGCCATCGGCGGCGTCAAAATCGCTTCCCTTATTACTTCCTCCAATTCCTCTTTATTTTCCTGCAGCGCTTTATGATAAAGAATAATATGGATCATCGAGCAGACGAATATACCGAAAAATACCAGCGCAAGGAGCCGGCGTCCTATCGGCGCGCAGCTCCTTCCGGCTAATTTCTTATTTCTTTTTACGGCCTTTTTTCTTCTTATGCCTGTACTTCTTCCCATTTTCCCTTTTCCTATCCAAATTTCTCCGATTGCTTTTTATGCTGAAAAGGAGCAGAATCAACATTCCCGCTGCCGACACTGCCGCGGCTATGTACCATAAGAAAGGATCGTTTCCCGTCTGGGGAATGTCCGTCCATAAAGCCAGATCCCCTGTTTTGTCGGTGAAATCTTGCCTTATCGGCTCTGCACTGCCTGTGGGGGATGCGGCAGCGCTTCCGTTCAAAGGAGGGGTAGGCTTTGGCTTTTCCCATGTCTTCTGAACAGCCGCCTCAGGGGTATCCTGAGAGGCGCCCTGAAATGATGGAGGATTTTCAGGTAATAACTGAGGCGTATTTTGGGGCGCGGTTTCCGGCGTCGGCATTCCTTCCGGAGAATTTCCCGGCTCAAATGTACTTTCCGGGGTACGCTCCGGTTCAGGCGTCCTTTCCGGCTCGGGCGTCCTTTCCGGCGTTTTCTCCGGTTCGGGCGTCCTTTTCGGCGTTGCCTCAGGCGTAGCCGTTGCCTTCGGTACTTCCACCTCATCCGCTTTCCACACTGCCCTGTAGCTCCGCTCTCCTCTGGAGCCTGAAGGGATTATGACCTCCAGCGACGGTTCCTGCAGATCCGTTCCCAGCCATCCTACAAAGCTATAGCCTTTCCTGACAGGATTCTTTAATACGATATCACCGCTCTCGTCTGTATAAAAATCCGGATTCCTTTCATTTTCCTTCAGCGCCCCTCCCTCTAACTGGTATGTAACGGGGTATTCGATCAGTTCAAACGCCGCTCCAACCGTCACCCGGCAGGACGCCGTGGCATTGTATGGCGATACCGTGACAGCCGTAATCGTAGCCCTTCCTTCTCCCACTGCTGTCACCACGCCGTTTTCATCTACTGTCGCCACAGTCTCATCATCAGAAGACCATGTAACATCCTTGATAATGGCATTATCCGGCGTTACCTTTGCCCCGAGAGAGCAGGTTTCACCTAGATTGAAAAAGGTAATTTTTTGTTGATCCAGCTCCACATCCACTGCCAGAACCAGAAGAATATTCCCCTGATGGAGAATTAACGCATATTTTTCCTGATTGTCCGCATGAAGCCTGGCAAGATCATTCTCTGTAATTGTATACTTTCTGGGCGAGATCATAACTCTCCCGGGATGCTCGCCTTCATCGGGGCGCACCCAGCGGGACAGCCCAATATCCGCCCCGTCTCCCAGCGCGCCTATCAGCTCGATTGGGAATGTAGGCGCTGGTGGAACATCATCCACGTTTCCGTCCAGATATAAATTATCAAATTCGCTGCCTGAGTAATTATTGATTACCCGAGGATTGTCTTTCATTTGTATATTTGCCGAAGGGGCTCCCAGAATGCCTCCGCCGAGCTCCGCTCTGTTCTCCGTAACAAGACCGCCCAATATGCCCATAACGCCTTTTTTTGCATAAATACCTCCGGCATATTCTGCCGCATTTTCCCGGATCGTTCCCCCGAGGATCTGCAGGCGCCCCTGATTCATATCTTCGCTGCTGTTCAGCATAATTCCCCCGCCAAATTTGGCTGTGTTTCCCAGAATATCGCCGCCCTCTATGCTCACAAATGCAATGGTTCCGCTTTGTATCCCTTTGATAAAGATCCCGCCGCCTCCACGTTCCAGCCCTTCACCTGTCGCCTGATTTCCTTTGATCTGTCCGCCGTACATCAGGAATCCGCCCTTGTTTACATATACCCCTCCTCCGCTCAAAGCCTGGCAGTTCTCAATGAGACTTCCGTCTTGCATAACGAAGCAGGGCATACGCTCCCCTGCAACTTCAACGCCTCCTCCACTTTTCCCCTTACAGCCGGTGATCTGAGAACCAACCGCCATCACGGCTACTCCGCTGGTATTGACTATCAACCCTCCTCCTCCCAGGGATTCGTCTGCGTTTTCATTATTTTGCAGCACTGCGCCGGTTCCCAAGGTAAGCTGCCCGCCGTTTACGCTGATCAGGGGATGATATGAAACAACGCCCTCTTCTCTTCCGCCATCCAGGATCACATGCTCCAGGGAAAAATTACCCCCCCGCAACTGTAAAAATCTTTCCTGCATACTTACCATCTTGCGATTCCGTTGTTCGATTTGAAATTGTACGGGGCGCCGATATGTCACAGGATCTGATCCTCACTGCCTTATTAACAGAGATTCCCTCCGTGAGCAAAACGTCCGATAAAAGCTCGATCGTCCCTCCGGCATAAACCTCTGCCACCGCATTCGCCAAAGATCCTTCGCGCCATTCTCCGCCTTCCGCCATCTGCCACCGGGCTTCCGCTTCCGTACTGACGTCGTTGGGTTCCACTTCCCCATAGACTGCATCCGGCTCCGCTTCTGACGCTAAAGACGCCTCCAGACCATCTGGAGACGTTCCAAATAAAACCCCCGTACAGAGCGTCAATAAAAACCCCATATATTTCTTTTTTATCCTGAGCATATCATCTGTCCTTCTTCTCTTTTATCTTTATCCTGCATTATTATTCTCTAAAGGTTCACCTTTGACACATCAAACTGTACCAGGCTCTCTTTTCCTCATACATCCGGTTGTCAGCCTCCATGATCAGCCGGTCTATATCTTCTTTCCCGTCGTCTCTCCACACACAGCCTATCGCCATGGTAACGCCTGTGCTCTGCATATCCGCCCTTAAGCTTCTTACTCTCTCTTCCAGCTCTTCCTCTTCGATCTGAATGCACAGGGCAAGAAATTCATCCCCTCCTACGCGGAACAGGGCGTACTCTCCAAGCTGCCTTCTCAGACACTGGGCTGCATTGATCAGAAGACGATCTCCCATCTGATGCCCTTTGGCATCATTTTCCCTTTTCAGCCCCATCACATCACCGTATACGATGCCGACGCTCTTTTCAGAGTCCAGCGCGCTGACATACTCGTTCATTGCGTGGCGGTTGCCAAGCCCTGTTAGCTGATCCTGGAAGCACATTTCCTCCAGACGTCTCACCAGATTTCTTCTGCGCAGCAGAGACACAATAAAGTGACCCCATATCTGGAACATGGAGGTAATATGATTCAAATATTTTTCCGGAGGATTATCCACCCCATAGAAACCGATAATCTTTTTGTCGCTTACCAGCGGGCTTACCAACAGCGACCGGATGCTCTGAGGCTTCAAGTATTCATAAATCTCCGGATCACTTTCCCTGATATCCTCCACGTTTTGGATCATCACATTTTTGCCTTCCTGGAATCTCTGGTACCACATACTTACCACTTGAAAGGGCACCCTCTGCAGGTTATCTTTCTGAGGCTCAACGCCTCTTGCGCACCACTCGTAAGTGTTGCTATAGGTTCCGTCCTCCATCTCTTCAAACAGATAGACTCTTTCGCTGGATAAAGACTGCCCCAGATATTCCAGAAGCACGTTCATGGACGCCTCCGGCGTAGGCGCCATAAGGGAAATGCGAAGCCCTTCGTTGATCATAGCCTCGTTGTCCTCTCCCGTTCTTTCCTGCCAGCCTGCCGCTCCCAGATCCACCGAAAGGTCAAAGCGATAGCGCTTCCCCTCATCCTCAATCACCGTTTCCTTTACGGCAAGCTTTCGCTTTATAACGGGATTATAGATCACTTCCTCCTGAAAATGCCCGGGCATTAGTTTGGAGTTGCTGCACCTGGCGCATGGAGTCAGGCTCCCTGCAAGCACCTCATAGCACTTTTTCCCTTTGTATTCTTCTTCATTTATCCCGTATACCTGACATGCCTTACGGTTCATGTATACCATCTCGTGGCTTTGCACATCCACTACATACACGATCTCGTTCAGCTCCTGATAAAACTCCCAAATTTTCATATGATTCATAATCCTATACCTTAAAAGATGCCACTGTCTGATTTAATAGTTCGCTTAACCGGAACAACTCTTTTGTCTGGGTGAGGACAAACCTGGAATTTTCATCTGAATTTTCAGCTGACGACTCCATTTTCTGCATATATTCCGCGATTTCCCCTACCAGAGAAGTGATCGCGGCAATAGATTGGTTGATTCCCTCCATTCCGGCGCTCAGTTCCATGGAAGCGGCTCCCAGATCACCGGAAACATTGCTGTAATAGACGGCGTCCTGCTCGTACATTCCAGCCATTTCCATCATGCCTTTATAATCTTCCATCACCTTATCATTCATAAACCTCATCAGTTTTTCCGCGCTTTGGGACAGGAAAACCACGTTCTCCACCACGTCCTCTGTGATCTGGCGGATCTTATTCACTGCAAGCTTAGAGTGGTCTGCAAGCTGGTTGATCTCCCCTGCCACTACCGCAAAGCCTTTTCCCGCTTCTCCCGCTCTTGCCGCTTCTATGGAAGCGTTCAGGGCAAGAAGATTGGTCTGGGAGCTGATAGAAAGGATCTCCTCCGTCAATGCATCGATCTCCTTTACCTTCTCGCTCTCTGCAATTGCCTTTTCCAAATCCTCTTTGGTCTCCTGATAAAGCAAAACGGCTTCTTTTCCCGATTTTTCGGAATTTTCATGCTGCTCCCCGGCCCGGCTCATAATATCCCCTGACTGCTGCGCCGCTTCCTCCGCCTTTTGCGCCACATTTTCCACTACGGTTCCCAGTGCCTGCCCTGTCTCCCTGATCTGCTCCGCCAGTTCCTTTGCCTGCACCGTCTGATCCATGACCTTCACTGCCGCGCTCAGAATATTTGAAGCATCCTGTGTCAGAACCGCCATCTTCTCCGAAGTGCCTTCCGCAATGGCGCCGATGTTTTCCGCTTCTTCCTTGGTATTTAAAATAATGCTCCGAATCTGCTGCTTCACCTCTACCGTTGCGATTCTGATCTGCTCCGTTTCGTTTTTATACTCCTTTGGTATTGTATTCTTTTTCAGAACTGCTGTGCTTTCTGAAAAATCGCCGGAGGCAAACTGTTTCAGCATCTGTATGGGCGCCAGCATCCTGCCGATCAGCCATGCCATGAATCCCGTCACCAGAATAATACTCAAAAGGGCAATTGCCGCCGCTACTCCGATCATAACCTCCATGGGTCTTTTTACATTTGACGTGGGAACCGCCACTCCCAGCTTCCAGCCGCTTCCGGAGATCTCCGCCGCCGCAAAATAGCATTCTTTCCCGTCATAATCCTTCAGCTTTACCACGTCGCTTCCGCTTCCGTCCATCAGTCCTGCAAGCCCCGGCATTTTATCCAGAACCGCCACCGCCGTGTCCTCCGAAGGCTCATATTCTTTATTCACATGAGCGATATATTTCCCGCTGCTGTCCACCAGGAAGCCGTACACTCCCTCGGCAAAATGAATGCTCCCTGTAAGCTCTGTCACCGTACCCAAGGTCACGTCAAGACCGATCACCGCGGCAAGTTCTCCCTTTATGTACACAGGCGAGGCAATAGTGGCGCACATCTGGTTTGTCAGCACATCCCAGTAAGGATCTGTCACGATGGTTTTCTTTTCCTCCGCCGCCTGCTGATACCATCCTCTCTGCACCGGATCGTAGCCTTCCGGTATCTGCACCTCCCGGTTGGACTGAATAAACCTGCTCTCCTTTGTCCCGCAGTAGAGGTTTAAAAGCTCCTCCCTGCCTGACGCAAAAGTGTCCAATACAGACTGTAAAAATTCATCCTCTGTATTTTCAGCCGCCGCAATGCTGTTCGCGGCGCCCCCTGCAAGCATCTTTTCATTTTCAATCCAGGTATTGATCTCTTCCGCGTACTTATCCGCATTCAACTGCAGCGCCGCCCTCTGATCCTGGGTCAGCCGTCTTCCCGCCACCATAACAACGCCAACCGTTGTCAATACGATGCTGACGGCAACAATGCAGATTACGCTGACCGTCAATTTTCCTTTAATTGTTTTTCTCATTGTCTGCTACCTCTCTTCTGTCGAATCAATAAAAAATTGACCTATTTAGTCATTCGAGGGAATATTCATCAAAATTCTTGCCACAAACATATCGCCTTCCACAAAAAAATCCGTTTCTCCATTGTAATAAGAAGCCACCTTTCTGATGCTGGAAATACCTATGCCATGCTTTTCCCCTTCTTCCGACACTTCTCTTTGGAACTTCAAATCCCGGATACAGGTGTTTTTGCATTGAATTGCCAGCTTATTGCCCTTCTGCACGATCAATAGGTAAATTTCCGGATTCTTTTTTTCTCCGTTAAGGCATCCGTGAATCGCGTTTTCCACAACATTGGCAAGCACAGCAACCAGATCAATGTCCCGCACTGCTATATGCTTCGCCGTTTTTACATCCATGGTAATTCGGATATGTTCCTCTCTGGCATATCTTCCATATGCTGCCAAAATGCTGTTGATGGTTTCATTGCTGCTGATCCGCGCCTCCCTGTCATTCTCCACATCTCCTCCATATTGCTTTACATAAACAAGAAGTTTATCATATTCTTTGTTTCTGATGTATTCTTCCATCAGCCGACAGTGATGACGGATGTCATGGCGTATTCTGATGCTCTCCTCTTCAGACTCCCGCATCATTTCCATCTGCCGGTGTAAAAGCAATTCGTTCATTGCCATCAGTTCTTTTTCTACCTGATAGCGATGCTCCCTCCCCTGATGCAGATACATCCGGAACATCATATACTGAATCAGTCCCGCCATGATCAGCAAAACCAGCGTTCTCACAATATTAAACATGGAAAAAGAATGATCGCTGGGCCAGAAAGCCACCAGGGCTGCGATCAGAATGGATACGATCAGCGTGACTACGCTGAACAGATCCATTTCTTCCTCCAGAATATCCACACTTTCCAAAAAACTACGCCGGATCTTTTTGACGATCAGAAGGATGCCAATACCACTTATAACAACCCGTATCCCCAAATCGACCCACTTGCTTCCGTCAAACCACATACGGGAGATGTCAACGCCGCAAAATACAACAACCGCAAGGAAATAAAATCCCAGGGCTATCTTATACATGGACAGGTAAAGTCGTTCCCTGCTCATTCTGATACAAAAGCTTCCCAGCGCGGGAATCACCATAATCCCCGCAAAGCGCACAAACATCTGACGGTCTAACAGGTACCAAATGCTGTAGGCTACCGTCATAAAGCCGCCAAACAGGGCGTAATACCTTACCACCCTTTCCATGGGCATCCTCGGGCGGTCCAGCAGTAAAAAAACTGTCATCACCAATCCGGCTCCCAATCCGTTCCTGAGAAGTGCCACCCCGAAAGAGCCTCCCAGCATTTTTCTCACTCCTTCCCGAAGTAAAATGCAAAATACATTTTCCTGAATTCTGTCGCCCTGTTTCTGGGTACATAAATTTTACTGCCGTTATCCATACAGATCTCCTCCCTGTCAACGGCTGTAATATGGTTCAAATTCACAATATAAGAACTGCCGCACCTTGAAAAACCAGAAAAACTTTCCAAAAGCCCGTACAATTCTCCCCCTGTCATTCGCACTTTAAGGGTTTCTTCCCTTAAATACAGGATCTGATAATTTCTCTGCGCTTCGCAGTAAAGGATCTCTTCCGGTCTGACCTGCTTAAGACCTCCCACGGTTTTAACCACCAGAGGTTCCTGTTCTTCCTTTTCCAGCATTTCAAAGGCTATATCCATTGCATGAAAAAATTTTTCTTCCTTCAACGGTTTCACCAAATATTGCAAGGCATCTACCTCATACGCCTCAAGGGCATAATCTCTGGAAGTGGTAAGGAAGATCACAGGCGTCTCCAATCCTTCCCTGCGAAGCCTCCTTACCGCTTCAATACCTGTCTCCCCTGGCATAAAAACGTCCATTAATAACAGATCTGGTTTTTCCTTTTCCTTAAGCCTCTCTAAAAGCTCTTGTGCATTTTCAAACTTTTCCGTCTGATACTTCAGTTCCGGATGCTTCTCTCCATAGGCGTCAAGCAGTTTTTCGATCTGTGCAAGCTCCGACGCCATATCATCGCATAAAGCAATCTGGTACATTTTATCCTCTCCTTCGATTCCTGTACCTCTATTATAAAAATTACGGACTTGCGAAAAAATATCAACTTCTTAAGTGGTCTTTTTTCTTCCTAAATGGTACGGTTCGAAAGGAAAACTCATAAATCAATTTTCTTCTTCCCGGGAGGATTTTCTTCTTCCCAGCAGGATCAGCAGAAGCAGCAACAGCAGCATTCCGCCGACAACAAGAATTATCCAATATCCGCCGTGTCCGAAAAAGCCCGGGGAACCGCCCTGCTCCCCTGCGCCATAACCTATTGCATAAAGGATCGCATAAGTGGAAAACAGCTTTGTGCGGATCGTTATGGTTTCCGGTTCCTGATCCTGATCCTCCAGAAGCTGGCAGCTTCCTTCATGATTTCTCAGCACCCAGTAAACAGCATCCTCCTGCTGAAGATCTTCCGGGATATCAAGGGAAATTTCAAGCTCTTCGTTCAGTTCTCTCAGCTTTAACCATTCCCCTTCCCCAATTTTCTTCTCTACGGAAATGTCGATATAGGCTCCCATGGAAAGTCCCGGATATTCACTGGAAAGCTGCCCGACGGCATCCTCCATTTCGCCTTTATCCTTTTCCGGAACCTGCTGTTCAAGCTTCGTCACCACCAGGCGCACCGTCACGTCCGCCCCGGCATCCGCCCTGCTTTGTTCCTCTTTTGTCAGCGTTGCGTCCAGCACATTGTCAAAGCTGGTTAAAATCACGCCGGTAATAATATTTCCTGTGGTTTCCCGGTTTTCATCCAGGGATTCCACCATAATATGGATTCTTCCCTTTCCATAGGAAACCTGGACGGATTCAGTCACCGGTTTCCCCTTTATCTCCTGATAAGGCACCGTCTCTCCGCCTCCGGCTTCTTTTACGGTATTATCTTCCGTAGAGGAAACTCCTCTGTCGGACCCGGAAGCTTCTTTCCCTGGCTCTTTCATACTTTGCCCGCTGCCGTTTTTGACCTTGTCTTCTTTTCCCTTTTCGATCTCTGTTGAGATGCTTCCCGTTAAGCCAGCCTCCTTTTTCTCTTCCTTTACAGATCCCGGTCTCAGAGTTTGTCCTCCGCTCTCTGCGGAATCGTCATCGTCCGTGGAGCCGCCGCTGCCTGAGGAACTGTCGCCGTGATCTCCCGGTTTCTCTTCCTGCCCGGGCTGTTCCTGTCCTGGCGGATCTGTGGGCTTGGGCTTTTCCTCCTCCTTGTAGGAAGAGATCTCCAGCATCACCCCTGAGGACGCAAAGGAATCTTCCGTCGCTTTATAGCGCACCTCATACTCCCCGGGCGCCAATCCTGTCAGTGTGTCTTCCTTTACAGAAATCCATTGGTCGCTCCCTGCCTTGCGGTATTCCATTGTATTGTCCAATCCGGTTAACTTGCCGTCTTTTGCATTTTGTGCGCTTTCCCCTGTTGCCGTAATACCTGTGGGCGCCGAAGGACGCTGTGGCAGGAAGATAAGACATGGTTCGCTGTCCGCCCGGTGATCTCCGTCTCCTTTTTTCGTAACCTCAATGCTCTTTCCAAGGTACTCCTCTTTCACAGGGATCGTGCCCTCCCGGGATGCGGTCACGGTTTCTCCATCGATCAGATACTCCGCTCCCGGAGTAAGCCCGGTGAACTGCTCCTTCTCCCTGTCTATATCAGGGTTCGGCATCTCTTCTCTTAGAATCCACTTTCCATAGAGAAGAAGGTCGTCTTCCATACGGTCTGCTTCCTGCTCATGGGCAAATCGCCATTTATTCCTGAAATCCGCTTCCCGATACCAGCCGTCAAATACATAACCGCTCTTTACCGGATCTGCCGGCTTTTCGATTCTGTCATGATATGCCTTTCCTTCTATCGCCGTGACAGCAGCGCCGCCGTTGGTCTCAAAGGTAACGGTAAGGGTTCTGCCTTCCTGGATCTCCGTCACGTACTCTTCTCCCCAGGGTGCTGTTTCAGACGCTGCAATGCGCACTCTCACCTCTCCGGCTGCAAGCCCTGGGATCTGATTTCCTTCTACCTGCTTCCAGCTTTTGCCGCCGTCAATACTGTATTCTATTCCTGTTTGAAGAAAGGTAAGAGAACCGTCTTTCTTATTTTTAACAGACTCATCTCTTTTTCCGTCGGGGGTAAGCTCCGGCGCCTGGGGACGCTCCGCAATATTCAGGATCTGCGCCTCGCTGTCGGAGGTGTTTTCACCGTCCCCTTTCTTGATGATCAGAAGCTCTTTGCCTGCCCAGGGATCTTCCAGGGTAATTTTACCCTCCTCATCCGCCGTATAAAGCTTTAAGCCTTCAATTCCGTCATTGATCAGATAGGGATCGCCGGGAATCAGCCCTACCAGCTTATTTTCCTGATAATCCACTTTGATCTCAGGGGTTTCTTCCTGCCCTTTAATCCGCAGGATTACCGCCATTTCTTCCGTGTTTCCAGCCTGATCCTGGGCATAAATGGTAACCGACACGGTACCTGTCCGTCCCCCCAGATTGCCCATCACAAAGGAATATTCCCCCTTCATTGCATCATCGAAGCCGCCCTCTTCCTGCTGCCTGCCTCCGTTATTTACCTTCCAGGAGACGCTCTTAAGCCCGGAAGAAAGGCATCCATCGTCATCTTTTACCTTTACGATCAGGTTAGGCGCAGTCTCGTAATAAGCATCGGAAAGCGCCACTCCCTGAGGCTGAGTTGCCGCCGTAGGATCTGTAGGATAACAGTCCGCCAGAATCGTGATCACCGGTTTGTTTTTCTCTGTCAGGACGCCATTGCCCTCTGCATTAACATCCTTTGCCAGAGAAACATTTCCCGCATGGTCTGTCGCCCTGATCTCCGTGACCGTTCCTTTAAAGTCCGCATCCACTGTGATCTCCGCCGTCAAGCCCTCCGCGCCCGATCCTGCAAGCACCTTCGCCTGCTTTCTCTCCGGCGTTCCGCCCTCAGGCGTCAGAACATAATCCACCTGCTTCACGCCGCTTCCCTCTTCCCTGATGGGAATAGAGATGATCAGGCTTTCTTTTCGCATAATCCAGTTCCAGATATTGGTGTATCCTTCATTGTAAGACACTTCTCCCCAAACAGGCGCGGTGGCATCCAGCTTTCCTGTGAGGGTCTTGCTCCAGGTTCCATTGCCTGCCGCGTCTATCGCATAGAAACGGTAAGTATGGCTTCCTTCCAGTGTCAGTGTGTAATTGCCTGTGGCTTCCGAAACCGTATCGTCCCCTGTAGGCAGACCTGTCAAAAGAATATTCTCTCCCTGATCTACCTTTACATATAGCTCTGTCACGCCCACATTGTCGGAATAGGTAAGCAATGCGGAGAGTTCCTGATGCCATTTTCCAGTATCTTTTCCCTCTGCAAGCTCCGCTTTCAGAGCAGGCGGCGCTACATCCCGCCATTTTGCATAAAGGGTAACGGTAATATTTCTGTTTATTTCGTCTACCTGATAATCCTCTCTGTCTATGGCGCTTCCTACGGTATCCTCCTTGAAATCCCACTTGTTTTTGCCGGAAGCATCCCGATACCAGCCTTCAAATTCATAGCCGGCTCTGATGGGGTCCTCAGGTTTTGTAAGGAGGTCAGAATATGTTTTCCCTTTCTGATCCGCAGGTGCCCAATGAACGCTTTGACCATTCGGGTCAAAGGATGCCGTAATGGTTACATCGCTTTCAGCGATGGTCACCACAGCTTCCTCTCCGTGAGGTCGATCCTCCGTAGCCTTGTCTCTGATCTGCACATCCCCGGGACCTAAATCCAGGATGACCTTATCCTCCGGTACCGGCGTCCAGGTCTTTCCTCCGTCGGTGCTGTACTCCATATCCCCATGATCCACTGTGATGGTAATTTTGATCTGCGCGTCCTCCGCCCCTTTTGCAATTTCAGGGGTTACCGTAATCTCCCTCTCGGTATCCAGCGCCTTGGGTCTTTCCTCAATGGAGATCTCCTGAGGTTCACTGTCATGGGTATGCTCTCCGTCTCCTTTTTTCACAATCAAAATAGTATTGCCTGTCCACTCCTCCTCTATGGCGATCTTTCCTTCCGCATCCGCCACACAGATCTTGCTTGCGCCTCCTTCTATCTGTACCTCATAGGTTTCTCCGTGCACTAAATTGGTGATCTTGTCCTCAGGATAAGAGATCTGTGCCGAAGGCTTTCTCTCCTGCCCCTTGAGTTTTACGATCACAGCCTCCCGCGCCGAATTTCCAGCCCGGTCCTTTGCCGTCACCGCCACTCCTACGATACCTGCCTGTCCCTGCAGGGAGATCACAAAGCTGTGGGTTCCTTTCAGTGCGTCCTCAAATTCTCCCTGAACCTCATATGGGGTTCCGCTTATGGTATATGCAATGGATGCGATTCCCGAAGTTATGCCTGATCCGCCGTCGTCCGTTACTTCCACATAGAGGGTGGGAATATCCGCCTCCTCGTAGTATTCCTCCGATAATGCCTCTCCTGCCTTGGGGTGATCAGGGTCTGTGAGGTCCGCCTGGGTAATGCGGATGCCGGGAGCTGCATTTTCCACGATAACGCCGCCCCGTTCATTGCTCACACTCTTGGAATCCGCCTGATTTCCCGCTTCATCCACACAGGTAATATTTGTAACGGTTCCCTTCCAATCTGCTTCCAGAACAAGCTCCGCCTTCTGTACTCCCATGGCGCCGGTAAGCTTAATCCGCCGGTTTTCCGCCTCTCCCCCTGCCGGCGTTACGGTACAGGTAAGCTCCTTCGTTCCGCTTCCCTCTTCGCTTACCGGAATGGTGATCACCAGGCTGTTCTTTCCGATAATCCAATCCAGGAAATGCACCGCTTTCTCATCATATGTAATTTCTCCAAGCACCGGCTTTTCCGTATCCAGCTTCACCTTAACAGACTGGGTGACCTTTTCGTTCCCCGCTGCATCCACTGCCTTAAAGGTATAGGTATGCTCTCCTTCCAGAAGGTCTCTGTAGGAACCCTTTGTGGCAGTCTGGGTGGGTTTTCCTGTGGTAAACCCTGTTAAAGGCTTGAATTCTCCCTGATCGATTGAAAGCAAGATCTGGGTAACGCCCTCGTTGTCTGAATATTGCAGGTCAATGGAAGGGCAGTTTTCCTCCCGGTACCAGGAACTGCCTTCCGAACCGTCTGATAAGACCGCAGCAATAGAAGGCGCGGTAACATCCTTCCAACGGGCATAAAATGCCTGATCTCCCGTCTGAGTCTTGCTGATAGCAGTATGCTTATCTCCCTTGCAGTTTTCATCCTGATACCAGCCGTCAAAGACATAGCTATCCCTCTCCAGCACAGGCAGCGTCAATCCCTTTCCATAAGTATAACTTGTGTATACTGCTTCAGGGGTATAACCCTCCAAATGATAGGATACCCGATAAGTATTTGCCGTCCATTTTGCGTACAGGGTAGTGTTTGCCTTTACCTGCGTATTGAAGTCAAAGGCGCTGGTACATTCCTGATCCGTATACCACCCGCCAAAGGTATGCCCTGTAAGGGTGGGGTCAGCAGGCTTCGCCACCTTACACTGCACATCAGAGCTGGCAGAGTCGCTTCCCAGTCTGGTCCATATCAGCTGCGGCTCCACAGCGCTTCCTCCCTGGCTGTTAAAGGTCACCTTGCGCACATATTTGGTATAAACCGCCGGTTTATCATTTGCATAGGTATAGCAGCTGATATAATACACGCCGTCCCCGGTGATCTGGTAATCTGCTTCAAGCCTGCCACTTCCGTGCTGATCCAAAATCTTCTTTTCCGTTGCTTCCGTACTTTTTCTTACGGTGATATATCCGCCGGAAGGTCCGAAAGCCGCCGACCGGATGTGCAGGGAAAGCCCTTCTTTCGCCGAAACGCCCTTGTCAGGTCCTGTGATGGTAAGGGATCTTGCCGTAGCGTCCTTTTTAATCTGCTCCGAATAGACTTCCTTCACATTCCCCGCATAATCCACTGCCTTACAGTATAAATATCCGATTCCGTTTTCCGTCAGGGTAATGCTGCCGCTCCCCTTTGCGATCTCCGCCTGGGTAAAGGCTTTCAGCCCCTCATGGTTTCCTTCTTTACTGGTCACCCAGCCATATTCCACAGATTTGATACCGCTTGCCTCGCCGCCTTCTGTTCCGTTCTCCCCATCCTTCCATGAAAGGTTTACAGGAATACTGGTGAGATACCACCCGGTAACGGCGTTGGGCTCCGCTTTCAGTTCCAGCTCCATTAAAGGCGCTGTCTTATCGATGTTAGATACGGTTATGGATGCCGTTCCCACATTTCCTTTACTATCGTACACGGTTACCGTTATTTCTCCGTTTTCCGGAGCCAAAAAGCTTCCTTCATAAGCGGTATCCGTCTCTTTATTATAAGCCAGTATGCCCCAGGTGCCGCTCTCGCACTCCCAGTTGGCGGAAGTGATCTGACTCACTTCATAAATATTTACCTTGATCTCCGTATCCTGATTTGTCCAATCCTCATCGGGCTGGTACAGGCGGATCTCCGGCGGGTCTCCGTCCACGTCCTCCGCCACTGTCATGGCGCTGCTCCTTACCACATGCCCTGCCTGATCGCTGACGATCACATAATAGGTTCCGGGAGCCGTAAGGGTGAAGCTTCCACTCAGCTTATCCGTAACGCTGCCGTCGGGAAGCTGTATCTGAGTTATGGTATTTCCGTTGGCATTCACCGTATAGGAATAAACGTCCCCCTTATTGCTGCCGGATGTTTTATTCACAGTAATAACGGGCGCTTTCAAAAGCACCGTATAGGTATCGGAACTCTTTGTCCCCTGATTCCCCGCATTGTCCGTCACGGTCACATTCAGCCTGTAGGTATACTGATAGCCTGCCTGTCCCGGAGTCTTTGCCTGATAGGAACCGTCCGCCTGTTTGGTCAGGGTCGCGGCTGCCGTGCTTTGGGCAACTCCGTTTCTGGTCACCGTCCATGTGCCGGTCACGCTCTTTACGCCGGAGCCGCCTTCATCGAAAGGATTTACGGTAAGGGTAACGTTCTCGCTCTGGGTCTTCACTGCCGGACCGCTCACTGACGCCCCCGGATTGGTTCTGTCGATCTTGCTCACGGAAATGCTTTTCACTACCGTTTCTCCATTGGAGGTCAGTGTGAAGGTATAATTTCCGTTTTCTGTAGCGGTATAAGATGTGGCGCCGGAAGCAAGGGAACTGGTGGCGCCGGAAGGGGTCTTCACCGTCACCGAAGCGCTGGAAGGGGTACGGGTAAGGGCAATACTTCTGCTCCGCGCCCAGTTGCTGTTATCCGTCGATAAGGTAAGCTCCGGAAGCACCCCTGCGCCGCTGCCGCTGGCAAAGGTATACTCCGCGTAGGTATGGGCACTCTTTCCCGTCACGTTATAGGTTCCCATCACATGGAGATAATACTTTCCTGTGCCTTCCGGTCTGCTGGTAAGGGTCTGTCCATTTGTACAGGTCTGCCACCCTTTTACCGGCAGCGCAGCGCTCTTGCTCCACGCATAGGTAAGTTCGTCTGCATTTACCGCCGTAACGGTTCCTTTGGCAATTCCGTTTGCATTGGACTGATTGGTAATGGAAAGGGAAGGGCCCTTGTTATCGCAGGAAAGGTTCGTACTGAGAGACGAACTTCCCTTTCCAGCTGTGGTAGATGCATTGGAAACGCACATATCTCTAATATTGCCGAAATTAATCAAATCCCCCAGCTTTAATCCGCTGGCGCTTTCCGGCGCGTTTTGGGGCACAGTGCCGGTAAAGTAAAGCACATTGGTGTTTACGCCGCCACTGTAGCTGCACTGAATGCTGGTGCCGCTTCCAAGGGTCACATAGACTCCTGTCTGGCTTATATTGGTGCTGTTTGGCCCGTCCACAATCTCGTCAAAGATCAGGGATACGGTAAACTCCTCCCCTCCTCTGTAGACCGAATTTGCCATGGGCGCAACGCCTATGATCTGGGGCTCCTTTTCGTCATAGGGAAGGACGAAGTTTTCCACCTGGTTGACATACCAAATGTCTTCCTTTTTCCCACTGGCGCCATAATAAGCGTATGCGACTCCTGAAATGGGCAGCTTTACCCAGGTATTCCCGCTGTAGCTGAGACAATTGTCAGCCCTCACATGATTGGGTCTTCCGTCTGACGCGCTGTTGTTTACATACTCTGATCCGTTATTATGGTTTACATTGGGAAAATAGAAGGTGCTGCTCCCTGAACCAAGACTGAAGGAAGCAGTATAAAGCCCCGTTCCCATCCTCTCCTGCTCTGTTGCATCCCCACTCAGCGAAATAGCGTAATTGGTGTATTGGGCTCCTACAGTATTATTCATATTCGCTGCTGCCGGTATATGGTCGCCGATCCAGATATGCTCCCAGGCGTCATCCTGCTCCGTTGCCACCAGCCTCTGCCTGTACAGGAAGTTTCCGGCAGTTCCCCCCAGATATATCCTCTGGTTGTCAGAATACCCCCCTACCGATGCCAGACTCACACTGGTTGAAAAATTCCTTTGGAGGGTCTTACTTTCATACGTCTGCACACTTCCGTTGATGATAAGGGGATTATCATTTTTATTACGATTATTCACCAGGAAAATATCGCCATCCGAGCAATTGCTTCGGTCCGCCACCCATTTGATACTATCGCCTGGATTTTCCGTCTTTGACTTTGCCGTCGTGTAAAGGGATCTGTCTATGGTATAACCGCTGTCCTTCGCCATGGTACGGGTAGCCTTTTTATCGCTCCCCAGCTCTGCGCCTCCCTCTACCCGGTAGATCTCCACCTGATAGGTACGGTCTGCATTGGAAAAAGCAGTTGCCGCCCGGCTTCCATAGACTGCGGTCACGCTCTTTTCCGCGATGGTGATCTCCTTGCTGGTCTCCCCGTCTCTGAAAGTCAGGGAACCCGCCTGATGGGTAAAATGAGTGCCGCCCACCGCGGAACCGTTGACCGTGCGGAAATAGACCGTCTGCTCCCCTTCGGAGCCCCCGGTTCTGGACACTGTAAACTTATTATCTCCATTATTTTTGATGGTAAAGGTTCCATACTCCTTCCCTGCAAGATCGAATCGCTTCTGCTGGCTGTAGTAGATTTTTCCGTCCACTGTGCCCACATAGGCGCGCACATAATAGTTCACGCCGTCCGCTATATCTTGCGCCGTGACCTGGAGCTTGCCGTTTTTGGTCTTTACCACTGCCGCCGTGGCTTTCTTTCCGTTGTACATTTCCGTGGTGGGATTCTGCATCACTCCCCACACGAAACCGCTTTCCGTGATGGTTTCTCCGCCTGTATATTTCAACGTGGCATCAAAGTTCACGCTGTCCTTCCCGCTTCCGTTGGCCACAGTCACCTCTGAAAGCTCCAGCGGAAGCGGAACCACTGTCACCTTTAACCTTGCCACCGCATCCTGATGTCCCTCCTGATGCGCCCGGTAAAGAACGGTATAGGTTCCCGGAATGTTTGTTTTAACCGCCTGCTTATCATAAGTTACCGTTCCCACAGAATTTATGATCTTGTCAAGATACCAATCTTCCTCCAATACGCTGTCCTCTAAAACCGTTACAGGCGCAGTGGTCAAAGTGATCTTGGGTATTCCCACCACTACGGCATCGATCTGCTTCACTTCCGAAATGCCGCCTTCCGGGGATACCGCATAATAATCTATCTTCGTAGGTCCGTCGGGCATGTCCTCCGGAGGCGTTACCGGCACGGTAAAGTTTCCGTTTTCATCCGCAATACCTGTAAATTCTTCTCCTCCCACAGAGATGCAGACTGTGTTCCCCGGATCTGATTCCCCTGTAAAGACAATCTCCTGCCCGGGTCTTAACACAGGGTCACGATTGCTCAATGTGGGCGCATCAGGCATGGGCGGCTGCTCTCCCACCCCAATGAGTATATAGCGGCTCCACTTCGCACCCGGCGCTACAGTGTCCTCCCAGGACCATGCCATGCCGCTGTCCTTATCATAAACCCAGGATCTGTCCGACAGATTGGTGAAAACATTCTTTTTCCGTTCTGAATAATGTCCATACCACAATGCATTGGCGGTAGGCGCTATCAGATTAAAGGCATACTGATTCTTGGGTTCTCCGTTCATGGTCAGCCCATTGGCGCTTCCCGTTACCGGCGCATAATCGTTATTCCCGATCATAACGTCCGCATAGGTGCCCAGCTTAAAATTCCGGGACTCCGACCCACGGTTTTCCACCGTGTATTTGACCATTGCATATCTGCCTCTGTGCACCAGAGAAACCTCTACTTCTCCGTAAAGAGAGCTTCCCATTGCATTTTCTCCGTTGCTGTTCCAGTTTATCTCTTTACCTTCCACGCTGGACATGGTTCCATATCCCGCATCCGCATAAGTGGTCCTGATAATGTTCCCCTCGTCTATTCCCTCTATGTTAAAATTTCTTCCCATGGTATATCTGAGATAATCGCTTTCCTCTCCCATTGAATTCGCCATGGTCATAATACCGAAATTCTCGATCTGCCAGTCGTCCTCTCCCCGAGCCGTATAACGGACCCCATCCTTTTGAACGACACATCTGTACTGCCAGGTATACCAGTCTTCCTTGCTCACCAAAAGCTCCGGCTCGTCCCATTCAAGGTCGTACCACTCTTCCCCTGTCCAGAGCTCCCATGCATAGTCTTCATAAGACTCTTTCAGATAGTAAACCATATCCGAGGAATCTTCCTCCGAAGGGCGCATCAGCAGTTCGATCTCCCCTCCGTCCACAAGATCCGTCACATGTACAAGAATTTCAGGCAGACTGACGCCCTCCCCAAGGACATATTCCTCCGGAAGCACAGGCGTAAAATAATAATCGCCGATCTGCTCTCCATCATAAACGGGCGTACTTTCCCATGTCACCTCTATCTGCAGGGATTGCACCGATTCTTCCTCCGCCATCCCTTCTTCCACTATTTCATCGGATGACTCCGCTGCCAGAACGGTCATGGGTTCCCACATTTCCACAAAACTTCTTGCCAGAGACCCTAAAACCCACAGATCCTCTTCTCCCTCTTCCCGATTCTCCTCCGAAAGATCCTCTTTTGTTTTTTCTTCTTCCTCCGGATTCTGATCAGGCGTTTCTTCTCCAGTTTCGTCCGGTTCCTGGGTGGGCGTTTCTTCCCCGCTTCCCTCCGGCGTCTGGACAGGCGTTTCTTCCCCGGTTTCTCCTGGTGTCCGGGTGGGCGTTTCCTCCCCGGTTTCGCCCGGCGTCTGGGTGGGCGTCTCTTCTTCTATTACGCCTGGCGTCTGGGTGGGCGCTTCTTCCCCGCTTCCCTCCGGCGTTTGAGTGGGCGTCTCTTCCTCTATCTCCGGTGACTGCGTAGGAACTTCCACCGGCACACCTGTTGGTGTGAGAGTAGGTGAACTTACAGGGGTGACCATTGGTGAGGCTGCAGGCGTTTCCGAAACCATCGGCGTCTTTGAAGCCATAGGTGTCTTTGAAGCCACTGGCGATTTTGACGCCATTGCCTTCCCCGGTTCCTCCTTGCTCTCATGGCACTCTACACTTAAGGCTATGGGAAGGGCAAGCTCTTCCAGGGGCGTACCCACACAGACCGTCTGTTCCCGCACCTCTTCCTCCAGCCCTTCAAAAGCAGTTATCTCTATGGAAACCTCCTCCCGCTTTTCCCTTGCAAAGGCGATTTGCCCCCCCCCGGAAAAATCAGGGCATAGCTCCATCAACATACAAAAACACAAAATTCCTGCCAAAGCACGACTTTTTTTCTTAATGTTCATAAAATCTCTCCTTCCAAAAACAGTTCTTCTGGATAATTGTAAATATATACTAGCATTACAAAGAAAAACTTACTATTTTATGGGACATTTTGTGTTTTTTCAGGGATATTTTAACTACGTTAAAAAATGCCGAAGAGCATACCACTCTTCGGCACAATATAACTTATCAGATTTTCAATTGACTTTTTGTCGGTATAATGCCGTGGGCAATGCCTGGCATAATGTCGTGGGTAACGCCGTCCCACCCCTGCACT
Organism: uncultured Lachnospiraceae bacterium; assembly: GCA_947172705.1. Classification (GTDB taxonomy): domain Bacteria; phylum Bacillota; class Clostridia; order Lachnospirales; family Lachnospiraceae; genus Suilimivivens. The sequence continues at coordinate 47,954 of CAMWCA010000020.1, forward strand.
TTCTATTCACGTGAAAGCGCAAAGTACTGCTTCATGGAAGACGCACAAAACCGTCGGCTGACAGGAAAAACCCTGCCATCGTCCATTTTCACCTCTCCTTTTGAAAACTCCCCCACATGTTCCAAGTTGATCAGATAGCTATTGTGACATTTGCAGAAGCATCTGCCTGAAACCTCCTGCTCCAGCTTGGAAAGAGCACCGTTCCATTCCAGAGTCTTCTGGTTTTTCAGGTGAAGGCACACGCGGTGAGAAACCGCTTCCAAAGCATAAATCTCCTGATAAGGAATGGAGATCGGTATGCCCCCGATCTTCAAATTCAACAGGGTTTTCAAAAAGCGCTCTCTGTAATCTTTGATAATCAGCTGCTCCATCTTTTCCCAGTCTACCGGTTTCAATCGATAACAAAGGGGCTTTGTATCAAAACACTCAAACACGAAATCTGCATAAAACGTAAGATAAATAATGCTGCATTCCGTTAACTTCCATCTGAGATCCCTTGCCAGCTCTATCCCGTTTATTTCCCCATATTCCACATCCAGCAGCAAAAGCTGACACTCCTCCGGTCTCACCAGCAATTCTTCTTTCAACTCTTCCGGATCCTGATATACCGTCAGCGCAAAATCCATTTGTTCTACCAGACCATAATTTGTCATAATCCGCCTGACCTGTTCCTCTGCCTGTTGTAAAAATAATCTGTCGTCATCACCAATTACGATCTGATACATGGGGCTACACCTCTTCCTATTTTAAATTCAGTATAGCATAATTGGGAAATTTTCGCCAATAATAAGTCCGTAAAATGTTCGTTAGGAAAAAATTGGTTTATCGTTTAGAAATTCTTCCAACACTGTTCTTTCATAAAGCTGTATATCATATCCACATTTTTTCCCTCATAAAACGCTACAAGAAGTTTCTTGAACTCCGGCACTTTTTTCTCCGGTATCACCAGAAACCCCATTCCATGGGCAATCAGATAGTGATTTGCGAAAAGGACGGATGCGCGCTTGTTTCCATCCAAAAATACCTGTGTTTTCATGCAGTATAAACATAACTCAATTGCAATATCTATTTCCTGTTTTTTCCGCCCTGCTATTTCAGAAATTTGTTCCCTCACTGTCATTTCCACAGGAAGCGGCGGGATATAACTGGTACCTCCAATGGTAACCGGTACACCTCTGATCCTTCCTCCATCATAAAAGAACCCCTCATTTACAATTTTGGCAATATGACACAACATATAATAGTTCGTTTCACTTTGGATCACATCCTCGTCTAATATAAATTCCCATGCATGTTTTAAATTTAAAATTTTCTGAACATCCGATGCTGATACCCCATTTACTATTCCATTCTCTATGATTTCCTCTGTTTGAGGAAAAGAGGTCGCCACACCCTCTAATATTGCCTGATCGTAAATATTAGCCTTCATATTTGCTCTGGCAAATTCCAGATTTTCCCTCACTCTTCCGGAAAGTTCTTTTTCTTCATAACCTAATAACGCCAGTTTTTTATTGATGCGGCGAATACCTTTATTCAGCTCTCTTGCCTCTTTGGCGTTGCGTAAAAGCAATTGATATAACGCATCCGAATACACATCAACATAGGTGGATTTGAGTTTTCCGGCAACACGCTTTCTTATATACAAATATTGACTGCCGTCTTGCTCTTTGATCTCAGGACTTCCGTCATAAGGCAAAAGATTCAGCCTTGCCTGCAAATCCGCTCTCTGCTGTAATAATTCCTGTATCTCAAAAAAATTGCCCGACATCTCTCCACTCCTCCATATAGGGAACTTTTATAGGGTAAATATTATCAAATTGTTCCCTATATTTCAATATGATTAGAATAATTGGTAAAATATGTATAATCAGTTTTAAATATATTTAAATCTATTTTCAAAATTCTACTTCTTTTTAAATAAATTTAATTCTTTGTGTGTCATCCATAATATCAGTACTTTTATTACCGGTTCAAACTCAAAGCTTTTATCCGGCAAACTTGCCACACACTTAAACGGAAGAACCTTGTCATTCCGCATCATGCCCTTTTGCTTTAAAGAATTCATTACCTTTCATAAAGAAAATGCGGAGCATATTTACATTGGAAGTGAACTTCCTGAAGAATACACGGAATCAGAAAGCAGAAAAATGCAAAATATGGATGGTATAGATATGGTATCTGTATGATATTCAGGCAATAAAAAAAGAAATGAGCAAGCCGTAGTAAGATGTACGGTGAAAACCCATTTCTTATTGTCAATAATAAGCCATTTCTTCCGTCCTGTCAATCCCTGATTTGGATTTAACTCCTACCGCCTTCCCTCAAGCTCCGCTTCCGCTCTGTCCAGCGCGCTTGCAATCACCGCATCCATGTCATAATATTTATATTCCCCAAGGTGTCCTCCAAAAAGCACCCTCTCTTCCCTGTCCGCCAGTTCCTTATACTGTGCATATAATCTGCCGTTTTTCTCATCATTCACCGGATAGTAGGGTTCGTCCCCTTTCTTCCACTCCGAAGAATATTCGCGGCTGATAACCGTTTTCTCAAGCTCGCCGCCCTGATCATCCCTGCCGAACTCAAACCATTTATGCTCGATAATCCTGATCCAGGGTGTCTCCCTGTCAGTATAATTTACCGCCGCATTTCCCTGAAAATTGGGTTCGTCCAGCACTTCCGTCTCAAACCGAACCGAACGATATTCCAACGTGCCTAACCGGTAACCAAAATAAGCGTCAACAGGTCCCGTATAAATGATTTTCTCAGCCAGAGAGTCCAGCCTTTCCTTATTCTCCAGATAATCTGTGCTCAGGCGAACCTCGATTCCCTCTAACAGTTTTCCCATCATTTTCGTATACCCGCTCATGGGAATCCCCTGATAAAGCGCATTGAAATAATTATTATCATAGGTCAGCCGAACAGGAAGCCTCTTAATGATAAAAGCAGGAAGCTCCCTGCAGGGACGTCCCCACTGTTTTTCTGTATAACCTTTGATCAGCTTTTCATATATGTCCGTACCTACCAGAGAAATCGCCTGCTCTTCCAGATTCCCGGGTTCTGTGATCCCCGCTGCCTTCTTCTGCTCTTCTATTTTAGCCGCCGCTTCTTCCGGCGTCACCACGCCCCACATTTTATTAAAGGTATACATATTAAAGGGCAGAGAATACAATTCGCCATGATAATTGGCAATGGGAGAATTTGTAAAACGATTAAACTCCGCAAACTGCGTGATATACGCCCATACCTTCTTATTATTCGTATGGAAAATGTGCGCTCCGTACTTATGCACATGAATTCCCTCAACCTCTTCCGTATAGACGTTTCCTCCTATGTGGGAACGCTTGTCAATTACCAGAACCTTTTTCCCGCCTTTACCGCTTCCCGTGCGAATACCGCTCCGTATAAGCCGGCTCCTACTATCAGATAATCATACTTTTCTGTTTTTACTGACATGTTTTCCTCCATCCCGAAGCGCTTTACGCTGAAGGGGGGCAAACGAAATATCAGATTTCGCTCTGCCATCCTGGATTTTCATTAGTATACCATATCGCAAACTACAGCCACAACCTATCTTACTTTTTGTTCATAAAATTTATTCCAGCGGTAACATACGGCTTAAAGATCAAACATTTGGTGTAGCAATTCTTCTAAATCTTGATGTTCATAACATGCGATCTCAATATGCCGCCCCTGAATCTCCAATACAGCTACTTGATCTACCTGCGTCACATACAAAACTTCATTTTCTTCATATAGTGTCCCCGTGCTTTCCAGATATTCCCTGGTACTATCATCCATCTCAGTTCTTGGAAATCCCCGCTTTATTTTATATGTCTTTGCCATTCCAAAAGGTGTTTCTACTCCTCCCATCTCTGTTGTTTCAATTATTTTTCTGTAAGAATCAAAATATTCCTTTTCTTTATCATCTGTACATTCAAAGTAATTAAAATAACCATGTTCACCTTCTATCTCCAATTTACACGCAGACCCGTCAGTGAGGTCAGTGTAAAATTGTACGGGAACCCCAATATCAAGTCTATTTCCTCCAGTTAGTAAAAATTGTGCTTCATATCCTTCTGGCAAGTTAAAACCTAAAAGATCAACATAATCCTCCAAATTCTTTTGCTCGCCATAAGAATCATATACTGTATACTCATATCCATCAAGTGGTATCGTCTCTGCTTCTTCCACATCGCTTTCCATACCACCTTCAATTTCTACGTCAGTTTCCTTTGCTGGTTCTATGCCAGCTTCTTCTACGCTTTCTTCATTTTCTATTACCTGTTCCTCCTGATATTGATTTTCCACAACAGCATCGCTCTTTTCCACACTACTCCCGTTGCATCCTGTAAAAAAAATGCACCCTATGCCAATCATCAGTATTTTCCTAATCTTTTTCATCTTTTTTCCTTTCCATTTTAATAAATGCTTTACTATTTTTTCCGATGATCAATTATACAAGTTTTAATGCACCATGTCAACTCTTTAGAGTATATTAACATATTCTATAGAATATATTTCTATTAAGCGAATGTTGCTATACTATGCATGTAGCTTGTTTTTGCTAATGGGAGTATAAGTATGGATATAGATAAAGATTTTAATTTAATTGTAGGTCTGAGAATTCGTGAAGCACGCGAATCTTTGCGTCTTTCCCGGGAAAAATTCAGCGAGAAATGCGATATATCTCCCAGCTTTCTTGCAGACATTGAGCGCGGTAAAAAATGCCCTACCGCCAAAACCATTTATAAGATCTGCAATGCCTGCAACATATCCGCCGATTACATCATTTCCGGTCACAAGGCAGGCTTTAATAAAGATATCGCCCTTGAATGGTTTAACTCCTTCAACGACGATCAATTTGAACATATTATTAATATTCTGTATGAAATCAAGCAGCTTTCAAGATAAGTAGGGATTTCCCTACTTATTTATTTTAGGGAGGTAAAAAGTATGCCACCAAACGCCGCCGCTCTCCCCGCGCCGACTTGCCATAAAGTACTCCCCGTGGGGTGCATGAGAACAGTTCAGGGTGTCGAAACGTATCGGCATC